>JAPLVZ010000016.1 GCA_026396805.1 Candidatus Falkowiibacteriota bacterium
GCGCCGGACTTTCCTTCCAATTGGCCGGCGCCTCTAAAGTCAAGCCTTCTCTTACGACCAGGCGCGGCGCCGTGTTTACTTCTTGAGGCAGATCCGGGCCGCCGGTTTGATTAGAGCCGTCAGCCGCCGGTCTCTCGGCTCTTTTCAAAGAGCAGGCGGTTAAAGTCAGCAGAGAAAAAAATAATCCTAAAATTAAAAGTTTTTTCATATTTTTGTTCTCGTCGCCCCTTTCGGCCGATTACCAGCCCGACTTACAGGCGTCATCAACCACTTTTTGCAGGCCTCTGTCGTTTCCGAAAGTTTGGTCAAGGGTATCCTGATTCATGGTTCCTTTGGGGAAGAAACAATTAAGATTCAAAACGTCGTTTATCTTTCTTTGAAAATGACATTTTTCATTTTCTATTCCCAGAATCGTCATGGCGATTTTGGTCGTTTTGTCGCCGCCCGTCATTTGAATGGTTACCGGCAAGCACTCGTTCATTCTGTTTAAAAAACAAAAAGGATCTTCGCCGCTGCCGCAATCAACCATCGCCGTTTTATCGACTGCCGGAACTGGGGTCGGGACTGGGGCCGGTGTCGGGACTGGGGCTGGCGTTTCATCAGCTATCGGCGCTAACGCTTCGTCGGGGATGAGGTTTTTTGAGCCGGTATTATTTTTAACCTCCTTATTCAGACTGCAGGCCGATAAAAATAATATCGGTAAAACTAAAATAGTTATAATAAGATATTTTTTCATATTGTTTTATTACGCGCTCATATTATAAAGTTCGGTTTTTCTGAAAACGTCGACCTTTGACTTCCCGCCGTTAAAAACCGAGGTTTTTTGATTTTAAAGTCAGATCAAAGACGGTCAAGAAGAAAATGGCGCCGACAATAATCCCGGCGATGAATCCGGACAAGGATGAAGCCAGCACTTTGCCTATTCTCCATTTAAAACTCTTTCGGTCGTGAGAGACAAAATCATTTAAAGCTTTTTCCATAAATAGTTAAAATTAATTTTTAATCTTATTGCTGTCTATTTTTGTCAATACCAACTATTTTTTATCACTAAGCTCTTTTTTGGTATTATAACACATTTCTTAAATAAAACCAAACGCCGACGAAAATACGTTAATGGATATAATGAGGATAATTTCCGGCTATTCTTTATCGGTAAATATTACCAAACGCTTAGAATAACTCTTGGAGATTCGGCTCCAAATTCCCGCGCAAGTGACGAGATTAAGATGGGACTTCCCGTCGCTTGAACCGAAGACGTCCGAAGCGTCATCTTTCGGATTATACTTTTTAATTTCGCGAACCGTGAAAGTGACAATCGTTCCTTTATCGTCTTGGCTATATAATTTATCGCCCGGGCGTAATTTATTCAAATCATCAAACGCCGAGCCGTTTTTATAGCCATAATGTCCGGCCATAACCGCGCTGCCGATTTCCCCGGGGCGCGACCCGAGACTGAACCAAGCGACGTTAGCGATTTTTTTCGGAACGCCCATCGCTCCTTGAGGCGTAAGACCGACGGACTCGACCGCGGCCTCAACCTTGATTTTAGGAATAGTGAGACGGACTGGTAACCCGAAATTTATCTGTTCTTGTCCGAGATTCGCCTGTTCCTGTATCGGAAAAACGGCGGTTGGCGGAAGAACAGCAATATTTTTAAGAAGTGGCGCCGGACTGCTTTGAATTGAACTTATCGGCAGAAAATAAAAAAGAAACGCCAAGGATAAGGTAATCCCGATCAGGCTGACTTTTACCAAAGTTCGTCTTGATAATATTTTCAGTCGCATTAAACTTTACTTTTTTTCAGAGCTATAACCAGCGAGGCGGAAATTAATGCCAGAACGCCGGCCAGCATGATAATGCTCCCTAAAGTTGTTCCCGCCCCAAGCCCCGTATTCGGCAAGGTCGGAACGACGGCGGCGACAACAACAGTGGCGATCGCGAAATCTCTGGCGGTCAGGCCATTGGCTTCACCGGTCGCGACAGCCGTGTTCGTCGTAGTGGTAGTGAGTTTCGTTTTGCAAGTATAGGTCCAGGTTTCAGTCACATCAAGCTTGGAATCGCTATCTATGTCGCCGGAAATATATTTCATCGGACTGCATTTATCGTCGCTAAGACGGACATTGCTTAACGCGACCGTTCCCGGGTTAGTGATTTTTTCGGTGTAAGTGACCGTTCCCCCGCCGGCGAGCAAAGTTAGCGGACTCGGAATTTTTGTCACGTGGATGAGCGGCGGCACTATCGGCAAGCCGACGACAACATGAGCGCTGGCGATATCAGTGGCGCTTAAGCCGGTTTCAGTCACATCGAGCTTGGCATCGGCGTTAGTATCGCCGGAAGCCAAAACTATCGGGCGGCAAGTATCGCCGACCATCGTGACATTGGTCACCGGAACTGTTCCGATGTTACGAAGCGTATAGGTATATTCTACTGAACCGGGACCGTCCGGAAGAGCTAAAGGATTAGGGACTTTTACCACATCAATTAACGGTGGGACGGGCGGAGTGATTACCGGGGCGCCGATGTCATTGTTAGTGATGATACAAAATTTATTATCGCCCGGAACAAGATTTAAATCGCCGTTAGCGTCGCAATCCCCGGAGAATGTCCGAGTATAATTGGAATTAGTAGTTTCCGTCACGGTATACATGCCGGCCGGCGCGCGAAAAGTATTAGTTATGCCGGAGACGACTAATGTCCCGCTGACAAACAGCGGAAAATCAGCCACGGTCTTGGTCCCGCCGTTATCATTAATAACCGTTTTGACGACGTTGATTGTTCCGGTGCGGGGAGTGCGGGATTCAGCGGGAGGAATGACAGCGCAGGTCGGTTCGGTAATTTGATTATTGTCCATGGTAATTTCCGTATGCGCCAAGGCTCGGCCTTTTAAACTTGCACCACTTACGAAGGTGATGTTACCGGTTTTTGCGATAATAGTTCCTTCTATGTGGGCGGCATTGCTGATTGTCATGGAAGTGAGAATTTGCCAAAAAACATTACAGGCCGTCGCTCCGCCGATTAAACTCATCGTCCCGGCTCCGGAAACCGAAATACTGGAATCGCTTCTAAAAATATAAACGCCGGCGCCGTTAAGCGTCAAGGTGCCGGTAAGCGCGGTCGCTCCGACAGTATAAACACCCGGTGTAACTGTATTATCTCCGTTTAGATTAAGAGGCGTGATCGGCGTTTGGCTGCCTAAATCCAGAAAATTGTACGCTGTCGTAAAGGCGTCGGTCGCGATTCCGGTTCCGTCGTCTATCACTCCAGTTACCTGCCCCGCAATAAGAGCGTTCGGACCGCCTCGGCCGACGTTATTGTCGCCAACATTTCCCCAGACGTGAGTCCCGGCGCCGGTATTCGTTATTCCCGCGTCGCTATAAACCGAGTAGCCGACAGCCGCCCCCAGAGCTGGCGCCGTCGTTACCGCCTGCACGGTAACCGGTCCGGAAAGACCGATTATAAACGCAACCACCAAAACGGCGATTGCGATTTTTTTGAGTTTTTTCATAATATTTTATTATTAACTCTTGTCTAGAAGATTTAAATTCTTAAAGACAATATAGTTAGTATAACACATTATCACTAAAAAAGCTTAAACGAAGGATGTTCAAGCTTTTAAGAGAGTTTCTCTTTATCTCCGAATTTTTGATCTTTAGGGCTGGAGAATATCTTCAATGCGCCCGTTAATGGAAATGATGACATTTTTTACGCTTAAAAACTGCTTAAGAGTCTCGAGGATCTGAGCCCTGATTGCCGCGACTCGGCAGGAACCGCCGACGCCCGCTTCTAATTGTTCGTCAAAATCAACTTTTGCCACCCCATCCTCAATAGTTAAACTTTGAATCTTAACGTTGGGATTAAGGCTAGTAGTAAAGCCGGCTTTATCTTCAGTCGGTGTTGTTCCCGTTAAAAGTTCGGTTAGGGCGGCTCGAGCGACGGACAAAGTCTTAGCTATTTCCCGCTCCACCGGAAAGACCTTAAGGCAGGTTATTTCCGGGTCTAATTTATTATTATTGAAGAAAACTTTTACCTTTATTTTTTCTAAATTAGGGGTAAATTTTACCGGCAAGCGTAATTCATCGGCATTGGCCGGCAAACCGGAAGGATTATCTTTTTCCAAGACCAGCGTCCCGCTGGTGCTCGTTGAATTATTGAAATTTAATTCCACTTTAAAAGGCACAAAATTGTTCGTCATCCAATCTTCGCCGGCCTGGGCGATGGCGGTGCCGATCAGCTGACCGCTCTCATCGTAAAGCTTAACCGGAAAGCTGGCTTCAAAAAACCAATAACCGCGCGCTTCGCCTTCAATAATTAAAGGGCTCTGGACAACCTGGCCGGAACTAAGATTGCTTATTTTTATTAAATCAGACTTATCGCCGGCAAGATTATCTCCCGGCGTTAAATCAGCTTGGTCGCCGGTCGGCTCGCCTGCTTTTGTTAAATCAGCTTGGTCGCCTATCAAAGCCGGCTTGTCGCCGCCCGGTTTTAAATTTATCGCGACCAGCCCGACGCCGATAATTACAATTATTAAAATTCCTAAAGCAATGGCTAATTTTTTAGTCGACATATTTTTAAAATAATTAATAATTATCAGGGTTTTATCCAATCTTCTTTTTACTTATATTCTTGCAAACCTTGATGAACTCGACGAATAAAGGATGGGGCGCCAAGGGGCGGGAGATATATTCCGGATGGAATTGGACGCCGATGAAGAAAGGATGGTTGGCGATTTCCACCGCCTCCACGATTTTCCCGTCCGGCGAAGTGCCGGCGATTTTCAAGCCCAGTTGCTCAAACCGGCTCCGATAATCATTATTGAATTCATAGCGGTGGCGATGGCGTTCGGAAACGGTTTTCGCCTTGGTATAGCGGGCGTAAGCTTTGGCCAGATGCGTCCCCGACACTATCCGGCAAGGCCAGCCGCCGAGACGAATAGTCCCGCCATAACCTTTTTCTTTAATCAGTTTTTCCTGGCCGGGCATGATATTAATAACCGGATTTTTTGTTTTTGGATCGACTTCGGCCGAATTCGCGTCTTTTAACTTCGCGATGTGGCGCGCGAACTCAATCACCGCCATCTGCATGCCGTAGCATAAGCCGAAATAAGGCACGCCCTTCTCGCGGCAATACTTGATAGTCTTGATCTTCCCTTCCGCTCCGCGTCCGCCCCAGCCTTGCGGAACGATAATGCCATCCAAACCGGCGAGCGCTTTCACGCCCCTGGTTTCAATATCTTCAGCGCCGAGCCAAACTATCTTGGCCTTACAATGATTGGCGATCGCCGCGTGCTTAATCGCTTCAATGACTGAAATATAAGAATCGCCGAGAGAAAAATCGCCGCTCGCGAAATATTTGCCGACAATGCCGATACTCACCAGCGGTTTTTTAATCTTAGAAGCGGTCACCATCTTTTTCCAGGCCGTATTATCGTGCTGGCGGAAAGGCAGACCGAATTTTTCCAAAATTCTTTTCCCTAAATCATTTTTTTCAAAATTAAGCGGAATATCATAAATAGAATCGACGTCCGGCGCGGCGATAACCGCTTCTATCGGCACATTGCAATTAATGGACAATTTTTCCCGGCGCACCATATCAATCGGCCGCTCACTGCGCGCCACCAAAAAATCAAGCTGGATGCCGGCGCCCTGAAGATTACGGACGGCGTGCTGGGTCGGTTTGGTTTTCATTTCTCCGATTTTGCTGGGTATCGGCAGATAAGACACCATCACGAACAGAACATCTTTAGGATTAAACAATTTCATGACTCTAGCCGCCTCCAAAAATAATAAATTTTCATATTCTCCGACCGTCCCGCCGATTTCAATAATCATTATTTCCGCTTTAGTTTTCTCGACCGCGGCCGCGATTCGTTCCCGGATTTCTTGCGGAATATGCGGCACGACTTGGACGCATTTGCCTTTATATTCTAAATTGCGCTCCCGGGCAATCACGCTCTGATAGACTCGGCCGGTCGTCATGTAATTCTCCCGATAAATATTAGTATTCAAAAATCTTTCATAATTGCCGATATCCTGATCGGTTTCATCGCCGTCTTCGGTCACGAAAACTTCGCCGTGCTCGATTGGGTTCATGGTCCCGGCGTCCACGTTGATATAAGGATCCATCTTAATGGCGCTCACTTTATAGCCGTGCGCCTGTAAAATCTGGCCGATTGAGGCCGTGGTTACGCCCTTACCGACTCCGGACATTACTCCGCCGACAACAAAAATGTATTTGGTAGTCATAGTCTTAGCCTCTCAAGTTTGAACTTTTGAAAGATTTATGATATAAAATAATTAACTTTAAAAACAATTTAAAGATGCAAGAGGAAAAAGCAAAATTATGTATTTTGCGACACGGGCTGAACGGAAACGCGACTTTTTCCCTGGCTTATAATCAGTCCAGGACGCTAATTATCACTAATAAGCCCATGGCAGACATTGCCAGCTACATCATTAGGGAGCATCAGGATATTGGTCAAAGAATCACTATTGCTGACGACTCCTCGATGGGCGCTGACACCGGAGATATTAATTTTTCGGTGGATCCTTCCGAAAGGGAGGAATTTGTACGTTTAATTGTCCAGAAATTTAACGCTCAGCGGAAAAAACAAACCGCTTAAAGCCAATAAATTAAAGGACAAAAAATTTTCACGAAACCGGGGCGACAAAAATCGCCCTTTTTTTATTTCTTTTTCGCTTTTAATAATTCAACGGCTTTATCAAATTGCGGATCCAGACCTTTATCCGCGTCCGCGGGCGTCAATTTAACTTCAATGTTCGGAGCTAAGCCTTTTTCATTGATAAAGTCGCCGGCCGGAGTCAGCCAATTCGCGATTGTCATCTTTAAAGCCGCGCCGCCCGATAAATCGCTCAAACTCTGAACCGAACCCTTGCCGTAAGTCGTTTCGCCGACTATCGTCGCCTTCTTATAATCTCTTAAAGCGCCGGCCAAGATTTCGGAAGCGGAAGCGCTGCCGCCGTTAACCAGCACGATGGTCGGAATATTTTTCAAGCGGCCGCGCCCGTTAGACGGATATTCGTTACGGCGATTACCGTTAAACTGTTCCGCGACTATCGGACCGGCTTCCACCCATTCGCTCGCCATCATGACGGCGGTTTCCAAATAGCCGCCCGGGTTATTGCGTAAATCCAAAATTATCCCCTTCGGTTCTTTCAACAAGATATTATTGACCGCCAGATTGAATAAATCTTCGGTATCGTCATTGAAATTACTGACTCTGATGACATAAATACCGTCGGCGCGCATTTCCGTCTTCACGCTTTTGACGATGATAACCGACCGCGTAATCGTGATATCGCGCGGTTTTTCTTTGCCTCTGATGATAGTTATGGTCACTTTCGTATCTTTGGGACCGCGAATCTTAGTGACAACTTCATTAACGGTCAAGCCTAAGGTGGAAACGCCGTCAACGGCGTAAACCTTGTCGCCGGCGCGCACCCCGGCCTTTTGGGCCGGCATGCCGTCCAAAGGCGCAATAATCGTCGTAATATCATTGCGCATTCCGACCTCGGCGCCGATGCCTTCGAAAGTTCCGGCTAAATCATCGGAAAACTGTTTAGATTCTTTAGGGTCCATAAAAACGGTATAAGGATCGCCGACGGCCGCCGCCAAACCCTTTAAAGAACCGTAAAATAAGTCCTGGTCCTTGACCATATTCCTATCGACATAATCAGTCTTTAAGTTATCCCAGACCTCCCAATAAAGATTAAAGTCGATCGCTTGGCCGTTTTTGGCATCACCCACATTAGCGGCCTCTTCCGAATAAGCGATAATCCGATTGCCGGGATGGATATTCTTCCCTCTGCCTAAGTAGTAGCCGCCGGTGAAAATTCCTCCTAAAATAATCAAGACGACCAAAACCAGGCCGATTTTTTTTAAAGTATATTTTAAGATGTATTTATTGACCGCGTCCTTTATTCTGTTAAACATAATTTTAATTTATTTGTTTTAAGACTGGACGACTCTAGATATATGCGATATACGCATATACGCGACCGGTTTATTTTCTTAGGATTATCGGCCGTCCCGCGCCGCGCAAATCTATCAAGCGCGAGGGTTTTAGGTACCGCGGCTGACCAGTATCAATAATCAAATCAATCTCCCGACCGGCAGTGGGAAAATGGAAACTCAAATTTTTTAAATCGGAAATCGGCTCTTCCCCGCTCGTGTTAAGACTGGTCGAGACTAACGGGACGCCGACCCTATTTAATATTTTAATCAAAAATTTACTTTTAGGCAAACGCAGGGCTAAACCGTCGGAAGCGCCGGTCAATTCCTTGGGTAAATTGCCCCGTTGGCGTAAAATGACCGTTGTCGGACGGGCGGCGCGCCAGTAACGCCTGATCAGTTCTTCTTGGCGGCGCGAAACAAAAACATACTTTTTCAGCATCGCCAAACTGTTAACCAAAACCAATAAGGCCGACTTAGGGTCGCGTTTTTTTAAGTGAAAAATTTTCTTAATCGCGGTCTTATCGTCGGCGCGACAGCTTAAACCGTAAATCGTATCCGTCGGCAAAACTAAAACCCGTCCTTCTTTCAGGGAACGGGCGGCCGCCGCGATGAGTGACGTCTCAGCGTTAAGATTTTTAGTATAAGAATAAATCATTTCAAATAATCGCTCTTAGCGCTTTCAAGGCTTCCGGCAAAAGCGGCAAAATGATATTAACAACTTTTATTAAGAGCGGCGCGACGATGGAGTCGGTCAGTTGTTCACCGAAGAAATTACTGATTAGAGTATAGCGGGAAATAACATAAATTATCAACCCGACGGATAAGGACCCTTCCAGCAACCCCAAGGCCGCTCCCAAAAGATTATTGATATATTTGCTTCCCGGAATAACGGCGATAAAATTAAAAATCTTTTCAATGACAAAAAATAACAAAGCAGTCAGGCGCGCCACCAGCGCGAAGAGAATTATGAAAGCCAAAACCTTGGCGAAATTCTCGTGATCCGTCGCCCAATCTTTCAGCCAGTTCCATTTTGAGAGCAGCGCGTAAAAATTCAGATAAAAATGACTGGCGACATAAGCGCCGACTATCAACCCGGCAATATGGCCCAAGAGCTTGATCAGACCCTTAAATAAGCCGTTGATTACGAACCCGCCGATGAGGACGAGCAGAACGATGTCAAAAATTGACATAATGTTTTTTATTAATTTTGAAAAAAATTTTCTCTTAAATCTTTAACTAAACTCTGGGAAAAAGAATCTCGCCCTTCTTAACTTGCGGCGCCAGAAACTGTTCTTGAATTTTAATCGCCGCCGCCGGGATAAACGGTTCCAAGAGATAAGCGCTGGTTAAGATAACGGCCGCTAAAGGTTTTAAGGCCGCGGCTATCTCTTTCTTGTCCGTCATTTTCCAGGGCGCTTGACGGCTGATAATTTCATTGCAATCTTTAAGTTTAGTCCAAATTATCTGTAAAGCTTCATTAAAACGATAGCTCGACATGCTCGCTTCAAAATCCCGAACCGTCTCCTTAATATCCGCGTCCTGCGGATTAATTTTCAAATCGGTCTTGATCTCATTCTTTTCCAGTAAGTTAGAAACGCGCGCCGCCAAATTTCCCAGGCCGTTGGCCAGGTCGGCGTTATAGCGCTCCTTAAATTTCTCCTCCGAGTAATCGCCGTCTTCAAAGGGCGGAATCTCCGCCAAAAGATAATAACGAACCGCGTCCGCGCCGTATTTACCTACCAGTTCAAAAGGATCGATGCTGTTGCCGAGGCTTTTGCTGATTTTTTGCCCGTTGACCGTCAGAAATCCGAAAACTAAAACTTGGAGAGAATTGGGCAGACCGGCCGATAAAAGCATCGCCTGCCACATCGCCGCCTGCGGCCGCAAATTATCCTTGCCGCAAACTTGCAGTCCCGGCCAATACTTTTTAAAATCCCCTTTTTCATCCGGCCAGCCCAGAGTAGAAATATAATTGACTAAAGCGTCGAACCAGACATACATCACTTGGGTCGCGTCGCCCGGAACCGCGAGGCCGTGCGGCATCTTCTCTTTCAGGCGCGAAATACTGAAATCCTGCAAACCGCCGGTCACGAAAGTTTTTATTTCTTTCAGGCGGCTGGTCGGTAAAACAAAAGACGGATTAGTCTCATATAATTTCAAGAGCGGTTCCCGGTATTTGGAAAAACGGAAAAAATAATTCTCTTCCTCAATAATTTCCAGTTCCCGATTAAGGTCGAGCGGACAGCGGCCGTTTTCTAAATCGGAATCGGTCTTTTCCAGCTCGCAGCCGACGCAATATTTTATCTTGTATGATTTTTTATAAATGTCGCCGGCGGCGGCGCATCTTTTCCAGAAGGCTTGAGCGGCGGCGGCATGGCCCTCGTCAGTCGTCCGGATGAACTTATCATAAGTCAGGTTCAATTTTTCTTTTAAAGGCCGGAACTTCGCCGAATACTCATCGCAGTAAGCCTGGATATCCATCCCCAGTTCCTGGGCTTTCTGATAAATTTTCAAGCCATGCTCGTCCGTGCCGGTATTAAAAAAAACCCGGCTCCCGCGCTGGCGCTTATAACGGGCGATAACGTCCGCCTTGATGATTTCCGCCGCGAAACCGATATGCGGTTCGGAATTGATATAAGGCAAAGTGGTGGTGATGTAAAAATGTTTGGAGTCTGGCATAGTGGCTGTTGACTGACGTTTTTTATTTTAAAATTTATTAACTGTCTTTTTGTTTTTTATTTATCAGGACGACGAACTCTCCTTTTAAACTATGCGGGTCGGACCGCAGTTCTTCTAAAACTTTTTCCGGGGACCCGCTATAAAAACTTTCAAATAATTTAGTAAGTTCCCTGGCCACCTTAACTTCCGCCGGAATCTTTAATTCCGCGCTCATTTTAATCAGTTCTTCCAACAGTTTTATAATCCGGTGTTTAGATTCATAGACGACAGCCGGATATTCGCTTTTAAAAATCGCTTTGAGCATCGTCTGCCGGCCTTTCTTGTGCGGTAAAAATCCTAAAAATAAAAACCGGTCAAAGCCGACGCCGGCGATAGAAATCGCCGCCGTTAAGGCGGACACTCCGGGAACGCTTTCAATTTTAACGGCGTCTCCCAGTTCTTCCCGAACCGCGGTGACGAGCTTACTGCCCGGATCCGACAGACCCGGCGTGCCGGCGTCACTTACGAGCGCCAAGTTCTTACCCTCTTTTAACAAAGCAATAATTTTATCAGTTTTTAAATCGCCGGAATGCTGATGATAAGATAGGGTCGGCGTAACTATCCGGTAATGATCCAATAATCTTTTGGTGATGCGCGTGTCCTCGCATAAAACAAAATCAGACTCTTT
The DNA here is from genome assembly GCA_026396805.1 of Candidatus Falkowiibacteriota bacterium. Taxonomy (GTDB): domain Bacteria; phylum Patescibacteriota; class Patescibacteriia; order Patescibacteriales; family UBA12465; genus UBA12465. The sequence continues at coordinate 11,318 of JAPLVZ010000016.1, forward strand.
CAGCGTCCGCTCGGCGCGGTGAGTCAGATCTTTAAGGTTTCCTATCGGCGTGGCGACTATCCTTAAAATTCCCATAATTATTACATATTATCACGGCGCTCCCGAACATATTTAGTCCAGTCTTCCATTATTTCCACCAAGACTTTGAAAGGCGCTTCAATGATAAAATCGAACAAGAAGATAAAAACATTGATCTTGGCGAACTCGCCCGATAACCAGCGTCCGACCAGAATTATCGGCATATAGAATAAATCCAAGAGGAAGGTGAAGAGATTTTCGCGGCGCTCCACGATTATCAGTTCTTTAACGCCTTTAGTCGTCAGGACGCTGAAGAAACTGACGAAAGCCAAGAAGAATAAAAAGATAATGATGCTGACCCAATTGAAATTTATCTTGTCTAAAGCCCAGATAACGACGAAGACCGAGAAACAAAAAGAGGCGGCGTAAATAAGGTGAAAAATCCCGTTTTTGAGCCAATTGCGGTGAAAATGGCGGCGCAGCATGATCGGCTGCTTTTTTCCGCTGCCGGCAAAGGCGATTTCCTTGATGCCGCTGACGATTTTATCGGTATTATTATCTTGAGGCGTCCGCGTCAAAAAAACGATAAAAAATAAAAGAGCGGCCGGGAAAGCGATATTAATCGCCAGAGAAATCGGGTTAAGCGGTTCATTGAAAAATTTTATCGCCGGAGCTTCTATTAAGATGACAAAAATCGATTTCGTCAAAAAGATATAAATGATGCCCCTTAAGGCCGCTCGCCATAATCTTGACTTGGCTTTAAGGTATTTTTTATTGCAAACCTTGCGGATCAAGGCGACAAAACTTTTTTCGCCTTTCTGCAGTTCGCTGTAAACCTTGGCCGGATCGCTGTCAATAGTTTCGGACAGGATTGAAAAATATAAAGCATAAACCCGAACGATCTTATCCAACTGCTTGATGAGCGGGTGCGCGAGTTGAGCGTTAATCTTATCGCGCAAGGACAGGACGTGGCTGGCGATGGCCTCTATTTTCGCGTCCTCCGCCCCGGATAATTCCTCTTGAGAAGAAATGCCGAGCCATTCGGGATTATAATATTTAAACAGGACAAAACCGAGCATGTCCGCGTCAAACTTTAAGAAAGTGCGGTCGATGCTTAAATAGATCTGGATTTCCAAATCGGCTTCATAAGGCAGGTCGGCCGGTAATTTGATATTTTTTTGCAGGACGGAAAAAAGATTGTCGACGATAGTCTGCTTGACCGGATTAGGCGTCAGGTTCTCTTCTATTTCGCAAGCGGCCAGATTTAAGAGCCAATGGATAAGATTATTTTTTTCCCCGATCAAATCTTTGGCTTTATTGATATCCGTTTTCAGATTAAGCTCGATATTAATCTTGGCCGCGATCTTATTTTTCAGCCGGATATATTTTTCCAATAAGCCGGCGATCTCGGAAATTTTCGTTTCCGGAATCGTATTATTTGACAAATAACTGCCGCGAATAAGTTCCACGAGCAGATGATTGGCAATCTGCGGACCGTCGGTTTCCAGGACTACGCCTTCAATGACGATTTGGCGGCGCAAGATGCGAGCGATCGCGTTTTTACGCAAGAGGTGCTCTTCTTCGTAATCAACCGCGTTCCGGACTTTTTCATAAAAAAAAGCGACCCGAGAAATAAGCGTGGAAACTTTAATCTTAGGAATATCTTCATCGATCTCTTCCTTTTTATTTTTTTCGCTGTAAATAATCTGGAAGAGCTTCTTGGCGTCGTCACTGATTTCTACCGGGTGGTCATCTTCGCTATGTTTAGCTAAATTTGGACTAACCATAAAAAAATTAAGAATTAATAGTTCTTGCTGTTATTCTATATTATTTACCCGTAAAAAGCAATAAAAAGACCGAATAAAAAAATCCTGCACACCACCCTCGAAGGGGCAGGCGCAGGAGACTTTATGCTTATATATTACACTGCGGGTTATTTTGTGCCAATAAAAATTCGATTAATTAAAAATGTTTAATATTAAACTAATTTTATCACTCTAGGCGACCACCTATCTTGTTGTATCACCGTTACAAGTATCAGCGCCCCATAATCCTTTGCCGTCCTCTCTGGCATTTTCCTCTGCCTCTTTAAATTCTATTTGATATTTATAAGGATTACTTTGATAAGTATATTCGTGCGCATAACCCTCCGCTATCATTAATCGGTTAAAAGAAGTGCCGTCTTCTAAAAAAACGTATCTTAGTAAACGATTATATTTATCTCTTTCTCCCTGAGAACTATCAGCCTCTAGTTTTACCTTTTTCCCATTTAATATTTCTTTAGCTTTATTACTAGCTTCTTTAGCAAAACATTGAACCGGCTTACGTGGATCAACTATTTCGGGAGTATCTATACCAATAAGTCTCAAGGTTTCTTTTTTACCATTTATGTTTACTTCAATAGTATCTCCGTCAATAACTCGGCTTACTAAAAATATTCCTTCCATAGTAATTTGTGGACTTGTCTCAACCAGAATAGGCCTGGAAATTGGGGCTTCATTTCTGGCTTGTATGTCTGTCGATTCTCTGGATTCTGCGCGAGCCTTTTTGATTTCAATCGTCGTGGGTTTGTTATGACAATGATAATCACTTGTCTTTTTATTAGTATGACAACCATTGGCATCAGTTCTCCCGGAATGAGCAAAAACGCTTAATGGAAAAATAAGCAATAAAACAAAAGTTAAAAGTGTTAATTTAAAATTTTTAAACATTTTATCTCTATGGCATCACCGTCAGTCCAATAACTAACGATGTGCCAATAATTATACTGGCTATTATAATCGCTACTCCTAGATTACCTTTTTTAATTTCTTCCCATTCATCAATCGGCGTAATCCACGAGAACACTTTAACTAAAATACTTAAAGCAAACGCCATCGAGATTGCTCCCGTTAACGCCCAACCAAAAGTAATAAGATACTGTTCGAGAATGTGTAACATAAGTTTTAGTATATTTTTTAATTATTTTATTCCCAACTTCCCACGGTAATTTTACGAATATTTATGTCGCTGATACCTAATGACAGGTAGCGCATGATTTGATAAGCCGCCTCTCCGTTGGCTAGATAATATCTCTTACCATCTACCGGATTTATATACCAGGCTTCGCCCCGGCTCTCAATTTGAATGACAATACGACCCTTCAGGCGATTTATAAGTGAAGTTGAATAAACTAGCTTCCCGGTTCCTAGCGGGTTGGTATTATTTTTTAAGACTTCATCTCCATCATTAACCCCGTCACCATCTGTGTCGGCTAATATAGAATTAGTGCCTAACCCTTCTTCCAGTTTATCTGGCAGGCCGTCCTTATCGGTATCAGTCATACTAAAACGTGATTCTTGACCGACAGGGATTTTATTTAAATCTGCGTTTTTAATACCTAAACCGAATTTACGAAGAGCACTATAGGCGCTGTCTCCGTCCGCTAAATAATAACGTTTCAGAGAAATTAAATCGAGATACCAGGCCTGGCCAAAGCGTTCAATCTGCAGTAATATCCGACCGGCAAGACGTTGTATTAACTTTGTGTCTATTTTAGTAGTTAAGGCTCTCTCTTCGGCTGTTACATCGGTAATCTTTACGCCTAATACTTTCTTTTCTGCAACTATGGGCTCAGTCGAAACGGTTTGGTTAAGGATAGGATCAGTTGAAGTAGCTAACTGGCAGACTCTAGTTGCCTCTAATTGTTGGGGGGTAGTAAGGGTACAAGCGTCTGGAGTCTTGGTTAAAACTGTACGGGATTGTTGACTCCCCATACAGGTTTGCCAAGGAGAATACGTTACGGTTGAACAATAGGTGATATTACCACTTCCACCGCCACCACCACCGCCACCACCGCCACCACCGCCGCCAGAGAACACCGGAGCGGCAATAGCAACAGTCACAACATATGATTGAGTTGAGTTATCAGCCGCAGTGACTGAATATGTAACTGGATTAGTAAAATTTTGAGCCACTCCACTTAGCGGGCTGACCGATGCCCCGGTGATGACGATAGTTGGGATAAGAGCGATAACGGCTGTGCCAGAAGGAACGGTTACCGAGATTGTTTTAGCAGATTCATTAATAACTCCCGTAACACTTGGACTTGTAAAATTAAATGAGATAATTGTTTTTGCTGGATTGAGTGCAACAGTAACTGTATAAGTTACCGCAGTTATTCCATCCTGAGCTGTTACTAATAATGTGTCGCCTGTTACAACTGGGTCAGATACATCGGCGATATTCCATGTCTGGTGAGCTTCACTTTTAGTTAAGGCAGCTAAAAAGTTGGCCTTGGAAGTACCAAACGGAATATTGGTGATAATTTCAGAAGACGTCCCACTCGAAGTCACTGCATAAACAGCCGACGTGATTGTGGCCGTAGTACTTGGCGCTGCGACGGCTACCGTCACCACGTAAGCCTGGGTTGAACCATCGGCCGCAGTGATTGTGTACGTAATTGGATTAGTAAAGTTTTGAGCTACTCCACTTAATGGGCTAACCGATGACCCAGAAATGGCGATAGTCGGTATAAGAGAGGTTAAATTAGCGGCATAAGGTACAGTTACAGAAATTGTCTTGGCAGTTTCGTCAATAATGCCTTCGCCTTCCGGAAAGCTAAAAGCAGTAATTGCTTTAGCGGTGTTAGGCGCGACAACTACTGTCACCGTGTAAGCCTGGGTTGAACCATCGGCCGCAGTGATTGTGTACGTAATTGGATTAGTAAAGTTTTGAGCTACTCCACTTAATGGGCTAACCGATGGCCCAGAAATGGCGATAGTCGGTATAAGAGAGGTTAAATTAGTGGCATAAGGTACAGTTACAGAAATTGTCTTGGCAGTTTCATCAATAACACCCGTAGCACTTTGATCTACAAAATCAAATGAAGTAACGGCTTTAGCGGTGTTAGGCGCAACAGTAACTGTGACAGTATAGGTCTGGGTTGAACTATCAGCGGCTGTGACGGTATAGGTTACCGGATCAGTGAAGTCTTGAATCGCCCCGCTTAATGGGCTAACCGAAGCTCCAGCAGACGCCACAATAGTCGGAATAACAGCGGTAATATTGGTATCGAAGGGAACTGTTACGGCAATTGTATGAGCGATTTCATTAATTGTAGTTGTGCCTACTTGAGAAGGAATAGTAAAAGCGGTAATTGCTTTGGCAGGACTAAGGGCAGTAGTTATTGTATAAGCTACTGTCGTTACTCCGTCCTGAGCGGTAACTACTAAAGTATTTCCAGTTACTACCGGGTCTGATATCCCATCGCTATTCCAGGTTTGATCAACTTGACCCTTGGTTAAAGCGGCTAAAAAGGCGGTTTTTGATGTGCTAGAAGGAACGCCAATAATAGTTTCCGAAGATGTTCCGCTAGCACTGACCGTGTATGTTCCGGATGTGATTGTGGCAACGGCGCTTGCTGGCAATTTAATTACAGTTAATGTAAATACTTTTGTATCAGTGACATCACCCTTGGTGATTGTCGCCGTCATTGTGCTGGTGGCGTTCCCGCTAGCGAAAGTTGGCCTATTAATTGTTTGTCCGTCGCCAGAAACAATGTTTATATTGCTTGATTCCCAAGTAATTGTTGAACTGCTGGCTAATCCGGTTGCTGGCAACGGATTTGTTAGAGCCACGGTAATATTTGATAGGTCAGCATTTTCACCCTTAATTAAATTATCTACTAAAGCGGCCTTATCGGCGGCAACGGCGGAAATATCTGGATTAGCGGCAACGTTTACTGTCACGACATAAGCTTGGGTTGAAGAGTCGGCGGCGGTGACAGTATAGGTGGTTGTAGCGGTAAAATTATTAGCTACCTCGCTCAATGGGCTAACCGATGCTCCGGTAATAACGATGGTTGGGATAAGAGCCGTCACATTAGTACCGTAAGGAACAGTGACGGCGATTGTATGAGCAACTTCATCAATTGTAGTTGTGCCTACTTGAGAAGGGATAGTAAATGCGGTAATTGCTTTAGCTGGGTTAGCTGCTTGAAGAGCCTTTTGTGCATTAATTCTTTTTCCGAAAACTGTCTTTCTAGATAAAGACGCTAAACTATCGCCTGAAGTTAAAATTATATTTTTTACTTGTACTGATGTTAAGCTAGGATTATATCCTTCAATCAATGCCGCCAAACCTGCAACGTGTGGGGCGGCCATTGAAGTTCCGCGATAATAATTGTATTTTTCGTCTGAACCATCAGTATATTTAGTAATTTTTATATTATCAATTGTGCATCCAAGATTATTATCAATAGACTCATTGGTTATCCATTCAAAACTAAAATTAAAATCACTAGCGAGATGGTCGGAAATATCCTCTGTATAATTTTTATAATATCCTACATGGCCTGAATCAATCCAATAAGATCCTCCGTCTAACCAAATACTGTCCTCATTATATTTTGCAGAATTGCTCCATGTCGAATTCGAATAGTGTTGAGTTAATATATAGTCATCAAAAACAAAAGTATCTGGAGTATCGCACCAAATAGTGAAGCTTAAAGCTGCTCCTTTAATATTACTATTTGAAAGATCTATAGAATTTTTTGCCATTATATATGTAAACGCATTATTATCGTAAGGAGTAAAGGGATCCGAGTAAGCAACCCTAGACGATCCATCATTTAAGACAGCCCAGTTATCCGTTGTGACACCACCAGACACAATATCATAACTACTTCCCTCAAAATTTTCTGAAAAATAAATTGAATCAGCTATCGTACTATAAATATTTACGCCCGGAGCACCCACGTCTACAGAAGTTGCACCATAATTAGAAAATGAGGCTAAATTATCATTCTGGTCAGTAGCCGCAACGGAAATAATATTGTCTAAATCGTAGTCTGAAGGATATTGGTGAATACTTTCATTACTGTCACCGACTGCGTCGGGTCCACCATTGCCAGCCGCAGCAACAAAGATTCCTCCAGCCGCTTTAAAACGATTAATTGCGTCATATTCTAGTTGAGAAAAATCAGGGCCACCAAAACTAGCATTAATTACTTTTGCTCCATTTTGAATAGCGAAATCAATAGCTTTTATTTCTGAAGGGATGTCAAAACCGAATTTAATAGCCATTATTTTTGCATTTGGTGCTAATCCAATGACGCCTTTATTATTATTTTTTACAGCCGCAATAGTTCCTGCGATATGGGTGCCGTGAGAAAAATATTCATTCTGAGTAGTCGGTAAAGGAATTTTGTCACCGCTACCTTCAAAATCATAACCATGATTGCATCCACCCAAATAAGCACCATTTTCATTCTTGCAATTTGTACCATCCCACATATTACTAACTAAATCAGGATGATTATAAGCAACCCCGCTATCAATAATTGCCACTATAGTAGAAGTATTTATGCCTTCATTCATAAGCCATGCTTCAGGCGCATCAATATCAGCATTAATAGTTCCTGTAACCGTATTAACAGTCTGACCAGTATTATCTAGTCCCCATAGTTTTTCTCTGTCAGTGTCATTAGTATTAATAGTACTGGGATAGCGTTTATAATTTGGCTCTACATATTCAACGTTTGGATCATTTTTCAATTCGGCTATTTTCTGCTCTACCGTTTTGGTGTCTTTAATTTTTAAAACCTGTACATTGTTTATCCTTAAATCTTCTTTTTTCTCCAACGATTTGGAATTAATAAAATTTAAAGCAGTGGTTCTCCCGGAAGAAGTGTTCAAATTTATCTTATTATTTTTATATTTAACCAAAATTTCACCAGGGACATAATTCAATTTTTCCTGTTTACTATTTTTCTGTAATCCTTTTTTTAAATCCAATTTATTATCTTGCGTTTTAGGAGTGGGAGACTGCTCCTCTAATTTTTTTGTTTTTAATGCTTCCAATTCTTCATTGCTTAAATTTTTATTTTGTTCAAGTAGAACATTGTTATCAGAAATAGCCCCTGTACTAGAAGGTGCTACCTGAGTTCTAACTTTTTTAAAAGCAATACTACTTTTTTCGTACGCTAAAACAGGTAAACTAAAATTACCTAGAACAACAGAAACAATTAAACAAATTGAAAAAAATAAACTAAATTTTTTAAATTTTTTCATAATATTTTCGATGAGGAAGAGCAAAAAAGGTCTCCCGACACGATTAACACACCCTTTCGGATATGTGCCACGAAAGCTAAAAACCGGTCAGAAGACCATTTTTACTTTCGTGGACTTTTTACCATGCTCCGCTAATATACAGCGAAGTTTAGGCTTATACTTTTTATTAAGTTATGTAATTATTACACAACTAAACTTTATTTTTACTTTAAATATACTTTATCAATAATTTAAGTATTTGTCAACCTTAGCAATAAAAAGACCGCTTCCGGTCTCTTGGCCGGCCGACTCCGAACCGTCTTGACCGCCCCTTGACATTGAGAGCGGGATTTTGTATTATTTTAGTAGATTAAAAGTAGCCTCTCCCGGGCCTTTTTTTAAATAGAGATATTAATTTTATGAGCAAAATAACCACTTATTTTAAAGAGTCCGTCGCCGAGTTGAAAAAAGTGACTTGGCCGACAAAAAAAGAAACCTATAACTATACTCTACTGGTCATCGGCATCAGCTTGGGGGTGGCGATATTTTTAGGATTTTTGGATTATATTTTTACTCAAGGCTTCCAGGCGCTGTTAACCAGATAAAATTAATTTTTTAGTAAATTATTGTTTTTAAATTTATTGACAAGCGAGCGAGGGAAATGAAAATTTATTTTCATTTCCGAGCGAGCGCGGTTAATATCAAAGATATGGCCAAGCAACTTTTAAATCAAGGCCGCCGCTGGTATGTCATCCATACTTATTCCGGCTACGAAGAAAACGTCGCCCAGAATCTGAAACAGAGAGTCGAATCCTTGGATATGGAAGATAAGATTTTCAACATCCTCATCCCGACCGAAAAAAAAATCAAGATTAAAAACGGCAAACGCAAGGTGACGGAAGAAAAAATCTTCCCGGGCTATATTCTCGTGGAAATGGAAGTGACCGACGAGTCCTGGTATATTGTCAGAAACACTCCGAACGTCACCGGCTTTATCGGCACCGGCACCATCCCGACCCCCATCAGCGACGCCGAAGTCAAAGCGCTTCAGAAAAGAATGGGCGTGGAAGAACCGAAATTCCAGATTGACGTCGTTATCGGCACTCCGGTTAAAATCAACGAAGGTCCGTTTAAAAATATGGAGGGCAAAATTACCGCGATTGACGAAGCTAAAGGCAAAGTCAAAGTATCGGTCTCGATGTTCGGACGCGAAACGCCGGTGGAATTGGATTTCTTGCAGATTAAAAAATCCTAGAATAATTGAAAGATATAAGATTGATTGAAAGACATAAGATTGGTTGAAAGATTAAAACGGAAAAGTTAAAAATTTAAAAATTGAAAATTGAAAAATTGGCTTCTACATTCTTTTCAATCTTCAAACATTCAAACTTAAATTAATATTATGGCCAAAAAAATAAAAACCAAAATAAAATTACAGATTCCCGGCGCTCAAGCTAATCCAGCGCCTCCGGTCGGTCCGGCTTTAGGCCAGCACGGCCTAAATATCGCCCAATTCTGCAAAGAATTCAATGAGAAGACGAAAAATCAGGTCGGCGATATCATTCCGGTAGAAATTACCGTTTTTGAAGACCGCAGCTATACTTTCATCTTGAAGACTCCGCCGGCTTCGGAATTGATCAAGAAAGCGGCCGGCATCAAGAAGGGCTCCGGCAAGCCGCTGACCGAGAAAGTCGGCAAGATTACGGAAGCGCAATTGGCTGAAATCGCCAAGATAAAAATGCCTGACTTAAACGCCAATGATCTGGAGGCGGCTAAAAAGATTATCGCCGGCACCGCTCGGCAGATGGGAGTGGAAATTAAATAATTAATTATAATTGTGGGAGCTTATTATTCTAGTCATTAGACTAGCTATCGTGAGCGTCTGACCACGAAATAAAACTATGGCTAAAGAAAAAAAAATCAAAGAAGAAAAAAAGATTAAAGAGGAAAAAAAAGAAACGGCGCCGACGGCGCCGACAGCCGTTAAAACTGAAAAGGAAGAAACAACCCCTCAAACCGCTAAGTCTAAAAAAGAAAAAACGGCGCCTTCGGCCGTTAAAACAAAAACTAAGAAAGAAATTGTAAAAAAAATTAAAACCGTTAAGAAGGCGGATTACTCCGCTATTTACGACCGTTTAAAAGCTTATGCTCCGGAAGAAGCTTTGGAAATCGTCAAAAAAATCAGTAAGACTAAATTCGACGCGGCCATGGAAGTCCATTTTCGTCTGGGTATCGATACTAAAAAAGGCGAACAACAGGTTCGCGGCGCCGTCAGTCTGCCTCACGGAACCGGTAAAACTATTAAGGTGGCGGCTTTCGTCTCTCCGGGAAACGAGGCGGCCGTCAAAGCGGCCGGAGCTGATTTTGTCGGCGGTGAAGAACTGATTAACGAAATCAAAAAAACCGAAAAAACCGATTTTCAAGTGGCCATCGCCGAACCGATTTTAATGAAGAATTTAGCCGTGATCGCGAAAATCTTGGGAACCAGAGGTCTGATGCCTTCCCCAAAAAATGACACGGTGACTACCAATCCGGTTAAAACCGTCGGAGAATTAAAGAAAGGCAAAATCAGTTTTAAAAACGATGATACTGCTAATGTCCATACCGTTATCGGCAAAGTCAGTTTTGACACCGGCAAATTATTAGAAAACTACCAGACATTACTAGACACTCTGAAGAAAGCCAAACCGGCTTCGTCTAAAGGCAGTTTTATCAAAAATATCAGCTTTTCCTCGTCAATGAGCCAGGGTGTTAAAGTCGCTATTTCTTAATTCCGCCCCTGATTCCCCTCTATTGACTCCCTCATAAAAACAGGCTAGACTATTTACAGGTAAGCAATTTTTAAAGAAAAGCGGACCAAAATCCGCTTTTTCTTCAATAAAAGGTCGTCTTACGTTAATAAATTAAGTAAATAAGCAAACAAGATGAAAAAATTATTTGTCGGCGGCTTAAATTTTAAGACGACCGATCAGGACTTAGGGGATGCTTTCGCTAAAGCTGGCAAGGTTATCTCCGCGGTAGTTATCATGGACAGAATGACCCATCGTTCCAAAGGCTTCGGCTTCGTGGAAATGGAAAACGACGATGAAGCGGAAGCCGCCATCGCCATGTTCAACAACCAGGAATTAGACGGCCGCAAGGTTGTTGTCAATGAGGCTCGTCCTCTCGAAAAGAGATTCTAAATTACCTTTTAGATGAACTGATCAAATACGAAAAACGCCTCCTTAACGGGAGGCGTTTTTTTATGAAGAGAACTTTTACTTTTTGGATGCTGTTTTCTTAACAGCAACGGACTTTTTCTTAGCGATAGGTTTCTTCACTTCGCCATCGCCTTTCTTCTCATAATCGGCGATAGCTTTCTGGAGCCCCTGAACCGCCATGACCGAACAATGAATTTTCTGGCGCGGCAGGCCGCCCAATTCCTTAACGACTTTTTTCCAATCATATTTCTTGGCTTGATTAATAGTTAATCCTTTAACTTTTTCCGTCAAAATCGAAGCGGTTGCGATATTGGACGCGCAACCGAAAGACAGGAACTTAACGTCTTTTATTTTTCCTTTCTCAACTTTCAAAAAGAAATCCAGCTGGTCGCCGCAAATCATATTGCCGATCTGGGCGTAGCCGTCCGGCTTACTGATCTTGCCGATATTTTGCGGTTTCAAAAAATGATTGATTGTTTTTTTGGTATAATTAAGAGCCATATCTTTATTTAAAATAATTAAATTAATCTTGACATAAATATTATTTTATATTAATATTGTGTGAATGTCAATTATAGGACAATGTCAGTTATTTAACAACTTAATTATATTAGTAGCAACCACCAAAAAAATAAATCATGGAAAAAGAAAAAAATTTAACAATTAAAATCTTGCTCTGCCTGCAAGCTATTTTCTTAACGATTAAAAAAATATTCTCGCTGCAAGTCGTTGCCTTAACGGTAATGTTTGGCATCTGCTTACTGGCCGGTATACTCCAGGGTCTGGTGGGAAATGTCGTTATCTCCTTATTTTACGGAGTATACGCCCGATGTGTCCTCTTCGATAAAAAAGGGACAGTCCTTAAAAAAAGACTGCAGTTCTTTTCTTTCCTGGTCGTTCTGGAAGCGGCGACTTGGTTATGCTTAACGGTATTCTCCGCCGATGCCGAACTTTTCGGTTCGACCTTTATCATTATCGGCCTAATCGTTAGCACTATCTGCTTCCTTATCGGCTGGATTTTTGATAAATTTATGGATTGGTGTTGGGGATGATAGTAACCATTAAAAAAAATAACTTTAAGTCATGGAAAAAGTAAGAATAAAAAAACAAGTAATCAAGAAGTACGCCATTATTTTAGCGATAATGTTCATCGTCAGTTTGCTGTTTAGCGTGCTCTTGGGTCTGATAGGAAACACCGTTATTTCCTTAATTTGCGGAATAGTTGCCAGCCATATCGCCAGCAATGAAAAAGGTACGGCCTCTAAAAAAATACTGCCGCTCTTTTCCTTTCTGGCCGTTCTTGAAGCGGCAACTTTCTTATGCCTATGGGTATTTCCCTTAGGCGCCGGGTCCTTTGACTCGACTCTGGTCATCATCGGCCTATCCTTTAGTACATTTCTGTTCATTACCGGCTGGATTATCGGGGAAACTTGGCCATTTTCTTAAAGGGGGTCGAAGTTTCTTAGGTTCTTTATAATTTAAAAGGCCACCCATTAATAAGGCGGCCTTTTCTATTTTGGCTAGCCATAAATTACGCGACCGGAGAAAAGCTTCTTAGGCGCTTAACAGTTTCTTTCAAACACTTAATCGTATAATCTATTTCCGCCGGCGTGTTAAAGCGCCCGAACGAAAAACGGATATTACTGTTTAAGAAGTTCTTGTCCAGACCAATAGCTCGCAAGACATAAGAAGCTTTTAAGTTAGTCGCCGAACAAGCCGAACCCGTGGAAACATGGATGCCCTTGAAAGATAAATCTATTAGGATCGCTTCACCTTCAATATAGCCGAACATAATATTTAAATTGGCCGGCACGCGCTTAGTTCTACTGCCGTTTAATTTTACTTCGGGAATGGCTTTTTTAAGACTTTTCCAAAAATGATCGCGCAGGGCGGTCACTTTTTTTAAATAAGCGCTTCTTTCCCTATAAGCCAGTTCCAAAGCGACCGCCAAACCGATGATGCCTGGGATATTATAAGTGCCGGAACGATAGCCGTCTTCTTGCCCGCCGCCGACGATGAGCGGACGGATTTTTATTTGGCGATTTATATAAGCCAGCCCGACGCCTTTGGGACCGTAGAATTTATGAGCCGATAAAGTCAGAAAATCTAAACCCATTTTCTTAACGTCCAGTTTTAGATACGGAACGGCCTGAACCGCGTCGCTATGGAAATAAGCGCCGCGGCTATGCGCGATTTTAGCCAGGGCGACAATATCGGCGACTGTGCCGATTTCATTATTGACCGCCATGACGGAAACTAAGATAGTGGTGTCGTCAATTAATTTTTGGAGAGCCGCGGGAGTAATCAGACCGTCGGAATTGGCCGGAATGAATTCTATTTTAAAACCTTCTTTTTCCAATTCCAAAGCCGATTCGCGCACGCAGGGATGCTCGATCGAGGAAATAATAATTTTATTTTTCTTAGGGCTGCGGTTCGCCCGCGCCACGCCTTTGATGATAAAATTATTGGCTTCGGTCGCGCTCGCGGTAAAAATAATGCCTTCCGCTTCCCCGCCGATAAGTTTAGCCACGGTCTGACGCGCCCTGGTCAAATCTAAAAAAGCCTGTTGCCCCGGCCGGTGGATGGAAGAAGCATTGGCGTATTTAGTCGTCAGATACGGCCTCATTTTGGCCAAGACCCGAGGATCCAGGCGAGTCGTGGCGGCGTTATCCAAATATACTTGCATATTAATAATTTATCTTTATTTTAACAGCTCAATAGAACTGATAACCACATCCTTGGCCGGACGATCGGAAGTGACGGTTTCGACCGCTTCAATTTTTTTGACTACATCCATTCCGGCCACGACTTCGCCGAAATTAGTATGAATGCCGTCCAGCCATGAAGTGGCGGGGGCGGTGACGATAAAGAATTGCGAGCCGTTCGTATTACTGCCGGAATTGGCCATCGCCAAACTGCCGGCCACCAGTTTATGAGCATTAATTTCATCATTGAACTTATAGCCCGGCCCTCCGGTTCCCCAAACAGATAAATCCGCGCCCCGGCTTAAAGGATCGCCGCCTTGAATCATAAAATCTTTGATGACGCGATGGAATTTCGTCCCGTTATAAAAGTCTTTTTTGGCGAGATTTAAAAAATTATTGACGGTTATCGGAGAATCGGCGCCATAAAGCTTGACGGTGATGTTGCTGTAATTAGTTTTGATTAAGGCCTGGGAATATTGCGCGAACAGATCTTCTTGGCCGTCTAAAGTTTTCATAGGAGTATTATTTACAACCGGCGCCGCTACTTCCCCGCTTTGTTTCGGGATAATGACGGGATTTACCGGTGCGGACGCGTCAATGACGCTCGTATCGGGCGTCACAATCGCGTTCGCTGAATTATTAATATTAACATCGTTAGTGTCCGCCGTGTCCGTCATGTCCGCCGGGATATCGGCGCTATTAGCGCAGGCGGAAACGCTCACCGCGACGATAAATAGCGCGACGGCGAATAAGATTTTTTTGGAGCTTCTCGAGCTGGGGTTGATTGCGTTCTTCATAAAAAATATTTTAAAAATTAATTACTTCGGGCAAATCCCGAAAAATATTTTAATTAAACTTTATAATGTTTCTTGATTTCCTTGTCCTCTTCCTGGCGCTTTTCCTCGATTACTTCTTTGGCGCGGCTTCGCAATTCTTCCAAATCCAAAGCGGCTAATTTTTGAGCTTGTTTTTTTAAATCAACGGCCGTATTTAATTCCGGATTTTCCAGAACTTCCCCTAATAATACGTCTAAAATCGCGCCAATCTTTGGTCCGGGCGGAACATTTAGGATACGCATCAGGTCGTCGCCGTTAATTTTCAGCATCTTGACCGAAACCGGATCGTTCTGGACTTTCTCCAGCATATACTCCAAATGGCGTAATTTATAAGGCATAGCCTTGGGTGTACCGGAACCGAGGCGGTCGGCGACGCGCAAAGCGATCAAGTCTTTTAAATTATCGCGGCCGACTTTAACAATCAGGCGGCGGACGGAAGCGGCGGTCACCTCACCGACATTATAATAAAACATGTGATTTTTGACCAGATTAACGACCCGCGTCTTATCGAAGGCGGAAAATTTAAGACGATTCATTATTTTTTCCACCATTTTCGCGCCCAGATATTCATGATTATAAAAAGTGGCGATACCTTTGATTATTTTCCGGGTTTTCGGCTTGGCGATATCATGGAATAAAGCGGCCAAGCGTACCGGCCATTCCCGGCTCGGGCAATGTTTCAAAGATAAAATATTATGAACAAAGACGGAATTAGTATGATGGCGATCCTGTTTGACGTCGACGCCTTGTTCCAACTCCGGCAGAATATATTGCAAGAGTTTGCAATCTTGGAGAAGCATCATCCCGTCCGCCGGACGGTCGGACGCCAGTATTTTGATAAGTTCGTCGCGAATTCTCTCGCCGGAAACGAATTTTAAACTGCCGGCCAGTTTTATTATTCCGCGTTGAGTTTTCGGTTCCAATTCAAAGCCGAGCTGGACGCTGAAGCGGACGGCGCGCATCATTCGCAAGGCGTCTTCCTTAAAACGATCGCTCGGTTCGCCGACGGCGCGGATTATTTTTTTGGCGATGTCTTTCTCGCCGCCGAACAAATCGATTATCTTATCCGGTTCGAGGGGATTAAGCACCAGCGCGTTAATAGTAAAGTCGCGGCGCTCCAAATCTTTAGCCAATTCTTTTTCAAAACGGACGGTATCGGGATGACGGCGGTCGGAATAACCTTGCTCGCTGCGATAAGTCGTGATTTCCACGACGTTTTCTAACTTGCCCTTTGTCTCGCCTTCTTTTGGTTCGGTTCTAATCGGTAAAAGCACCGTGCCATATACATTTTCATATTTCGCGTCTTTAAAAACTTTTAAAATCGCCTCCGGCAAAGCGTTCGTCGTAATGTCCCAATCTTTCGGCTCTTTATCCATTAAAAGATCGCGGACGCAGCCGCCCACAATATAAGCCTCATAGCCCGAGGCCTGCAAAGCTTTAACGATATTTTTGATGTAAGCGGGGATTTTCATTTATTTAAAAAATTTTAAAAACTTTAAAATAATCCAGGCGATCAAACCGCCGGCAACAGCCGTGGCCAGTTGCGACCAGCCCAGCATTTTCACGACCAGCGGCATAATCGGAGTTTGAATAAAAAGGGTCGCTAATATATTAACACTAAAAAATAAAAAAACAAATTTTAGAACCGCGCCGCTTAAAACGCCTGACCAGTAGCCGTTAAAATCCGTCCGGCTCCGCTTATAAAACCAGTTTATCGTCGCGACAAAAATAATATTACTCGCCATGATAAAAGGCAGGGCCGGCGCCAGCACGGCCGGCAATAAGCCGCCGCTTAGCGCCATCAAGCTCGGCAAGCAGGCGACTAGAAACGCGCTTCTTAAGCCGCATAACAATAAAACCAGAATTAAAATGGCGTTAACTATCGGCCCGGTCAGCCAGGGTAAATGAATAAAAAACGGCAGGAAGACGGCGACGGCGCTTAACCCCAAAAATCGCGCCAGCCAGTGGGCGTCTATTTTTTCTAGAGTATCAGCACGCGTTAAAATCGTCTCGTCGGTAAAATTATCTTTGGCTTCAAAATAAGTCATAGCTGGGCCTTTTTAAATTTTGTCCGCAAAACCTTAGCGCTTAAACCTTGTTTTTTCGCCCAATCATAATATTCAACCATCGCCTTATTTTCGTGCGCTCGTCTGACCGTTCGGCTCTTATCGATATTATACAAACCCTCCAAACGTTTTTTCCGAATCGCATCCGTCGTCGGAATTGGCTGGCCGCCGCCGCCGAGGCATCCGCCCGGGCAAGCCATCACTTCTATATAATGGTATTTTTTGAGTTTTGGCAAAACACGATGAAAATTACCGATGCCATTTACGACGCCGACTTTTAACTTGCGTCCGGCGATATCGACGGTCGCTTCTTTGAAACCGGCCAAACCGCGGACATCTTTAAATTCCAAACGTTCGGTGCAAACCAGGCTGGCTTTGCCGAAGTCTTTTTTATCGTCGCAAGCGAAAACCGCCGCGCTCCGAAGAGCCGATTCCATCACGCCGCCACTCGCGCCGTAAATAGCCGCCGCGCCGCTGCCGCGATTAAAAAGTTTATCGCCGTCAGACGGCGTTAATTTTTTAAAATCAATATCATGTTTCTTGATGAGATAAGCCAGCTCCCTGGTCGTCAAGACATAGTCAACGAGCGGCCGGCCGTTTAAGCTCAATTCGCCGCGAGCCGCTTCATATTTTTTGGCGGTGCAAGGCACAATGGAGACGACGGTAATTTTACGCGGATCAATCCGATTCTTTTGCGCCCAATAAGTTTTTAAAGCGCCGGCCGAATGAATGTGCGGGGAGCGCGCCGTCGTTAAGTTCGGCAACAGTTCCGGATGATAAAACTCGGCGTAAGCGACCCAAGCCGGACAACAGGAAGTGAACATCGGCCAAACCGCTTTCTTGGCGCGTAAACGTTCCATTAATTCTTCCGCCTCGGTCATCGTCGTGATATCGGCGCCGAAATTAATATCAATGACATTATTAAAACCCAACTTTTTTAAAGCCGTATAAATCAGACCTTCGCAATTAGTACCGGCGGGCAAGTCGAATTCTTCGCCAATACTGACGCGCACCGCCGGCGCGAACTGGGCAATCACTATTTTCTGTTTATCTTGAAGCGCCTTTTCTACCGCCGGCCAAGCGCTCTGTTCCTGAGCGGAGGCGGACGGGCAATGCGCCGCGCATTGGCCGCAATAAATGCAAGCCTTCTCCTTATCTTTAACCGGGACGATTTCTTGCGCGGCTCCGGCACCGGCCATCTTTAAATAATCTATCCCCTGGTTATGGCAAGCGGTCACGCAATTATCGCAATCAAGGCATTGTTCGCCGTCAATTTCTACCGCGCCCGCGAAACGATAAGTTTTGCGTCCCGATTTCCGCGGCGCCAAACGGTCGGATTTTATCCTGTAAACCCGCTCCAATCTTAATAATTCGCAATCGGGAAAAGCCAGGCAATCGGCGCATTTTTTGGTATGTTCGGACAAGATCAATTCCAAATTAATGGTCCGCGCTCTTTTTACCCGCGGACTGTCCGTCAATATTTCCATCCCGTCTTCAACCTCGGTCGAACAAGCGGTCATAAGCTTAGCGCGGCCGGCTATTTCCACGACACAGACGCGGCAGTTCGCTTTCACTTCTAAATCCGGATGATAACACAAAGACGGAAGCTTGATTCCGCTCGCGCGCGCGACTTCCAAAATCGTCTGACCGGTCTGAACCGCGACAATTCTGTTGTTTATTTTCAGAGTCATTATTTTTTTATTTTTACCAATTCCGTATAAACATTATAGGTGTAGATCAAAACTATCGGACCGATCAAGAAACTGATAACTTGGACGATACCGGTCCATAAGGAAACGAATAAACTGTTAGCGTTTACAAGGGACATTGAAGGAATAGAAATTATTATGGAAAAAAACCAAACGATGACGCCGATAAAAAGGAAGCGCCCGAACACCGGCCAGAAATAACCGGTGACCAGCTGGACACTGCGGCGGATGGCGGCCAGGCCCCTCTTATCTTCAAAAAATAAAGCGTAGCAAGCGAAGCTGTACAAAACGGAATAGATAATGCCGGGAACGATCAATAATAAAGTCCAGAGAAGCACAAAAATAGCCGTCAGAACGACCAGTCCGACATAAGGCCAAAAAACTTGCGAGTCTCGGCGAAAATCTTTTTTTCGCCGCCCGCGTAATCATTCTTGACGAGCAAGAAGATGCCAAGATAAGCGCGAATTAAAAAATATAAGGCGGCTAAAAATCCTAAAACGGCGATGGTGACGGTCGCGATTCTAAAGCCGAGGCCGAGGCTGTCGCCCCACCAATAATTAACGCCGAGTAAAATGGCGATGACCGCCATCGGGGTAAGAGCGTAAAGCAAGCCCCACAGATAAACATAGACTATCTTTTTTAAATTCTGCCACCAAGTTTTGAGCGCGATTTCAAAAATATCGAAAACCGGCGTCAACTTAATCTTTTTTTCTTTGTCCATAAAATTAAAATTATTTTTACTGTTTAAATTATTTTTTTACTATATTATTAAAATAGCTTTTGAGCGGCAGCGGCAGCGAGGAACCAAGTCCGCAGAAACTGGTTTCTTCTAGGGCGAAAACTATTTCCCAGAATAATTTATGATCCAGCTCCGGTTTATTTATCATTTCCCATAAGCGATAAGTGCCTTCACGGCAAGGAACGCATTGGCCGCAACTTTGGTCGTGATAAAATTTTAGCCAATATTTAAGTAATTTTCTCCTATTTGTCTTCTCCAAATCATAAACCATGATAGAACCGACACCGGAGACCGGCTGCTCGAGCTGAAGCGAATTAAAGACTTCCCCACTCGCTTCGCCGCCGGTCTGGACAAAAAACGGCGAGCGCGGATAATTACCGGTCTGCCGCAAAACTTCCTCAATAGTTAAATTAATCGGCAATTTATAGACGCCGGGACGCTTGACCGCGCCGCTCACCGTATAAAAACGATCTTCTTCATATTTACCGCCCGCAACCCGACCGACATTATAAAAAGTTTCCGTATTATTAATGAGAGTCGGATGATTATGAAGGCCGCTCATCGTCGGGTAAGGCGGCTTCAGGCGCGGTTGGATTTTCTTCCCTTCAATTAGGTTTAACAGCGCCGTTTCTTCGCCGCCGATATAAGTCAAATCCGGCGGTTTCAGAAAAAATTCCAGCTTGGCGCCGAGAGCGCGATATTTTTTAGCCGTCAAGACTTT
This sequence comes from Candidatus Falkowiibacteriota bacterium, assembly GCA_026396805.1. Classification (GTDB taxonomy): domain Bacteria; phylum Patescibacteriota; class Patescibacteriia; order Patescibacteriales; family UBA12465; genus UBA12465. The sequence goes on from JAPLVZ010000016.1 coordinate 31,342, forward strand.
TTTCAAACCAGCGGCATATTTCTGATAATATTCAGGCTTAAGAAAAAAATAAATCCGTTTTATTTTAACCGAGCCTAAGAATTGATCGGCCAGATAAACGCCAGCTAACACTTCCTCCGGATAGTTCGCGATAATATAACCGTCTTTCTTGACTCCGGGTTCACCTTCGGCGCCGTTAACGATAATATAGCCTAGTTTTTTAGTTTTTAAAGCGTCAGACACCGCCGCCCATTTCTGGGCGGTCGGAAACGAAGCGCCGCCGCGGCCGACCAGACCGGCGTCGGCGATCTTTTTTAGGATATCTATTTTAAGCATCAGTTTATTTATAGCGCGTTATCTCTTTTATCTCTTTAGCTTATTATCTAATCGTTTCAGCTTTATCTCGCCGCCCGGTTCATCCGACTTTAATTTTTTATCTCGCCGTCCAACCGCCATCGACATAGATAACGGTTCCGGTTACATATTTGGCGTCGTCGCTCGCCAGATATAAGGCGGCTTGGGCGATATCATCCGGTTCGCCGACACGACCTAAGGGCGTGTTGGTTTTGATCATGTTATTGAAATTCTCATCAGCCAAAACAGCTTTGGTCATATTCGTGGCGATAAATCCGGGAGCGATGGCGTTTACTCTTATTCCCAAGGGCGCCAAATCCAAAGCCGCGGCATGAGTTAATTGGACAACTCCGCCTTTGGTCGCGCTATAAGCGGCGGCGCCAGGAAAGCCGACAGAACCGAGGATGGAGCTCATGTTAATGATATTGCCTTTTATTCCCGCCGCCTTCATGGCGTTTCCGGCCGCGCGCGCGCCGTAGAAAACGCCGAATAAATTAATCCGCAAAGTTTTTTCCCAATCCGCGTCCGTCGTGTCCAAAATTCCGCCCAGAGACCCGATACCGGCGTTACTTACCATAATATCCAAGCGCCCGAATTTCTCCACCGCCGCCTTCACGAGCGCGTCCACTTCAAGCGAGTCAGCGACATCGCATTTCACGAATACCGCTTTAGCCGGATCTAATTTAAAGTTCGGAACGTTCACGTCCGAATAAACGACTTTCGCGCCTTCGGCCACGAAGAGATTGGCGATGGCTAAGCCGATGCCGCTCCCGGCGCCGGTGACGACAGCGACTTTATTTTCAAGTTTCATATATTTATACTTTTGCACCGTCAATATTATTTCTTCGCTTCGGTAATTTCTGTGGCAAAAACTCTCCGCCAGTCGGCGGATCGTTTTTACTCGACGAAATTACAGGCGCTCCGAAATATTATTGCCGCCGCAAATATTAATTTTAAATAAATTTTTTTAAATAATCGGCCAACTCCACGAAACGATTGGAATAGCCCCATTCGTTATCGTACCAGGCAATGACTTTAAGCAGATTGCCGCCGACAATTTTTGTATTCTTCAGGTCAATGATGGCGCTATGGGAATTGCCGATAATGTCGCTGGATACCAATTCTTCATCAGACGCTTGCAAGATGCCGCGCATCTTACCGCCCGCTGCTTTGATAAAAGCGCGATTGACCTTCTCAACCGTCGTCTTCTTCTTTAATAAATAAACCGTATCGCATAAAGAACCGATCGGAGTCGGAACACGAACGGCCAGGCCGTCAAATTTGCCTTTTAAGTCCGGAATAGTTTCCGTCGTGGAAATCGCCGCTCCGGTCGTCGTCGGAATGATATTTATCGCCGCCGCCCGCGCTCTCCTTAAATCTTTATGCGGGCCGTCGACCAAATTCTGGTCGGCCGTATAAGAATGGATGGTTGTCATGAGCGCGTACTTGACGCCGAAATTATCCTTGATGACTTTAGTGGACGGCGCCAAACAATTCGTCGTGCACGAGGCGCAGGATAAAAGATTATCATGCCTGGTGACTTTCTCCATATTTACTCCCGGCACTATCGTCTTCACGCCGCCCTTTTTCGCCGGGGCGGACAGGATGACTTTTTTCGCGCCGGCCTTGAGATGCCGGTTCAATCCTTCTTTATCGGTAAAGCGGCCGGTGCATTCTAAAACGATATCAACCTGCATTTTTTTCCACGGGAGTTCGCTCGGTTCCTTGATGGCCAAAACCGGAATCTTATGGCCGCCCACAAAGATGGCGTCCTTAGTCGCGCTTATTTTCTGCCGAGTGGAACCGTAGCAGGAATCATGGCTAAGAAGATGCGCCAGGGTCGCGGCATCGGTCAAGTCGTTGATGGCCACGACCTTCATGTTCGGGAAACGCATCCAGATGACTTTTAAAGCGGCGCGGCCGATGCGGCCGAAGCCGTTAATGGCGATATTCATCTTGGTCATAAAATTAACATTAATAAATTACCAATAAATTATAGCATATTTTTAAGAAACTTTGAAATGAAACTTTGAAATAAAAGCCACATTTATTTTATTTCCCTTCAAAAATCTGAGCTTGAAAAACGCTTAATTCCACCTCGGGATCGTTTTTATAACAATCCGGCGCCAAGCCCGCTTTCTGCGCGCAGAGTTCGCTTAAAAATTTTTCTTCGGTCCAGCCGCTTTCCGAAGCCACTTGCGGCAAGAAAACTCCGCTCTTTAAGCCTTTCCTGACGATCACGCCGTCCCGGCCTAATCTGATTTGGCGCCAATCGCTGATTAGCCGCGGCCTGGATAAAACGCTGATTTCATAATCCAATCGGGCTAATTCGTCCGCGGCCACCGGATAAAAACGATTATCTTCCGCAGCCGCGGCCATGGCCATGTCGCGCACGACCTGCCATAAAGGATTAATGGCGATAATTTGACCGATACAACCCCTTAGTTCCCCATTCTTCTTTAGAGTCACGAAAGCGCCTTGCGACGTTTTTAAGCGCTCGTCTTTAATTTCGAATTCGGAAATTTTCTTGTTTCTCACGTAATTTTCCACACTGGTCCGGGCGATATTTAACAAAATTTTCTGCTCGGCCGAATTTAAATCCGAGCTTGTAAAAATAACGGCGCCATAGCCGACCACCTGGTTTTTGTCGCCCAAAAACGTATCGCCGCTATTTTTATAGCCCAAAACTTGCAGCTCTAAATTAAGCTGTTCGGCCAGGGCCAGCGCCGTTTTGACCGCCTCCAGACCGCACAAAATCGTTTGTTCGTTAGTTTGAGCGCTAAGAGCGGATTTTGCCTCTTCGCTCAAGCCGGTCAAATCTTTATTTTTTATTAATTCTAAGGTCTGGCGGTCAATTTTATTGGCCGCCTCGTAGGGAGGATAATGCGACATATCGGAGCTGACCACGATTAAATCGCCGTCGGCTAAATTGGCCGCCAAAATTTTCGCCACGGCTTCATAATCATTATCGTCGGTGTTACCAAATAAAAGCGGTACGATTTTAAAATCCGAACCCAAAACAGTCTGCAAAAACGGCACCTGCGTTTCCAGCCCATGTTCCGACTGATGAGGGGCGTTATTGATTTCTAAAAGCGGCGAAGCGGCCGCCAGCTCCTTAACTTTTTCCGTATCCACCGCGACGCGGCCCAAAGGCGTTTCCCAAAAATCATGATTGTCAACGGCTAGGCCGGAAAAATAATCATGGTGCGAATTGCCAAGAAGATAGACGCGCTGGATTTTTTGTCCGGCCAAAGCTTTATAAGCCAAAGCCGCCACGCCGGCGCTGTAATCGTAACCGGCGTGCGGCACGATGATTATTTTTATCGTTCCGCTCGCCTTAACTGGCGGCGCGGCCTCCAGGTTAGTTTTGATGACCCTTTCCAAAGCGGCGCGATCAGCCGGATAAAATTGGCCGGCTACCGCCATCGGACGAATCGTTGATTTAAAAATGAGCCGAGACATATTTTTAAAATTTAAAATAAATAAAATTCCTAAAATAATAACCAGCGACAAAGCGACAAAAATTATTATTTTTTTTGACTTTTTCATGTTTATATTATAACCCAAAAATCCCCGCCAATTTTTGCCCGCAAGCGCGGCAATGGCCGTTTTTATCCAAACGCTCTATATCATAGCCGGCTCTTTTAATCGTGACGCGGCCGCAGGCCGGACAAAGAGTATCGGCCGTTCCCGTCTCCCGAATGTTACCGGTATAAACGTATTTCAGACCTTCTTCTCGGCCGATATCATAGGCGCGTTTAACCGCGGCCGCGGGCGTTTTTGACAAATGCTTTAATTTCCAGGAAATCTCTCCGGAGAAAGCGCTCACATGCCAGGGAACGAAATCACCCAATTCATTCTTAATAAAGCGGGCGATTTTTCTTAACATCTCTTCCCCGTCGCTTAAGGCGGGAATAATCAAGGTGGTAATTTCCAGCCAAACTCCCGCTTTGACCAGCCGCCGGCAATTGGCTAAGACCGGTTCCAAACGGGCGCCGCAATTGGTTTGATAGAATTTATCGTCAAAAGACTTAAGATCAATGTTAATCGCGTCCAAATAAGGTAAAATAATGTCCAGGGTTTCGGCGGACATATAACCGTTGGAAACCCAAACATTTTTCAGACCCTTGGCTTTGGCTAATTTCATGGTGTTAAGAGCATATTCCAAAAACACCGTTGGCTCGTTATAGGTATAGGAGATGCTCGGACATTTGACTTTTAAAGTGTTGGCGACAATTTCGGCCGGAGTCAGATTAAACCCCCAGTTAACCTCGGCATAATCGTTAATGTCTCCGCGCCGGACGAATTGCGACAGATCGTAATTCTGGCAATTAGCGCAGCGAAAATTACAACCCCGAGTGCCGAAAGAATAGGTTAAGGAGCCGGGCAAAAAATGAAACAGGGGCTTTTTCTCGATCGGATCAATATTAACGGCGGCTGTTCGGCCATAGGTCAACAGATAAAGTCGGCCGCCGCTATTTAAGCGCAAGCCGCAAATACCGGTCCGACCGTCGGGAATCCGGCAAAAATGGGCACAGACTCGGCACTCGACTTTAGCGCCGATTTTTTGGTAATTAAGAGCTTCTTTCATAATAATATTTACCTTCTCATTCTACCAAAAAAATCCGAAAAATTCTAACATCCGGCCAAGATATAACAAAACCCCGCTGTCTGTCAAAAATGAGCCTTTCAGCTCATTCTTATCTTGGCGTTTATTTGCCATACTTTTCCTGAAAATCCTGTTTATCACCGAAACGCGCGAAGTTCTGACTGGCCTGATCGGCTTGTGTTTTAAAACCTGGACGGCCTTCATGCATAACGCCGCACCAATATTTCTCGGTTAAGCCGGCAACTTCTTTTAAATAGCGCAAAACACCGTTGACATATCCGCAATACATGCAACTGATCTTTTCCAAAATGTTCAAATAAGCCAATTTATTGCGGTCCAAAATTAAAATATATTCGGAACGTTTTACCCGATTAATTTTATATATCGGAAAGCAAATAAACTGATATAAAGCGGAGACCAAATCAAGAGCTAAAACAAATGGCAAGGGGATCCAAATAAATGGCATTGATAACCAATGGAGCCAGAAACGAGTGTATCTATATTTATGATATTTACGATAATTCATAGAGTTGAAGTAAGTAATAAGGCGATTTAATTTATTATTTCTTCTTATGTCGATTTATATCCACTTGGATTACCGTATCCCGATCGCTCTCTTTCTCGCCGGCAAAACGAACATCAACGGTTTGTTTTAAGATATGATGACCGATAACGATGCCGCGCGCGCCGTCCACGTTCACTTTCGTGCCGATGGGCGGCAGTTGGCCGGCCATTTCTTTATAGCCTTCATACTCATAAGACAAACAGCACATCAAACGGCCGCACATGCCGGAAATCCTTTCGCTCCCGCGATGAACGACCTGCTGCGCTTCAGCCATTTCCGAAGTGATGGAAGAAAACTCATCCAAAAATCCGCGGCAACAAAGCCCGCGACCGCACGGGCCGCAATCGCCGGTGATTTTGGCTTCGTCGCGCGTCCCGATTTGAGTCAGACGGATATTGGCGTTGAAGCGTCCGGCCAGATCCTTGACCAGTTCCCGAAAATCAACGCGCCCGTCGGAAATGAAAGCGAAATTGAAACGGTTGTTCTCGTAAGCGAAATGAACGTCAACCAGCTTCATGGGCAGATTATGTTTAGCGATCATTTCCCGACAAAACTCCAGGACTTCTTCTTTTTTGGCCGCGTCAGGCAGTTTCGCGATATCGTCATAGTCCGCCCTTCTTAAAATCGGCTTGATTTCGCGACCTTCTTTTCCCGTTTCGTTGTCAGAAAATAACTTTACTATTTTTCCGAGTTCTGTCCCCAGTTCGGTCTTGACGATAACATAATCACCGACCGCCAGTTCCGGATTGCCGGCGGAAAAATTATAAACCTTGTCCCAAGGAGCGAATTGTACTTGCGCTATTAACATGAATTTAATATGATTAAAGAGCGTAGCGGACAAACTTCAGAACCTTGGCTCCGCCCAAAATATCTTTTATCTTTTTTTTGTCGTCCTTGATATATTCCTGCTCCACGAGGCAGACTTCGGAATAATACTTGCCCATTTTTCCTTCAACAATCTTATCGACCATATTGGCCGGCTTGCCTTCCTTAATCAATAATTCTTTATAAATCTCTTTCTCTTTAGCTATCTCTTCGACCACGACTTCAGACGGCAGTATATACTTCGGATTAGCCGCCGCGACCTGCATCGCGACTTCAGTCGCGATCGCTTCCTGGCCCGGCTGATCCAAGGCGACAAGCACGCCGATGCGTCCGCCTAAGTGGGAATAAGAAGCGACGGTAGCGCCGCTCACCATATCTAAACGCTTAAGGCTCATTTTTTCGCCGCTGGTGCCGCTTAAAGCGCCGATGCTTTCTTCGACCGTAATATTATCAAGGGGCAAAGCTAAAAGAGCTTCGAGAGTCGCCGGCTCATCTTTCTTGATAACATTTAAGATGCCGCCGGCTAAAGCCTGAAATTTTTCATTACGAGAGACAAAATCTGTTTCACAGTTAAGCTCGACGATATAAGCTTCGGACTTCGCGTCATTAACCGCCACCTTAATGACGCCTTCGTTAGCTTCCCGGCTGCTGCGTTTCGCCGCTTTGGAAATCCCTTTCTTGCGCAGAATTTCCACCGCTTTATTAAGATCATTACCCGCTTCGTCGAGCGCCGTCTTGCAATCAACCATGCCGGCGCCGGTCATCTCGCGTAATTGTTTAATGAGTTCCATATTGATAATTAAATTACGAATTAAAATTGTAAATCTTTTTGAGTTGATTCTTTGGCCTTATTTTAGACTCTTCTTCCCTTCTAAAACCGCGTTTTTAATCGCTTCTAGTAATAATTTAATGGTTTTAGTGGAGTCGTCGTTGGCCGGAATCGGATAATTGACTTCTTCCGGATTGACATTAGTATCGCAAATGGCGATAATCGGAATATTTTTTTGTCTGGCTTCCTTAACGGCCGTTTCTTCTTCTTTGGTGTCCCAAACGAATAAAGCGTCCGGGAGCTTGGTCAAGGCCGCTAAGCCGCCGACGCGAACTTCCAGCTTCTTAATCTCACGATCGAAATTCAAGCGTTCCTTCTTGGTATATTTATCCAATTTCCCACCTTCTCTTTTTTCAATCAGGTCTAAATATTTTTTGACCGATTTCTTGACGATCGGGAAATTAGTCAAATAACCGCCCAGCCATTTACCGACAACATAAGACTGGCCGGTTTCTTCCGCCATTTTTCTTAGCGGCGCGGAAACTTGACTCTTGGTACCGACAAACAAGATGCTCTTGCCCTCGGCCACGAGTTTGGTCATAAATTCCAAAGCTTCCTGTAATTTTTCCTGCGCCTTTTTCAAATCAATGATGTAGACGCCGTTTTTGGAGGTAAAAATGAATTGCTTCATTTTCGGATGCCAGCGGTTGGTCCGATGGCCGAAGTGCATGCCCGCTTTGAGCATGTCTTCAATTGTTGGTAAATTAGACATATTTTTTCTTTTTTTGGGGACAAAGCCCGTTACGTCTGCTCCCTTCGCCCTTGTTTTTTCAAGGGAAGAAAAATAATGGCGAGAGTGGCTACTAATAGGAGAGCCACCGGGCCGATAGGAGCATGATAATTAATAAAAGACCGCTAAGCGGCCTGAGGCATAAAACCTCTGCTATAAAGATATCTCAAATTAATACTCTTGTCAAGCTAGAGTGTTTAAGATTATTTACCTAAAATTAGCTTATTTTTGATAAAAATCTTTCACCGCCTGATTGAAGTCGCTCACTTTTTGATTGTAATCATTAATCGCCGCCTGATAAGCGCTTAAATCGCTGTTATATTTATTGATTAAATCATTATATGTGCCTACTAAACTATTATACTGGGGAATCTGTCCATTATTATAATAGGTGCCCATCTGGGACTTAAGCGAACTGATCTCCGCTTCCTGAATTTTTAAGGCGGCGTCTTGAGCGCTAAGAAGAGGATCTTGAGTGTTTAAATAATCCTTGGCCGCTTTTAAAGACGCGACTTTAGCGCGAGTTGCGGCCACACCGTAGTAAATCTGACCGCTCGTCTTTTGATAAATTTCCATGTTTCCCAGATGAGCGGCATCGAAGAGACCGGTAAATTCTTCCGAACCGGTTTGCGCTTGCCCGGAACTTAAATCGGACGGAACCACGCCGAGGGGAAAATAATTCGTCGTTTCACCATAGCAATAACCGGAACCGGCGAGCGATTGGTCGATCGGACAGGCGATGCCGACCGCGCTATGATTCGCCGTCGGAAAATCCAGAATCGCCGCCCCGTAACCTAATTTACGTAGTAGCGCTACGGCCAAAAAAGTTTTGTCGGAACAGACGCCGCGATCAAGATATAAAGTTTCGTAAGGATAATAAGGATCGTTATTGCGATTATTTTCGGCAAGCAGTTTGGCGTTATCATAAGGAATAAATTGCGCGAGCGCGAGCGTGAATTCCAGAGTTTCATCGGCGGTCCAATTATTATTTAAGGCGATCGCCTTTAATTTAAAGATCAGGTCGTTAAGTGAAGTGTCACCGGATTTGACGTTAAAAAATAGGCCATAGAAAGCTTCGCGTAAAGTCGCGTCCGAAGCCGCGCCGGAATAGGAATAAACTTTAATGGCCGACTTATAAGAATTATAAAGCGCGGACGAAAAATTCTGATTAACCGTGTAACCGCTATTTTTATATTTAAAAGCGAAGGAAAGCGGCGCGTCTAAGCTGACGCTCTCCGCCGGAACGCTGCCGCTCACCGAGGCGATTTTTATCTTGGCCAAATCCGCGTTCGTGATTCCCAGGCCCAGAGCCCGCATAACATTAAACGCGTCCGCCGGCCGGCCCAAATAATATAGTTTTAAATTTGTCGGCGAAAGATAATAAGCCTGGCCTTTGTCTTGGACCTGAAGCAGAATGCGGCCGGATAAGCGAAGCGGGGCGCTAATCTTAAATTTCGCCAAATCGGCGTTAGAAACCCCGAGCCCGAGCGCGCGCATGATACCAAACGCGTCATCGGGACGGCCCAGATAATAACGCGAACTGTTAACCGGATTAACATACCAGGCCTCGCCATGAGACTCAACTTGCAGGAGAATGCGACCGTTCAAGTTAGTCGCGGCTGAAGCCGGAGCGGGAAATATGCCGGAGCTTAAAAAAATAGCGCCCGTCAAAACCAAAACGGAAATTATTCTTAAATATTTTGACGAAGCGGTTATTTTCATAATCGGATTGATTAATCAACCAGGGTGATGTATAAATCTTCGGTCGGCGGCGACGGCAAATGGTCGGCGTCATTAATAAAGCTTATCTTAACATAACCGTCGCGATCAACAACGATCTTACTGACTGAAGACTGAAAAATTTCTAAAGACAAAAAACCGACGACATCGGCGTCCAATATTCCGGTCAGGAGGGCGCGGATAAAATTACCGTGCGAAAATATCGCCAGTCGTCGGCCGCGATTATGGCGACAGATGTCAGCGATAACGCGGCGAGCGATAGTCTGCATCCTATCCAGTTCCCGATCCAAAATCTCATGGCGCCTCAATCTTTTTTCTCGCGCTTTTTCCGTCATGTTAAAATATTTAAGACGATACCAGTCTTTCCAGTTTATCTCATCCAGACGCTCATCAATATCCAATTTTTTGCCGGTTTTTTTCAGATAAAGAGCGGCTGTTTCTTGCGCCCGCGCCAGACCGCTCGCGTAAACTTTATCAATCTTTAAGGTCAGCAATTTCTTGGTCAAATAACGACGCTGTTTCAAACCGGTCTTGGACAAGGGCATATGGTACTCGCCCACTTTCTTTTCCAGGCGGTAATTCGGATGGCAATGACGGATAAAATATATTTCCGTATAAGGCCGGCAGCTGGACGGTTTCAGTTTAGCGTAAGGATTCTTGTACATAATATGGTCGAATATAATTAATAATAACGATAACTAACGGTTATGAATCGGCAATTATAGGTTAACGATTATAAGTTAGCGGCCACGAATTTCCAATTAACGAGATTACGCAGGACCGCTTCAATATAATCGGCGCGGCGATTCTGATAATCAAGATAATAGGCATGTTCCCAGACGTCCAAAACCCAAAGCGGTTTTAAATTATACGCCAGAGGATTGTCCGCGTTGGCGGTTTTCATAATTTTTAAATTCTCACCATCTTTAACCAGCCAGACCCAGCCGCTGCCGAAAACTCCAATCGCGGCCGCTTTAAATTCATTGTAAAAATTATCCAGCGAGGTGAAATTTTTATTGATTAACGCCAAGAGTTCCGGAGCCGGTTCCATCGGAACGGTAGCCGGACGCAAACCGCGCCAAAAAAAATCATGATTATAGGCTTGAGCGGCGTTATTAAATATGCCCACCTTATCCGGATTGTTCGCCGTTTTGATGATGATATTTTCCAAAGTTTCCTGCTCCAAACCCGTTCCGATTACTAGCTTATTAAGATTATCAATATAAGTTTGGTGATGCTTGCCATAATGGAATTCCAGGGTCCGCGCGGACATTGACGGCTCCAAAGCCATTTTTTCATAAGGCAATAGCGGTAAGGTAAACATAAAATTATTATTAATGGATTATAAATAAATTACTAAGACATTATAGCAAAAAAATCGGTTTCGAGCTATTAAATTGGGGCGTGAAGAAAGAAGACGAGGGGTTTTTGATAATAAAAAAGGCGGCTGTCGATAAGGCAGCCTTTGACTTTTCAATACTTTAATCCGCAGTTTCCAAGTAATTATCCTAACTACAGGCTATAACACACTGGCTGCGTTAATTTCTGCAATCGTACGAGCTCGGCTCTCTTCCGGAGTGATGTTGAGAAGAGGATTCCCTTCTCTCATTTGAGCGCCCATAACGACATAAGTCGCGCCTTTTTCCAGAGCCTTCCGGACGCCAGTCGTGCGCTTCTGATGTTCATCGGGTTTTTTCATCCATTCATCGCGGATGCCGGGCACGATAAAACCGTAATCGTTCGACAGGTTTCTTTTCAAAAAATCAAGTTCATGCGCCGAACAAACAATCAAATCAAATGGTTCTTCGGATAAATTCCAGCTCTCATCTGCGTCAATTTTTTGTTTATAAATCCGACGGATGTTTTGCAAATCATTATAAATCTTAATTTCCGAGGTCATTCCGAAACGGGCTAGACATTCTTCTTGACTTATATCAGTTGGCACGCTGACCAGCGCCAGTTTAGTTTCCGGAAGTAAACGTCTCAACTTCAGTATACCGTCAACGCTGCAATTGGCGCAGACGGTCAGAATATCAGGGATGAATCCTTCGTTTTTGTATTTCTTTAAAACGTTGACTAAGGTGGCGGAAACATCGAAAATCTTAAGATCTAAAAAGATCTTGGCTTCAGAATCCAGTTCCTTTAAAAGAGAGGCCGTCAGCATAACAACGGCCGGACCGCCCACATCGGGCTGATGAACACCATCGTTTAATTTAATGTGTGACACAAGTCGATTGACATCGGGATCAGTAAAAAATTTGGAAACTCCCGCCAGTAAAGCCTCGGCGTTAGGGTAAGTGTCGAGAGGCAAAATAATCATTGGTGTTTGTAACATTTTAATTCCTCCTTAAATTTTAGTTAAACAATTTATTGGATATTTATTCTATTATTAAATAACAAATTTCCCAATATCTTCTCATAAATAGCAACAAAAGTCAAATGAAAAATATCGGCGATATATCTGACAGACGGGTCTTATATCTTTATTAATCCGTCCTAAACAATTCTCCCTCTTAATTCCCTCCTTAATCTTTCATAATCCGGCACGGTTTTTGACACCAGCCCCCAGAAGCGGACGGAATGATTCATTTCCCGCAAATGGCATAATTCATGAACGATAATATAATCAGCCGCGGCCGGAGTCAGTTCCAACAAGCGATAGCTGAAATTAAGATTTCCGGTGCGCGAACAACTGCCCCAGCGCGTTTTTTGGTCGCGGATGCTTATCCGCTGATATTTAAAATTATAAAAACGATTAAAATATTCTAAACGGCTAATAACGAGAGCGCGCGCCTCTTCTTTGTGTTTCAAATAATCCTGACGATTATGCGGTCTGACTAAAGGCGCCGGCATATTTTTAAAATGTTCCAGTTTCGCTTTGACCCATTCCGTCTTGGAACGCAAAAAAGCTTCAGCCGCGGCCTTACTTAAAAAATATGGTTTAGTGATGACGACTCGCCCGTCGTGATGAACCGCCAAGCGCAGACGACGTGACCGGCGAACGGTTTTAATGATGTAAGAGAAATCGGATTTCATTATTCCAAACTTATAATCTGAATCCCCTTCTCCATGATTTCTTCTTTCGGCCAGAAAAGCTCATCAATTTTAAATTGTTTGACGTAAGTTACTTTTTTTTCTAACTTCCGTCCCGTATATTCTTTTTTCTTCTCGTCCCATTCTTCTAGAAGCATAATATCACCTTCTTTAATTTCAAAATCATTGAGGCGCAATTCAAACTTTTTCTTGCCGGAAGCGATGGCGACGAAATATTCCGGTAGAATTTTCTTTTTTATGACGGCCATATAAAGTCGGTTAATTATTTATTTATTTATTTCTCTTCCCTTTTAATTGCCCGCAGGCGGCATCAATACTGGAACCGAAACTTAAACGAACGGTCGCGGGCACGCCGTTATCTTCTAAGATTTTCTTAAAAGCATCAATGCGCTCGCGGTCGGACGATTTAAATTTTCCGGTGGCGTTATAAGGAATAAGATTAACCAGATACAAAGGTTTTTTCATGAGTTTGACGAGCTCAAGCGCGTCCTTATCCGTATCGTTAACACCCTTAATCATCAAGTATTCAAACATGACGCGACGGCCGGTTTTCGTAATATAATTATCAACCGCCCGAAAAATCTCATGAAGCGGATATTTTTTCGCGACTGGGATCAGCGACTGGCGCAAATTATCAAAGGCGGCGTGAAGTGAAATCGCCAAATTAATCTGGAGCTGCTCGCCGGCCAGACGCTTTATCCCTTCGGTGATGCCGACGGTCGAAACCGACAAGCGGCGCGCGCCGATATTGAAAGTTTCCGGATTATTCAAAAATTTCACCGCCTTGATAAACTCGACATAATTCAAGAACGGTTCGCCCATGCCCATGAAAACTAGGTTATCAATCTTTTCGCCTCGGCCTTCTGTTTTCAGATAACGCGCCCAAAACAAAACCTGTTCCACTATTTCCTCGGCCATCAAATTCCGACTAAAGCCGTTCATGCCGGTCGCGCAGAAAGCGCAACCCAAAGGACAGCCGGCTTGAGAGGAAACGCAGACCGTATTGCGCGCTTCTTTTTGGCGGATCAAGACGGTTTCAATCGTTTCGCCGTCGGCTAAAGTAATTAAAGCTTTCAGACTTTTCAGACCGCCAGAGGACTTAAAAACCTCGGCCTTTATTTCCAAAGGGCAATCGGCCGCCAAAGTTTCGCGCAAAACCTTGGGCAAATTAGATGCTTCTTCCCAAGAAGAAATATATTCCTGCCAGAGCGCTTTATTTATTTGCGCATAGCGAAACTTCGGCTCATTTTTTAAAATGTCACTTAATTTTTCTAAATTCATAAAATTATTTTGACAATTTTCCAATTTTTTAATTTTCAATATTTTATTTTTTCTTCAGGGTTATCTTGACGATTTCACTCCGGGCGGCCGTGCGTAGCGGCGGTCCCCAGGAACCGACGCCGCCGTTAACGACCAGATTAAAATCACCTTCGGTAAATAGGCCGTAACCATAACCTTGATACGCCCATTTGGCCACTAGATTAAAGGGCCAGAGCTGACCGTCATGAGTGTGGCCGGATAATTGCAAATCGATGCCGGCGCTCTTAGCCAGAGCGATATTTTTCGGCGTGTGGAATAATAAGATACTGGGTTTAGTCTCACTATAGCCGGTTTGGGCTAGAATCGCTTTTTCCAGATTAAAATTATTGTCAAAAGAATAACTGATTCCGATAAGTTGGAGGCCGTCGCTTATTTCTAAACGATTATCCAAGATAGTTACTTTATTCCCTCTTAAAAGATTGATGACGCGATCAAAACCGAGATATAAGTCATGGTTACCCAGACCATAATAAACTCCCTTGGGCGCTTCCAGACGATTAAGCGGATGATTCAGCCAAGAAAAATCCGACTCCATCCCATCGAACAGATCGCCGGTGATAAAAACCGCTTCCGGTTGCAAATCGTTTATTTTTGTCACCAAACGGTCAAAGAAACGCTGGCGATAAACCGGTCCGAGATGAACATCGGAAATCTGGACAATCGCCTTGTTATTCCAAGCGTCCGGCAGATCCTTAATCTTCACTTCATATTCCACGACTCGCGGCACGATGGCGCGATAAACGCCGATAAAAGAAAATAAGAGACTGACGGCGACAAAACCGATCTTAAAAGCCATATCCGGAATCTGAAAACCGAAAATATAACCGGCCAACTTTATTATTAAAATCATTAAAGTGGCCAGACCGATATTAACTAACAGCCCGATCCAGAAACCGGCCAATATATAATACCAGCGGGTAAAAAAATTATCCCATTTATGAATAAGGTAGGAGGAGAGGATGGTGCTAAAAAATAAAACCAAAATGATCAGCGCGGCGCTGAATTGGGCCGGTAAAGAAACAAGATGAAAAAATTTCACTATCGTAAACCAAAAAAGAGCGTGCCCGGCTAAGAGCACGGCCAAAGCAACTCCAAAAAAGATAAACTGCATCATATGATTATTTCCCGGCGAACGGAAAACGCGCGTAAACGGCTCGTTTACCCAGTTCCGCCTCAATCTCCAGTAAGCGATTATACTTGGCGGTGCGCTCGCCGCGCGCCGGCGCTCCGGTCTTTATCTGGCCGACGCCAAGAGCTACGGCCAGATCGGCGATAAAAGCGTCTTCGGTTTCGCCGCTGCGATGAGAAATAATCGCCGTCATTTTATTCCGGCGGGCGAGCAAAATCGCGCTCACGGTTTCCGTCAAGGTTCCGACCTGATTAAGCTTGATTAAAATAGAGTTGGTTGATTTGGCCGCGATTCCCTTGGTCAGCCTGGCCACGTTTGTCACATAGAGATCGTCGCCGACGACTTGAACGAGATTCTTATTAGCCGCGGTAAATTCCTTAAAAAACGCGAAGTCATCTTCCGCGAACGCGTCTTCAAAAGAATAAATCGGATATTTAGTCTGTAAGTCGTTATAAAAATCAATCAGCTCGGAACCGCTTAGAACTTTATTTTCTTTCTTTAAATTATAAGCGCCGTCAGAATAAAATTCCGTCGCCGCCGCGTCAAGACCGAAAACGATGTCTTCGCCCAAAGTATAACCGGCGACGCGAACCGCTTCCGCTAGCAGGGCCAAAGGCTCTTCGTTATTTTTGACGGCCGGAGCGAAACCGCCCTCATCGCCGACCGTGATATTATAACCGCGATCTTGCAGAACTTTTTTCAAGGCCGAATAAACTTCCGTTCCGATTCGAACCGCACCCGCGATTGTTTTAGCGCCGATAGGTAAAATTAAATATTCCTGGATATCGGTCGCCCAATTCGCATGCTTGCCGCCGTTTAAAACATTCATCAGCGGCACCGGCAATTCGTATTGACCGTTAAAATCCGGATTCAATTTTGCCAAATACTCATATAAAGGAATATTCAAGCCATTAGCCGCCGCCCGCGCCGCCGCCAGTGAAACCGCCAAAATAGCGTTCGCGCCTAGTTTAGCTTTATTGGCCGTCCCGTCCAATTTGATCATGATACTATCTATCTCCGCTTGACTCTCCGGATCCAAACCGATAAGCGCCGGCTTTATTTTGGTGGTAATATTCTTAACGGCCGTTAAAACGCCTAAACCATTATAACGGTTCTTATCGCCGTCGCGCAGTTCCACGGCTTCATAACTGCCGGTGGAAGCGCCGCTGGGAACCAGCGCCGTTCCGCTTGCGCCGTTATCTAAAATTACGGTCGCGGACACGGTCGGATGGCCGCGGGAGTCTAAGATTTCTAAAGCTTTGATATTTTTTATTTTCATATAACTTCTTTATAAGGTTTTAAAAATATTACATATTTAACAAACAAGACAGTCTCTATTAATATAGCGTTCCGTCCTTTCGATGACTTTTTTCAGCATCTTAACCGCCGCCAGACCGTGGTCGCCGATCGCGGTTTCGTCCGACAGCATGACCATATCGCCGCCGTCTAAAATCGCATTGGCGATATCGGAAACTTCGGCGCGCGTCGGGCTTTGATTTTGAATCATGGAGGTCATGACTTGAGTCGCGATGATCGCCGGCGTATGATGCCAGTGGGCATGGCGGATAAGATTCTTCTGAACTATCGGCAATTCTTCTATCGGCGTCTCAATGCCTAAATCGCCGCGCGCAATCATAATGACATCGGAAGCGACAATTATTCTGTCAATATTTTTTAAAGCGATGGCGCGTTCAATTTTGGAAATAATCTTAACGTTCTTATGCTTACCGATTAAGCGGCGCAATCTAAAAACATCACTGGCGGTCTGGACAAAAGACAAACCGATATAATCAACCCCCGCTCTCAAGCCGAATTTAAGATCCTTGATATCTTTCGGCGTCAAACCGCCCTTCTTCATGTTCGTATGCGGCACATTAATACCCTTATGGGAGCTTAGTAACCCGCCATAGATAACTTCGGCCCTAATTATCTTCCCCTTAACTTCTTTAACAATCAATTCTATTTCACCGTTACAGAGATATAGGGGTTGGTTTTTCTTAATATCGCGGCGCAAGTCGGCGTTATCGATCGGTATCGCTCCACCCTTCTTATAAGGAAGCGCGGAATAAGTAAAATTATAAGTTTCGCCGTCTTTAAGAATGATACCGCCTCCGGGCATCTTGCCGACGCGGATGCGCGGACCCTGGAGATCTAATAAAATCTTAATCTTGCGTTCAGAAGTCTTATTAAAAGTATCTAGTAACGCCTTAACGCGCTTATACTGTTCATAACTGGCATGAGAAAAATTAACCCGGATGATGTCCACGCCGGCTTCTATTAAAGCTAACAGTTTCTCGGGAGCTTCGGATTTCGGCCCGATTGTGGCGATAATTTTAGTTATCATTAATTTAAAATTAGTAATTACTAAAGTAGTATAAGAGAAAAATAAGATTAGAACAAGGCCAAACTACTTTTTATCTTTAATCTTAGATAAATCTTCAATAAAATTTTGATAAAATTCCAGATTATTTAAACTGGCCAATTTATGGCCGAGCGGCTCGTTCAACCGAAAGAGATGATGGAGATAAGCGCGGGAATTTCGTCTTAACTCCGGTAAACGACTGTTTTTATTTATCGGTCTGAAGTCGGCGGCGAATTTCGCGTTATTGATATTAACATTCTCGTATTTCGGAAATTTCTTTAAAAAAAATAATTTTCCGTGCCGACCTTCGCGCGTCGGGATGACGCAATCAAACATATCCCAGCCCATGTTCGCGCACCGATAAATATCCTCCGGCGTGCCGACGCCGAGCGCGAAACGCAGAGCGCTTGCCGGAATAAAATCGGCCGTCGCTTGCAGGACCTCGCCTAAAAATTTTCCTTCCTTATCAACCGGACGCGCCCCGAAACTGTAGCCGTCAAAACCGATTTTCACTAATTCCTCGGCGCAACGCGAGCGCAAATCTATTTCCGCGCCGCCTTGGATAACCGCGAATAAGAGCGGCCGCGCGGCGTCGCTTAATTTTCGTTTCTTCAACTGTTTAAGATATTCCGTCTTACAGCGCTTAGCCCAAACGATAGTCCGCGTCACCGCTTTCTCCAAATCCGGACGAGAAAAATCATTCGGCGGGCAATCATCCAGACAGACCATCATATCCGTGCCCAGCGTGAATTGGATCTGGATGGATTTTTCCGGAGTGAGCTCATGTTGAGAACCGTCCAGGGGCGAATGAAAAATAACTTTATCGTCCGTAATCTTCCCCAGCCGGCTATTTTTATGGATAAGCGAAAAAATTTGGAAACCGCCGGAGTCCGACAAAAGCGGTCCGGACCAATCCATAAATTTATGGAGACCGCCGGCCCGCTCAATTATCTTTAACCCCGGTTGAAGATATAAATGGAAAGTATTGACGACCAGCGCGCCGGTTCGCGTGCGCGCGACCGCTTCGTTATCGGTTAATTTAATAAAACCGCGCGTCGCGTCCGGCAAGAAAAAAGGCGTCGACAAAGAACCGTGAGCGGTCTTCAAGACTCCGCGGCGCGAACCGGACTTTAGTATCTTAGTTATTTTAAACATAATTATTTTCCGTGTTATTTTCCGCGACTGCCCTGAGCGGTTATCCTCTTTGACCGGTCTACTTAATTATTCTACCCGTCCGGAATTGCTTAAACCGGCGATATCATCATCTTCTAATTTAGTAGTTTTAGCTTCGGTCTTCCAAGTGATAGTGTCTTTAGTCGTCGTATCTGTCGCGCTGACCGTCGTGCCCGGCGATAAGACTAAAATCCGATTACGATCACTCTCCGTCGGTGTCAGACTGATTCCGAATTCCGCGTCCGCGCGATAGACTGAAACCGGTAAGCGGCCGATTTCCCAGATTACCTGATGAGTCGCGCTGTCATAATAGATACTGCCGACATTAGTCGTATTATTATTATCCCAGGCCACATAACTCGGCAAGGTCAAAACCACGCGCGCGTCTGTTAATTCATGGAGATTATTCTTCACCGTCCAATAAACTTTAACACTGGTCCTTTCCCCGACTTTGGGCGGTAAGGGACCGGAACCGACCGGCAGATTATCGCTATTAAAATAGAGGATGGCCTCGCTTAACGATAAATCGCTGTTAATCAAGCTGGTGATGGTATTACTCTTATTCTCGTCATTTTTAATCGCTTTATTATTCAGGCTATATTGCCCGTAAGAAACCACGCTCAAAGCCTTGCCCTGGTCGCTATCCTTGAAAGCGGATAAATTAAGGCTAAAATCAATCGTCCCTTCTATGCCGGGCTTTATTTCCGCGAGTTCCGGCACTTCATTTTTAGTCCAGATTATCGTTTGGTCTCCGACTTCGCCTTTTTTCTCGTCGACGAGAGAGCTCCAATTTAAAAAGTCACTGTTTAAGACCGCCATGATCACCGCGTCTTTATAGGCGACAGCGCCGCGATTGGAATAAGCGAGCGAATAATGCAAAGGCTGGCCGAAAGTAAGCGCCCCATCATTCTTGGATCCGTTAAGAATCATCGTTAAATTCAGATCGCTGGAAACCAGTTCCGGCTTAAAAGATTTTTCCCAAAAAACATAAGCCTCGCCGCTCTCTATTTTCTTTTCCAAACGCACTTTTATTTCCAGGTTGTCCGATTTCTGTTTAACCTTATAAGCCAGCGGGATTTCTTGGCGTCCGGAAACTTGCAGCAGATTACTGACTTGCCAACTGGCGCCGCCGGTTTTCGTCACTATAATCTTGGTTGAGGTCCCGGCGCTGATCGGTGTCGTTGTCGCCTTACTCGCGCCGGCCGTAACGACCGAAGCGTTCGCTTCCACCGGCAAGGTAAAAGCGATATTAAAATCACCTAAATAATTCTCTTTGACATCCGATAAGACCAGGATTATCTCGTTATCTTGATTGATAAAACCCGTGCTGGAATAACTCAAATCGACATTAAAGCCTAAACCGCTCACGATCGTGGAGGCGGAAGTTTCTTTCTTGAATTGGCTGGATAATGTTCCCGGCAAATAGCTTAAATAACCGACAATGACATTAACGGAGTCCGGCTGACCGATGAGGCGGCCGGTAATCGTCAGTGAGTTAACGGCCCCCGGGGAAATATCCGGAAGATCCCAGCCGTAATTACCGCTGCTGGGCGCGACGGAGGCCGCCGTCAAGACAAAATTGGCCGGATATTGGATTTCCAGACGCGCATGCGACAGAATATACTTAGTCGGGTTCTGATAAGTCACCTGATAAAAAAATTCTTCGCCGGCTAAGATATTTTCCGGAGCGCTGATTTTAAAATCCAAGCCGCTGACATCGTTACTGCTGGAAAACCAGTAAGTATAAACGAAATAAGCGGCGACGGCGATAAGCGCCAGAATCAATAAGCGTTTGAAAAGCCGCACGATAAAAATCGGCCGCTTCTTGATATTCATTTTCTGAACATCCACTTGACCGCCCTTCTTATCCAGATAAATTTCTGAAAAATTGGAATCTATTTCCTGTTCGCGCACTTCACGGCCGACGACGCGCTCAAAAGTGGCGACTTCTTTTTCCGTCGGCACCGGCCGTTCCACGAATGAAGACAGGCTGGAGGCCTCGTCCAAACCGACTTTCAAGATTCTTTTGATTTTTTTTTCTTCAGGCATAAACGGATAAATTAGGATTTAAAAGCTAAAATTATTTATTTTTTCGGGATTATTTATTTTTTCGGGGTGATTTGATTTTCCGACAACAATTTAATTTTTCTTCTCCAAAAGGAGAGAATAATACTTATCAGAATCAAGCGACGCGCTTATTTCCCAACCGTTTGGTCCGCTGGAATCTTCCGGCCAACGCCAAAAAACATTCAAATTGTCCGGCAGGCGCAAGCGGCTCGTGAATTCGCTCGGCCGCGACCCCGGTTGTTTCTGGACCAATAAGGAATAAGGCAACAATTGCGGCGCGTCCGCGTTGAGCCAACCGTTCAAGCGTTTCAGCCAACTATCATCAGTCTTGGCGGTAAAGATATTAAAAGGTAAACGATATTTTATAACGACAGTGGCGGTCTGTCCCGGATCGACCATCAGCCAATTCGCGAAAACCGTCTTATTATTTTCCGTATAAATCTTGACGCCGGTCGCGCTGTCAGTGGCCGCCGCCATTTCCGCGGTGAGGAGCGGCGTCTTAACCCAGTCCGCTTCCGGTTTGTCCTGAAGATACTGGGCTTCCGGCGCGACAAAACCGGTCGCGCCGAGGAGCTCGCTGCCAAGAGGAACATAAACTCTTAGCCAATCAACATTACGCACTCCGGTCAGCGCTTCATTTTTCAAACCGTTATGCGTCCGTGTAATCGTCACGGTATTAATCAAATCGCCGTCCATTCCCGCTTCGCTCACTAAATCTATCTTTTCACTCATTAAACGGTCGGATTTCTGTCCGGCGATATTCGTGTTAACAACCATTAAATAATCCCTATCGGTCGGACGTACTTCTCCGGCCCAATTACGGCTGACGAATTCCGACTGGAGCGTCGGATCGTTAAAATAGAATAAAATCTGCTTCTCGGACATATTTTCCTCCCAGATGGTAATTATCTTCACCAGGTTTTCCTTATTCAATTTCTGCGGCAGGATTTCCAAAATCTTCGCCAGCAAGTCGCCGATAATTTTTTTCGGCTTATTCTCGGAGTTGATATCTAAACCCTGTTCTAAGGGTAAATCCGACTTAATGACCGTGGAGGTCGCCGGTAAACCGGCGATAACCTCGGGGTGAGTCTTGGCCAGATTCTTTTGTTCCGTAATCTTCTGGACTGTTTCCCAAAAATTATCTTTATCGATAATCAAACCGTATTCCGCCGTCAAATCAAGCGGTCCGGTAATTTCCAGTAAACGCTCGACGACTGTCGGCGTGACGCTAATGACGCCGTCTACGCTCGGACCGCCGCTTTTTTCATAAAACCACATCAAATTTTTCGCCGTTGTCGGCCAGTCCGGCCACCAATTCGCGTCCCAAAAATGCCAGAGCGGACTGACGAGCCAAAGCGGCTCGGGCGCGACAACACTTATTTTCATTCCACCTTCGGTATCATAAGAACCGCCACCCGGGACTTCTAAATTACGGATCTGACCGTCACGAATATCAACCAGCGCGTAACTGCCCAAAAAACCGCCGCTCCCGCGCATTTCCGCGTTATTTTGAAAAACCAACAAATATCTTTTATCACGGCTTGATCCCAGGACTTCCTGGAGTTTAGTGCCGACGGAAACGAAATTGTCCAAATTGTCGGAGAGTAATCCGGCTTGTTGGCTTAAAGATTCAAACTTGGCTTGGTAGGCTTCCGGTAAATTATCCGGATTTATTTTGGCGATAGTTTTTTTTAAAGACTTGGCATCTGACACCGCCGAATTTCCGTAAACCAAAAAATTATCCAAGGACACGCGGAAATTATTCTTATCCCCGCTGAACAGACTATCGGTCGCCAGAACCAGATTCCGGCCTAAAGACGAAGCGGCCGCTCCGGCCGCTAAGAATTTCTTGCTTTCCGCGGCTAATTTTATTTTAGGGTCGCTTGAAAAGGCGGCGAGAACTAGAATAGAATCATTAATCTTATTTAAATCGTTCTGGGCTTCTAAAAAGTTCGCGCCGGCAATTTGAAAATCGGCGTCGGCATTTTTCAAGTCCATTCTTGATACCGAATCGGCCGCCGCCATCAGGCTATTTATGGCTAATTCAGAACGACTGACTATTCTTTCTTCCAGGCGCTTGAAATCTAAAATATCTAAGGTGGACAAAATTTTAAAAGGCAAGATTATTAAGAATAAAATCAAGGAAAAATATAAAACGGAACGGTACCAAGCAGTCGGAGCGACCGCTTTTTTCGACGTTATTAATGTTTCTTTCAGCCTTTCCGTCTTATCCGTCTTTCTTTTTTCCGCCCCTGCTTGAGCGTCAGCTTTTAGACGCGACATCTTGAGGTCTAAGGCTTTCTGCCAAGCCGCTTCCCGCGCTTTCAGCTCTGTCGCCCAAGCCAACCTTTTATTTTTTAAAAAACCGGAACGCCAAGAAATATTCAGTAAATCGAAAAAACCCGTCCGTGGTTTCCTAAATAATACCGGTTTCCCGGGCAATAAGAGATTGGGGGTGATTTTTTTGGCCGCCGTTTCTAATTTCTTCCAATCTTTTTCCAGGCTCTCTTTTATTCTCCGACTTATTTTCTGACCCTGGTCTTTAATAATCCCAGCCTCTCTCTTAACAATCCCGATCCCTTTCTTAGCGGCCCGAGCTTCCGACTTTAAATCATGAACCGCTTTTTTTTCCACGTTCCGTAAATCCACGACAAAATTAGAGAAACGTTCTCGGTTAAGATTATAATTATTTGCCGATGTTTTCCGGTTTGTTTCCATTTTTTTGATTCTTCTCTTTATCTTTAAATACTTGGTAATTTCTAACTTTTTGAATTTCTAATTTATTATTTTAACGCCGCTCTTTCAACGTCGCCATGGCAATGTTTCCTTGGCAGCGCCTCTTGATAAACAGCCAGGGTTTCACGAGCGCACTCCCACCAATTATATTTTTTTGCTCTCGCTAAACCGAGGGCGATAAAGCGGTCGCACAGTTCCTTATCGTCCAACACTGACCTGATCTTCACGATCATATCCCCTTCATCTTCCGGATTAAAATAAACGGCGGCGGAACCGAGAATTTCCGGGAGCGAGGCCCGGTCGGAACTAAGCACCGGACAACCATTGGCCATCGCTTCTAAAGGCGGCAGTCCGAAACCTTCATAAAGCGAAGGAAAAATATAAGCGCGCGCTTCGGCATATAATATTTCCAATTGCGCGTCCGGGACATAACCGGGAAAGATTACCGGACTGTTGATATTCTCTTTCTGCCATAAGTTCAGAGTTCGCGCCGCCTCCTTGACCCGTTCATAAAAATAGTCCAATTTGCCGACCAGCACCAAGCGTAAATCCGGATATTCTCCGCGCAAACGGCTAAAAACCTTTAAAAGTATGGCCAAGTTCTTATGCGGATAAGCATTGCCGACATAAAGAAGGAAATTCTGCCGCAGATGATATTGAGCTAAAATTTCACGGTTATCAAGCCTGGAAACGAACAGAGAATCGCGCCCCTTGGCCAGATTGGCCACGCCTTCGTAAGTAACCGCGATTTTTTCCGGCTTGATTCCGAACTTACGGACGATGTCTCTTTTGGTAAACTGCGAAACCGTAATGATTTTCCGGGCGCGCTTGAGCGCGATTAAGATGACCAAACGATAAGCGAAATTCTTAAAATAATATAAAGTCGGCCGCCGCGTCGTCGCGCGGACGGTCGGGAAATGAGTTAAAATAAGATCATGGATGGTCACGACAAATTTTCCCGGTGTCAGTATCGGCACGTTAAAATGCGGAAAATGAATCAGGTCCAATTTTTCCCGCCCCAAATAAAACGGCATTAACAACTGTTCTTTCCAGCCATACCAAGGGCAATCAAGTTTGACTTTTTTCACCCCCGGACGGTCGGCGGCGAATTCATCAAAATTAGCCGGACTCAAAAAAATAATAAATTCAAAAACCTCGCCGTCGGCGGTGTCCATAATCTTAATGATATTATCAACCACTTCTTGCGTATAACGGCCCAAACCTTTGCCGATCGGGCCGTAGAAGCGGGCGTCGATGCCTATCTTCATGGGGATTAAAATTAAATGAACGGCAAGTTAGTCGGCGGCGGCGCTTTCTTCTCGATTAAATCTTCAATCGTCTCCGGTCGGGAAGACTTTTGGGCGCTGGCGGGCTTCGCCCCCAACGTTTGAGAATACTCGGTAAAAATATCCGACAGCTCGGTTTTCTTTTCTTCGGCGATCGGCAAGGAGGCGGGAGCGTCCGCTCTTTTACCGGGCGCTTTCTGAACCATCGCGGCTTTGACGTTAGCCTCGACCGGAAAATGCCAAAGAGTCGCCAATTCTTCAATATTATATAAACCCGGCCGCCGCCCGCGGTTATCGGAACGTTTTATATAAGCGTTCAGGATGCGCCGTTTCTTAATGACTAAACGCGATTCGCGGAAAAAATAAACCGTCCTCGTGAAAGTCATATCCACGTCCGGCTTAAGGTTATTTAAATCCAGAGTCGCGAATTGTTTCATGTGCCCGACCAGACCGTTAGCGACCTTAGACTTATTCATCACTTCTTTTTTGGCGATATAAATCGCCCGAATTTTGGCTTCGAATCCGAGCTTGCTCGTTTTCATCTGGATACCTTCAACCTTGCGTTTTTCGCCCGGAGTAAGTTCCATCATTGATTTCGGCCTCTCTTCCTTGGCCGGCTCCGATTCAATATCGGTCCAAATCGGATAGATTATTTCGCTGACGTCGCCGAGAGCCTCTACCCCTTTGGCCACCAGGCCCGGCTTGAATTTTTCTTTCCGGCCTAAAATCTTATCGATTTCTTTGTCCGATTTCTTGCCCCAGTCAAACCCGGTCGGGATGACGATAATCTGGAACCAAAGATACTCCCCTTGGCGCAGAGAACCGCAGAGATCCATTAGGCTCGCCATCGGATCCTTAAACTGGGTCTCGCTCGGACCCATCTGATGTTCGAACTCCTGATAACATTTTATCGGATAAGGCGAAGCGCTGGCCTGAATGAATTCCGTGCCCCATAAATCATATTCCTCATCCGGAACCCGATGCGGTACGGCGTTAACATAATCGTCAACTTCGGAAATTTCCGCGTCCGGATATTGCGAATAAACCGCCGATTCCACCAGATTACGATATTCCACCGGCGTATAGACGAGAAATTGCGTATACCCCTCCAGACTCACTATCTCAAAACTGAAAGCTTTCTGGAATTTACCTTCAAACCATTTTTCAAAAAAATTAATGGAACCGTGGGCGCCGGCGATATACGTAAAGATATTTTCCACCGCTTTCGGCGATTGTTCATTACCCTTGGGAATATCGATGGCTAAGAGAAGGGTTTGATGCTCTTTTTCCCATTCCCGGCGCACCCAAAAAAGATAAACTTGCGCCATCCCGTATAAGAAGATGCCGGCTAAAATCAGCCAGCCGAAATTACCCATAAAAACCCAAAACATCTCGTCCGGAGGCAAGTTGAAAAATTGGTCAAGCCGACTAGTATTTATGACTATATCCATAGCGGAAGATTATGTAGGTATTTTACCATATAAAAAATAAAAAATAAAACCCGTTTTCAGTAGAAACGGGTTTCATTTTATGGATAATTTATAAGCGGTTAAAGCGCCTTATTTCTGCCATTCTTTCAGGCCGTAAGTTCCGCGGTTGACCAGGACGTAACGGTCGTCTAAAATCAGTTCGTTATGAACGGTCGCGGCGTTCGCGGTCTTCTTATCAAACTTCATTTCGTTTATTTTCTTGGCGATTTCGGTAAAATGGAGAGGGCTCTTGGCATGCTTTAAAATCAGATAGATTTTATCGTTAACGGTTTTCGGCTTGACTTCGCCCCAATCGGCGATACCCCATTCACCGTATTTGTTCTGCTCCAAGTTCTTTACCGCCTGCATTAAGGAATATAAAATCTTATTGCTATTGATAGTTTCCGCCTTATCGGGAAAAACTTGGCTCTTGAAGACGCTGGTGATATCGGCGGAGTCGCCGGTTAATTTAGAAGCGTGCTTATTATAAGCCTCCAGTTTTTTTAAAACTTCTAAAAGCTCTTCGGTCGTAAAAGTCTTTTTCAAGCCTTCAACCTTCTTCAATAAATCAACGGCCAATTCTTCCAAGTGGCCGACTTCCGTACCTTTTTTCTTAAAAGACGGGTTAAAATTTTCGGAGTCCTCGACTAATTCCAGGTCATCGTTCATTAATTTAGAAATCAAGAAGTTGAAATGGTTGCGATAAGACTGGCGGCTGGTTTCAGTATCGGCGCCGGCTTCACCGGAACCGTTGACCTCCAAAGAGATGACTGTCAAAATATCTAAAAGATAATCGCGTCTGATCAAACCGCCGTGTTCGGTCAAAAGGCCTTCCACGACTTCCTTTAAAGAAGCGATGGCCTCTTCCAGTTTTTCTAATTTCTTGATTTTCTTGATGCTGGCCGCTTCAATTTGACGGACGCGTTCCCGGGTCAGTTTATGAAGGTTGCCGATCTTTTCCAGAGTCTCGCCCTTGTCTCCCTTTAAGCCAAAACGGCGGGAGAGGATGTCTTTTTCCCGATCCAAGAGTTCCGAGAATAAAGAATCAACGATGCTGATCGCGTCTAAACGGATCAGTTCTTCGGATTTTTTATTCTTAATCATTTTTTCTAATAAATTTTCCATATTGGCTATATAAAAAAAATAAACCTTCTATGTTAATTAGTTTTCCCCATTAATTATTTCTTCACTAATTTATCACATTATTTTATATTAGTCAACCCTCTAGCCTGCCGAAACACAAAAAAATACTCTTTTAGGAGAAATTGCTCTAATATAAGCGAAAATATAAATAAAAATAAAACCCTTAAAATGACAATAATTTTATTGACAAAGTTTTGTTTTTTCCAGTGTTTTAAAAAAATAAAATGTTGATTCCGGAAAGACCAGGCTCTGATTTTTTTACTTTTAGCTTGCCGGCCGCGCCAAAAATTTTTTATTCCTCCTTTAGAAACCGCGGCCGTCCGGTCGTGATAAATTATCGCGTCCGGCACCAGCCGAGAACCAAAGCCCGCCAAGAAAAGGCGATAAGCCAAATCGCAATCTTCCTTATACATAAAAAATCGTTCGTCAAAATATTGAACGGGCCGACTCTCCGGTAAACTCTCTCTATTCTCCGGACGAATTTCTCTATTTTCTGGACGCGTGGCCGCGACTTTCTCCAGAGCGCTCAAACGGAATAAGCCGGCCGCGCCCGAAGGACCTAATATCTTGAAGGCTTTATTTTTTTCCTCATCTTCAAGTTTCTCCCGATCTTCGATCCCCTGCCCTAAATCGCTGAATTTCAAACCGGGTTTTAAGACGAGCCCGAGAGAATCAATCGTCTTAGTTTTCTTTTTCTCGGCAAAATCCCAACGCAAAATTTTTGGAGCGACCGAACCGAGAGAACCGTCGTTATCAAGCGCGGCGATAAGATTCTTAATCGCCTCCGGCTCCATAATCGTATCCGGATTAATGACTAAAAAATAATCGGCGCCGTCTTTTATCGCTTCTTTGATTAAAACATTGTAAGCGTACGCAAAACCCAGGTTATGGCCGAGACAGAAATATTCAATTCTCTGATGCTGGAACAATATCCGGTTATTCAATAAATTATCTTTATCGCTGTTATCAAAAACATAAACCCGATAATCTTCGGATTTCAAAAAACTTAAAGCCGCCTCCAGACTCGGCAAAAAATCGTCCAGATATTTGGCGGTCGCTTCATTGTAAGTTATAAAACCGACGGCGAGCTTCATATGACCATTTTAACCTAGTTTCAGATAACCATCTTAGCGACTAATTTTTCTTTGGCGAAATTCTGCGCCTTGAGCAAGCTGTCGAAAGTCCCGGCGTCCAGCCATTCCTCCTCCACCATCGCCACTTCCAGTTCGCCTTTGGCCAAAAACCAATTATTGACATCGGCAATTTCCAACTCTCCGCGCGCGCTCGGGTTTATTTCCTTAGCTGCCTGAATAACGCGATGATCGTAGATATACAAACCGGTGACGGCATAATCGCTCAAATGCTCTTGGGGTTTTTCCGCTATTTTTTCCACTTTCATATTCTTATCAAATTTTACGACGCCGAAACGTTCCGGGTCGGGAACCTTCTTCGCGAAAATTTTCGCCCCGCCTTTGAAGCTTTTGATGGCGTCGGAAACGTCATCTTCAAAAATGTTATCGCCTAAGATCATCACCACGTCTTCCCGGTCAATAAAATTCTCGCCGATAATAAAAGCCTGGGCCAGACCTTCCGGATGATCCTGAATCTCGTAAGTGAATTTAACCCCGAATTCTTTACCGGAACCAAGCAAATTCAGGTAATCGCCGGCGCTTTCGGGAGCGACAATTATCAGAATTTCTTTAATCCCGGCCTTGACCAGCGTATTGAGGGGATAATAAATCATCGGCCGATTATAAATCGGGAGCAGTTGTTTGGAAGTAATTTTGGTCAGCGGTCGGAGCCTGGTGCCGGAACCGCCGGAAAGGATAATGCCACGCATATGTTTTTATGATAAATTATTTAATAATTTTTTAATTTAATTTTTTCCGGTCTCCAGATATTCTCGGAGCGCCTCTTTCCAATTCCTTAATTTGTGCACTTTCGTGTTCTGGAGGATAGAAAATTTCGGACGCCGGGCGGCGCGGAACAGATTCTCGCTACGCACGGCGCGAAGAGCCACTTTTATTTTCTTCTGGCGAAATAATTCCATAGCCGCTTCGTACCAAGTTACCGGACCGCCGTTTACTAAATGATATATTCCAAAAGGAACCTCTAATTCCCATAAGCGCTTGGTTGCGGCCGCGAGATCAAGGGTATAAGTGAAACAGCTCAATTCTTCGTTTACGACCGTCAGCTCCTGCTTAGTTTGAGCCAAATCCAGCATGATGTCAAAAAAACTGGGCTTGGCGCTCGGACCCTCTCCGGCCGGACCGAATAATTTAGAAGTTCTGATCAGATAGTAGCCGAGGCCGAGACCGCCGCGGCGCGTTATTTCCCTCTCGCCCTGGAATTTGCTCTCCCCGTATTTATTGGCCGGATTAGGCGTTTCGTCTTCGCTAAAAGACTGCTTCTGGTCCGTTCCGCTAAAGACATAATCAGAAGAATAATGAATCAGGATCGCCCCGATTTCCAAAGACAAATCGGCCAAAGCGGCCGGCAAATTAACATTAAGCTTAAACGCGCTGGCATAACCGTCTTTATCCTCGCAATGATCGACGGCGTTATAAGCGACCGTATTAATGATCAGTTCCGGCTTTAATCCGCGTATTTTAGCGGCTAAAATAACGAAATTCGTCGCGTCAAAATCCTCCCGATCTAAGGAAACGGTTTCATAATCGACGGAAAACAATTTAGTGAGTTGGGAACCGAGATTTCCTCGGCCGCCCAGGATAAGTATAGGCATGGTTCTAGTATACCAAGCCGTTGACAAAAATCAAGAAAAACTATAAAGTTGAAAGAATCCTTGTAACTTAAAAACTTGATATTAACCAAATAAAATCGACGAAATGAAAAAAAATGCGGAAACAAAAAAAGCAGTAAATTTCGGCCAACTGGCTGAAGCGTTTAATAGAGCCCGAAAAAATCCAAACGATTCGGACGCCGTTAAAAAATGGGAAAAAATCTTTGACGAAAAATGGGCCGAACCGATTAACACCATTCCCAGCACGGTTGAATATATATCTGCCTGGCTCTGTTATGTCCCGCCGTCACGACGACCGGTCCTGTTACACCGGTTGCTAAGCGGAGCGATAACCCCGAAAGCTTTACATGATTGCCTGGCCGGTACGACCGGTTGGGAAAAGAAAGAAAAAGAAGAATTGGAAAAAGCTTGGCAGGAAGCGAGCAAACGTTTCTGTCTTGATAATGAGTCTTTTCTTCTTAAAAATGAAGCTCTGGTCGCCTTGGCGAATAACATTTTTTATTTGGCTCCCCCTTGGCAAGCAGAAGCCACGGCTGGAGTATCCCGGCTTATCGTCACGAAAAAGCACAATGACAACGTCAAAGAACTCTACCTCGCCATCACGACTCCGGGCGATTTATCGGACAACGCTTGCCGGCGCTTCCTGGACATAGCCAAAAATCAGGAAGAAGCGGCCAGTATGATTTCTAAATTATCACTGGTAAACCAAGCCGATCCTCCGGAAAAACTGCAGTTGCAGAACGTCTCCGCCGACAGAACGCGGCAAGAGAGAATTCTGGCATTATGGGAGGAACTGAAATTAGCCAAGTTCCTTAAAACCCGGACTTTGGCGGTAGCGGAAAAGATAATCAATAATTTTGCTCCGGATGATCAGCATCTCGACATCCTCAAAGATGCTAGAGCCTGTCTGCATCTGACCCGATTTATAAATAGTCATCAGACAGGAAAAAAGATTTATAAAATGATTATCGCCATCCATGGAAATGAGAATCTCCTCGCCGTTCCGGCCATGAGCGCTTGGGCTCTCTCTTTAAGCCTGATCCTTAAAATGACAAATCAGTATCTTTCCAACGAAGAACTGGGCGAGTTGTATAAAATCGTCACCGGAAAAGTGAAAAACGAAATCGCCGAAGTATATTTCGGACGGGTTAAAAAGGAATGGTTTGATAACCCGCTTTAATAACCCGCTTTAAAAATTCGAAGAACAGCCCCAATTTAATAAAGCCCCGCCATCAAAAACGGGGCTCTTTTATTTCTAAAAATTTATTCCGGCGCAAAAAAACTTATTCTTCTATTTCTCTCTACCCTTCCCGCCTTTCCCTTCCATAAATTTTATTCTTCCCATTCTTCTCCCTGTCGGACCAATAATTCGGCCGCCCGTTCCGGCTCGGCCATAATTTCCTGGACTGTTTTTTCCAAACGCATTCCTTGCGAACCTTTAATTAAGACGATATCGCCGGCTTTCAGTCTATCTTGTAAAAACGCGCCCGCTTCCGGAGCCTGATCGAAATGGAAAACATTATCCTCGCTCATCCCGGCTTGGAGCGCCGCCCGGACAACATCACGGGATTTTTCACCGACCGCGACAAGATAATCCAGACCGCTCCCGGCCGCTTTAGTGCCGACCAGTTGATGACCTTCGACGGTATAATGCCCGATCTCCAGCATATCGCCTAAAACCGCGTACTTGGAGGCGGACGGATCTATCTTGATGCGGCTTAAAATATCTAAAGCGGAGAGAGTCGATTCCGGCGAAGAATTATAAGTATCATCAATAATAAAAGTATGCTTGATTCCCGGCAAGACGTTCATGCGTCCGAGCGGCAGGGAAAAATCCTTGAGAGCCGCCGCGATTTCTACCAGGTTCATCTTAAAATATAAACCGACGGCCGCGGCCGCCAGGGCGGCGTACAAAACCGTTTCCGACAGGACATTATCCATAAAAACCGGCACAATCGATCCTTTATAATTCATTTTAAAATTCAAGCCGGACAATTCATAATTGCCTTTAGTAAAATTATAAACGATATCTTGGGCCTGCAAATCCGCTCCCGCTTTTAACCCATAAGTCAAAACTTTCGCTTTACTGGCTCCGGCCATCTCCCGCGCCGCTTCATTATCATAATTTAAAATCGCCAAACCTTTATTATCCAGGTTCTCAACCAAAACCTGTTTTTCTTTCTTGATATTCACCAGGCTGCCAAAATATTCCAAATGCGAATGACTGACCGCCGTGACAATCCCGATATTAGGCGGAGCGATAGCGGTCAGATAAGCCATATCGCCCGGACGGTCAACCCCCATTTCTAAAATCAAAACCCGCGGATATTTCTCGTCTTTAAATAAGATTAGCCCGGCCGCTTTTAAAAATATTTTTATCCAGCCGGCGAGATTCCGGCCGGCCGATTCGGCGCCGATAACGGCGAGCGGCAAACCGATTTCATTATTATAATTCTTATGGCTCATGGCGACCGACTCCCGATCTTTTAAAACCGTAAAAATCGCTTCTTTGGCGCTGGTCTTTCCCAAAGAACCGGTAATACCAATGACAAGAGGCCGATACTTCTTCAGTATCAGTTTAGCCAGTATCCTTAATTTTATTCGTAATATTTTTCTCATAAAATTCTCATTTTCTTTATTCAGAGTCTTCTCATTTTTCGTTTATTCATTATTTTTATTTTCTAGTTTTTGGAACTTGATAATACTTTAACATGAAATCGGCGATTTCCGTCCATAAAGGCAAAGCCGACCCTTCGGCGTAGGTTACGTCCTTAGGGTCATCTATCTTAGTTAGCATGACGAAAGCCGGGTCGTCAATCGGCGCGATACCAATAAAAGTATGGGTATATTTATCCGTACTATAGCCGCCGGGAATCGCGACTTGAGCCGTACCGGTCTTACCGCCAATATAATAACCGTCGATATAAGCGCGTTTGGAATGACCGACCTCGACGACATTGACGAGCATAGCGGAAATCGTCGTCGCCGTCTTAGCGCTGACTACTTGGCGTAATTGCTTAGGAATCGTTTCTTCCCTCTTACCCTCCCTGATAATCGCTTGAACGATGTAAGGCTTCATCATTATTCCTTTATTGGCGATAGCTTGGTAAGCCATAACCATCTGGAGCGACGTGACCGAGATGCCTTGACCAAAAGCGGCGGTTGCCGCGTCTATTTCCCGAATTTTATTGGTTAAAAGATTACCGATATTGCCGGTGCTTTCCGCCCCCAGCTCAATTCCGGTCCTCTCTCCAAATCCATAATCCTTAACATAATCGGCGAAGACTTTCGAACCGACCTGGCGCATCGCGAAAATCGCGCCCGTATTCAAAGAATTTTCTAAAACCGTATTCATATCCACGACGCCGTGTCCGCCATGAGTGGAAAAATCTGAATTCTTAATCGGCTTCGGCCAACCATTGATCATTATCTGCCCTTCATCCTTATACGTCGTTGTCGGGGACACTTTGCCTTGATCGACGGCGATAGACATGGTTATGGTCTTAAAGACCGAACCCGGCTCATATTGGTTGAATAAGGCCGAATTATTATAGACGCTGATATCGGAGACATTATTATAATCATTGGGATTAAAGTCCGGAACCGAGCACATGGCGATAATCGCTCCGGTTTTCGGATTGACGGCGATGACCGAACCGCCCTCGGCGCCGTGTTTTTTGACCGCTTCTTTTAGTTTGGTGCAAGCAATAAATTCCACGTTGCGATCCAAAGTCAAAACCAAATCCGAACCGGCGACCGGTTTGATATATTCGCGGTCGTTAACGATAATCACGTTGTCCTGACCGCCTCTTTCTGATTTTAGAGATCCGTATTTGCCAAACAGTTCTTCGTTAAAAAATTCTTCCAAGCCATATTTGCCGTTGCCGTCGCCGCTGGCGTAACTGACAAAACCCAAAACATGCGAAGCGATTTCATTTTCCGGGTAATAACGAAAATTTCCCAAATCAAAACCCAAGCCCGGTATTTTTAATTGTTCGACAACCGTCGAAGTCGCGCCGGGAGATTTCTTGAACAAGACTAGGCCGTCTTTCAATTCGAGGTTAGAAGCGATTAAAGGCGTTTTTTTTCCTTCCAGCGGTTCATAGACATCGCCCGGTTTATCCAAACGTTTTAAGTAAGCGGCCAGTATTGTTTCTTTGGTGGAAGTCGCGATTATGGCCGTACTGCTGGCCAGCTCTTTTAATCCCGCTTCCAAACGCGGCTTATCAAAAAACTCATATAATTTTTCGGCTAACTCCTTCGGGTTGCTGACATCTTTGGGCACGGCAAAGAGAACCGCCAAATCCTTGTTGGTCGCGAGCGGATAAAGTTTTTCTTGACCGCCCACTTTCTCGGTAAAATAAATCTTGCCGCGCTCCGGCTTAAGCTGGCTGGAAACTTGCTGTTGGCTGGCGGCCAGCGCCGTATATAAATCACATTGTTTTATCTGCAGGTTGAACAGTTTGTAAATCAAGGCCCCGGAAAATAAAAAAATAATCGCTACGACTAAGCGCCAGCGACTATTGTTAACTCTAATTTTATCCGGTCGGGAATTGTTCAGAGAATTACGCCACATAGGACATAGGTTAAAAATTTATTTTCGAGCGACGGTGAGACTGCTGGCGGGAAGATATTCAACGTCACCGATGGCCACCATGTCCAATCCTTGGGCGCGCGCGTTCAAGGAGTAATAAGATTGCGCCGCGTTAACCGCTTCTTCGTTAGCCATTTTTTCGCTGGCCAAATTGGACACCCGTGATTTCAGGTCGCGCAAAGAAAATCCTTGGACGGTCAAGTCGCTGATATTTATCAGATACATGACGCCAAGAACCGCCAAGCCAGCGAATAAGCAAACGTTAAAATATTTTAAATTGAACCTGACTGAGCCAGAAACCGTTCTCTGGCTAGCGTAATTAGTGGCGATCTTGGTCATAAAAATTAGAGCAAAGCCCCGCCTGAAGCCGGGGAGATTTTATATTAATTTAAAAATTATCTAGATTTTAATCGCCGCTCGGAGTTTAGCGCTCCGGGCGCGGGGGTTCTCTCTGGTTTCATCTTCCGTCGGAATAATCGGACGCTTCGTCAATATCTTCCAGCCGGGCGTATCTTTTAAATATCTCTTGACTATCCGGTCTTCACCGCTATGGAAAGAAACAACCACGAGACGCCCGCCGGTTTTAAGTATCCGCGCGGCGGCCGGCAAGACTTCAGATAGGGCCGGCAATTCTTCGTTAGTTTCCATCCTTAACGCCTGGAAAACTCTAGTCGCCGGATGGATACGGGAACGGTTATGGGACGCGGCCGCTGATTCTATCAAAGCGATAAGTTCGGCGGTCGTTTTAAATTTCTTGATGCGGCGGCCGGCGACAATCGCTTTTGCGATCTGATAAGCTCGGCGCTCTTCTCCGTACTCCCGAAATATCCTGGTCAATTCAAGCAACGGATAATAATTTACGATATCGGCGGTGGAGCGTCCATTCGCCGGACCGAAGGCCATATCCAGAGGACGATCGCCCTTGAAGGAAAACCCACGGTTCTCATCATCTAACTGCGCCGATGACAAGCCTAAATCCAACACGAGACCGTCAAATCTTTCTTCGGCCGGAAAATTGGCGCCGATAATCGTTTCCAAATTTTTAAAGTTATCCTGGATCAGAATAATATTTTTTAATTTTCTGTTTTTAATTTCTTCAGCCGCGTTTGAGAGCGCTAAACTATCCAGATCAATCGCGACCACCTTCCCCCGCTCGCCGACTCTATCCGCGAGCGCCAAGGTAT
This sequence comes from Candidatus Falkowiibacteriota bacterium, assembly GCA_026396805.1. GTDB lineage: Bacteria > Patescibacteriota > Patescibacteriia > Patescibacteriales > UBA12465 > UBA12465. The sequence continues at coordinate 67,251 of JAPLVZ010000016.1, forward strand.
AACCGGCGCCGCCTAAAGTACAATCGATAAATTTCTGTCCGGCCAGCGGATTCAAGAATTCCAGGACTTCTCGGAGCATGACGGGTTTATGACTGTAAGCCATATTAAATTCCTAGATCTCCCAATTCTTCCGCGATGGCGTTGCTATTCCTTTCCGCTTCGCCTTTATATTTATTCCAGGCGCTTTCATCCCAGATTTCTAAATGATTATATAAACCGGCCACGATGATGCTCTTCTTTAATCTGGAAAACTGACGCAGATATTCCGGTAAAGTAATCCGGCCTTGATTATCAAACTCAACTTCCATGGCGCCGGCGAGTATATGGCGGGAAAAAGATCGGGCTTTGGCTTGGCTTATCGGCAGAGCCGCGAACTTAGCGGCAATCTTTTCAAACTGTTCTTTGGAGTATAAAAACAAGCAGTCATCCAAACCTTTGGTCACGACCGCTCCTTTATTTAAAATAGCGCGAAACTTGGCCGGAATGGCCAAACGCCCTTTATCATCCAGATTATGATTGTATTCGCCGATAAACATAAACAAAAATAAACGAGATTAAGAAATTAGAAGCGGTGATTTTCACCACTCTCCCCCACAATTCACCTTACGAATATTATTATACACCACAGAGTCCCTATGGTCAACACTATTATTTCCCTTAAAATAAGCGAAAAACAAAACAAAAAGCCACTTATCAACAAGCGACTTTAAAAAATAAAAATAATTTGTCAAAAATGTCTAAAAGTTTTCAACAACTAACACACAGGCTAAAAAAGAACGGATTTCGGCGCTCCGATATTCGGTTCACGGTCATAATCCGGTTCCACGATACTGTAATGGCCGAATTTTTTATTTTTTCGACCGGTTTTTTCTTCCGCCACAACCGGAATTTTCAAGGCATAAGCCAAAGCGTTGGCGGTAATGACACCGATGCGGAGTGAAGTAAAACTGCCGCCGCGGTTAGCGACGACGATTTTTTTCAAATCGCTTAATTTCACTTTCTGGGCTTTTAAAAAAGTTTCGAGCGCCGGTAATAATTTCTCTCCCTGATTATGATTGACTTTAATTTTCTTGGCGACGTTTTTAGTACCCTCCTTTAAAGCAATAATCATTTCGTCTTTAGAAACTGTGTTGATATATAAAATCATAAATTTTATCCTAAAATCTTTTTAACATCTTTTAAATTCTCCACTTTCACCAATCGTTCCCGTATTTTCGCGGCTCCGGGCAAACCGGCCACATACCAGACTAAATGTTTGCGCAGTTCAATAATTCCTCTCCGGCCTTTCAACTTGGCGGCCAGAGCCGCGTGACTGACGGCAATTTTAAATATATCTTTCGGTTTCAAATCAATCTGCTTTCCCGTTTTAATCTCCTTAAACAGCCACGGCCGTCCCAAAACGCCACGCGCCAAACCAAGCCCGTCGGCGCCGCTCGCTTTTAAAACTTTTTTAGCGCCGGCTAAATCATTTATTCCGCCGTTAGCCAAGATAACTCCTTTGAAATACGCGCGCGCTGCTTTGACGATTGACCAATCAGGCTCACCGGCGAAACCTTGGGCTTGAGTCCGGCCATGAATCATCACAGCGGCTAGCGGCAAATCACTGATGTTTTTCAAAAAGTCCCCAACATTGATATCTCCGGCTTTGGCTCTGATTTTAATTGAGACCGGTAAAGAGGTATTGGCCAGCACCGCCTCAATAACGGCGTGAGAGCGTTTTAAATCTTTCATTAAGCCGCAACCGGCGCTCTGTTTCACAATTTTTGGAATCGGACAACCAAAGTTGATATCTATCCCGTCCGGCTTAATTTTCTCGCTGATAATTCTGGCGGCCAGAGCAAAATGCTCGGGATTAGAGCCAAAAAGCTGAACGACGTAATATTTTTCGTGCTGGCGATTAAATTTCAATAATTTTAAGGTTGAATTTTTAAAAATTTTATTTTCCGCCTCTTTTCCTTTCGTCTTATTATTATTAAGGCGACCCAATGTATAGAAAAGAGCGGCGGCGGAAGCCATCTCGCTATACAAAACATCCGCCCCATATTTTTTGCATATCTGGCGGAAGGCCGAATCAGCAAACCCGGCCAGGGGCGCGAGCGCCAAAATCGGCCGCCGGCGTTTTTTTAATTTTTCCCAAAAATTTACTGGCATCCTATTTACGACTTATCCGATAACCGTCTTTCGTGTCTTCCATCAGGTAACCGCTATCCTCAATCCTCTTCCTAAGATTGTCGGCCAACTCCCATTCCTTGGAGACACGGGCGGACTGGCGTCTCAAAACCAAATCTTTAATCGAATCGGGCAAAATGTTTAATTCTAACTCCGCGCCAGCTTTGACTCCGGCTTTCAGAAAATCCAGTCCTAAAACTTTATCAAAATCCAAAATCGTCGCTCGTTTATCGGCCGCGGTCAGCTTAGCCTTAAAAACCGCGGCAATAATGGCCAGAGCTTGGGGCATATTTAAATCGTCATTAACCGCCGCCCAGAATTCATTTTTAAGCGGCTGATTAACGGCACCGACGAAGGCCTTAACTTTTTCTCCCGCGTCAATCGCACCCAAAGATTTAAATTGATTATACAAACTCTTCAAACCGGCCTCGGCTTGGACTAAACTATTATCATTATATTCCATCGGTTTGCGATAATGGACTTGTAAGGCGGCAAAACGAAAAGCCAGCGGATCCAGGCCTTTATTAACCAAAGCGTTTTGTAAAGTCAGAAAATTATCCGCGCTCTTAGCCATTTTTTTTCCGCCGGTAATATTTAAGAAAGCGCTGTGCAGCCAATAATTGAAAAATTTCTTGCCGGTCGCGGCTTCCGACTGCGCGATCTCGTTCGTATGATGAATATTGATATGGTCGATGCCGCCGCAATGGATGTCCAGCTGACTGCCTAAAAATTTCAGACTCATCGCCGAACATTCAATATGCCAACCCGGAAATCCAACGCCCCAAGGCGACGCCCATTCCATTTGACGTTTAGAATTAAGCGGTGAAAATTTCCATAAAGCGAAATCCGTCGGATTTTTCTTTTGGGCATTTTTTTCCACGCGCGCGCCTTCCTTTAATTCGCTTAAGGGCAAATGACTCAATTTATTATAATTCTTGACTTTGGAGGTATTAAAATATAGGCCATCGTCGGTTCGATAGGTGTAGCCCTTGGTTTCCAAGGTTTTAATCATTTTTATTTGCTCAGAAATATTATCCGTCGCCTTGCACCAGATGTCCGGCTCTAAAATATTCAAAGCGATTAAATCCTTCTTGAAAGCTTGGAGATAAAACTCGGCGATGTCCCAAGCGCTTTTCCCTTCCCGAGCCGCGCCTTTTTCCATTTTATCTTCTCCCATATCCATGTCCCCAATCAGGTGGCCGACATCGGTGACATTCATGACGCGTTTCAACTTATAGCCGTTATATTTTAAAACGCGCACTAAAAAATCCTCAAACAGATAGGAGCGCAGATTGCCGATATGGGCGAAATTATAAACCGTCGGTCCGCAGGTATAAAGACCGACTTGTCCGCGTTTAAGCGGCTTAAATTCTTCTTTCTTTTTCGTTAAGGTATTATAGAGGAATAATGGGGTCATATTATTTTAATTAGGCTGAATATGTGCTCGCATCTTTTTTAAAGACGGAGCAAAATTTTGTAAATTATCTTTCAATCCTGGATGTAAAGTTTTATCGGCGCCATATTTCTCGGCTTGCTCCAGTAAAGAATCAACCATTTTCGTATAAGTTGCCATTTCCGCCGCTGTTAAATCAGGACTATCCGTTGCCAAAGATGCCAAGAGACCGTTTAAATCCGGTTTACCGAGATTAAAATAAAAAATCGGGATGTGTTTTAATTCTTGGCGCTCCAGGAAACCGCGATTCATCGCCAAACCGTATCTTATTTCCGCGCCGCCGTTTTCCATCTTCTTGTCTATCTTAGTTTTTTTCTTTTCGCCGTCATCCTTAACCGAGCTGCCTAAAATCGCGTCATCCAAACCGCAGATAACGGCCCCGGTGCGTTTATCAATGATTAGCTGATCGGCGCTGTTCTCATAGTCGTCATAAACGGAGGCGCGCATGACGATAAACTCTCCGCGTAATATTTTATCAAACAATAAAGTCGCGGCGATTTCCGCGATATTAGCCGGATTCTTTTCCCGGTCGGCGGCCATGGTCGCAAGAGTTTTACCGCAATCGGCGGCCCAACCTTTTTCCTTGGCGGCGATCAGCGTTTGGTCAGAACTGGCATCCGCACCCGCCATCTTCACCTGACAATTATCTTCAAAAAAATCTCCATACTCGGCGTTAAGCCGGCCGGCTAAAGATTCCAACCGATTATTTAAGCCCGAAAGATATGTTTCCGGCGCCGGCGTTTTCGGTCCTTTTTCAAACCGGCTCAAATCAATTTTTCCTCCCGGTTTAATGCCCGGCAAATATTCAATTTCCATAGTTTTTTATTGTTACCACCCTAATTTTAATTATTGTTCCAATCTTTAATTACTGCTCCAATTCATGAAATCGATTCTTATACTTCGGCTCTTTCCGTTTCTTACTCAGATGGATTTTTCCTTTAAGAGGATCGGTCTTACTCGCCTCCCAAGCGGAACGGCCGAAAGCGCGAACAGTCGCCTTATTCAAATCGGCCGGTTTTATTTTCATAACCTGCTTTTTCATGGGTTTTAACCGTGATAATTAAGATTCTAGCCTTTGTTTCATGGCCTATTTACCTAAGTATATTAGCATATTTTTAAGAAAAAAGCACTTAAAAAGTGCTTCTTTTGGGGACGCGCCGGTGGTCGCTAGTGGATTCGAACCTTTCTTTGTTTGTGGTGTTTATTGAAAAAAGTCAGAACTCATTTTAAATGAAATCCCGACTGATTGCCACACTTCGCGCGGCAAACCCGAAACTGAACACTCTGGCGGGAAAAAAAAGAATGGGGTTGGGAGGGAAGTAATTTTTGCTCGCCATCGCTTTCGCCGTTTTTTTTCGCCGGCGCAATTTTTCGTATCAATGAAACTAGCGCACTGCCTAAAGCTATTTTATCGTATTAAGCAATTCGTTATTATAATCTCGCATCCTATCTTTATTCGTTGGTTTGTATAAAATATTTTCTTTATACTTTAAATAAACTTCATTGTCAGAGTAGTCGGTTAAAGTTATATTATTTTTTACAACTTCCAAAATAACATTTCTATTTTTATTTTGAGTGATTTTTGCATGGCTGAAAGCGTCAATATAAACCATATTTTCCCATTTATCTAGCACCTTAAAATGATGAATATTTTCCGACCATGCGAGCGGGACAACATGATGAAGTTCGAAGCCAATGGTTTTTACGACCGTTTGTTTTACAAAATACTGATATTTTTCGTTTAACGACCTATCTAACCTCGTTATTGTTTCGCTGAAACTATTTTGCCCCTTTTTTAGTACTAGCTGCTCTCCTCTTACTTCAAAATATACTGTCTGATTTAAAAGATAATATACTTGAGTGATTTTGTTGTGCCAGTTATGAAAATCTCTTTTACTAGGTTTTAATCCAGAAAAATTTTTTGGTTTTAATTCCACCTTCAATGTTTCTATAACGGATTTTCTTTGTATCGGAGTCAAATTTCTGTATTCCTTAATAAGCTCAACTGCTTCATCTGTATTGATATTAAAACCAGATTTCGTGCCAATAGCGGAAACAAAAAACATATACTCATAAATACTAATTTTATCTATATCATATTCTTTATCTCTTAAAATATCTAAAATAACATCAATGTATCCACCAAGCAAACAATCTATTCCCTTCGAAAAGATAAAATATTTATCTAAAATATTTTTTGCCTTGATTAACTTCAAGCCCTGATTGCTTATTGAAACAAACTTAATTCTTTGTTGAGAAAAAGGATCGGTTATTTCTTTATTTTTATCATATCTCATTATTAGCCCCATTCTGTGCAAATCAGGAAACAAATTTTTTCTCATTGCGTCTTGTGTGCCTATTCCCTTTTTACTACTAATGCCTTTTGTTTTTTCTTTTGCTTCATTACAAAATTGAGCATAAATAAATTCCTCGGAATTATTTTCTGGTCTCTTGGAAATATCGGTTGTCCGAATTGCCATTAAATTTTGATCTGGGGCGTATTTATCCAGTAATATCAAAATATCAATGATTTGGGTCATTACATAACGATTATGCTCCGAAGAAGGAGAGCCGCGATAATTCTCATTTTTTATTCTAGAATCAATAAATTCTAGAGCTTTATTTCCTGAATTTATATTATTTATTGCCATATTTGATCAAATTTTTTTTTGCTAATTTAACATAGTTTTTATTATTGTCGGAACAAATAAAATTTCTTTTTAATTTTTTTGCAACTACAGCAGTTATTCCACTCCCGACAAAACAATCTAAAACAAGATCACCGACATTTGAACTTGCCTTTATAATCCTTTCTACTAATTCCAACGGCTTCGGGGTTATATGTGGCATTCTAGGAGTTTTGCCGTTGATTTTATTTTTATGTCTCTCGCTTGTGATATGCCACACTTCACCACAAAGCCTGCCTTTTGGATTAGGAAACCACCTTTTACCATCTTTCAAAATCCCTTTTGTCTTTGCATGTTCAATTCTATCAGTTGATTCATAGGGCACACGAACATCATCATAATTAAAAATATGATTTTCGCCCTTTGTAAAAAACAAGATTGATTCTTGACCATTGCTGAATTTTTGTTTTGCACCGCCCAACCCGTCCCTTTTATCCCAAGTTATCCAATTTTGGAAAAATAACCCTTTCGCCACTAAATGAGAAAGAATAAAAGCCGAATTGTAGGGGGTATTAAAAATATACAAACTGCCGTTTGATTTTAATTTAGGAATTAAAGCGTCAATCCAGCGAAATGTAAAATCAAAAAAATCTTTTTCACTCTTAAATCTATCCCATTTTGCCTTATTTAAATTATATGGCGGGTCGATAACAGCAAGATTTATTGATTTATCATCAATTTTATTTAAAAACTCAAAGCAATCTAAATTATAAATTTCGTTTATTTTTTTCATAACTTAAAATAAAGATTGGAGTTTTAAATTCATCACTCTTTCGTAACTTTTTGATATTTCATAACCAACATAATTTCTTTTCAATTCTTTGACAACTTTTAATGTTGTGCCAGAGCCAGCAAAGGGGTCTAAAACTGTGTCACCGACATATGTAAATAATCTAACACAGCGCCTAACTATTTCTTCTGGCATTATGGCCGAATGTTCGCCAAAAGCCAAATCACCCTTCCCCGGAATTGGTATATTCCAAATTTGTTTTGTAAATTCTACCCATTCTTTTTCGGTTAATTTGCTTTTTTCTTTTATATCTTTTGGCAAATTATTTTCTGAAGGACCATCCTTTACATAAACAGTAACAAATTCAATTGTATTTTGAGTATAAAAATTTCTTGGATAAGGATAACTGCCAAACATCAATTTTTTACTCGAATTAGTCCTGTTCCAAATATAAATATCCAAAAGAAAAAGCCCCGTATTATTCAAAATTGAATTTTCAATATCGCTGTTTATGTCAAAAATATGTCTGTTAAAATGAGTACTCAGATTCCTTTTTAACATCGGCATTAAAGGAGTATTTACTATAATTTTTCCATTCGGTTTTAAAACTCTTTCGCACTCTTTCCACACCCTTACCATCGCTTCTATGTATTTTTTATAATCCGCGATATCGCCAATTTGTCCACGAATTTTTTCTGATCTTTTATTTTTTTGATAACCATCGAGGGAATAATCTTTTATATTGAAATATGGGGGGCTAGTAACAACTAATTGAACGGAATTATCTGGCAATTCTGCCATTTTGCTTGCATCTTTAAAAAATATTTTGTTTAAATAATCCATAAAATCTATTTCATTAAATCATCAATACCAACGCCCAAGGCATTGGCAATATTTTTTAATGTTTACACTCTTGAGTTATAGGTTGTCCCTGATTCAATTTTAACAATCATGTTATAGATAGTGCCCGCTAATTTAAAAAGTTTATCTTGCAATATTCCTTTATAACACTTTTATTGTTTACCATGAGGCAGTAATTATTTACTATTATTTACCATAATATGAAATAAGCAGATTATTAACCTATATATCTATTATATCAAAGTTTGATAAAAGCGTAAACCAAAAAAAAGGAGTAAAAAGCGGACAAAAATTCCTCCAACCCCCTCCCTTTTTGTGCCCGCCAGAGCGAAGCGAATAACCAACTTTAGTGGTCGCTAGTGGATTCGAACCACTGACCCCTGCAATGTGAATGCAGTGCTCTAACCAGCTGAGCTAAGCGACCTAAACATAGGCTGTGCCCGGAGGGGGACTTGAACCCCCATGAGATTGCTCCCACAGCGTTCTGAACACTGCGTGTCTACCAATTTCACCATCCGGGCAGTAAACATTATCTGACTATAGCTTGTCACAGACTTTTAGGTTTGTAAACTAGCCGAGTTGATTTTTCAGCGATATACTATAATAAGACCAACATAGACTAAAAAAAGAGGTTAATCTAGAATATGCTTAACTTAGAAACGGAAAAATTTTATTTCGATAAGGGCTACCGACTTATCGGCGGCGTGGATGAGGCCGGGCGCGGTCCCTTGGCCGGTCCGGTCGTAGCGGCTTGCGTCGTCGTCGGTCATGATTTTCAGATTGACCATCCGGATTTGGAGCTAATCGCCGATTCTAAAAAACTTAGCGCGAAAAAACGCGAATATCTTTTCGGTGTCATAAAAGCTAAAGCCTTGGCGGTAGAAATCGGCGTAGTTAATAATGAAACAATCGATAAAATAAACATTCTCCAGGCGTCTTTTCTGGCGATGCGGCGGGCGATTAAAAAACTGCCGCTCGCGCCGGATTATATAATTTTAGACGGCGGTTTTAAGATCCCAAAATTAAAAACGCCGCAAAGCGCTATCATTAAAGGCGATGCGACCGTCTGGACAATCGCCGCCGCTTCAATTATCGCTAAAGTCAGCCGCGACTGGATGATGACGGAAATTGATAAGGAATACCCGCAATATTTATTCGCCAAGCATAAAGGCTACGGCACTAAAGACCACATGAACATGTTAAAAAAATATGGCCCTTGCCCCCTGCACCGCTTTAGTTTCAGCCCGGTTAAAGAAACGGCCGCGCCGAATAATAAAAAGGCTGGAAAAAACAATATTCATCCAACCTACGCTAATTAGCTAGATATTATTAATCAATATCCACACTCGTCTAATGTTATAACGCTTATATAATTTCTAAACACTTCTTATTATTCTTTTTTAAGTTTTTGCTCTAATTCAAAAAGTTTCGAAACCACTAGCTCCGGTTCTATTTGTGGCGTTGAGTGATAGGCCGTCGGAAGGTCAAGAACTCTCATGGCGCTATTTCCTTTTAAAAATTCCTCAGACATCTGAGCGCTTTTGGTAATCCGGTCATTTCCTCCGGAAACTACAATTATATTTCCGCCCTCCTGAACCAGGGCCGTTCTCCAGTTTTGGTCAGCTTTAATTATTTTTTTCGTCAAAGATCCCATGATTTTTTTTCTTAGTTCCATCTGTTCTTTGGCTTTTGGTATTTTAGAATCGACGGTAAAATTCAAGGAGGCGGAAGAATTATCTTTCATAAAACCGAGATCATGCATCACTCCTAAATTAAAACTGCTTAATTTTTGCTCAACGCTCGCGGCCGGAAATAATAAAACGGCGTCTTTCGTCTTTTCCTGATAAGTTTTATCTGTCAAAATACCAGAAACAATCGGCGCGCCCGTAGAGAGCCCCCATAATTCTATGTCTTGATCTTTATCAAAAAATTTATCTATCACCGTTTTGAAAAATTCTATATGCGGCGTAAGTCCGGAATCTTTTTCAACGGCGGCGGCGAATTCTTCGGTTGTCTGACCCATGAACGATTCGGGATAGCCGGCGGTAATAATGCGTCTGCCTTGGTAAGCGACTTCCGTGATAAGGGCGCTCACGCATTCGATATCGTTAGATATTCCCGGGATTAAAAAGATAGGAGGCTGTTTTTTGGTCTCGGGAGTTTGCAAACTTTCCGGAGGATTAATGTCGGAGATTCTCGCTTTCTGCGGTCCATATTCAGAAGAAACCGTTACTTCTCTCTGATTTAAATACTGTTCGTTTATCTCGTCCCGTAAATTCGCCTCGGCGATTATATTTTCCCTGGCCGATGATCCTTCCGGCTGCTTTTTAAATTTTTTAAATAGTTCGGCCCGATCAGCCCGAGAAAAAAGCGGCCGTTCCCGGCCTTCTTTATCTTGAGAATTTCTGGCAAACCGACTACGATGAGTAACTTTGCCCTGGGCATAATAAAGACGATCGAAAGATTCGATAATATTTTTAACTTGTTCGCTTTTTTCGTTTATCACCGGTCCAATCTCCGCTTGTTTGAAAAAATTCATAGAATCATCTCAAAAAATCAATACCCAAAAAACATCTAAAAGACGCTTAAAGCGGAAATTCTCTTTCCGCACCGCTCGCCATATTTTTTATCTTATATATTCCTTTTTTTACTTCATCTTCCCCTAAGATAACAACTTGGGAAATATTTTTCTTATTGGCGAATTCCAAAGCCTTGCCGACTTTTTGTTCTTCCGATCCGGTCAAGACATTCTTGCCTTGGCCGCGCAGTTCTTTGGCCAGACGGTTTGTTTCGGCCACCAAGACCGAGCTAAGTAAGGGCAAATAATATTTGTCAGGAGCGGTCGCGCTGATCTTGTCCGTCAGTTTCCAGCTCTCTAAAAATAACCGAATCGTTTCATCGCCGGGAGCGAAACCGACGGCCGGGAAATTCTTCTCGCCGAAAATTTCCGCCAAGCCGTTATAGCGACCGCCGCCGAACATGGCGCGATTATTATCCGGGTGCTTATCAAAAACTTCAAAGACTAGACCGTCATAATAATCAAAGCCGCGAATAACCGCCGGATTAAAGGCGACTAGTTCTCCGTAACCGAGATTGTCCAAGGCGCTCATAACGATTGCCAATTCTTTAAAACCGATATTATCATTAATTCCGGGTAAGCTCTCGTTTAATTCTTCCAAACTGCGGCTAGCCATGAATTTTCCGATAACGAGCTGAGCGGCTTTATCCAAACCAGCACCGGCTAAACGATCGGCGATCGCCGCCTTATCCAGCTTGTCCCATTTATCCAAAGTGCGGACGACCGCGGTCTTCTTTTCCGTCGCCAAACCGCTCGCGCCGCTTAAATCTAAAACCGCGTCAATTAATTTACGGTTATTTATAAACAAAGAAAAAGAATCTGACGGCGGGTCAAACTCCAACATTATATCCAGGGCCAATTGCAGGACTTCAATATCGCTCGCGAGCGAATCGCTGCCGAAAATATCGCAATTTAATTGCCAAAATTCGCGGTTGCGGCCGCGTTGCGGCTTTTCGTTGCGCATGAAATTCGCGATGGAAAAATATTTCAAAGGCTTGGGACTGGCGGCGTATATTTTCGTGACCATCCGCGTCACCGACGGCGTCATTTCCGGTCGGATAGATAATTCGCGTCCGCCCAAATCAGTGAAAGTAACCAGTTCTTTCCCGCCGATATCCTCGCCGGACTTGGCGCGATAAATATCCGCGTTTTCTACGAGCGGCGTCAGATATTCTTCAAAACCGTAGCGCAGACAGACGCGACGCCAGGCGTCAAAGATATATTTCCTAATCAAAAACTCCTCCGGCAGCCAATCCGAAGTTCCTTTGGGTTCTTGATTTGATAATTTTTTACTCATATTGGCGATATTTAACACTTGTTAAAAACTCATCAAGCACCTAAATATCTTACTATTTTTAACCATTTTTAGCAAATTTAACCGCTTTATTTTTTCTTTATAAAAAATTTAAATATTTTTAAGGTCGGCTTGTTTATAATGGAGGTATTATTAACTAATAAAAAAAATTATGAAAATTCTCATCATTGACGACGAGCCGGCCATCGTCCAATTCTTAAAAGACGGCCTGGAAGCGAACATGTATGTCGTGGAAAGCGCGGCCGACGGCGAACGCGGCGCTTTCTTGGGACGGACCGGATCTTATGATCTGATAATATTGGATTACCTGTTGCCGAAATTCAGCGGTCCGGAAGTCTTAAAAGAAATCCGCCTGGAGAAAAAACATGTGCCCGTCCTGATGCTGACCGTCAAATCGGAGTTAAAAGATAAGGATGAATTATTCCAGCTCGGCGCTGATGATTATCTGACGAAGCCGTTTCTGTTCGACGAATTATTGCTCCATGTCCGGGCGCTCTTAAAAAGACCGGCGAAAACAGAAGGAGAATTCTATAAAGTCGATAACCTGACTTTGAATATGCGGACAAAAATCATCCGCCGCGGCAGCCAAGAAATTTATCTGACGCGCCGCGAATTCGCTTTGCTGGAATACCTGATGATTAATCGCGGAAAAATAGTTTCGCGCAATCAGATTTTGGAACATGTTTGGGACTATAACGCCGACCCTTTTTCCAATTCC
>JAPLVZ010000014.1 GCA_026396805.1 Candidatus Falkowiibacteriota bacterium
CAGAAAATAAGCGGCCTTTCCAACTTCATCAATCGTCACGTCCTTAGCCTGACCGAGCGATTCTATAACATACTGATTGGCCAAAAGACCGGTCTCCTTGGATAAAACCGCCAAACGTTTAGAAGCCGCTTCAAAAATATATAAATATTTTGTGCCGACAATAAGTTTATTGGCGCTAGTCATAACCGGAGACAGAGCCGCCGCGTCGTATTTTACCGCCTTGCCCAAAGAGAATCTTAGGACCGCGCCGTCAGCCTTTAAGACGTAAATATCGCTGTCGATTCCCAAATCAACCGCCTGGCTCAAATCAGCATTTTCCTTGAGCCAATCAGCTTTAGCGCTGAAACCTTTAGCATTCTTCACATAGACATAAATTTGGTTTTTATCCCTGGCGATGGAATATAACTTAGGCGGATTGGCATATATTTTAAAACTAGTCAGACTTGAGGCCAGTTCCAAATCAGCGGTGCTGATAAGACTGCCGGTCTTATTCTTGAAATCAAGCTTAACGATATTTCCGGTATCCCAATAATAAATATTGTTACTATAGTAATGGGGATTGCTTAAATTATTCGCGCCTTTTATTTCTATTCTGGAAGAAGAGGCGCTCTTAGGCGTTAAAGCGTAGACCGTCGTTTTGCCGGCGGCATAAATTTTTCCGGCGGCGAAAGTCAGATTGTTCACGTCTAAGCCGATTAGATCGTTAATCTTATCAGCCGAAGTTATCCGGATTATTTTCTGGAGCTTTTCGGCGACGGACGCCAATTTGGCGGACAATTCCTGATAAGTGGCTTTTTGATTATCGTTCTCTTGCGGCAGGGAAGCTAAAAGAGACTGCGCTTCCGTTAGTATTCCGGTCGCGCCGGCTTCATCTTTATATAAGAGATGATTATTGATTTCAGTTTCTTTATCAGTAACGGCGGTAACCAGATTATTGAAATTTTTTTCCGCGGTAGCGCGCTGGTGATGCCGACTTGTCGCGAGAACGCTCACGATCAAAACTATAACCGCCAAGCTCAAGCCGACAAAAAGCCAGCGATTCTTTTTATTAAGCGACATCAGCCAAAATCGAAAATGACCGCCTAAGCCCGACCAAAAACGGCCGCCGAACAAACCAGCCAAGACGAATTTTAAATTTTTGAACCAAGAACCGATCGCCCCGGTCCTTTTTTTGAAGAAAATCTTATCCGGTTTCAGGAAGGAACCGGAACCGGCCATGTTCAGGCTCCTAACCGTTCCTAAATCCAAAGGCGGCTGAACAACCCGTTCTTCTTCGGTCCGGATATATTTCTGACGCGGCCGCGCCGGTCTGAATCGCCAATTTTTAAACGTATTTTTCAATTTCTTTAGCATTCCGGAAAGGTTGATCAAACCGGCCGGAGCGAGCATGCGCTCGGTTTTCTGTTCCGTGTAATTCAACGAAGAAATAGAACTGTGAGCCGAAAATTCTTCCAAATCTTCTTTAGACTCCGCTGTCGCCAAACCCGTGGTATTTTTAATGATTATTCCCAGGAAAGGGATATAAGTATTTACTTTTGTTAAGACATTCTTGATTTGTTCGGCGGCGGCCAGAGGCGGGAGTTTCGTGATAATGCCGATCATCTCCTGACCGGACAGATATTCCGGCAGGGCTTCATTGCCCAGCACGAAATAAGAAGCCAAGGGGATCTCGCCGCTGATAACCGAGGAAAATAATTTAGGCGCGCGCGACGGAGTCGCTTCGGCCTCGCTAATCTCCGCCAGCGCTTCGGCGGCGTTAGCTTCAACATTGATTATTTCATAGTCGTCGCCGCGCCGGAAAACCAATAAGGAACGATTGCGGCCGAAATTGGCGAAATGAATCTTGTTTTCGTAAATAACGCCGATAGTCAGATTCGTGGCCGCCGGATTAAGCTGGATTTTCTCATTAACTAAAAAATCGGCCAAATCGCGATTCGTTTTAGTCACGGCCGCCTCAAAAATATTTTCAATCTTCAGCCCCGGGATCTTATCCTTGAATAAAATCTTCTCGTCGTTATAATAATTATCGCTTAAAGCCCTTATCAAGAAATTAAAAAATTTCCGGCCTTCGATTTTTTTACCGCCGATTTCCGCCAGGACAAAAATCTTGCCGGCCTGGCTTTCTTTAAGCGTATCCGGTTGGGCGACAAAGACATCGCTTAAGCTCGTGGCCTTGGCGGAGTTTAGAATAATTGAAGAAATCTTATTATACATAAGAAAAAAGGGAATCAAACCTATTTTTTAGTTTGACTGTTTCTTGTGAATATTATACTATAAATTCATAAATAAAGGAATATGCTTAACGCGCTTTTTGGTTCCGAGGCTAGGGTCAAGATTATCAATCTTTTTTTCCTATACCCCGACAAAAAATATTCGTCCGCGCAGATAGCCCAGACGTTAAATCGGCCGCTTAATTCTTTGCGGCGGGAAATGAATAATCTTCTTAAGACCGGAGTTATCAGAGAAGCCAAGCCCGAGACCGGCGCCACGAAAAAATATTTCAACGTTAACCTCGATTTTATCCTTTTTCCGGAAGTAAGCGCTTTGTGCGCCAAGACGCAAATTCTCTTCAGCCAAAATTTTATCGTCAAACTCCAAAAAATCTGCCAGCCGAAACTTTTAATTCTCTCCGGTTTTTTTGTTAATTGTCCCGATGCCAAGACCGATTTGCTGCTTGTTGGCGTCGTGCGCCGCGCCGCTTTCTTAAAGCTCATCAAGGAACTGGAAAAAGAATTGGGCCGGGAAATTAATTTTACTATCCTGAAAGAACGCGAATACCGTTATCGCCGCGAAGTCATGGATATATTTCTCTATAATATTTTGGAAGGGAAAAAACTGGTCTTGATAGATACCCTAAATAAACAAAAATAAAAATAAAAATTAGGAAAAGAGTATGAACAGATATTTAGCCCATTCATTTAACGTCCTCTGGTTTATTTTGAAATACGCCCTGATTATTCTTATTGCCGGTCTTATTCTTCTGATTATCGCTCTTAGCGGCGCCTATAAGGATTTGCGCGCCGCCGGCGAGCAAGGCTTGGCCGGAAAAAACGATCTCACGGCCGCCGTGGGCGCGGTTAAGAATCAAGATTGGGAAACGGCTTTAACCTTAACGGTTAAAGCCCGTTCCGAATTCGGCTACGCTTTAGCCAGTCTCGACGCCAGCCGCTCCAATCCGGCCATCAAGAATTTCGGCCCCGTTCGCGTCCAAATCAATGATTTGGAATATCTTCTCAAAACCGCCGATATACTTAGTCGTTCCCTGGAACGCGGTATTCCTATTGCTAGCGAACTGAAGAAGATTAGCGCCGGCAATGGTAATCATAATTTTATTGATCTTCCGGCCGCGGATAAAGGCCGTTTCTTAAAACTCATCTACGAATCGGAGCCGGAATTAAACGGCTTGAAAGCCAATCTTGATTTAGCCCGGCTTAATCTTGATAAGATCCATAAAATCGGCGTCCTGTGGCCGGTATATAGCCAGATAAGCGACATCAAACAAGAATTAACCCAAGTTTCCGAATTGTTGGGTAAGGCGGCGCCGCTCATAAAACTTCTCCCGGCTTTAGCCGGCTATCCGGTCGCGAGCCGCTTCTTGATTATCCTCCAGAACAACGACGAACTGCGCCCGACCGGCGGCTTCATCGGCGTCTATGGGATAATGGAAAGCCGGAACGGTGAAATAATTTCTATTGATACCGACGACAGTTATCATCTGGATATGCCGGCTTCTTTATCGGATCAATGGAAAATGGAAGCGCCGGCGCCTTTAAAAAAATATTTGAAAGTTGAGAAATGGTATTTACGCGATTCTAACTGGTCGCCGGATTGGCCGACCGCCGCCGCCAAGGTCGCGGAAATCTATCACGGCGAAAACGCCGTTAGCGGCACCAGCACGCTTCCTTTTACCGGCGTGGTCGCGATTACGCCGGATTTTATCGGCGATCTGCTCCGTCTCGTCGGACCGATAGTCGTGCGCTCCGAAACTTATGACGCCAATAATTTCCAGCCCCTCCTGCAATATAACGTGGAAGTCGCTTATAAGGACCAAGATATTTCCTCCTGGGATCGCAAGGATATCGTCAATGAATTGATGGGCGAGATTAAGAGCCGTTTATTTAAATTAAGCGCGGATAAATGGAGCGAGCTCATTAAAATTGCCGATAGTAATATCGCCGAGAAAAATATTCAGGTTTATTTTCCTAACTCCGGTTGGCAGGGCTTGGCCAAAGAGATGGGCATGAGCGGGGAAGTAAAGAAACCGGCCGGTGATTATCTAATGGTTGTAGACGCCAATCTCGGCGCCTTTAAGAGTGACGCCGTCTTAAACAAGGATATTTTTTATACTCTAAACCAGAGCGCGGACGGGTTAAACGCCACGGTTCGGCTGGATTATCGCCATGAGGGCGGTTTTGACTGGCGGACGACCCGTTATCGCAGTTATACGCGTGTCTACGCGCCCTTAGGCAGCCATTTTATAAGTCTTAAGGGAGTAAACGAGTCTACCGCCGATATTAGTGTCACGGACGACCCTGGCCTTAATAAGACTGTTTTTGGCTTCTTCTGGACGATTGAGCCGGGAAGCGCCGAAAGCGCTATTTTAAGCTATAATCTGCCCGATAGAATAAACGTCCAAATAAAAGCCGGCGCTTACGAGCTCCTGGTTCAGAGACAGGCCGGTTCCCGCATTAATTCCTTAAAAGCCATTTTCAAGCCTCTCTCCGGCAAAACTAGAGAATGGAGCGATAATCTGAATACTGATAAATATTTTACTTTTAATTGATATTCCTCCTGATTAATATCTTCCCCCGGTCTTTAACTTAACAAAAAAGAACCGCGTTTTAATCTTGCGGCTCTTTTTTATATTCAAATTTTTTTAAACGTTAACTTTTCGTAGGGTTTCACTAATAGCGCGCGCTTTATTTAACCTCAAAGCTGGTGCTATAAGTCAAACCGGAATTAAGACCGTTCACCTTGATGCCCTGTTTATCCTTCTTAACGTCGGGAATAGTCAGGGAAGTATTGAAACGGCCGTTTCCGTCAGCATTAACAATTGCGATTTCAGTTTCGCCGACTAAAATTTGGAGTTTATCGTTAGCCCAGAAGCCGCCGCCGGTCAAATTAACGACGCCGCCGACAGTCGCGGAGCGGTGATTTAAATTAAGATATAATCCTTCTTGCGGTTTTTCGTCCATGTCTTCAATCGCTTTGACGGAAGCGATCTTATCCAGTTTGCCGTCCAATAAAATAATATTGGAACTATTGAAGACGACTAAGATATCGCCTTTATCGGTATTAACCAGTTTTAAGCCGATGGCCCAGCCCTGGGGTCCGCCCGACATAGTCGTATAGACGAAATCGGCCACGGTGAATTTGTCTTTATTTAATTTAACGACGCCCAAGCCATTGGAAAAATAAACATAATCGTTGCCGACAGTACTTTCCAGGCCATATCCGGTCGCGTCCAGATGCCTGAAAGAAGCCAGTAATTGGCCGGTCGTGGCGTCAAATTTTTTGGCGTAATAGTCATCAATCGCGTAGATTTTGTTGTTTGAGACGTCAAGATAGGCTTTATGATTCTTATTGTCGGAAGTGAAGTTAAGAGCGATTTCTTTAGTCACTTGGCGGCTGGAGCGATCAAAAATTTTAATCTTGGAATCACCGATGGCCAAAATCTTATCGTTAGCGCCGTTACTGGCAACGCTATAAGGCTCCACACCAGTAAAATTATAAGAATCGATCACATCTAAATTACCATTGATAATCTTAACGCCTTTATCGCTGATTAAAGCTAAGCTATCGCCCAACTTTTCAATCTCTTTATACCATTCCCAATAATTATTCTTTACCTTATTGACGAGCGTCAGGGAGTTGAGTCCAGAAAAATCATATTTAAAGACAGTATACTGGGAAATCGCGTAGACGTAGAGACTGCCGTTCTCGGACGAGAATCTTAGGTCGGAATAATCATTATAGGAATTGAAAGTCGGATTATAGTCTTTCACCTTCACTAAAAGATCCACGTCATTACCGTTTAACTTGAAAATTTCCAAGTAACCGGAATTGGCGGTACCGAAAATAAGCTGGCCGCGATAGCTAATCGCGTCGCCGGAATAATACGGTTGTATTTTAGTGCTCCCGGAGCTAATAAAAACTAAAGGAGTGAGGATAACCGCCGATAAAAAAATTAGGGCGATTCGTTTGAATAATTTTTTCTTAGTCATATATGGCTTATATTTAAATAAAATTTTAAATACTGGTCTGTTCTAAAAACCGGTATTTCTTGGTTTTTTAATTATTTTTTATGTAATCTAAAGAGCTTATCACTTTTTAAATAAATAGTCAAGGGTAAAAGATTAGCACATTTTAAAGACAAAAGATTGACACAAAGATTGACACATATTTAAATAAATGATATTATGAAAGGTTCTAAATATTACCCGCATTTCACCCTCAAGTGCAACACCGCTCTTTTAAATAAAGTTCGCTGAATACTTCTTGCGGAGTCCGGAAACCCAATCGTTTTCTCGGAGTGTTGTTCATCAGTTCAATAATAGCAGATATTTTTTCATCGGTGTAA
>JAPLVZ010000005.1 GCA_026396805.1 Candidatus Falkowiibacteriota bacterium
AATCTGTTGTATTGTTTTTTCTTTCTACTGCAAATTCGGCATAATTTCCAGTTGCGTTATAAAGATGGAGAAGATGTCCTGGCCCCGTCGTCCCGATGCCGACGTTGCCGGTACTTCCTTGAATCCTCATTCTTTCTGTTGTAGGGTCAACAGTAGCAGTAGCACCAGCATTGCCAGATGGAAGACTATAAAACACCATACTTCCATCTGAATTCTGTGCTAATCCAGAACCTGCACTAGTAGTAATATATTTCCAACCACTTGAATAATAAATATTTCTTCCTAACATAATATTTCCACCACTATTAGGATCAAATAAGCTTCCTGTTGTTCCAACCTGTAATTGCGTCAATGGCCCCGTCGTCCCGATGCCGACGTTGCCGCTATTCAAGCTCCAGATATTTCCTCCGGTCGTTCCGCCCCAAAGAGCACTGCTGCTGGTCGCGGAAGAGATAGTTGAATCAACATAATACTTATTGGCGGCGTCGTAATCGGTGGAGGGATCGTCAACGTTGCCGATACGATAGGCGTTAGGGGCGGTTGATCCGGCCAAGATGCTGTAGGTGCCGGATGTCGGAGCGACGTGCAGTAGAGCGCCGCTCGGATTCGTTATGCCGATGCCGACGGCGCCGCCGAAATAATTTGTCCCCGCAGCAGAATATAAAGCATAATTATTTGTCCCGCCGGTAGGGGCTGCGAGTATATATAAACTTGACGCATTGGTAACTGTTGCTCCATTATTTGTAATTGTCGGTTGTGTAATATATAAACCGGCGATTGTGGCAATCGTTCCGCTTGTAGCCGTACTGACGCCTCCTCTGATTTGAGCCACATATGAATCTAAGCCGGCAGTGGTAGTATTAACTGTTGTATCTATTAGAAGTGCTCTACCAGCAGTAGTAGGAAGTGTATTTATAAAGGTTCCCTTTTGAATTAGCTGAATAGCGCCTACTGTTGTTCCTCCGATTGCATTTGCGGCCGTAGAACTACTAACAGAAAAACTACCATTTACATCCAATAATGTCGCCGGATTCGTAACCCCAATCCCGACTTTGCCGCCTGTCCCGGAACTGTCACCCAAGAGAGACATAATAATAGGAGAACCCCCGGCACTTTTGACTTGTAAATCCATTCTCGCGTAATCTAAAGCATCATTACCCCGAGTTGCAATAATCTTAGCCGTTTCAAGAGCGTTCCCTCCCGTGCTAGCCGAAGTGAAGGAAATCACGGTGCTAGCGCTGGCCCCTGTGCTTAAATTTTTAAGATACAGAGTCCCATAATTATTATCAACGCTTCTGGTAATCCTGACATAATTATTAAAAAACGCGACACCATCAACATCCAATAAAGTTCCTGGAGTTGTTGTCCCGATGCCCACATTCCCGCCCATTACGGCTAATTTAGCGGTGCCCGGAGTTGTCGTCCCGATGCCGACGTTGCCGCTATTCAAGTTCCAAATATTTCCTCCGGTCGTTCCGCCCCAAAGGGTGATACTGCCGGTCGCCGTAGAAATGGCTGAATCAACATAATACTTGTTGGCGGCGTCTTCATTGGCGGAAGGGTCGTCCACGTTACCGATGCGATAGGCGTTGGGGGCGGTTGAGCCGGCCAAAATACTGTAGGTGCCTGACGTCGGAGCGACTTGCAATAGAGCGCCGCTCGGATTCGTTATGCCGATGCCGACGTTGCCGCTATCGCTAATAACAAACGGGGCTGACCAGGAAGTACCGTTGAAATGAGCAAAGTTGAAATTGTTGGTTTCACCCACGGCAGATTTGTGGGCAAATTGCCATTTATTAGTACCCGCACTATTCCATAGTTCTAAAGCACCATAGTTATCACCGTCGCTGGCTCCCTGGATACGCAGATATACAGCATCATTGGTTGATACGATATGTAATTTCGCTGACGGCGTCGTCGTCCCGATGCCGACGTTGCCGCCGTTTGGTTGTAACGCAATATTGGCTGCACCGACTCCATAGGCTGAACCTTGTATAACTCCAACTGAATTTGCATCAATCCCACCTAAATTAATACCATAAACATTATCATGAAACCTTACACCTGCGGATGAAGCATATGCGCCTGTAAAAACCGCCCCCTTAACATCTAATATGTTTGCGGGTGTCGTCGTTCCAATTCCCACATTCCCACCAATCACGGCTAATTTAGCGGTGCCCGGGCTCGTCGTTCCGATTCCGATATTCGTTCCGTCATTAAACAGATTAGAATCAGCCACCCAGGTACCGCTGTTGTTTCTCAATGTCTGCCCATTAGTGCCGATCGGCATAGTAATCATTGAAGAGGTCGCGGAAGAAATAGTTGAATCAACATAATACTTGTTGGCGGCGTCTTCATTGGCAGAGGGGTCGTCCACGTTGCCGATGCGATAGGCATTATTGGCCGCGGCGGCTAAGATACTATAGGTAACGCCCGTCGGCGCGACTTGTAGCAGAGCGCTCGGAGTCGTTGTCCCGATGCCGACGGAGCCGTCTTTTCGGATTATAAATTTACTGGAATCATCTATTTGTATGTCAAGAAGTCTCGAGCCGGCGGCGGAAGCGAGGTCGGTAACATTCATCAGCCAAGCGGTGAAGGCCACGCCCGAATTATTCCAAGTTTGCGTAGTATTGATGATCGGGCCGTTAACAACCATAGTCGCGCCGCCGCTGATTATGTCGCCAAATTTAGTCACCCGAAAACGCGTGGCGCCCCCGACTTGGAAATGAAGCAGATCCCCGGTAAAGTCCCCCGGCGGATTAGCGCCGATAAAAACACCCTGGCCGCTCGGACCGGAAAGGTCGTTGGGTCCGATTTGAAAAAAGACCTTGGAAGAAGGCGGCATTCCGGTATTGGTGCCGAAGTTCGTTTTAAAAGAGTCGCCTATTTTCAGTTGCAGATCAGTGGCGCTATATTCAATAGAACGCTGTTTGGTAAGGTTAGTCGGGTCGGCCGGGTCATAAAAAGTAATACCCGGCGAGGAAGCGGCTATTTGCAAAGGAGCGGTAAAAACAAATTTTCCGTACGAACCCAAACTCGGATCGAAAGAAATGCTTTCCCAACTTCCCCCTGATCGCCCCAGTTGAATCTTGCCGGTTGAAGTCGCGCCCGTCGGATCTTCAGTAAAAGTGGCGGCGCCGGCGGTAGGCAAAGCAACGAGTAAATCTCCGACAACGCTTAATTCAGCCGTTCCCGGCACTGTCGTTCCAATCCCGATATTCGTCCCGTTATTATATAAAAAAGAATCAGCCGTCCAGGTGCCGCTACTGTTCCTTAATGTCTGCCCGTTCGTGCCAATCGGCATGGTAATCATTGACGTGGTCGCCGAAGAAATGGCTGAATCAACATAATATTTATTAGTGGCGTCGGAATCAATGGAAGGATCGTCCACGTTGCCGATGCGATAGGCGCCGCCGGCCGCGGCCGCTAAGATACTGTAGGTGCCGCTGGTCGGAGCGACTTGCAGTAAAACGCTCGGACTGGTCGTTCCGATGCCGACGGAGCCGGATGAGAATAAAGAGCCGCCTCTGATAATCCCATTAACCTCCAAACCGGACGCCGGTGCGGCCGTCGCGATGCCGACCGGACCGTTCAAAGAGACCGGCAGCCAATTATTGACGAAATCGCTGAACAGGTCGTTCCAATTTTCCGAAGTGAGCGTGTCGTTATAGAGCTTGTTATAACTGGAAGTGGCGTGATAGGCTTGAACGGTTTTTAGATTAAGAATAAACAAAAAAACTCCGCTTAACAGAAAAACGGTGAGAAAGATTTTTGATTTTCGTCCTGAAAATAGGGACATTAAAAGTTTATTCTTGACGATTATTTCTTATTTGAATTATAGCATTTTTTTGGGGTGTCTGCCAACGCTAAGGCTCGCTTTCCTAAGACTCTGTTTTATGACCCGATCGGAAACGGCAAAACCGGGTAAATACTCAACCGCTTCGGAATAATCAATGTCCGAGAAATAAGCCAGCTGTTGATAAAAAATTTTTTCGCTAAAAACCGAACCGAAGATAAGGCGCGCCCGAGTAACGATTTTGTTAATATCGCAACCGGATTTAAAGATAAAATACAAGTCAACATAATCCTTCCATTTCGCCCGGCGACCGAGAGCGTAAGCTTTTAAAGCCCCCAGGGTCGCCAGATCGGCCGTCTTAAAATCAGGCGCGTTAAGAGAAAATACCAGCGGGAGCATTTTTTTTTGCTTAGCGCTTAGAATTTCCAGATGCATATTCTTTAAAATAAAGCTTAAAATAATTTAGAGTTTGCGGACGATAATTTACTCTTGGCCCGGCCGTTTGTTTTTTAAAAATAGACGCCACTTTTTTTAGACCCAGTATTTTAAAGACGGTCAAAACGTCCGACCAATTCCCGTAATTTAAAATTCCTTCCAAGAGCGCGGCGTCGGAAAGCCCGTTGATGTCTTTAACCCACCACCATAAGCCGGCCTTGGCGCGCAGAAATTTTTTTTTCTCGACCTCTCTCTTGTTCATAAATTTTCTAAAATAAATGAAGTGCGTCGGGATTCCTTTTAGAGCTATTACCGAGCATTTTCAGCTAAAATTATAGCACTTTCCGGGGTAGCGGACAAGGGTTTTAGCGCCGGAAAAAAATCACTCCCCGATCCGAATTTCAACGCTGCGTTTTGAGTTCTGATACTCGCCGATGGAGCGAAAAATCAAAGGCGGAAAATCCACATAATAAACATTATATTCACTACCCGCCAAACTCCCCTGAAAAATGGGAACTCCGGGGAGTTGGCTGTAAGCGTAGCCGTTCCAGCGCAATTCCCAAAGCAGTTCTTCCGCTCCGGCTTCGGCCGCGTAATAGGCCTTAGTGGACTGCGCCTGGATGCCGCCGGCTTTGATGCCCAAGAAGACGATATAGGTGCCGCTCATCGCGACGATAAGCATGCCGGCCATAATGAACATGGTAAGAATTAAAGCGCTTCCGGATTTAGGGCCGAAAAGCCGGCTAGTAATTTTTTTGTTTCTTGAGAGCGGCATGATTATTAATTTATGGTTCTTTATAGTAACGGGACGTCATCGTCGTCTGGATATCCATCT
Organism: Candidatus Falkowiibacteriota bacterium; assembly: GCA_026396805.1. Classification (GTDB taxonomy): domain Bacteria; phylum Patescibacteriota; class Patescibacteriia; order Patescibacteriales; family UBA12465; genus UBA12465. The sequence goes on from JAPLVZ010000005.1 coordinate 5,067, forward strand.
CGGACTTGAATTCTCCTTGACCGAGAGCGTGCGCCTTCAGATTCAAGGTGATTGCCGGTTGAGCCGTCGCGGCCTCGGAAGAAAGCGTGAAAGACAGATTATCAATCCTAATCTTGGCCGGGGAAATAAAATCAAAATCCAAGTTGCGCGAAACCTGAAAACGCTGCTTGTCGTCGCTATCGCGTTCCAAGGAATAAGTGACGCATTGGTTATAATAATTCTTAAAAGCCAGAGTGTGGCCGTAAGCGTTCTCGGAAATAATATAAATCTCATCGTCCGGAACCCCGGAGCAGATGCCGTTATCTCTCTGCGCCATCCTGATTTCCTTGCCGATAACCTCCAAGAAATATTTCAAGCTCTCTTGGACATTCTGCGTCGCCAGCGCGCTCCGCTGGCTGTCGACAACCATCTTGAAAATCTGCGTCATGGACAGAATGATAACCGAAAACAAGGCGACGGCCACTATCACTTCAATCAAAGAAAAACCGGCGGATTGTAATTTAGGTTTTTTCATGGGTCGTTTTAGCGCCAATTATTTAACACCAATTATTTAACACCGATTATTTAACGCCAATTATATAAGACCGTTTCCAGGTCATAAGTGTAATTCCGGCCGGACTCCGCCCAGCTGATAAGCGAATTGACTTGGAAGGAATGGTCGTCTATCACTCCGATAGTGATGAGCCGGGAAAAAGGCGTGGTCGTCGCCGCCGCCGGATCATGGACGTAAAAATTAGCGGCGTCTTGTTTTAAAAACAGCTCGGCGGGATTATCAAGGTCATGTAAAGTCGGCGCCGTATCGGTATAATCCATATAATACTCGCCCGGCGCCAGCTTATCGTCATAAAGCAGGCTCTCGCGCCAATTAGAATCGCGAACTTTGCGGATAAGTTCAATCCCCTCCTGCGCCAATTGATAAGCGATCAGATTGCTTTTATTATAGCTCTGGCTTTGGATATTCTGGACGATGAGCGTCAAGACGCCGATCATCCCCATAGACATGATGAATAAGATGACGACTATTTCCACCAGAGTGAAACCTCGTTTTAAAAAATTATTTTTCATAATTAATCCAAAACCTCAACCAGCCCCAAGAAATTAATCCGGACTGTCTTGATAGAATTGTTCCGCCCCTCCCGCAATTCTATTTCCAGGGAGGAGGAAGTGGCGGCGGCGGCGGCGCGATAAATATTTGTTTGCGGATTCGGGGGCAAAAAAATAACGTTAACCGCGTCATTATCAACCTCGCCGGTCGTCGTTAATTTCGCTATGGTGATATCGGCCGGCAAATGCGTTACCCGTCCGCCGTATTCGGCCAGCGCTTCTTCCGCCTCTTCCATGCTCATATGGCCAGGATCACCGGGCGCGTCCAAGTCGGCGAATAAAATATAATAATTCTTAGTAACATCAAAGGCGATTCCCCAACCGCCGGCCGGAACCGCGGTGTTATATTTTACCAGCCCTAAAGTATTATTCTGCGCCAAATGAAGATCGGCGACCAAGCTCTGCGCCGTCATAATTAGGTCGGTCCGCTTATTGGCCGAACGGTAATTGGCGATAAAAAGCGCGGTCACGATAGCAATCATAGAAATACTTATGACCATTTCTATTAGCGTGAACGCCGATTTATTGATTAATTTCATAATATTACTCCGCTTTAACTTCCCGCCAGATAGGCAGGCCGTAATTTATCCTTAAAGTCGTGAACATACTGCAAACATAATTGTCGCTATCGGTCAGGCGCAAAGTTATGGTCGTACCGGTGGCGTGAAAAAAAATAATGGAAGTCGTCACTCCGGTCGGATTACTGATAACCGCCTCGGCATCGGTGGTGGACCAAAAATAATCGCAATAAGATCCGAAACAGCTCTGCGGCGAAGCCGGAGACGCGTCGGTATAGAATTGAGAATCACTGACGAAATCCGTGGAAGTGCCGACCAGCACATCAAGCGGCGACCAGGTAAAATATGGTTCGGTAAATTCGTGGCGGTAAGTCGTGAAAGTCCGAATATTGCTGTCGGGATCGCCATTCGTCTGTTCATCCAATAAACCATTATGATCATCGGCGGCGCCGAATTGATACCAAGCGGTCGGCTTGTATTCCTCGCCTTCTAAATAATACAGCCGCACCCACCAATAATAATTCTTATTGTAATCTAAATTATGACAATTAACGTCCGTATTGGGAATGATATATTGCGACGCGACCGACGGTGTTTTTACTCCGCTCCAACAAATATATTCGCCGGTACTGGTCGCGAAACTCGGGTCGTCGTTAACAACGACTTCATAACCCGCTTGCGCGCCGCTTCTGATATTCCATTTTAAAACCGCTTTTAGAGCCCCCTCGCTGCAGGCTTCGCTATAGTTCCAATTCGGAGCCGATAAATGTCCGATCTGCAAATTACTGATATAGACTTTATAGGGTCTGGCCGCGCAATTACCCGCGCCGCCGAACTCGCTCTCGCAATTAAAACTCAACCAGCCGAGACCGCTGGAAGCGTCGCCGACAAAATCTCCCGGAAGAATACCATGGCCGGGCAAAACTGAATTAGCGAGATAATCCCAATTCTGATTCATCACCGGCGTCGTCGTCGCGCTGTCAAGCCTTAGCCAATCTTCGGTTCCGTCCACCCGCGCCCAGCCGTAAACTTTCTGATCGGTCGGATCATAACAGGCCCAACAACTATTGCTGGAATTGCAAGTGTTCGGACAATGAGAATTGAAACCATAGCCGTCCGGCACCGTGGCGGAGCCGGCGAAAGAAATCAGACCGAGTGAATAATTCCAGGCATCGCCGGAAAAATTACTGTTGGAATCAATCGAGACATGATGCACTGTATTGGTGCAAGGCACTGAATAAAAAAGAAATCCCGGCGGCGTCAAATTACCGGTAACGTCCAGCTGATTGCCGGTCACGTCGTCAAGACAATCAAAATAAACATATTTATATTGATCCCCTAACCAAGCCGCGCCGCGTACCGTGGAGGTCGCGGCTCGGGCGCTTTGAGACACGCCAAAACAGGCAATAAACAGGATTGCGATGATAAACGGGCGGAGATTGCTTAAAATAAGCTTATTTTTCTCGGGGATAAGAATCATAATTACCTTATTATTATAACATATCGGGGATGTTTTTAAAAATCGATTTGCGGGTATCTCAACCCGATTTTTTTCAAAAAATCTCGTCCTCTTTTTATCATTTCCCGCCGGCCCGTCTCCGTCTTATCGTCATAACCGGCTAAATGTAAAAGTCCGTGGACGAATAGAAAATAAAGGAGATACTCGCTTAGTCGCTTTTTTCGCGCGGCGCCGGTCGCGCCGGTCACGGTTTTTTTTCCAGCCGCGCCAGTCGCGTCTTTAGAAGTAACCTTAGAAGCGGTTCTGATATTCATACCTGGCTCTAAGAACATTTCTTGATATTTTTCAAATTTTTTTGCGTCGGCGATATTAATAACTATTTCTCTTTCCTTCGTAAACGATAAAACATCGGTCGCCTTATCTATCCCGCGATATTGGCGATTAAGACTTTTCATTCGGTCCGGTCCGACAAGCGCCAAAGAAACATCGTCGCTTTGTTTATAAGCACAACTAAACTTCCCCGCGATGGCGCGGAGCTTTTTAGCATTAACTTTTTCGCCGGTAGTATTGTTGATTTCTAGCATAAAAAAGATTCTCCCATCAAGAGGGATTTTTTATTTATATCAATCTCTTTAACTTTCGCGTAAACTCATAAAGACCATATAAAAACGGTCGAAAAATTACGTCATAAGTCCCGGGATAATTCTCGATTCGACCGCCGAATCCGAGCTTAAAACGCGTTATTCCCGGCCATTTTTTCTCGTCAATTCCAAAAAAATCATAATATTTATAGCCGCTGGCTTTCGCTTTCTTGATTACCGACCATTGCAATAAATACGGCGCCATGACATTACGAAATTCATTGTCGCTCGCGCCGTGCAAATAAGTCGTCTTGTCGCCCCAGAAGCAAAATAGGCCGGCGGCGATATTTTTTCCGTCATAAGAGGCGAAGAATAATTTTATAAAATCAGACGACGCGTCCAATAAGTTCCGGTAATGCTCGGCGCCGTGCAAACGGAAATTATCGCGCGCGCCCGTCAGATTCAGCAGACGCCAAAACTCGGGAAAATCCGCTTCCCCTCCCTCTTTTATTTCCACGCCTTTTTTCGCCGCCAAACTGATATTATAGCGCGTTTTCTGATGCAGGCGTTTCAACAGTTCTTCTTCGCTGTCGGCTAAGTCTAAAATTAAAGTCTGTCCGGGCTGCAAGTCTAAAGTTTTTTTGATTTTAAAACGGCCGGACGCGTTTTTTAATCCGTTACCGATGGTAAGCGCGTCTTTCTCCGGCTCTTTCAGTTCTTTCGGCTCTATTCTTAAAAAAATCGCGCTGGAATCTATTTTCTTAATTTCCGCAATTAGAAAATTCTCCGCTTTCTCTCTTTCTTCCGGCCGCAAACCTACTTTAATAATCGGTCCGCGCGGCGCATACCAGTAAACATAGCCGTCTAAAAGCGGCCTTTTTATTATTGTCGCCGCCGCTAAAATTTCTTCTTTATCACTACCCTTTTCCGCCTTGCTCGCCATCGGCTCTTCCCGTTCGCTCCCGGCCCCGTCCCCGGCTCCGTCCCCGGCTCCGTCCCCGATCCTTCTCACGCCGACCCTTAAAACTTCCACCCCTTCCTTCTTCAACATTTCACCCCATTGCCAAGACTGCAAAAACTCCGCTCCGTGCTTATCCGCGGCGCTTTTTATAAAGCTATCCAGTTCTTCTTGAGCCGTAAAATAAAACAATTCCATAGCTTAATTATAGCATAATTTAGCTTAATTATAGCATGCTTTAAATAATTTTTATTTTTTATTTAATTATTCTTAATCTGGCGCCTGCTATGATTATTTACTTGGGGGGATAAATAATTATTTAAAAAATATGGAAAAAATTTATGCTTTTATTGACAGTCAAAATCTTAATCTCTCCGTCTTAGATCAGGGCTGGCGCCTCGATTTTGAAAAACTATACCAATTTTTAAAATATAAATACCGAGCGGAAAAAATATATTTATTTATTGGCCGCCTTAAGGAAAATCAAACTCTCTATAATCGCTTAGAAAAAATTGGTTATACTATTATTTTTAAACCTATTTTAAGAGGAAAAAACGGTTTAATCAAGGGAAATGTTGATGCAGAGCTAGTTTTACATGTTATGATTAAATATGATTGTTTTGATATGGCTATCATAATCAGTGGCGACGGCGATTTTTATTGTTTAATAGAGTATTTGAAAGAAAAACATAAATTATTCAAAATAGGTATCCCTAATAAATATAGATATTCTTCTTTATTAAGAATATTTTACCACTATTTTTTCTTTATTTCTGATTTAAAGCATAAATTAAACTAAAAAAGCCGCCAACAGGCGGACTTTTTTTTGGATGAATATTGGTGCAGAAATAATCTTTTACCATTTAGACACCATCGTGATTATCATCCTGAGAGGCATTATCCTTCGGACGGAACCTTAGGCGTGTCCTCTCATCGTGATTAACATCATTATAGCACTCCAACTTTTCTCAGTCAACCCCAATAAAAAGAGCCGAAAAACGGCTCTTTTTTAAAACTAAATTTTCCAGTCTGAAATTACGAATCTGGTTTACTGAATACCGGCTTGAGTCGCGGTCTGCGGTACATTGCCGGTGACTGTATTAATGGCTGCGCCCAAACAGTACTGGATGGTGTAAGTAGCGGTACCTCCCTGGGCGGATCCGAATCTTGCATAAGTATAAGCGTCCGCGGCCGGACACCCAGTCCCGTCAATCGGAAGCGGAGGAGCAGGAATCTGGCGTAAAAATGTGCCGTTCAGGCTAAAAATCGGCAAACCAGGCTTAATCGAGGCGTCAATTGGGTAATCGCTCGTATCGTTATAATACATTTCCAGCGCCGTCTGAATCTGCTTAACGTCGGCGATACGCTTAGCGTCGCGCGCTCTCGCTCTGGCCGAGTTTAAGGCTAAAATAGAAAGAGTCGATAGCAAGCCGATGATGGCGATGACTACCAATAACTCAATCAAAGTAAAGCCCGGTTTATTATTTTTCATAGAGAGTCTTCTATCAAGATTAGCGATTCTGGACTTAATTAATAATTAAGGGAACGGCTAAAGATGGATTTAATTTTTATTATTTATGTTAACAAATTTTATAAACATTACGAGATATCTTCGGTTATTAACAGTATAGCATTTTCTCTTTTTAGGCGCAATGATTCGGGCTGGTTTCGGCCGATTTAGAATTGACTGGCTAAATTATACATCGGCAAGAGAACCGCCGCAACCATGACGCCGACACCGACACCCATTATGACCATAATCAAAGGCTCCATTAATTTACTCAAATTATCCAGCATATTACTGCTTTCCCGCGTATAAAAATCAGTGATCCTGTCTAAAACCGCGTCAATCTTGCCGGTTTTCTCGCCGACGGAAATCATCTGCGGCACCATTTTCGGCACATAGTTAGACGCTTCAAAAACCGTTGAAAACGGATTGCCGTCGTTAATGGATTCCAGAGTCTCTAAAATTAATTCCTTGTAGATAATATTGCCGACGACCGCGGCGACGATTTCCAGGCTGCGCGTAATCGTCACGCCGCCTTTTAACAGCGTTGACAGAGAACGGGAAAAACGCATCAGATAAATATATTTAAAAAGCTTTCCGAAAATCGGCATTCTTAGCTTTATTATATCCAGATTCCTCCGGCCGGTATAAGTTTTCAGATAAAGCCTAGCGCCGATAATCAAGGCGATGATGGCGGCGATTATCAAAATGGCATAATTTCTCAAGAAATCAGAGGTGCCGATAACCAGGCGGGTGGAAAGCGGCAGTTGCGCTCCGGTTTCCGTCAGGATGGCGGTCAGATTCGGAATAACGTAAACCATCAAAACGATGCCGACGCCGAACAGGGCGGAGATGATAAAAATCGGATAAATCATCGCCCCCTTTATCTTAGCCGAGATATCATAACTTTTTTCCATTTCATCGGCCAAGTAAGAGAGAACGTCGTCTAATTTGCCCGAGGTTTCGCCGCTCCTGATGATATTGACGAAAAATTCCGAGAAGATACGCGGCCGCTTCGCGAGCGCGTCCGAGAGGAAGGCTCCGCCGTCAACTTCAAAGGCGATTTCAGAAACCATGTTCTTCAGGGAAATATTATCGGTCTGGTCAATCAGAGTCAAAAGCGATTCGACGACCGGAACATTGGCGGAAATCATCACCGAGAACTGACGCGAAAAGATGACCAGATCCTTAGTCTTAATCGGCGCGATAAAACGGGTAATCTTGCTTAGCGTCGTGTTCGTAACATCCGTCAGACTGATGACGTTTAAATCTTTCTTATTAAGCTTACCGGTCGCTTCATTTTCCGACAGACTGACGATTTGTCCCCGTTTGACGTTGCCAGCGGCATCTTGCGCTTGGTATTTAAAAATCGACATAAAAACAAATAATTAGCTCTCAATAAAATAAAGATTAGCTCTCAATAACTCTTAAAACTTCTTCGATGGTCGTTCTCCCTTGCAAGATCTTGATAATCCCGTCCTGCTTAATGGATAAAAAATCTTCGGTCTGTTTGACCGTATTAATATCCAGATTAACTTTTCCATTATCAATTATCTCCCGCAGTTTATCGTTTATTTCAATGACTTCCGCGATGGCGACGCGGTCGGAATAACCGGTCATTTCACAGCGCGAACAGCCGACGGCCTTATAAACTTTATGGTTTACGAGCGGCTGATTGACATCTTTTAAGTCCGGCAATTCATCTTGGATAACCTTAAGCGGAGCGTTTTTCAATTCCGCGATCATTTCCTGAAGCGCTTCTTCGGACAACTTTGTTTCCTGTTTGCAATTTTCGCATAAACGGCGCGCCAGGCGCTGGGCGACGACGGTCTTTAAAGTAGAAGATAACAAAAAACGCTCTATTTTCATATCCAAGAGGCGGAAAACCGCGCCTAAAGCGTCATTGGTATGCAAAGTTGATAAGACTAAATGGCCGGTGAGAGAGGCGTTAATGGACAAATCCGCCGTTTCTTCATCGCGGATTTCTCCGACCATGATAATATTGGGGTCCTGGCGCAATAACGAGCGCAGTCCGTTCGCGAAAGAGAAACCGATTTTTGGACGGACTTGAGACTGATTAATGCCTTTGATTTCATATTCAATCGGATCCTCAAGCGTGGAAATATTGACGCCCTCCTGATTTAAGATATCGAGCAGGGCGTATAAAGTCGTGGTCTTACCGGAGCCGGTCGGACCGGTGACCAAAAAAATTCCGCTCGTTTTTTTGATGCCGTTATGGATACGGGTGAGCGCCAATTTATTAAAACCCAGCTCTTCCAGGCTGGGGGCGCCTTTGGAAACGTCGAGAATTCTCATCGCGACTTTCTCGCTGTTGGTTAAAGGCAGAGTGGAAACGCGGAAATCAATTTCTCGCTTATTGACGAGTAAGCGGATACGCCCGTCTTGCGGTATGCGGGTTTCGTCCAGTTTTAACTTGGCCAAAACCTTAATACGGGCGATAATCGCGTTATGGATGCTTTTCGGCAAGGTTAAGGAAGTGTGCAAGATGCCGTCAATGCGATAGCGGACGCGGCTTTCTTTGGCGAACGGCTCAATATGGATATCGGAAGCGCGCGCTTCCACCGCGTGGCGGATGATGACGGAGACGATGCGCGAAACCGGAGCGCTATTAATATCTTCGGTGTTCAGTTCCTCGTTTTCCGTCTTGACGGTTACTAATTCTTCACCCTCTTCTTTCGCCTTGATTTCCAAAGCGCTGGAAATTTCTTCTTCAATCTTTTGATACTGCTTGAAAATTTTCTGCCAACCGGCGTTAGAAACAAGAAAATACTGAATCTGGAGTTTTTCGTCGGCGGCCAAAAAATTAACCGCTTCCATCGCCTTCAAATTCGGTTCCACCAGCCCGATTTTCAAAACATTAGCTTCCCGCCCGAAACAGATGACTTGGTAAGTCTTGGCGATCTCTTCCGGCAAAAATCTCACGACCTCCTCCACGACTTCTTCATTGACTAAATTATAATAAGGCAGGCCGTAAAGAGCGGCGCGCGCTTCGGTCAATTGTTCGTCGGTGATTATTTTCTGACTAAGTAAAAACCCGCCCAAGTCTCCCTTGTTCTTCAAGGGGGCTTTTCTAATCTCTTCCGCCTTAGCGGCGTCAATCAGCTTCTTAGACAATAATAAATTTATCAGCTGTTCGTTCTTATCCATAGAAAATCGACGCTCTTTTTAATCTTAACGAATTAAACCGGCGCTTTTATATATTAGAACTGTTATCGATTATTAGAATTATTAGGATTATTAGGATTATTACCGGGACTATTTTTTCTTAACGCTGAAAGGCAGACTATTGCCTTGGACGCAATTAACGGCGGCCTCTTCTTCGGTGCTGGTCGCTTCGGTACTGGTTTCGCCCACGATTTTAGGAACAATCGGTTGGCTCACCGCCACGTCCGGACGCCAGCAGATATTGGCAAAATCAAAATTAGTCACTTGGTTGACCAGGGCGACAAAGCGCGGCAATTTTAGGATGCTTGTATCTAAAGCGCTGGAGCTAGCCACTGTCACCGCGGTCCCGCTGATGTCCGTTACCTTGGCGGCCGAATTCACCCCCGTCTCTTGGCGTAATACCTTTAAAACCGAATCTTTAAAAATAAACAAAGATAGACCCCCTAAAATGACGAGGATAATAATGATATAAAGGATGAGACGAAAATTTTTTTTCATAAGGCTAAGCGAAAATAATAACTGGCAAAATAAAGGTTAGAGGGAGGGGTTGCGGGAAGGGGTTATGGAGATTGATAATAATAAGTGGTGATAACGACGGTGGCGGCGTCGGCTTCCGGTGAAAACTCAACGCTCGTAATATCAAATAAACGCAAATTATTTTCTAAGATGCGCAATAGATTCTTGAAGCCCGGATAATCTATCGCCGTCAGACTAAGCTGCAGGCTGACAGTGCCAACTTTCTTATTATTCAGGGTCGCAGCCGAGGCGGGATTGCTTGTACCATCTTCGTTAACGACCGGAGCCGGCGCCTTGGCGGCAACTTCTTCGGGAGAGATGGTGATGCTGGAAATAAGCCAGCCGCCCCGAGAAATAATTTCTTCCAGTTCTCCGAACAGTCTTTCCCGAGCGTAACTGTCGGGCAAGACGCTATTAAATTTCTGCAGATCGGACGGGCTTATTTTCTGATAGATTTCCGAGATAATTTTCAGGCTGGCCAGCTTTTTCTGGGTCGTTTCGTATAAGAGCTGTTTCTCTTCGGTATTCGCGCTGATCGCCGCTTGCGTCGCCCGGAATTTCGGGCTTAAAAATACCAGATAAGCGAAAAATAAGAATAATATCAAAACGACCGCCAGAATAATATTAAAATAATTATTTAAGAATAAATTCAAACTATTCTGATTTTTGACCGGTTGACTAACCATAATTATTTCTTAAAAACGCTGGGATTGACTTTTAAAACGAGGTTGAAGCTGATCCGATCGGATTTCGTCTTATTTTTAGAAGAAGCCGCGTTCGTTACTTCAACCTGTTGAACCAAAGGATCATTCAAGAAAGCCTTAACCTGCCAGGAGACATCGGCGTAAGTATCGGTCGTCGCCGCGAGCGAATAGGCGCCGTCAAGCGTTCCGGAAAAACCCTCATAACGAACCGAACTCAAGGTATTCTTCTCCAGCCAGTTGAAAAAATTGCTCCAGTAAATATGATTGCTAAGCAGATCGGTAAAAACCGCGGATTTCTCTTTATAAGCCAGGGCGGCGGCGGCTGATTTCTTGAGCTTGCCGGCCTCCGCGTCCAATTTCATGACCTTATCGCTTAAAACCTGAATTTGGGCCGCTTCCTGCTCTTCCCACCAATTAAGCCCGAAATAAACTTCCGCCACCACCAGCCCCGCCAAAAACAAAACGAAAACCAGCATCAAGAGATTCTTGCTCCAATTGAAAGAAACCGCCGCTTCCTCTTTAATCAGGTTAACTTCCAAAATTTTCGGGTTTTGCAGCTCGTGTTTTTTCGTTTCTTCCGGCTTATTCAGTTTTCTTTTTTGCAGAAACATTTTTTGCAGCCACATTTATTTTTTTAGTCAATTTCCCGCATCGCCAAACCGATGGCGACCGCCAAGCGCGGTCCGACTTCGCTTAGCACCGGCCTTAATTCTTCCGGATAACGAACGCGATTCCAAGGATCGCCGATGATAACCCGGAGATTCAAGCGCTTGGACAAATATTCGGTTAAGTTAAGAAGCAGGGCGCCGCCGCCGGATAAAATTATTTTTTCAACATTACCCTTATTCTGCGATTGAAAGAAATCCAGCATATATTCCATTTCCATCACTATCGGCTCCAGGGTCTTAACCAAGAGCTGGGGCAATTTTTCATTGGTGTCGGCGGCCAGCGTCACGCTCAAATCAAACTTGAATTGTTCCGCCTGCGCGTAAGTCAGGCCGAGCTTCTCCGCCAGAGCGCGCGTGATAGTGGAAGCGCAGACGGCCAGACTCCGGTTCAGAACCGGGATACTTTCTTTGACGATAAACAAATCCGTGCTGTTAGCGCCGATTTCCACGATCATCACCGTTGATTTATCATCGCCGACGAGCGAGCGGACGAGCGAGAAAGTTTCCGTTTCCAGGCTCGCCAGTTCCAGTTTGGCCGCTTTGAAGATATCGATATATTTCCGGACGAGCTTCTTCGGGCTGCCGGTCAAAAATACTTGCGCGTTCCCTTTCGTTGAAATTTTTCCGCTCGCATCGGGAATAATCTTCCAATCCAAAGTCATCTCGTCCAAAGGCAACGGGATAACCTTTTTCGCTTCGGCGTTAACCGCTTCGGTCAAGCCCTTTTTATCGACATTACCGATATTGATTATCGAAGAAAAGACGGCAAAGGTCGGAAGCGAAGCCGTGACTTTCTTGGCGGTTATCCCCGCCTCAAGCCTGATTTTATTTAGCGCCCGCGCCAAATAATTAACATCTTCAACCTTAGTAAAGTTGATTTCCGAAACATTCTCGCTAAAAGCGTAATTAGAAAGATAAATCCGGCGATTTTTTTTCTTGAGTTCAACCATCTTAAGTGACGAATCGCCGATATCAATCCCCAAAAAAAGGTTGTCGCCGCCAAGAGAAAAAGAGCTCATAATCTTTGTTGGGCTTTCCCCATTTTAAATTGAATTATCTGATTTTTTGGTATATAATAATTATATATTATTTAGAAACATTAAACAAGCGAATTATGAATTTCTTTAACCGCTTCAAGAAAGTTTTCCTGGTTCTCGGCTTCCTCGCCCTAATCTTCATAATCGGCTATCTTTTATGGCGCTTTTTCTTTTCCGCGGCCATAGTAACGCCGGTGGCGACGACGACTCCGGGAACGATCGGCGGCCTGCCGACTCCGGGCGCGGGCGGGGCGACTGAAATTGTCCCCGGCGCCGGCGGCGTTCTGCCCGGCGGCGTCACTATCCCGACCGAAATCCCGAACGAGAGCGGAGTCAGCCCGGTCGCCATCGGCGGTCTGACTAAGATTGAAACAATCACGAAAAATCCGATTCTCGGACCAACTTTATCCGGTGACGGAAAAATCCAATATTACGACAAAAACGACGGAAAATTCTATAGAATAGGCAGTGACGGCCAGGCCGTCCTCTTAAGCGATAAAGTCTTTTACGGTGTTGACAGTATCGTCTGGGCGCCGGATAAGAACCAAGCGATAATTGAATATCCTGACGGCAACAAAATCTTGTATAATTTTGCAAATAAATCCCAAGTAACCCTCCCCGCTCATTGGCAGGATTTTTCTTTCTCTCCCGACAGCAGCAGAATAGTCTCTAAAAGTTTGGGGCTGGATGAAGAAAACCGTTGGCTCGTTGTGGCCAACGGCGACGGTTCTAAGGCGATCGCTCTGGAAAATATCGGCACTAACGATAAGAATGTCTATGCTTCCTGGTCGCCGAACAACCAGATCGTCGCGCTGTATACCGAGGGTCTGGATTTTAACCGCCAAGAAGTCTATTTCGTCGGGTTAAACGGCGAAAATTTTAAATCGACGATTATTGAAGGACGCGGCCTGGAATCAAAGTGGTCGACGACCGGCGATAAATTATTATATAGCGTTTATAGCACGAATACCGACTTGAGTCCGCAATTATGGATAGTGGGCGCCATCGGCGACACTATCGGCCAAAACCGCCAAAGCATCAGCCTGAATACTTGGGCCGATAAATGCACTTTCGCTTCCAATAATGAAGTCTATTGCGCCGTCCCGGAAACTTTAGCCAGAGGTTCGGGCATGTTCCCGGAATTAGCCGATAAAACCAAAGATAATTTATATAAGATAAATCTGACGACCGGGACCAAAGAGCTGATTGCCATCCCCGATGGCGCTTACAATATTTCCGAAGTCATAGTCCCGACCGATAAGGATTTTCTGTATTTTACCGATAAGACGACCGGCCAGATTTATAAGATTGATTTGCCTTAAGACCGGAAGTTCGCTTTAAATCGTTTAAACATAAAACATGCTCAAGTCGCTTAGTCGGCTGAAAGCGTTCGTTCTGGATTTATTATTTCCCCTGGAATGTCTAGGGTGCGGTTGCGAAGGATGCTGGCTTTGTCCGGACTGTTCGCGCCGCCTGAAATTCAGCGGCGGGGAAAAAATCTATAATCTCAAAACGCCGGCGCTCGACAAAATATTCATTGCCGGCGATTATGACGACGCGCTTTTAGCGGACATGATCAAAAAATTCAAATATCATTTTCTGGCCGCCCTCGGGAAACCGCTGGCGGATTTTTTAGCTTTGTACTGGTCGGGACAATTAGTTTTATCCCGTCTTAATAACCCGGCGGCAATGGCGGATAATTCAATCATAATTCCGGACGGCTCAATCATAATTCCGGTTCCTCTTTCCAAAAAACGCGAGCGCTGGCGTGGCTTCAACCAAGCGGAAATACTGGCGCGCGAATTCGCCGCTAATTTTTCCTATCCGCTGTCTAACGGATTAAAAAGAATAAAACATCGCCGGGCGCAAGCGTCACTAAACGAAGCCGAGCGGTTGGAAAATGTCAAAGGCGCTTTTGCTTATGCCGGCGACAATCTGACCGGCCGAACCGTTATTCTTATCGATGACGTCGCGACGACCGGCGCCACTTTAAACGAAGCCGCTCTGACCCTGCGCGCTCGCGGCGCGGCTAAAGTTTATGGGCTAGTTTTAGCCAAAGGCTAAACCCCATCTTTACAAAAATCATCGCTAAGACTATAATAAAAATACTTCTAGCCGGTGGCCGAACCTACCAAGTTCGGTTGGAAAAATATTTTTCCAAATAACCCGCTCGCCTTAAGTAAATTGTCAAAAAAGAGTTTCCGCTTTTTATTCTCGGGATGTCCTAAAAAAATGTCCGGATATGAAAACGGAAGAAGCCAGGTGGAACCGCGAGACCTAAAAATCGGCGCTATCCGCGCCCGATAAGTCCCGTCCTGACAAAAGCAGTTTTAACTGTTTTTGCGAGGAGGGGACTTTTTTAAAATTATTAAACCAAATAAACTTATATGAAAAACGAAATCAGCCTTGAAGCGAAGCGTCATTCTTTGTCGCACCTGCTCGCCGCCGCAATTAAGGAACTATGGCCGAGCGCGCAGCTCGCCATCGGACCGACGGTTGAGAATGGCTTTTATTATGATATCGATTTCGAGGCGGTTAAAATCAGCGACACCGATCTTAAGAATCTGAAATTCGAGCGCAGCGAACTGCCGATTAACACCAGCATTAAGAAAGCGGAACAAGCCGGAGAAATCTATAAGGCCGAACTTATCCGCGATTTAAAAGCTCAAGGCGAAACCACCGTCAACTATTATACCGTCGGAAAATTTACCGACCTTTGCCGCGGCCCGCATGTCGCCAGTACCAATCAGATAAAACCGAATAGTTTTAAACTTGATAAGCTGGCCGGCGCTTATTGGCGCGGCGACGAAAAGAATAAGATGCTCACCCGCATTTACGGTCTGGCCTTTGATACGAAA
>JAPLVZ010000008.1 GCA_026396805.1 Candidatus Falkowiibacteriota bacterium
ACGGATGGAGGACCGAACCCATTAGCCGTGCAACACTATGGGATGACTTGTGGTTAGCGCAGAAATTGTAATCGAACTCGGCAATAGCTGGTTCTCCTCGAAATAGCTTTTGGGCTAGCGTCGGATGTTGATCTCAGGGGGTAGAGCACTGGATGAGGGCGGGCCGCAAGGTACCGTCTTCAATCAAACTCCGAATACTTGAGAGTAAAGTCCGGCAGTCAGACTATGGGCGCTAAGGTCCATCAGTCAAAAGGGAAACAGCCCGGATCACAATCTAAGGTCCCTAAATCTATACTAAGTGTAAAAGGTGGTGTTGTGACTACGACAGTTAGGAGGTTGGCTTAGAAGCAGCCATCCTTTAAAGATAGCGTAATAGCTCACTAATCAAGTTGTTTCGCGCCGAAAATTTATCGGGGCTCAAGTATAGTACCGAAGGTGTGAACTTTCTGATTAATTTCAGGGAGTGGTAGAGGAGCATTCTCTTCAGCGTTGAAGCCGTGTCGTGAGGCGCGGTGGAGCGAAGAGAAGGGAGAATGTTGGCATGAGTAGCAAAAAGGCGGGTAAAAACCCCGCCCATCGAAAACCTAAGGTTTCCTGGGCAACGCAAATCGACCCAGGGTTAGTCGATCCTAAGGCGCAGCTCGTGTAGCGCGAGTGCCAGCCGATGGATGAGCCGGTTAATATTCCGGCACTACTGTTGTTTTCCGAAGGGGGGACGCAGTTTCAAGGTTTGAGCGTGCTATGGTATGTACGTTTGCGGTCTCAAGAAATGGCCTAGGTAAATCCGGGCCGACAATTTCAAGGGATCGTGAAGAGATGAAGCCGCAAGGCGGAATCAATTCAAGCGGAGGAACTGACAAGAAAAACCTCTAGGGCTAAGGCAACAGTAATCGTACCGTAAACCGACACAGGTAGGTGAGGCGAGAAGCCTCAGATGTACGAGAGAAACTTCGTTAAGGAACTCGGCAAAACAGCGGCCGTAATTTAGAGATAAGGCCTGCCCCGCGCAAGCGGGGCCGCAGCTAAAGAGCCCAAGGGACTGTTTATCAAAAACATAGCTCTCTGCTAACTCGCAAGAGGATGTATAGAGGGTGATGCCTGGCCAGTGTCCGAACGTTAAGAGGAGAGGTTAGCCGCAAGGCGAAGCTTTGAATCCAAGCGCGGATGAACGCCGGCGATAACTATGAACGATTGTAGTTAAAAAATTTGGCTAAATGCTGGAATCCCCTGTTAAGCTAAAGGTACTCATCTTTTTCAGAAGATAGTAAAAATCTTTTAGATAATTCCCAGAAGGGATACAGGACAATCAGCAGGAAAGACTCTTATGTGAGAGAATCCTCAGAGACTACACGCCAAACCGCTTTTTCCAAAAGAAAAATCAGCGGATGATATAGTCCGAACTTTATGGAAACATAAAGCCGGTTGCCCCATGAAGGCGCCGGAATCTAGGAATAGATTAACATCATGAATCGTCCTAAGGTAGCGAAATTCCTTGTCGGGTAAAATTGGTCGGACTCTGTCAATGACAGAGAATCAACTTGCCCGAAAATGTAGCAATGCATTAAAAGTAAACTGACTCATAACGGTGAAACCTTACTGTTTAGGTTAAAACAGAGGGCAATACCGTGGGAATCCGCCAGATGGCGGAACCCGTAACGACTGAGCCGAAAGGCGAGACTCCTTATTTGGAGTAACACGTCAGCTCTTGCTAAAAAAGATCATTCATGGAGGCTTAATTAAAATTTATGGATATAAAATCTTATATTACTGGTTTCGTTGATGGAGAAGGTTGTTTCTTAATTTCTTTTTCTTTAAGAAGTAAAATGAAATTAGGGATAGAAGTTAGACCAAGCTTTTCCGTTAGTCAACACAAACGCAGTCAAGATATAATTTTCTTCTTACAACGGTTTTTCCGTTGTGGAGGAGTCCGGTTTTCTAAAAAGGACCAAAACTATAAATTTGAAGTGCGGAACATAACTGAGTTAATGAAAATTATTATTCCTCATTTCAAAAAATATCCTCTAATGACTTCCAAGAAAGATGAGTTTGAAAAATTCGCAGAAATTTGTGAATTGATATATTCAAATCATCACCTTTCCCGGGAAGGCTTAGAAGAGATAATTAAGCTAAGTGAGAAGTTAAATGTCGATGGTAATAAAAAATATAATCGAAATGACCTCCTAAAGATGATAGCAAGATGAAAGTATAGTCTAATCATTATAGTAATATAATGCTAATTATGAAGTTCCGACCTGCACGAATGGCTTAACCACTTGGGCACTGTCTCAACGAAGTACTCGGTGAAATTGCAAGACGAGTAAAGATGCTCGTTAACCACAGTTGGACGAAAAGACCCCGTGAAGCTTTACTACAACTTGATATTGAGTTAGGGATAGACACGTTCAGAATAGGTGGGAGCCTTCGGGCGCCAGTGAGATACCACCCTTGTCTATTTTTAATTCTTACCCTGAGATTCAGGGGACAGTGTCTGGTGGGTAGTTTGTCTGGGGCGGATGCCTCCCAAAAAGTAACGGAGGCGTTTACAAAGGTCGGCTATCTCGGAATGGAAACCCGGGAGATAGTGTAAAGGCATAAGCCGGCTTTACTGCGAGACCTACAAGTCGAGCAGTCGCGAAAGCGGAACTTAGTGATCCGACCATTCAATATAGGATGGTGGAAGCTCATCGGATAAAAGCTACTCCGGGGATAACAGGCTAGTCAGGTCCAAGAGTCCACATCGACGACCTGGTTCGGCACCTCGATGTCGGCTCGTCGCATCCTGGGGGTGGAGAAGCTCCCAAGGGTTGGGCTGTTCGCCCATTAAAGCGGCACGCGAGCTGGGTTCAGACCGTCAATTTGGCGGCTTTCCTGAGTAATTGGGATTGCAAAAGCTGACTCATATCGGTGAAGTCCTAACAAGTTCATTGCAAAATGACCTGTCGTATGTTAGGATAATACCGAGGGAAGTCACTTATGTCTAAATTATCTTCAGTACAAAAATCTTATTTAGCTGGATTCATTGATGGCGATGGCAGTATTTATGTACGCCTGAAACCCAACGATAGTTATCGTTATGGTTTCCAGGTTGCGCCATATATAGTACTGTTCCAAGCATCCAAAGATGAAGAAATTTTTCGGCGGGTTTGCTCGCTGATGGATTTTGGTTATTTAAGGAAACGAAAGGATGGTATATTAGAATATACTATCGGTCGGACTGAAGATATTATTGAACTTCTGATAATGATTAAGCCGTATCTGATTTTAAAAAAAAGACAGGCTAATCTCATGTTAGAAATTCTTAAAAAAAAGAAGTCGGTTAAAAATAAAGCCGATTTTCAAGGTTTAATGGACTTAATTGATAAATTTAGAGATTTAAATTATTCCAAAAAACGCAAAAGACATAAATTGACCCCGTAGAGACTGACTCCATTTGCTTTAAATAGCAATATAAGTGGGAAAGGCGTTTCTTAACTGAGGCGTCAACACGTCGGCCCCCTGTTCAACAGGGTGATGGTATAGTCCGTACACTTAGTAATAGGTGAGTTATAATTATGCGTAAGACAGGTCGGTCTCCTATCCACTGTGGTCGTGGAAACTTGAAGAGGCCCTTCCTTAGTACGAGAGGACCGGGAAGGACGAAGCTCTAGTGTACCTGCTGTTCTACCAAGGGCATTGCAGGGTAGCTACCTTCGGTTTAGATAAGCGCTGAAAGCATCTAAGTGCGAAGCTGTCTCTAAGATTAGGTTTCATAGACTGGTTAGAGAATATAACCTTGATAGGCCGTACGTGTAAGTCCGGTAACGGATTGAGCGGAGCGGTACTAATAAGTCGTTTGATTTTCCCACACTTTTATTTTTAATAAAATTTTTGAATCTTTACAAAAACAGATATTTACAATGGTACCCATTGATGGCTTCGGCTCTTAATGGGGTCTATATAAAAGACACCATTGTTCTGGTGGTTTGAGCGGAGGGGTCATACCTGATCCCATCCCGAACTCAGTAGTCAAGCCCTCCAGCGCCGATGATACTTGGGCCTGAGCCCTGGAAAAGTAGGTCGCCGCCAGAACAATGGTGTTTTTTGTTGGGGAAAACCGTCATTTAGGCCTTTATTAAAAGGCTTTTTTGTTATACAATTAGATTATAATATTAAAGATTATCTATGCCTTTAATCAAATCAATCTCCGGTATCCGCGGCACGATTGGCGGCGTCTCGGGTGAGAATTTAACTCCGCTAGATATTGTTAACTTTACCGGTGTTTTTGTTTTATTTTTAAACAAGAAATACCCGGGTACTAAGATAAAAGTAGTGATTGGGCGAGACGGAAGAGTTTCCGGCGAGATGGTAAAAAATTTAACCGTTGGCACGTTATTAGCTCGGGGTGTAAATGTAATTGATTTAGGACTCGCGACTACGCCAACCGTAGAGGTCGTGGTAGTTGGCCAGAAAGCTCAGGGCGGCATTATTCTGTCCGCTTCTCATAATCCGCAGGGCTGGAATGCTTTGAAGTTTATCGACGCTCGGGGTGAATTTTTATCTAAAGTTGACGGTGAAGAAATATTAGCGCTGGCTCAAGAAAATAAAGGAGATTTTTCTTCCGAAGAAAACCTTGGCTCCTATGTTATCAACCCCTTTCTTTTTCAAGAACATTTACGGCAAATCTTAGAGATACCGTTGGTTGACGTTGAGACGATTAAGTCTAAAAATCTCAAAGTAGTTGTTGACGGGATTAATGCGGTCGGTGGCATGGCCGTACCAGAATTATTAAAGCTGTTGGGTATTGATAATATTATTGAACTCAATTGTGAACCCAACGGTCAATTTACCCATAAGCCAGAGCCACTCGCGGAGAATCTAGCCCAAATCAGAGAAGTCGTGAAGAAAGAAAAGGCGGATTTAGGGATCGTCGTTGATCCAGACGTTGATCGTTTAGCTTTTATTATGGAAAACGGGGAAATGCTGAGCGAAGAATATACGATTGTGGCGATTGCCGATTATGTTTTAGAAAACTTTGCCGTTATTGAGACTGCTCGGCCGGGTAAGTATACTAAAAATACAGTTTCCAACCTCTCTTCCTCCCGCGCCTTAAAAGATATCACGGAAAAACACGGTGGTCAGTATGAAGCCGCGGCGGTTGGCGAGGTTAATGTCGTGACTAAGATGAAAGAATTAAGATCGGTTATTGGCGGCGAAGGGAATGGCGGCGTTATTTTTCCCGAACTCCACTACGGTCGTGACGCGCTCGTTGGCATCGCTTTATTTTTAAGTTATCTGGTCAAGAAAAATATATCCATGTCAGAAATGTATCAGGAACTACCGCAGTATTTTATGGTCAAAGATAGAATTGAATTAACGCCTGACATAAATTTACCGGCTATCCTTGAACAGATTAAGCAAACATATTCTACTGAAAAAAGCACTGATATTGACGGCGTTAAAATCGATTGGGCTGATTCTTGGGTCCATTTGCGGGGTTCAAACACCGAGCCGATTATCAGAGTTTATGCCGAAGCTAAGACTTTAGAGTTGGCGCAAGCGAAGGTAAAGGAGATAAAAGATAATATTTTAGCTTATATTAAATAAAATATTAAAATAAGCCTGTTTAAAAATTTGGTTGCTTCAACACTTAAAAAATGATAAAATATAAGGGAAATTCCGAGTGGATTTCCCTTATTATTAATTACTAATTTAGCTTGCTAAATTAGGAAAACTAGCTATGACTCGCATTATAATTCTGGCCGCCGGTAAAGGTACGCGCATGAACTGCGAATTACCGAAAGTTCTCGTGCCTCTGAAAGGCCGGCCGATGATTCAATATTTAATGGATGAAGTTAAGGCAGCCGGAGTCGATCCGCATCCGATAATCGTCGTCTCTCCTGACAATAAAGAAATAATTCGCGCGGCCTTGAAAGGATACGAAGCGGAGTATGTCATCCAGGCGGAACAGCTCGGCACCGGTCAGGCCGTCGCTTGCGCTCGAGCGGCGCTGGCCAAGGACGATAAAGAAATAAAGAACATTGTCGTGCTTTACGGCGATCACCCTTTTTTAAAGAGCGCTTCCATTAAAAAGTTTTCCGCCATCAATTCTGAAGTCTTAACGATTATGCCGACCAGCTTGCCGGATTTTGAAGATTGGCGTCAAAATTTTTATCATTGGGGCCGGATTACTAAGGGTCTGGACGGTGCGGTGGAAAAAATCGTAGAGTTTAAAGACGCAAGCGAGGAAGAAAAATTGATTACCGAGGTTAACCCGGGATTTATGCGTTTTAATAAAGATTGGTTATTCCAGAATATCGATAAGTTAACTAATGATAATCGGTCCAAGGAATATTATCTGACCGAGATGGTTAAGGCTGCTTTTGAGGGCGGACAGCCGGTCGGAACGATGAACATTGAGCCGCACGAGGCGATGGGCGTCAATAGTTTAGAGGAATTAAAGATTGCCGAAGGTTTATTGGGATAAATTTTTTGAAACCGATTGGCTTTTAGGATATTCGAGAGTAATTTAAATTAGTCAATATGCAGCAGGTTTTAGATCTTCATATTCATTCCCGTTATTCGCGCGCTTGTTCGCCTCAGCTCACTTTAGCGAACATTGAGGCGGCTTGTCGCATCAAGGGTGTAGATATTATCGCGACCGGAGATTTTACTTATCCGGAGTGGTTCGCCAGTATAAATTCAGAACTGAAAGAGACTTTTTCCGGTTCCGGCCTGTATGTTTTAAAAACCGCCGTCGATGACCAGGTTAAATTTATTTTAAGTACGGAAGTGGCTTTAATATATAAAGATGATGAGAAAGTGCGAAGGATCCATCTGGTTATTCACGCGCCGA
Organism: Candidatus Falkowiibacteriota bacterium; assembly: GCA_026396805.1. Lineage (GTDB taxonomy): Bacteria > Patescibacteriota > Patescibacteriia > Patescibacteriales > UBA12465 > UBA12465. Next base: position 6,833 of record JAPLVZ010000008.1, read on the forward strand.
ATATCGCGGCCGTTGAAAAATTAAATAAACAATTAGATAAGAAATTCAATATCCGTTCCGACGGTCGGCCGATTCTAGGAATTAAAGCGCCGGAACTAGTTGCGCTGTTATTAAAAATTGATCCGAATTTTTTAATTTATCCCGCCCACATTTGGACGCCATGGTTTTCCGTCTTCGGGTCCAAATCAGGATTTAATACGCTGGAAGAATGTTTTAAAGATCAGACGAAATATATCTATGCTTACGAAACCGGATTGTCCAGCGATCCGGAAATGAATTGGCGCTTGTCGGCCCTGGACGGATTAACTTGTTTGTCTAATTCGGACGCGCATAGTCAAAATAATATCGCCCGCGAGGCCAATATCATGGAAATTTCCGAGCCGCTTTCTTATCGGAAGATCTATGATATCATTAAGAATCAACGCGTGGCCGCGTCCGCCGGTCAAGATCAGGAGGGTCTGAAGATGACTTTGGAATTTTATCCCGAAGAAGGGATGTACCATTTTGACGGGCACCGCGCTTGTAATTTCAGCTGCGAGCCGGCGATCAGCCGGCAAAATAAGAATCTTTGTCCGAAATGCCAGAAGCCGCTCGTTATCGGAGTTTTAAACCGGGTCGAGGAACTAGCCGACAGAAAGGCCGGTTTTCGGCCTAAAAACGCCGTTCCCTTTAAAAAACTTGTGGAATTAGATAAGATTATAGCGGAGGCGCTGGGAGTTAAAAGCCGTAACTCTTTAGCGGTTCAGAAACAGCATCGGCAAATGATCAGGGATTTCGGCAATGAGTTGTTTATTCTCCTCGACCTGGATTTGGAAAAAATAACCGGAATTGATTCGCGAATTACTGAAGGCCTTAGGCGCGTCCGGGCGGGAGAACTGATAATTTCTCCGGGGTTTGACGGCGAATACGGCCGGATAAATATTTTTTCCGAGTCGGATAAGAATAAGCAAGGCGCTTTATTATAAAATATTCAAATTATGTCTAAACCCTGGAAAGCTATCAGCAGTATCATCACGGTCGTCATTTTTTTAGTTTTAATAGCGGTGACAGCCGTCTTATATAGTGGCAGTCCGGAACAAAAAGTTAAAATGGAACAGAATTTTTTTTGGCGCAATACGAAAATTGCCATGGATTATGTCTGGATCGCTCTTCAAGGAGTCACTGATATCGGTTTAGGCAAAGAATCCGATAATAGCGGCCAAGTCTCTTCAGAGACGGAAATGGCCAAGACGGCTGAAACCGGATTTTTTAAAAAAATCGGTTCAAGTATCCGGGAAGAATGGGACAGCGGTGGCGAAAAGGAGTTAAGCGTCGCCCCGCCGATTAATTCAGATAAGGTCTGGCAGTGGCGAAAAAACGCGTCCGGCGCCGAAATTATTTTTAGAGATAAAAATGGCGAGGAACATAAAGTCTCTTTGCCGTTCAAGTTCTTGGCGGAATAGGCGACGGTCAATCGAGGAAACCGCTGGAATTAAAAGGGTTTTGGCAATTGATGATTTTAAAACGATTTTAAGAAATATTTTCAAATAATTTAAGATTTTTTAACGGTTTGATGATGGGCGATATGCTATAATTGATTTATTAATAAAAAATAATATAAAACGTATGGCTAAAGAAAAAGACAAAAAGATTGTCTCGGAAAAGGAAGAGAATAAAGACAAGCGCGACGACGCGGCGTTAAACGCCATCGCGCAGATTAGGAGCCGTTTCGGCGAAGGCGCGATTATGAAACTCGGCGACGTGCCGAAAACTAACGTCGACGCGATTTCCACCGGTTGTTTATCTTTAGATATCGCGACCGGTGTCGGCGGCGTCCCGCGCGGTCGAGTCATTGAAATTTATGGTCCGGAATCTTCCGGTAAAACGACTTTAGCGCAGCATATTGTCGCGGAAGTGCAAAAACTCGGCGGAATCGCCGCTTTCGTTGATGCCGAACATGCGCTGGATCCGGAATATGCCGCTAAAATCGGCGTTAACATCAAAGAGATGTTATTGTCCCAGCCGGATAGTGGCGAGCAGGCCTTAGAAATCGTCGAGACTCTGGTCCGTTCTAACGCGGTTGATGTTGTCGTTATTGATAGCGTCGCCGCTTTAGTGCCGCAGAAAGAAATCGAAGGTGAGATGGGCGACCAACATATGGGCTTACAGGCGCGTTTAATGAGCCAGGCTTTACGCAAACTAACCGCCATTATCGCCAAAACCAATACGGTCGTTATTTTTATCAATCAAATCAGAAATAAGATCGGTGTTTTTTTCGGCAATCCGGAAACGACGACCGGCGGCAACGCTTTAAAGTTCTATTGTTCCGTCCGAATTGAAGTCCGCCGCGCCGCTCAGATAAAACAAGGCGAAAAAATAATCGGCAACCGCGTTAGAGTGAAAATCGTCAAGAATAAAGTGGCCGCCCCTTTCCGGACTTGCGAATTTGACATCATGTATAACGAAGGAATTTCCGTCTCCGGCGATCTGGTCGATTTGGGCGTGGAATATAATGTCATCAAGAAGAACGGCAATACTTATTCTTTCAAAGAAGTGAAACTTGGCACCGGCCGTGAAGTCGCCAAGAAGATTATCAAAGAAGATAAGAAATTGGCCGCGGAAATCCGCAAAGCGATTCTAGTCGAGGTAAAAGCTAAGGAGATTGAAGAAAATAAATAGGATTAATTTAATAATCGCTCCCCTTTTTCAAAGCGGGAGCGATTTTGAGAATATGAACACGTCTTCGAATGTAAATAAATCTTTTGTCTTATCCGTCGGCGGATCTGTAATAGTCACAAGCGCCGGTATCGATGTTAAATTTTTAAAGAAATTTCGCGCCTTTATTCTTAGCCAGGTAAAACGGGGGTATAAGTTCTATCTGGTAATCGGCGGCGGCGTTACTTGCCGTGATTATATAAAAGCGGCCTCGAAAATTACTATGGTAAACCATACCGACCGCGATTGGGTCGGAATTAGCGCGACGCGTCTCAACGCCCAATTACTTAGAGCGTCTTTTGGCTCAGCGGTTCATTCGGAAATAATTACTGATCCGACCAAGAGGATTTTTTCTCGGAAATCTATCGTTATCGCCGCCGGCTATAAGCCCGGTTGGTCAACTGACTATGACGCCATTCTTCTCGCTCGACATAATAACGTTAAAACGGTCATCAATCTTTCCAATATTGATTACGCCTATAATAAGGATCCGTGCCATTTTAAAAACGCTAAAAAGTTAAAAACGGTTTCCTGGCCGACTTTTCGTAAAATTGTCGGCAATCGTTGGAAGCCAGGATTGAACGCCCCCTTTGATCCGATTGCTTCCCGAGAAGCAGCCAAATTAGATATGACGGTGATCATCCTGAATGGCCGCAATCTGAAAAATTTAGAAAAATGTTTGGGAGGAGAAAAGTTTAAGGGGACGATTATCAGTTAAATCAGTTATAATTACTTTAAATAAAAAGGGCCGCTCTCCAGCGCCCTTTTTTATTATCCGCAATTTTTCGCGATTTACCCGAATGATTATTTGTCTAAACGTTGTCTGATAGTCTTAAAGACGGTTGCTATCGCCAGTTGGCCGTCTATATTAATGACTTTTTTTTGTTTTTTATAGTATTTCAAGAGCGGAGTTGTTTGAGTATTATAAACGGTAAAGCGAGTTTTAATGGTTTTGATGTTATCGTCGGAACGTCCGGAAGTTTGGCCGCGGCTTAGAGCGCGCTTGACCGCTTCGGTCTCGCTCAAGTTTAGATTTATGACCGCGTCTAAATTTATCTTCTTAGCTTTGAAAAATTTGTCTAAGGTCTTAGCTTGTTTAATGGTCCGCGGATAACCGTCAAAAATAACGCCGCCTTTTTTAATATTCTTTATAATCGCTTTTTCCATTATGGTTATTATCAGGGCATCGGGCACGAGCTTACCGGCGTCCTGGTAAGTTTTTATTTTGGCGCCTAATTCACCGGTTTTCAGCTCGGCGCGTAAAATATCCCCGCTGGATAAATGGGTTAACTTATATCTTTTAGAAATTAAAGCGGCCTGGGTTCCTTTACCGGCTCCCGGAGGCCCGAAGATTAGGAGATTCATATAAAAGGTTATATCGGTGCGGTATTCTAAAGATAGTCCGAACGCATTTCGCCGCCTGCGGCGGCGAGGGAGTCCCCCCGCGAAAAATTCCTGAAAATGCGGCGGAGCCGCACCGATGACAATTTTAAGTTTTTCTTTGGCGGCAGATTCTTATTTCCCGAATTTGAAGCTAGAAAACATCTGACTGATTTCGTCACGGTTGTAATATTCATTTGAACAAGGGTATAGTTCGATATAAGTATTTCCATTATCAAATAATATAAAATCTTCTAGATAATCCTTTGTATGCTTACCAGTAAAATCAGCCCCAACTTTATTAATTCCACTAACACGAAAAGCTTTATGTCCATCTATAGTTTTAAAGTCAATCGAAAGGTCGCTGATGTAATTATACTTAGATTGAGCATCTCGCTCTAATTGATTAAAAGAAATATCCGATTTTTTAACTTGTATAGTGTATTCTCCTCTGCATGCATCTATAATTAAAAGTTTTCTAGGATTACTGGTTAAGGTTAAAACTTCTTCCGCATATTCTGTCCGGCCTTCTGACGAAACGGAATACTTACTTAGATATTCAAAGCTAAATCCAAACCCCTTGTCTGTATAAGTTTTAACCCTATTAACAAACGTAAAATAACCAACCACACCAACGAGTGTGACAATGACTAGCACTAGAATTATGTTTACAAATCCTTTTTGGTTCATACGAATTATTATAGCAAATTAATTTTCGACTTTCTCCAACTTGTGATTTCCTTAATGGTGCCCCGTGCAGGATTCGAACCTGCGACCGTCTCGTTAAGAGCGAGCCGCTCTACCAACTGAGCTAACGAGGCATTTATTATTTTGTTTCAATGATATGATAAATTTGTTCCACCCAAGTCATAATACGATGTCTAAGATTTTCCGTCCCTTTTCCGCACACCTGGATTCTAATGATGCCATGAGATAGGATATTTTTACGATGTCCCGTCCCTGGTTGCTTGATAAAACTTTTACCGAAATTTTGTAAAGGAATACCGGTTAATTTTGACCAATATTTTTTTATTACTAAATCATTATCTTGATTATGTATGTGTAAGTACGCTTTTATTCGGTTAATATCAATATGTAAAAAATTTTTAAACCATTTAAGCATAAATAATATTATCCGTTCATCCGAATTAGCAATATACAGGCCGTTAGTTTTACAGCCCTCCGCCCAATAGAGCATGGCCCCGGCTACTAAAAAAGTAAAATCATTAATTTTTTTCCCGTTCATTTCTTTTTCGGCCAGTCTTTTCACTTCAGTAATTTCCGCTACCCTTATCTCATGCAACCGCCTAGATCCTAGTTCTAAAACCTTTTTTTTATTGGCGAATAATTTATTATACTGCGCCGGTAATAATTTTATATCTTTGCACCATAAACTGATATTGCTTTTTGAGGTCGCGCATTGTTTAGCAATGTTCCCATAACTAAAACCCTCTCGCCTAAGCATTCTAACTTTTGTATATAAAATTTTGTTTTTTGGTTTCCGAACCATATCAACGTGTTATATAACAATTGTACCAAAAGGTAAAAGAACTGTAAACGGTGGCAGGAAACTGTGGCGGGGGCGGGACTCGAACCCGCGACCTTAGCGTTATGAGTGCTACGCTCTAACCAGCTGAGCTACCCAGCCATTTTTTTCGGGTGCTACTCCGTGCGCCAACCGGCGGATGAGCTACCCAGCCAAATAACCGGGCTGACCCGGTTAATGTGCGCCCGGCAGGATTTGAACCTGCAACCTCATGGTCCGAAGCCAAGCACTCTATCCAGTTGAGCTACGAGCGCTAATAATACGCCCTTATCATAAGGAAGCGCGTTTCCTTTAGAGAGAGCTCGGGCGTGTCATGTTTATCTGTTTCCCTTCAAAGCCTGCTTAAGATGGTAGCCGGTTTTGAATTTCGCCACCTTAACCGCCGGAATCGTTATTCTCTCGGTTGGCTTTTGCGGGTTAACGCCGCCACGGGAATAACGAACTCGGGATAAGAAGGTGCCGAAACCGGCAATCGTCACTTCGCGGTCGTTTTTCAACTCTTCCACGATAGTGTCGGTTAGGACATCTAGCATCTTTTCGGCCTGCTTTTTGTTGAGGCCCTCGACATCATGATGAATTTTGTCGATTAGTTGTGCCTTGTTCATATTTTTGTTTTAGCTTAATTTTTAAGCATGACTTTAGAAAATAATGGCTTTTTAAAGGGTTTTTGGCTTTACCTGGCGTATTCGGTCACCCGCAATTCTCTGATAACGTTGACTTTTATCTCCCCTGGGTATTTTAACTCATTTTCTATCTTTTTTGCAATATCTCTAGCCAAATTATAAGCCTTAAGATCATCGATCTGTTCCGGCTGAACAAAAACGCGAACTTCGCGGCCGGCCTGAATGGCATAAACTTTTTCAATGCCTTCAAAGGTTAAAGCGATTTTTTCCAGCTCTTCTAAGCGTTGCAGATAGTTTTCATAGTTATCTTTGCGCGCTCCTGGTCGAGCGGAAGAAATAGCGTCGGCCACTTTAACGATAACGGAGATAAGAGTCGCCGGTTTATCATCATGATGGGTGGCAATCGGAGCGATAATCTCCGGCGGCAAGTTAAACTTCTTGGCGATATCGCGGCCGATCTCGGTATGGTTTCCCTGGACTTCGTGGTCAACCGCTTTGCCGATATCATGGAGCAAACCGCCCTTTTTGGCGAGAGTAACATCAGCTCCTAATTCTTCGGCGAGCATCGCGGCCAAATGAGCGACTTCAATCGAATGTTTTAAAGCGTTTTGACCGTAACTGGTACGATATTTTAAGCGGCCCAGAATTTGGACAAGTTTCGGTTCAAAGCCGGTCACGCCGACTTCATACATCGCCTCTTCGCCGGCCTTCTTGATATCAAGAGCGATATCTTTTTTGGCGTTCTCAACCGCCTCTTCAACCTTAGTCGGATGGATGCGGCCGTCTTTTATCAAGTAATCAAGAGCCTTTTTCGCGATATGGCGGCGGATGAGCGAGAAACCTGAAACAGTAATGGCGTTAGGAGTATCGTCAACGATTATTTCCACGCCGGTCATATTCTCGATCGCCTTGATGTTTCGGCCTTCGCGGCCAATAATTCGGCCTTTCATTTCATCGTTTGGCAGGTCAACGGTCGTGGTCGTGAGTTCCACGGTATAATTAGAAACCAATCTCTGCATCGCGAGCGCCATGATATCTTTAGCTTTTTCGCCCAACGCTTCTTCGGCGTTATTTTCCAACTTATTAATTCGGACAATCAAATCTTCAGCGCTTTTTGCCTCCACATTTTTGAGCAATATTTCTTTGGCCTCGGCTTGGCTGAGTCCGGAAACACTCTCCAGCTTGGCTTCTTGTTCAACTTTAATACTCTTAATTCTTTCCTTGATTTCTTGGACCTCGTTAACCTTATCAAATAGTTTTTGCTGTTTTTCCTGTAAATCTAAAAGTTTTTGGGAAAAAGAAGTTTCTCTTTGCTCCAGTCTCTTTTGCAGATTGTTCATTTCGTTGCGGCGGTCAACCTCTTCTTTTTTTGACTCTTCAATAATTTTCAAAGCCTTGTCCTGGGCCTTCAGAAGCAGGTCTTTTTCTTTGGTTTTAGCCTCACTAATAAGTTTGTCGGCCTTTCCGGCGGCATTATTGATTTTAGAATTGGCTGATTTTTTGTAGAAAACATAGCCAATAAAAAAACCACCCGTAATCAAGACCGCGTACAAGACATAGTTCAAGTATTCCATATAAGGGGCGGCTGTCTTTAGAAATTGGGCGGTTAAGCTCCAGAAGTATTAAATTTTTGAAAAACTAACCACGCGTCCACAGGGAAGTTGTGTTTATTTTAGAGATGAGTTTAAACTCGTTTGATTTTTAGCTAATTTTAGATTAAAAATCAGGGAAAACATAAATGATTTGATGCTCAAAAATAATTTTTTTTCACAGTTGATCGGCGGTTAGTTCTTTCAATAATTTCTAAAAACAGATTTGATTAATATTTTATTTAGATTACAAGATTACCTTAGCATTAATTTTAAATTTTGGGAAGAGGGCGGGTTTGGCTGTCTCCATTTTCGCAATCGGCACCTTTTGATGAAAATTTAGGTGATTTTAGGGCTTTTTGGTTGACTAAAGCCCAAAAATAACGTAATCTTAAAGAATAGATCAATATTTAAATCAATCTTCATGAATGTAACCGAACTAGCCCGTATTCTAAGAATTCCTCCTCAAGAACTGCGCGATTTATTGCCGCAGCTCGGTTTTGCGATCGGTCAAAAAGCGATCAAGGTAGATAACAATACGGCCAAGAAGATAATTAGAGATTGGCCGTTTTTAAGACGTGAGTGGGAACAAAAGAAAATGGCCGCGGCCATGAAAAAACAGGATGAAGTTTTACCCAAGGAAAAGAAGACTATTTTCGTCCCGAAGGTTATAACCGTCCGCGCTTACGCGGAGCTGGCCGGAATTCCGATTAATCGGGTTTTGGCGGAATTAATGAAAAATGGTGTTTTCACTTCAATTAACGAAAAAATAGATTTTGATACGGCGATGATTATCGGTGAGAATTTAAATCTGGACGTCCAACTGGCCGAAGCCAAGCTCGAAGATAACGATAAGGAAGATAAAAAATTAGCCGACATCTTGGCGGGTGAAGCGACGGAAAATCTTCAGGACCGTCCGCCGGTTATTGTGGTCATGGGTCACGTTGATCACGGCAAGACTAAACTGTTAGATTCTATCCGCAGTACGAATGTTATCGCCGGCGAGGCCGGTGGCATTACCCAGCATATTGGCGCCTATCAGATTACCCGCAAGGGTCGCGTCCTCACCTTTATTGATACTCCCGGGCATGAAGCTTTTACCGCTATGCGCAGCCGTGGCGCTAAGGTCGCCGATATCGCTATCTTAGTGGTAGCGGCCGATGATGGCGTTAAACCGCAGACGATCGAGGCCTTTCGAATTATCGAAGCCGCGAAAATTCCGTATCTGGTCGCGATTAATAAGATAGATAAGCCGACGGCCGATATTAACAGAACTAAACAGGAATTATCCACGCAATTAAATATCGCCCCGGAAGATTGGGGCGGGAAGACCATCTGTTCGCCGATTTCCGCTAAAGACGGAACCGGGATTGAAGAACTGTTGAATATGGTCTTGTTGGTGGCGGAAACCGAAGGAACGGCTTTAAAAGCCAATCCGAACGCGGACGCGGCCGGGACTGTCATCGAATCTAATGTCGATAAAACAGCCGGACCGCTGGCGACCATCCTTATCCAGAACGGGACTTTGCGGGTCGGCGACCAGTTATGTTTTAACGAGATTATTTACGGCAAAGTCAAATCGTTGAGAAATTATAAAGGCGAAGAGGTGAAAGAGGCCGGTCCTTCCACTCCGGTTAAGATTCTGGGCCTAAAAATTTCTCCGGCTGTCGGCGATATCTTGAATGTCGGCGAGGGTGAAAAAATAAAGATCAGGAAAATAAAATCCGGTCCTCAAAATGCCGATAATCTTCCGGCGGCCGGCGATGATGGCGGAGAAGACAAGATTCCGAAAGTCAATGTCGTCATCAAGACAGACTTTTTAGGTTCGGCGGAAGCGATCGAAGAGTCTTTATTGAAATTGAATAATGAAAAAGTAAAAGTAAAAATAATCAGCAAAGGCCTAGGCTATATTACCGAAGGCGATATTAAGCGCGCTGAAGACGCCGGCGCGAAAATTTTAGGGTTTAATGTCCGGATGTCGCCGGCGATAGAGAATCTGGTCCGCGAAAAGCAGGTGACAGTCAGGATTTTTTCCATCATTTATGATTTGATTAAATTCATTAAAGACGAGATGCAACTCTTGGTCAAGCCGGAAATAAATCGGATTGATTTAGGGCGTTTGAAAGTTTTAGCTGTTTTTCGGACGGAAAATAACAGCCAGATTGTCGGCGGGAAAGTTTTGGATGGAATTTTAAAAAATAACAGCTTAGTGGCGGTTAAGCGTGGCGACGATTTCATCGTCTCCGGCAAATTGACGCGTCTTCAATCAGGCAAACAGGATGTCGATCAGGTTGAACAGGATCAAGAAGCCGGCCTTAAATATGAAGGGAAGCCGCTTATTGTCGTTGATGATATTTTATATATTTATCGGGAGGAAAGAGTTGTTGATAAGATTTAACTGGCGTCAGCCCAGGTTTATTTATGTCTAAAATTCCGCGCTTGAATGAAATCTTAAAAGAGGAATTGGCCGCTGCCATTAATCGCGAGGTCGGTTTGCCGAACGCTCTGATTACCGTTACTTACGTAGAATGCAGTCCGGATCTGAAGCGGGCGAAAGTTGGGGTTTCGGTCTTGCCGGATAATTTAACCGGGACGGCTTTACATAAATTAACGGCCGGAACCGGGGAAATAGTCAGGATCTTAAAATCGCGCGTTAAACTAAGGGCTATGCCGCATCTGATTTGGGAGTTTGACGCGACGGAAAGGGAAGCCGGCAAGATTGAAAAATTAATCGCCGGAATTACCGGGGACGAATATGAGGATGAGTGATTATAAGATGGAGTAAAATATGGAGTAAAATAAAGAATCCAGCCAGTCTGGACTTTTTTTTATTTTTGAGGTAGGATAAGCGGTTATGAATTTAACCGAAAAACTACAAGCCGCCTATAATCAGCTCCGCTTAGCCAAGCGGGTTTTAATCGTCGCTCATACTTCTCCGGATGCCGATGCTTTGGCGTCTGTCGGGGCGATGATTGAGGTCGCCAGATTCCTTAAACTGAATATCTATGCCTATGCGGATAAAAAACCGGAAGGAGTTTATGGTTTCATCCCCAACGAAGCCCTGGTCTTCTCGAAAGAGCCTGAAGACCTGCGGCAGTTTGATGTTATTTTAATCCTTGATTGCGGCTCCATTTCCCGGACGGGTCTGGAAGCGCGTTTAAGAGCCTTACTTAAAGCCGAATCCGAAGGCCGAATTGTTGAACGCCCATATCTGATAGAATTTGACCATCATCCGCTTCAAGAAGCTTACGCGGATTTAGAAATCCGCTTGTCCGATAAAGCCTCAACAACAGAAATAATTTACCACTTTTTGAAAGAAAATAATTTAGAAATTACTAAAGAACTGGCTAATTGCATCCTGATCGGCTTAATGACCGATACTGGACATTTTTTACACGCCAATTCTTCTAAAGAAGCGATCACGGTTTCTTCAGAGATGCTTCTGCGCGGCGCCTCGCTGCCGAAAATCATCGATCATACCGTTAATAATAAAAGTTTTGTTTCTCTTAAGGTTTGGGGTCGGGCTCTGGAGAATATGCATTTTAACGCCGAGACCGGGCTAATCTCATCCGGTTTGACCGCTTCGGAATTAATTGACTTGCTTGGTCCGGAGATGGCTGTGAGTCTAGATTTATTCGGGGATATTGTTTCTTTTTTAAGCACGCTGGCCGATGTAAAAGTCGCTTTGCTTTTGCGCGAAGAAGGAGATAGGATTAAGGGTAGCTTAAGGACTAACGGCGAGGAAGTAGATGTCGCCGCTATCGCGCGCGATTTCGGGGGCGGCGGCCACAAGAAAGCGGCTGGGTTTTCACTGGCGGGGCGGCTGTCTCGGACGGCTACGGGCTGGAAAGTGATAAAGCGATAGCCGCTAAGATTGTTTTTATATATTATAAGATTAATTTCAAAAAAGCCCGAAAAAATTTCGGACTTTTTACTAGGTCAGGAAACCCCGCACGGAGGTTAAAGTAGTAAGACTAATTATACAGTCAAACTGTGGACTTTGACCGGAGTGCGGGGATGAATGACTCCGCCCTTAACACGTCCCGCAGGGACGTGTTAAGCTGTAGTCATGAGAATCCGAGCCTTAAATCATTCAACCTATCAACATCAGTATCATATAGTCTGGGGCACCAAATACCGCCGGAAGTTTTTAAAAGAGTATGTAAGGCCGGAGCTTCTGGCCGTCTTTGGCAACGCCATGAAAAAATATCCCGAGCTCCAGCTTATCGCCATAAATACGGATAACGACCATATTCATATGCAAATTGAGATACCCCCAGACATTTCAGTTGCAGCCGCCGTCCAACAATTAAAATCGATGTCCTCGGCTCATCTCAAAAAAAAGTTTAAATTCATTAAAACTATGTATCTCGACGGCGGCATCTGGAGCGTCGGATATTTTTCCTCGACAATAGGGTTGAACGAAGAACAAATTAAAAAGTATATCGCTTGGCAAGGCCAGAAGGATTTACCGCAGTCAACAACGCTCGGATTCTAATGAAAACCCGGAAAGGAAACCCCGTATGAAAAAAGCTATCCAAGGGATAGCTTTTTGAGTGCGGGGAGGAGGTCATTGAGTGCGGGGAGGAGGTCATTATTCGGGGTTTAAGATTCAAATTTTTTATCTGTCAGGCTAGACTTTTTTCATGGACCTCTCTCGCCAGGCTTTTATTTTTTTGTGGTCGCCGGAAAGAAGAATTTTAGGAACAGAATATTTTTTACCTTTAGCTGTAAATATTTCGGGGCGGGTATATTGCGGGTATTCCAGGAGTCCGCTGGCGGAATGAGATTCTTCTATCAAGCTTTGGTTATTGCCTAAAACGCCGGGCAGCAAACGGACAATCGAATCAATAATAGTAAGCGCCGGCAGTTCGCCGCCGGTCAGCACATAATCGCCGACAGAAAGTTCTTCATCAATGAATTTTTTAATCCTAGCGTCCACGCCTTCATACCGGCCGCAGATCAGGACTATTTCATCCAACTTCGAATATTTTTGGGCGAGCGCTTGCGTCCATTTCTGGCCGCCGGCCGACATCAGGATTATTTTTCTTTTTTTCGGGCTTATTTTCTTATTCAGTTTTTTAATATCTTCCAGGGCTTTATAAAGCGGTTCTATTTTCATAAGCATCCCGGCGCCGCCACCGTAAGGAGCGTCGTCGACAGTTTTATGCTTATCACTGGCCCAGTCGCGAAGATTATGAATCTTGAATTCTACCGCTTTCTTTTTTTGGGCGCGTTTTAAGATACTCTCATTAATATAAGAGTCGAAGATATTAGGGAGGATGGTTAAAAGATGAAAGGTCATAGATTTTTAATCGCTAATTTAAATAAAGTCTGAAAAGTTTTTATAATTTTTTGGTTTCTTATCTTTAGACCGATTGGATGCTGTTTGTCTAGAGTAAAAATCGCGATATTTTCATCACCGACGGCAATCAAGGCTGGAGCTTCAAAATTTTTATCATTTATCAAATACTGTTTTCTTAAAATTTTTTTGTCATTTTCTAATTCTTTAATTGAGCTCTCTGTTTTATTGGTTATCAGCTCAATATAATTTCCGTTTTTCACTCTTTCTTGGGAAAACTTTTTAGAATAAGGGCCGAAAACATTCCAGTCGCCGATTTCATAAATATATTTATTCTTACCGGCAGTTGAGATCATTAAAGAATTTACCGCCTGAGCACCATCATAGAAAGTAACTTCTGGACGATCGATCTGATGTTTTATTTCATTAAGCTGTTTTTCAATATTTATAACAATTTCCTTTTTCGTTTTTAAATTTTCTTCCTCTTGGTCTATTAGGTCTCTCAAATTCTTCGGCGGCTCGGCGGTAAAATTTTTTATCCGGCCATTAAAAGAAGTGCCGACTAACCCTTTTTTTATTAAAGATTCCAGGGAAGAGTATGTAGTCGGGCGTGGCAATTCATTTTTTTTGGCAATTTTTGAGGCGCTTAATTCAGGAAATTGCAATAAAGTTAAATAAATTTTTGCTTCTTTATCCGATAAGCCAATTTTTTGTAAATCATTAATTAGCATAATATATTGTTAGTGTTGTCAGATATGTCCGACAATTTAAACATATCAAGGAAATAGGATATAGTCAAGCCAGTTTTTTAACAAATAAATAATTTTAAAATAGGAGGTATTATGAAAAAAATTGTGGTAACTTATTTCGAGGATGACGGAACGTTATTGGGCAAGACGATTGAACATAAGATAGCCGATTTTGCCAATCAAAATAACTTAAGTCCGTCTGATTTTAAAATCTGTCATATCGGGACACGTCAAGAAAAGAAGGATAATACTGATATTCTGATAAGAGAGGTTTCGGTTTTATATTATGCGGACGAGGAACTGGCCAGGAAAGTTTCGGCTCAGTATTATACAGAAAGAGAATTTAAGGAATTATATGGAGGGTGAATTAGTGTAATGATTTAAGAAGCTCTTTGGATAAACAGGAAGCTCTTTAAACAAAGAGCTTCTTTTTTATAACAAAAAAGCCCGCTGAAGGGCCTTCTTGTTTATTCAATCTTCTGGAGATTTAAATTTTTAAATCGTCAATCGCGGAAGTATCGATATCGTCACGGCTAGTATCGCGATGAGCTTCGCGAGCTTCGTGGCGGGCCGGACCTTCCGGATCATAAATCTTTAAGTTGACGCGGGAGTTATTTTTAGCACCGATTATTTTTAATAAGGTGCGGATTGACTGCGCGGTTTGACCCTTGCGGCCAATAACATAACCCATGTCGGCCGGATTTGTCTTGAGGGTCAATAAGACGCCTCTCTCATCAATCGTCCGGTCTACGACCACATCGTTCGGATTGGCAACGATGGCTTTTACCACAATTTCCAGGAACTGTTTGTCTTCCATAATTTTCATTCGTCTTTCCGGTTTGGGTCGGATTTACATCCGGATAAACCAGAAAGAATTGTTATTAAATAACTGCCACATCAGCAGCTTTATATCAATAATTATAGCACTTCAACGGCTTTTGTCAATTCAACTTTTTTCTGAAATTTATTCAGTTTTAGTTTTTTTCTTGGGGGCTTCTTTGGTCGGAGCATCCTTAATTGGAGCGGCTTCGACCGGGGTTTCAACCGGAGCGGTTTCAACTAAAGTTTCGGTAACAGGATTTTTGGCGACCGGAGCGGCTTCGCGAACGGCTTTCTTATCAGTCTTGGTTTTTAACTGGGCCAAGCGTTTTTCGCTGGTCTTTTTCACTTTGGAAGCCGTCGCTTTTTTGCCTTCGATAATCTTCTTTTCAATTAAAAGATTGTTGATAGTGGCGGTCATTTGAGCGCCCTTAGTCAGCCAGTATTTAACTCTATCGGCTTTAACGGCCAGTTCTTTGGAGTGAGGATTATAAGAGCCTAATATTTCTAAAATATTACCATATGGGTCGCGGCCTTTTTCAGAAATAATCACCCGGAACATTTTCTTGTTGGTCTTGCCAGTTTTCGCTAATTTAATTGCTAACATAAGGTTTTTTTCGGTATTATTTTTATTGAAAAATAATAACTTATTCTTAAATAAAAGTCAATATTTAGGTTTTAGCTCGGATTCCAGGATTATTGGCCGCTTCTATCGAAACGACTCGGGCGCGCCGGACCGCTCGGACGGCGACCGCCGCCAAAACTGGGGCGACCGGATCCGCCGCCGAATGAAGTGCCGTTAGATTTACCCTTTTCATCTTTCCAAAGATGGGCGTTTTCTTCTAAGCCTTTCATGGTTAAGCTAACGCGGCCCTGATCGTCGATTTCTTTGATTTTAACGGTGACGATATCGCCAACAGCTATAAGGTCGCTGGGCTTCTCGACGCGGTAAGGCGCCAGTTCGCTGACATGGACCATCCCGTCCTGGCTGGTATTTAAGGCGACGAAAGCGCCGAAGTCTAATAATCTGACCACTTTGCCTTTGACTATCTCGCCGGCGGCAAAGACATGAACAATCTCTTTGACCTGTCTAACCGCTTCGTCAACCATGGCGGCGTCAGTGCCGCAAATCATGACCAAGCCGCTGTCCTCAATATCAATACTAACACCAGTTTCATCAATAATTTTGTTAATGATTTTTCCGCCCGGACCGATAATCGCTCCGATTTTTTCAGGATCAACGCTGAAGCTGATTAAGCGCGGGGCATACTTTGATAATTCCGCGCGCGGTTCGGCGATAGCGGATTTAATGACTCCTAAAATCTGGTTCAAAGCGGCTCGGCCTTGAGTTAAAGTTTGCGTGATAATCGTGTCGCTTAAACCGATCGTTTTGGTGTCTAGTTGAATGGCGGTCAATCCCTTTTCCGTACCGGTAATCTTAAAGTCCATGCCGCCGTCGCCGTCTTCCAAATCTTGAATATCGGTTAAGACAGCCCACTTACTCATATCTTTGTTAGAGGCGAGTCCCATCGCGATGCCCGCTACCGGGCGTTTAATCGGAACGCCGGCATCCATTAACGCTAAAGTGGAGGCGCAGGCGGAAGCCATTGAAGACGAACCGTTTGAGCCCAAAGTTTCGCTGACGATGCGGATAGTATAAGGGAATTCTTCTTTAGTCGGGACAACCGGCAAAAGAGCTTTTTCCGCCAAAGCGCCATGGCCGATTTCTCGACGTCCGGTGCTGCGGAGCGGGGAAGCTTCGCCGACCGAATACGGCGGGAAGTTATAATGATGCATGTATCTTTTCTTGCTCTGTCCTTCAAGACCTTCCAGGGATTGTTCTAATCCGGGAGCGCCTAAAGTGACAATAGACATGACTTGAGTTTCGCCTCGTGAGAACAAGGAAGTTCCATGATCACGGGGGAGGATGGCCACTTCGGCGGATAAGGGGCGGATTTCATCGATTGCCCGGCCGTCAACACGGCGTTTATCTTTTAGAACAGCGTCGGTGACTTCGGCGTCAATCATCTTTTCCACCAGCTTCTTAATAATAAAACCGCGCTTGTCCTCGGTCAGGCCTTGAGAAATCAGATAGACCTCCAGTTGCTCCTTGATGGCGCCGACGGCTAATTTTCTTTCACCTTTAGTATAATAGACTTTATCGAATAAGATTTTTTTGATGTTGGCTTTTAACCAAGTTTCACCGATTGTAAGCAACGCTTGTTTAGTTTCGGCCGCTTGCTGTTCTTCCGGAGTACCGATTTTTTTAACATCGCCGGAGATTTTTTTCGGAGTGACGCCGTTTTTTAGTTCGTTAATCAGATCAATCGCGCCTTTCATTTGGTCGCGTCCGGCCAAGATCGCTTTTAACATGACATCTTCCGGAACTTCATTAGCCCCGGCATCAATCATAATAACTTTTTCAGTTGTGCCGGCCACAATCAAATCCAGCGAACTTTTCGCCTGTTCCGCGTAAGTCGGGTTAAAGACGAATTTATCCTCAATCAAGCCGACGCGGACACCGCCGATCGGGCCGTTCCATTTTAAGCCGGAAATAGATAAGACCGCGGAAGCCGCGATCAAGGCGATGATATCATAGTCATTCTCTTGGTCAACAGCCAAAGTCGTGATAATGACTTGGATATCGCGATTGTCGCCCGGTTCGAACAAGGGGCGGATAGAGCGGTCAATCATGCGGCCGGTCAAAATAGACAAATCGGTCGGCCGACCTTCGCGCTTAACCCAGCGGGAACCTTTGATAATTCCGGCGGCGTAGAGCTTTTCTTCAAAATCAACCATCAACGGGAAGAAATCAACGCCTTCGCGCTCGGTTTTAGATTGGACGACAGTCGCCTGAACGACGGTTTCGCCATATTGGACCCAGACAGCCGCATCGGCTTGCAGGGCGACCTTCCCGGTCTTAATAGTGAGAGGGCGGCCAAGCCACTCTCCGGTAAATACTTTTTCCATAACATTTTTGCCTGGCCGCTAAATTACAGAACTGTATTAATATACAGCGCTATCTATTTATCGGTCAGGTTTATTAAATTATTTAAATTTTTCTTAACGATAAAGCAGGAATTTCTTGTTGGCGCTCAAATCGGTAAAGTCATCGGCTTCTTCTATGAGTTTAGATGAGCAGGTTTTTTTGAAAGCCATTATTTCCACGAGACAGCCTTTGTTATTCTGCAGATAAGATACCAGCGGGAGATAATCGCCGTCGCCGGAAACTAGAACGATAACATCAAGTTTATCGGCCAGCTTGATGGCGTCGATGGCGATACCCACATCCCAATCGCCCTTTTTCGCGCCGCCGGCGAAGATTTGAAGGTCTTTCATCTTGACTTCAAAACCTTGCTGATCAAGCGCCTCGATAAAGGGGGATTCCTCCTTATTTTCCGTGCGGATAGCATAAGCGGTGGCCCGGATCAGTTTTCGGTCGGCCACTGCCTTAGCTAAAATCTCTCTGAAATTAACTTTCCGATTATATAAATTCTTCGCCGAATGATACATATTGGAAACATCCACCAGAATTCCGACTCGTTGTTCCGTATGTTTTATCATAAATGATTATTTTACGTCTTCAATAACTTCTTCTTTTATCTCGTCGCCTTCTTCGGTCTCGATATATTTTTTTTCTTTCTTCTTTTCTTCTTCCTCTTCTTCGATGAGCTTTTGGGAGATTCTAAGTTTCAGTCTTTCGGATAATTCCTTAAATTGTTCGGAATTTTCTTTCTGTAAGTATTTAAGCAATTTGCGTCTTTCGCCGACCTTTTTTAAGAGGCCGCGGCGGGAAGAGAAATCGTGCTTATGTTTCTTCAAGTGCTCGGTCAGCTCCTTAATCTCTTCGGTGAGGATTGCGATTTGGACCTGGGAAGAACCGGTATCCGTGTCATGGACGCGGAATTTCTTGATGATTTTTTCTTTGTTTTTTTTGTCTAACATAGTTTATTCGCTCCTATCCGAGAAGCGGTTAATCGGTCCGCATCCAAGAAAGAGTACCTTAATTATTTAAATCACTTATTTAAAAGCGTTGATTTTTTTCATCAATTTTGATTTTTTGCGGGCGGCGGTGTTTTTTTTGATTAAGCCCTTCCTAGCGGCTTTATCAATCGCCTTAATGGTTTTTTTATAATCTTCTTTTATATTCTTATCTCCGGCCTTAATCTGTTTTAAGCTGGTTTTTACCAAATCTTTCAATTTTCCGATAATTTTTTTATTTTGGGCGCTTCTTTTAACGGCTTTACGCAGTTCTTTGGCGGCCGATTTCTTGTTTGGCATACTGAATTTTTAAATTATTAATTAATTAATATAGAGAAATACTAACATAATAGTAAACAAAAATCAAGTCCGCCCAATCTTTGGGAAAATTTTGTCTATTAGTATATAATATAGGTATGCTTAAGATACGTTTAAGAGTATAGATATGTTCAAAATCCGTAACTCAAATAAGAAAAAACTCCTAGTCTTAGCGATTATTTTAGTGATTATCGCCGGGGGTTATTTAAATCGTGCCTATTCTCATATTTATGGGGTGCTCGGCGCCGCTGATTTAAGGCCGGCAAACGGGCAGGGAACTTATTTAATAGGCGGAACTAATTTAATAGAGGGCGTTAACCAGATAAATAATATGGCGACCACCAGTCTTATCTATGTTGCTTTAGGGGACAGTTTGACCGCCGGAGTCGGTACTGATAGTTATCAGGAAATATTACCTTACCTCTTGGCTGAAAAATTTGCCGCCGGCGAAAAGACGATTGTTCTAAAGAATCATTCTGTTCCCGGAGCGGAAACCGCGGACGTAGTTACTGATCTCCTCTCCACGGCCATTAATGATAATCCGGATATTGTCACGCTTTTAATCGGTGTTAATGACATCCATAATAAAGTTTCGGCCGCGAAGTTCACGGAGAACTATGAGGAGATTTTAAATCGTCTCCAGCGGGGGACAAGGGCGAAGATTTATGTTATTAATCTTCCGTTCCTGGGTTCTGATAAATTGATGCTTCCGCCATACCAGTCTTTATTCGACGCGCGGACTCGGGAATTTAATGAAATCATTAAAGGCCTGGCCGATAAATATTCCGTTCAATATATAGATTTATATACGCCGACCGTTGAACTATTTAAACGTTCCGGCGACCATTATTCAAAAGATTTATTTCATCCTTCCGCCGGCGGTTATAAACTTTGGGCGGACATAATTTATGATCGTATCAATAACTAATCCAATCCAGGCCACTTGGATTTTTTCGCTTCTGTTTGGCGCGGTTCTGCTCATTTCCGCGCGGCCGCGAAAAATTACCGACTGGTTTCCGGCGTCTTTGACAACGGAGCTAAAGGGAGTGGCGATACTTATGATCGTTCTTTCCCATATCGGATATTTTTTGGTTTCCGATACTCGCTTCCTTTGGCCGCTCTCAATTATGGCCGGCGTCGGCGTCAATTTATTTTTGTTTTTATCCGGTTTCGGTTTGACGGCCAGCGGTCTGCAGAAAAATCTTAGCGTTGGCCAATTTTATAAGCGCCGTCTCTTAAAATTATTCACGCCGTTCTGGTTGGCTCTAGTGATTTTCTTGGCGGCCGATTTTTTTATTCTCGGGAAGAGTTATTCCTTTACTTTCCTTTGGCAAGGGATACTGGGGATTTTTACGCACGCGAATTTGTATACCGACTTTAATTCGCCGCTCTGGTATTTTACCTTGATCCTTTTATATTATTTGTTGTTTCCGTTAGTATTTTTTAAACGTTTCCCTTGGCTCTCGGCAATTATTCTCTTTCTTGCCGGTAATTGGTTGATTAAACTGGAGCCGACTTTTTTTGACAATGTTTTGTATCTTTATAAAATTCATATTATGGCGTTTCCGCTCGGCGTTTTGGCGGCTTGGGCGGTTACGAAATTACCGAGCGCGGCCTGGCTGGAAAAATTGTCTAAAGGCTGGCGGGCGATTGGATATTATTTGGTTTTACTAAGTTTATTGGCGGTTTTTGTCTATGCGAATATTAATTCCGGTATCGGCGGCAGCGCGTCTAAAGAACAATGGATGAGCGTGATAGCTGTTTTAACAATCGCCCTGGTATTTATGATGAAGAAATTAGAGTTTAGATTATTTTCTCTCTTCGGATTATATTCCTATGAGATTTATCTGTGGCATTGGCCACTTATGTATCGCTATAATATTTTTTACGGCTTCATGCCGCCTTGGCTGGCGACGATTTTGTATTTAGGGTTGTTTATCGGGGTGGGATGGGGTGCGCAGAAGATTATGGGGTTGTTAAATAAGTCGAGGTTAATGATGGTAAAAAAATAATTCTCAAAAAAATCAGGAGCCTAGTCAGCTCCTGTTTTTATTTACGATGTCGGGATTAAAATAGTAATTTGTTAGAATTACAATATAAAATAAATAAATTAAATATTTTTTACGTAAAATTCTATCTAACTATACTAAAATCATAATTCTTATTTCCAAAGAATGAATATTTTTTTGATATTAGTTTTTGTTTCTCCTTATTATTTAAACCGCTAAGATAAAGTTTGCCGCTGTAAGACGGCGGTAGTTTTAGCCCGTCAATTGTTGCTAGCCCGTCGAGGAGAAGATCACCATTAAATGACTGAGGTAATTTCAACCCTCTGGCCGATTTAAGACCACGGAGGTTTAAGCTGCCAACAACTTCCGGTAATTGAAGATTTTCAGCTGATTCCAAATCCATTAGATTAAGATCGCCGGTGACTATTCTTGGTAACCGTAAATTATTGGCATCTTTTAAGAAATATAAATACAGGTTGCCATTAATGACTTTCGGTAAAACTAAGCCATCAGCTGAAGTTAGTTCATTAAAAGATAAGTCTCCTTTCATGGTTTCGGAGAATTTTAAACCTTTAGCCGTTGTGCATTCTACAAACAAATCACCATAATGATATTTATTTCCGCAATTTAGAGTTTCTCCTAGGGTAACGTTTAAACTCTTTGGACTAGTAAGGCTGATATCATCTTTAGAATAACCGAGGGCGAAGGAAATGTCCTCTTTAATATCCCGGCTATCTATTAACTCTATTATTCTTGGGTCATCTTCAAATCCAAACCCCTGTATTTTACTGTCTATTTCATACAAAAATTTAATATCCTCTTTAGATAATGTTTCTCCTTTTTTAATTTTAGTTTCAACTTCAGTCAGACGCTTCATATCGGCAGATTTCTTTTCATATTCCTTACTGTCAGGAAATTTAGCCATTTTTTCTTTAACGATATCATTAATGTAAGGATCCATATTTTGGCTCGGAGCAATGCCGCGAACTTCGGCAATTTTATCCTCCTCCATTCTAATAGCGACGCGCGGAATAACAGCTTCGCCGTCTTCATTATTAGAATAATAAACATGGAAATCTCCACCTTGAAGTTGAGTCTTGGCAGTATCGGCATCGGCGGTACACCACTCCAAGGGATGGCCATCCAGCGATTTTACCAATTCATCCGGTTCAGATCCTTGTTTATAGATAACCCATTTTCCGCGCGTTTCCTTTAAGCCGTCAGTAGAATATTCAGGAATTTCTTTTAAAAACTGGGCATAAATCTTTGAGAAATTTTCTGAATTTAAAAGTTCTTTAAATTCTACAGCATTTAACCTTTTGCTTTTATTTTCAATTTTTTCTTTTTCTTCCTTGGTATTTTTAAGATTGTTTTCCGCTTTGTTGGATATCGACCCGATAGTCAGAGCCAAGGCCCTGGGGTTTAGCGGTGGAAATGAGGCAACCGTATCTTTAGTTCTTCTTTTAAATTGAACGAGTTCTGCTTTAGTGTCCGGATCTTCTTTTTTTTCAAGCTTCCCCATACTAAGTACGGATTTAAAAGTCCAATATTTCGCCCACATGGGATATTGGGCATTAGCAGATGATAAATAATTTATCCACTTGTCCAAACTTCTTTTTTGGTTATTTATTATTTCGTTGGTCTTTTTTTGTCTAAATTCATCGGTAATTTCAACCGTCCCATGTCCCAGTTCTCTAGCAATTTTCTGCTCCAACAAAAAAGTCGCCTCGGGGATATCCTCAGCTTTAATTACATTTTCTTTGTAATAGAATTCTTTAATTCTATCTATAACCCTGGGGTCGTCTTGATGCCCTAAATGAGTTTTTTCTATTACCTCTAACCAATTAGCAATCTTATCAGCCGGTTTTTGAGATAATTGTTCTTTTTTTTCTTTGTCTTTTTCAGGTTCAACTTTATCGGCTGGCTTCTGCAACAATATTTCCTTTTCTTTTTTATCTTTATAGTCTTCTTTTATTTTTCTTCTTTCCGCTTCATACTCAACCGGCTGAGACGTGTGAAGTTTAGTATCTTTTTGACTTAAAAATTGTTCACCAAAATTTTTCATATTATTTCTTTATGTGTCGGGGTGGAGAGATTCGAACTCTCGATCTTCCGATCCCAAACCAGACGCCTTAAACCAACTTAATTAATTTTCTTTACTTTTAATCAAATCATCTATTTTATTCAATAAAACCCGAGCGTCGTTCATGGCTTGTTTTAATTCCGCCTCAGAAATGCTAGCCAGAGTACCATAATCGAACCTATTTCTTTTCTGTCTCATTTTTTGAATTCTTTGAAATTCGTTGCTCATATCCCCGTTCAATAATTCACCGGCGGCGTTAATGGTTATATAATGATATCCTTCCGAACTTTTCTTTGCCCGGTATCCGGATAACCATAAAACAATCTCACAGCCCATCCGGATAGAATCGTAAAGGTTAGTATAAATAATATCCTCATCCCCCGTCCCTGATAAATTTTTAACGGCAAAATTAAAAATCCGACGCGCTTTTTTTCGTCTATTTTCAATATCCGCTAAAGAAACAGTGAATTTTTCTATTTGGTCGTTATTTGATAATTTTTGTGAATTCATAAGAATCGCCTTTTAAAGAGATTAAGGGGGAAGAAAAAATATTGATAAAAAAACTGTCGTTTTCTTTGATTTTTTTGATAACTTCCGCGCGACTGAAAATATGATAATTTATTTCTCGATTGATTTCTCCCTCAATTTTACTGATTTCATTAATCAAGATATTTTGATCAATTTTGCCGACAAGCATCAGATCGACATCGCTATTACCATTCTCTTTGTTTTTAGCGATTGAACCGAAAAGAAAAGCGCCGTCTAAATCATTGAATTTATCAACCAGATTTCTTAATTTAGCTTCCAAACCGACGGTTTTTGAAATGATACTTTTTAATTCCGCGAAGAGATGATAATTTTTGTTTAATCTGAAAAATCGCATATTGCCCTTGCGTTCGTCCTGTAAAATTCCTTGGTCGACCAATTCGTCTAAATGTCTTTGGTAATGGCTCGGTTCTTTATTTAAGCTTTTGGCGATTTCTCTAAGATAATAGTCTTTTTCGGGATCGCTAAAAAGAAGTTTAAGAATCTCGCCTTTGCCGTTTTTAAAAAAATCTAACATATTTATTTAAGTTTTAGGTATATGATTTATAGTATTGTTTTTGTATACGATTGTATATAAATTGTATACAACTTAATAAGAAGTGTCAATTATGTCCATGGACTTGTACATATGTCTGTGGATTTGTATATTATATCTTTTTATATTTTTTGCCTTGTTTTCGCAAAAAAAGGACAATTTAATGTCCGTCTTTCATTTGTCGGGGTGGAGAGATTCGAACTCTCGATCTTCTGGTCCCAAACCAGACGCCTTAGACCAACTGGGCCACACCCCGGATATATACCTAAAAAAATAAACCCAACAATATAAATATAGCCTGGGCTTATCTTTTGTCTATACGTGCCCCGGGTCAGAATTGAACTGACGACACAAGGATTTTCAGTCCTTTGCTCTACCACTGAGCTACCGAGGCATGAAAATTTTATTGTTAAAACTATCCTGTTGCGGGGGTCGGACTCGAACCGACGACCTCTAGGTTATGGGCCTAGCGAGCTGCCAACTGCTCTACCCCGCTATGATATTTGTTTGGCTTTACTGAACATGGCTTACTTGGGCTTTTCAATTAATCTCGGGCGATTGGTGGGCAATGGAGGATTCGAACCTCCGACCTCAACATTATCAGTGTTGCGCTCTAACCAACTGAGCTAATTGCCCGTAATTTACGAGTAAAAATATAACAAATAATAAATAAAAAGGCAAGCGTTCACGTTTGTTTTAGAGCTCGGAAATGAGCAGGCTTAATTCGGTTCTAACATCGCCGCGCCCGGTTTTATTTAAAAAGTCTAAATGGATCAGACGGTTCAAGTAATTCTTTAAGACCGAAGCGCTGAAATTTCTGGCTTGAAGCGCGCCCTTCTTCGCGACGTAAGGATGGATTTTCAGCCGACTGGCCATTTCGGCCGGATTCATGTTAGCGTCCAGAGCGGCGCGGATTTGGAGGAGAATTTTGAATTGGCGGGTCAGCATAGTCAGTAAATATTCATCGCTTAACCCGGCGGCATATTGCTCTTCTATCAGACTGATGGCCGCTTTTCTATTTTTCGCGCTAATAGCGTCGGTCAGGCCGAAAATATTTTCATCGTAAGTTCCGGGCACCATCTCCTTGACCGATTCGGGACTTATCACCGGCTCGCCGCTGCGAAAAGACAATTTTTTTATTTCCGTGCTTATCTGCCAAAGGTCGCCGCCGGTTAAATCGGCCAATAGGGAAGCGGCCGGAGCACCGATGTCTTTATTGTAAAGCGCCGCTTCTTTTTTAATGAAAGTTAAAAGCTGGGCGGGAGCGAGAGGTTTGAATTCTTGGGTATAGGGCTGGAGCTTGAAGAAGGCTAATAATTTTTTAGCCGGCGCTTTCAGAGCCTTGGTTTGGCCGGCGATATCTTCGTCGCGAAAAATCAAGATGTTATCGTCGCTCTTAGTCAGTTTTTCCAGATAAGCGGTCAGTTCGCTAAAAATCTTGTCCGATTTATTTTTGAAAATATTTTCAATGACCACGAGTCTTTTTTTGACGAAGAGCGAACCGGTATTGATTTGTTCGCTGATGGCGCTTAGAGTCGCGCTAGACCCGTCAATCACGCTGAAACTATGGGAATTTTGATCCACGTCTTTGATGAATTTATTTTTCAGTTCTTGGAGGAAACGGCGGGAGCGGAAAGAATCGGCGCCGTAAAGAGAGATGATCATATTTTATATGGCAGCTATTTTATAGCTCGAATTTATAATTCAGCTTTATAACTCGGATATCTTAACTCGTTCTAAATTTTTTATTTCACTTCCCAGGAATTTTTCGCCCCAATCTTTAAAAAGACGCTGGTCGTCGGTCGTATAAAATTTACAGGTTGGGTTCGCTGGCGTCGTCAATCCCAATTCTTCGTGGCGAGCGAGATAATCAACCAAGCTTCGGGCGATAATTTCCCCGGGTTGCGGCACGAGAATGCGCCGTCCCATTATTTTGTTTATTTCTTTATAGAGAAAAGGGTAATGAGTGCAACCGAGAATGAGCGCGTCTATCTGCTTAGCTTTAAGCGGCCGCAAATATTTTTTTAAGATCATCTTGGTTTCCGGCTTGCGCGCCCAACCCTCTTCAATCAGCGGAACGAGCAAGGGGGTGGCTTGTTGCTCTATCCTTAATTCCGGCTTTAATTTTTTCAGTTCCAGTTTGTAAGCGTCAGAGTTTATCGTCGCCTTAGTGCCGATGATACCGACCGATTTAATTTTTTTATCGCGAGCGATCGCCTCAACTAACGGTCGAATAACGCCGAGTATTCGGCGGTCCGGATAAGCAGACGGCAGATATTCCTGCTGTAAACGGCGGAGCGCTTGAGCGGAGACGGTATTACAGGCGATAATTATCAGATTACAGCCGGCGGTAAACAAGAAATCAGCGGCCTCGCGGGTATAATCATAGATGGTTTCCGGTGATTTTTCGCCGTAGGGCAAACGGGCGTTATCACCGAGATAAATATAATTATATCCGGGGTTATCATGCAAGAAATATTTTAAAACCGTTAGACCGCCGAGGCCGGAATCAAAGACGCCGATGATATTTTTTTTATTTTCTTGACCTAACATATTTTTTAAACAAATCGCCGCGCTCTTTGTAGTTTTTAAATATGCCGAAACTGGCGCAGCCGGTGGAAAGCAGGACGACATCACTCTCGGCACCGGCTATTTTAGCAATCCTGACCGCCGTTTTCATATCCGCCGCCGTTTTTAAACAGTTTTTTTGAAAACCCGCCGCCATAACCGCTTTTTGCAAGCGCGGAGTCGCTTGGTCCGGAAGTAAAATTAATAATTTTACGCGTTGCTTGATTATTTTCGCCAGCGGCCGGAAATCAGCGCCTTTATCGGCTCCGCCGGCGATAAGAATTATCGGAGTAGAGAATGATTTTAAATCCAAGGCCGTACTTTCGGGAGTAGTGGAAAAACTATTATCAAAATACCGGACGCCTTTTATTTTTTTAACTAATTCCAAGCGATGCTCAAGATTAGTAAAATTGGCGACGGTTTTTTTATAAACGCTCGGCTTTATTTTTAATAATTCGGCGCTGGCGACGGCGGCCGCGATATTCTGTCGATTAAAATCGCCGATCATAAGCGAAGGCAGAGAACTGGCGCCAAAATAAATTATTTTAGTTTTTAGCCCAGACGCTTTTATTTTTTTAGCTAGATTCTTATTGACGACTAAATATTTATTATCTTTATTCTTCGCAATTTGGAGCTTCGCTAGCCAATAGGCTTTATAAGAAGAATGAGAATTAGGGTTATTAGGGTCGGCCGGCGCCAGATGTTCTTTAAAGAGATTGGTGATGACGGCGAAACGGGGTGAATATTTTAAATCTTCCAGCTGGAAGCTGGATAATTCCAAGACGACATAGTCGGTCGCTTTAATCTTGTCCAAAAAACCCAGAGGCGAAACGCCGATATTGCCGCCGAGCCAAACGCGTTTTTTGGCGTCAGCCAGTATTTTATAAATCAGACTAGCGGTCGTGCCCTTACCCTTAGTGCCGCTCACGCCGATAATATTTTTAGACGGGCAGAGAGAAAAGAACAGATTAAGAGGATTGGATAATTCGGTTCGGCCATTTTTCAGAGCGGCGCGTATGCCCGGACAGGCAAGCGGCCAGCCCGGAGACCGGAAAAGGATATTGAATTTATCTAGACGCTTATTAAAACTTGAGCCCAGTTGATAATTTATTTTTGAATAAGCGGATTTTACGGCTGGCAGAGCGGTCAGCAGGTGGAAATCGCAGATCGTTATTTCGGCCGCTATTTTATGTTTTTCCAGTAACGCTAAAAGAGCCTGGTTATCCAGACCAAAACCGAGCAGGGCGATTTTTTTGGTCTCCAGCCGGTCTAATCCTGATTTTTTAATATTTTTTTTCATTTTGGACATTTGATAAATTCTCTTTATTTTAATTCGCCCCAACTCTTCCCGGTATTTTCTTCCACGACTATCGGGACGCGCAATTTTAACCCCGACTCCATAATCTTTTTTATCTTCGGCAAGTAGATTTCCAGTTTATCTTTCCTGATTTCAAAAATCAACTCGTCGTGGACTTGGAGAAGCATCTTTATTTCCGTTTCTTTCCCCTCGATAAGTTTAGCAATTTCAATCATCGCCATTTTTATCAGATCGGCGGCCGTGCCTTGGAGCGGCGTGTTTATCGCCATGCGCTCGGCGCCGCGGCGGACCGCTGGGATGGAAGAAGTCATTTCCGGTAGGGGACGTTTGCGACCGAAAAGTGTTATGGCGTAACCCTTTTTTTGTGCCTCCTTAATGGAGGAATCCATCATTTTTTTTATGTTCGGATAAGCGATAAAATATTTTTTAATGAATTCATTGGCGCGGGCATAAGAGATGCCGGCCGACTGACTTAAACCGTGCGGACCCTGGCCATAAATGATGCCGAAATTGGTCGCCTTAGCTTCACGGCGCATCTGTTTAGTCACTTCTTCCGGTTTGACGTCGTTTATTTCCGCCGCCGTCGCGCTATGGATATCTTCGCCGCCCTTAAAGGCGTTAATCATTTTTTTATCGCCGGAAATATGCGCCGCTAAGCGCAACTCAATCTGCGAATAATCAAAGCCGGTTAGTTCATAGCCGCTCGCGGCGACGAAAGCGCCTCTGATTTTTTGCCCTTCTTCAGTCCGAGTCGGGATATTCTGCAGATTCGGCTCGGTGGAAGACAAACGTCCGGTCGCGGTGATTGTTTGATTGAAGCTGGTATGAATGCGTCCGGTTTTAGGATTAATCATGAGCGGCAGAGCGCTTAAATAGGTCGTCTGCAGTTTATTTAATTCCCGATAATCCTGAATGAAAGGAATTATCGGATGCAAGTCGCGCATTTTTGCCAGTTCATCCTCGGCCGTGGAAAATCCGGTCTTAGTTTTTTTTAAATTATCGGTCGGGATGGCCAATTTTTCAAAAAGAATTTCCTTTAACTGTTTCGTCGAGTTGATATTGAATTTTATCCCCGCTAATTTATGGATGGCCTTTTCCAGTTTTTCCAATTTGGCGGCGACTTCCAGGCTTAATTTTTCAAGCGGCGCCGTTTCCATTTTAATGCCGTTATTTTCCATGGCGCCAAGAATCGGGATAAGCGGCATTTCAATCTTGGAAAATAGTTCCTCCAGTTTTTCTTCTTTTAATCTCTTGGACAATATCGCGACCAGGCGATTGGTAAAATCGGCATCCTCGCAAGAATAAAGACTTAACTTATCGGTATCCAGCGTTTTAAAATCTAAAGTTAATTGGGTCGGTTGGGATCTGGCCAGGTCGGCCTTGCTTATTTTTTCAAAGCCCAGTTCGGTGAAGGCCAGCGAATCCAGATTATGCTGGCGACTGGAGGGGTTAAGAAGATAAGACGCGATCATGGTGTCAAATTCCAAGCCGCCGACATCCACGCCTTGATTCTTTAAGACGCGCCAATCAAATTTCAGATTATGCCCGTATTTTTTAATTTTTACGTTTTCCAAGATCGGCTTTAAGATTTCTAGGCGTTTCGCATTGGCTAAGACAAAATAGGCCTCGCCGCTCTTCCAAGAGAAACTGATGCCGAGCAGTTCGGCCGTTATCGGATCAAGGCCGGATGTTTCCGTATCAAAAGTAAAACTTTTTTTGGTTTTCAGTTTTTTTAAGAAAACCGTGAATTTCTTATCATCATCAATCAGCCGGTAATTAAATTTTTTGGCGTTACGCGCGAATTTTGTCGTTTCCATCCGGTCATTTTTTCCTTTAACTGGAGTTTTAGAAGTCTCGGAAGGTTCGGTTTCAGTTTCCGCCCGTCCGCCATGAACTTTATTAAGAGTATCTCTTACTTCTTTGACTTTATTAAGGAGAGACTTAAATTCCAACTCGCTGAAAAGATTCAGGACATTCTCCAACTTGAAAGAGGAAAATTCAACATCGGAGAGAGAAAATTTTATCGGCGCTTTCAGATTAATCGTCGCCAGTTCACGGCTTAGGTAAGCGTTAGTCTTATTTGTTTTAAGCAATTCCAAAATTCGCGCTCTTATTTTCGGGTTATTTTTTTCGACCGCTTTATAAACTCCGTCCAGATCCTTGAATTCCACCAATAATTCACTGGCGGTTTTTTCGCCGATGCCCTTAACGCCGGGAATATTGTCGCTGGGATCGCCCCGCAGAGCTTTATAGTCGATGATTTGTGCGGGCACAAGATTATAGCGAGCTTTGACCTGGTCGGTTCCGTATAAGACGCTGTCGGACAAGCCGCGGCTCATGGTATAGACTTTGGTTTTATCATCAATCAGTTGAAGAGTATCCAAATCGCCGGTAATAATTATATTTTCTAAGTTTTTATGGGTTTTAGTCTGGGCGCAAATGGTGCCGATTAAATCATCCGCCTCATAACCGTCCAATTCAAAAATCGGGATATTAAAAGCGGTCGCCACTTTTTTGACGAAGGGAATCTGTTCATATAATTCGTCCGGCGCTTTGACGCGTGTGGCTTTATAAGCCTCGTAAGCTTCATGGCGGAAAGTCGGACTTTTCTTATCTAAAGTTAAAACCACGTATTCCGGATGGAATTCGTTTAAAGCTTTTAACAGGAAAGAGGTAAAACCATAAACCGCGTTAACAAGCTGGCCGTTCTTAGTCCTTAGAGTCGGCGGGAGAGCGTGAAAACTGCGATGAATAAGGGCGTTTCCGTCAATGATAATCAGTTTTGGTTTGGTTTTAGACATAGTTTGATTTTATCATTTCCAGGAGAATTTATAAAGAAAGAAAGGGATAGAAAAAAGGCGGCTCGGAAGCGGAGTCGCCTTTAGCACCCTAATTAAAGGAAGGTGCGCACCCTAATTAAAGGATGGAGTGTCTTTACTGATAAAGAGAATCTAGTGATTTCTCGCCCTAGTGATTTCTCGCCCCTTTATCAGCTGGGGAAGTTTGGTCGCGGGTATAATAGGCCCCCCATGGCATCATATTATACCCTTTTGTTTGTCCCCGGGAAGTAAAACCAGATCATCCCTTTCTTTTAAAAACAAAAAAGATGATTGTTTGCCGTCGCTAACAAGGACTGTGAGCGATATCCCGTTGCTAGGCATTTCCTTAGAAGCGGGAATGCCGATTATGAGCAAGGGAATGGCAAGGAGACAAACGAAGAACGAAAAAGAACTAAAACTAATTTTCATACTCTCCGTTTATGTCTTTATACTAATTCCGATTTCTGAAATTGTCAATGACGGAAATTAGAAGAATTAAATAGGCGTCTTGGCCGCTAAAAAGGAAAAAGCAGGCCGGTGTCGGTCTGCTTTCTTTGTTCGCATCAAGCAAGTTCGTTTTTTTTGCTTTAAGAAATTGTGCGGCTTTTCGCTATCCGCTGAAAGATGTGAATTTAAGGCATAATGGGCCGTTGCAAAAAAGGCAACGTCTTTCTGCACATTACACCTAATATCGCAACTGCTAAACCACCGCAGCTATGGTGATTTAACCGTTGTAGTTGATCCACATGACAGTTACTACTGCCAAGAATTTTAGTTTTTGCATCAAATGATTCCAATTGCCGAAGTGTTCGAAGAATCGGCGACAATAGCAATTCACAAGATGCAAAAAGAAAAAGATTGAAAAGAACTTCCATAACATCAAGTTTGTAATATCTATATTATAAAATCCTTTTAAGGATGTTAAGAGTAAAACCTAACCCTGGTTTATCTTTGAAAATATGGTATTCTGGCTTATAATGTAATTGTATTTAGATGTTAAATTATTAGAAGTATAAATTAGCCAAAAATCGCTAATATGGTAAAAAAAGAGATTATCATCTCTGGTCTAAAAATCAATTATTTAGTGAGTCCCGGCTTTAATCAGGATCAGGCTGTGGTTTTTTTGCCGGGCTGGAAATCGCCGGTTAATTTATTTTGTTCGGTTATGGGCGATATTCCCAATTTATTGGCAGTCAATCTTCCGGGTTGGGGCGGAAGCGACAGACCGTCAGGAAATTGGGGCTTGGTTGAATATTCCGGGTTTATCAGGGAATTTTTGCAGAAATTAGGGATTGATAAGCCGATTTTAATCGGCCATAGCATTGGCGGCGCCATCGCGGTTGATTATCTGGCCGCCGGGGGACAGGCCAAGAAACTAATTATCATTAGTGGAGCGATTATTAGAGAGAGATCCGGTCAGACCAGAATCATGTTTGTCGGCGCTAAAATCTTTCGTTTCTTATTTCCTTTTATTAATAAGTGCTTCCGGCAGCGTCTGGCCGGGAAAGTGCTTAGCCCTGATTATGTTCAAGCCGGCGAACTCGAAGGTACTTATAAACGATTGATTAGCGAAGATAGAAAAAATCTATTTACTAAGTTAAGTCTGCCGATTATATTAATCTGGGGCCGCAATGATCAGGACACTCCCTATGCTCAAGCGGAACAATTAAAAGTTCTGCAGAGTCAGGCTATCTTAGAGGCCGTTCCTAATGCCGGCCATTATTGTTTTTTGGATCGGCCGAATAAATTCCGAGAAATAATCTTTAAGTTCCTATGAATATAATCCGTAAATTAATTTATGTTCTGCAGAAGGAATCTTATGATGCCGGTCGATTTTTGTCTTTTGTTTATCATAATTGGCGCTGGTGGTCATGGGAGAAAAGACAAGCGATTGACTGGACCGCTAAGGCTAAAGCCCTTTATTTTTCTTTGTGGCTGCTGGTAATCGGCTTAATTATTTTATTTTTTTATTTTTGGCATTGGTGGGGTTTTCTCCTGCTGCTTCTTTTAATTCCGATTCTTCCCGTTCTGACTTTATTTGTCTTATTATTATTTTCGCCCGTTGATTATTTTTTAAAAAAACTTATAATCCGCCGGGCGGAACGAGCTTTACTTAAAACCGAAGTAAAGGTTATCGGTATCACCGGCAGTTATGGCAAAACGAGCCTTAAAGAAATATTGGCTATCATTTTAGGCAGCGGCTTCAAGATAGTAAAAACGCCCAATAATGTTAATACTGATTTAGGCATTGCTTATTTTATCCTGGCGCATCGGGCGGAAATCGCTACCAGTGATTTTTTTATTGTTGAAATGGGCGCCTATCAGATTGGCGATATCGCTCAAGTCTGCGACTTGGTCCATCCGCAATATTCTTTCTTGACTGGCATCAACGAGTCGCATTTGGAAAGATTCGGTAATTTGCAAAATACCATTCGAGCTAAATTCGAATTAGGCGAAAGAACCGCCCAGAAAGTAGTTTTGAATTTGACTGATGAGAATGTTAAAGATAACTACTCTAAATTTAAGTTGCCCGATTATTTAGGCGTAGATGAAAGGGCGGTTAGCGATATTAAAATTTTATCGGAGTTTGCCGGTTTATCTTTTCAATACCAGAAATATAATTTTTCTACGCCCTGGCTGGCCAAGCATAATATTATCTTGATAGCCATGGCTCTGG
The DNA here is from genome assembly GCA_026396805.1 of Candidatus Falkowiibacteriota bacterium. Lineage (GTDB taxonomy): Bacteria > Patescibacteriota > Patescibacteriia > Patescibacteriales > UBA12465 > UBA12465. Next base: position 40,389 of record JAPLVZ010000008.1, read on the forward strand.
CTCTGGCTGAAGATTTAGGTTTAGATTTAGCTAAAGCGGCCGAACCTTTGGCTTCCGCTCCTTTCATCAAGAATCGTTTAGAGCCGATTTGGAACGCCGCTTCTCAACTACTGGTGATTGATGACAGTTATAATGGTAATTTTTCAGGATTTATCAGCGGATTGGAAGTTCTAAATCGCGCCCGCGGCCGGCGGCTCGTTATCACTCCGGGTTTAGTGGAATTGGGAGATAAAAAAGAAGAGCGGCATCGGGAAATTGCCCGTTTATATGCTTCCAGAAATTTAGATTTAGTGCTATTAATTAAAAACAGCGCGACCGACTATATTATTGATGAATTTAAGAAGATCGGTTTTTCTAAATATCGAGTATATCCCGACGCTTTATCGGCCCATCAAGATTTAGGCGCGGTTTTACGAGCCGGAGATACGATTATTTTTCAAAATGATTGGCCGGATAATTATAAGTAGATTAATTATATGCAAACAATAAAAAACATCGGCGTTTTCTTCGGCGGTAAAAGCCCGGAGCATGACATTTCCGTCATTACCGGACAATTAATTATTTCCGTTTTAAAAAAGATGCCGGAGTATAAAGTGATACCCGTTTATTTGGACAAGCAGGAAAAATTTTATATTAATGAGAAGCTGGGCAGCCTGTCTTTTTTTAGCGCCGCCGCTTATCAGGATCAATTAGTTAAATTCGGCTCTTATAATCTGAGTCTTGATGATTCTCGGGATTGTTTGGTGTTTAACAAAAGAGGTCTGTTTTCTCAGAAGACAATCAAGATCGACCTGGTCTTTCCCGCCTTCCATGGCAATCTGGGCGAAGACGGTTCGATGCAAGGGCTGCTTAATATTTTCGGCGTTCCTTATGTCGGCTGCGAAGTCGCCGCTTCCGGCATAGCCATGGATAAGATACTGACCAAAATTTTTTATCAGGGCTTAGGCATACCGACAACCAAATTTATTTCTTATAGCCGTTCCCAGTGGGCGGAAAAGAGGGCTTTGATTTTAGAGGAAATCAAACAATCTTTGCAGTGGCCGGTTTTCGTGAAACCGCCGCATCTCGGGTCTTCCATCGGTATCACTAAAGTCAGTAATTTTGTCGATTTAGAACAAGCCTGTGAAGTGGCTCTGCATTATGATGACCAGCTTTTGGTTGAGGAGGGTGTTACCGACTTAGCGGATATCACCTGCGCCGTCAGAGGCTATAAGAATCCTCAAGCCTCGCTCCTGCAAGAATCCTCTTTCAGCTCCGATCTTTTTAGTTATGAAGATAAATACCTAAGTGATGGCGGCGCTCAACTAGGGAAGGCGGAGAAAAAAATAATTATTCCCGCCAATCTGGACGAAGCGACAACTAAGAGTATCCAGGATATGTCATTAAAAATATTCCGCGCTTTAGGTTGTTCCGGTATCGCTCGCTTCGATTTTCTTTATAATAAAGCCAATCGTCAATATTTTGCTAATGAGATTAATCCTTTTCCGGGCACGCTTTATCATCACTTATGGCAGAAAAGCGGCGTGGAAATTGATCAGCTGATACGCGGGTTAATCAGCGATGCGCTGGTTCGCCATGCCGAGAAGAAGAATTCCGCTTATAGTTTTTCTTCCGAAGTTCTCGGTCAGCTGAAGGGTTTAAAGTTAGTCAGGAAGTAAGGAGCTTACTATAGATTAATTAAAAAAATAACTCGGTCAGCCGAGTTGTTTTTGTGGACCCTAATTTGGTCGAGATTATACTCTTTAACGCTTTTGCTCGTTAATCCTTTTCGCAGAAACAATAATTTATTAGATGTTTTACCAAGACTAACAGTAGTAATTTTCGCAACAAAGACGACAAAACCACCGAGCAAAACTCCGACGAAACCTGATCACATAGGAGGTTGGTTCGTAAAAAAATCTAGTTTGAAAATTACCACGAACCCTACTAATGTAAATATTATTCCGACAATAAAGACAGCAATATTGCTGTCTTTGAGAATCATTAAATTTTGATCTTCTCTTATAATTTTCATGGTAATTTTAATAACCCGAAATTACACACACTCCAGTGTTCATTGCTTCTTGAAGAGGATTATCAACCACCTTACCGTTTATTGTGTATGTCGTTTTCTGTTCTCCACTTCCCGAATTTGCATTTACGCTTGTTCCCGCTGATTCGGCTGTAGCCACATCTTTGTAATATTGAGCCGCTACCATTCTCTCGCCCTCCGAATATTTACACTCCATTTTTCCACCGTTTGGCATTTGCTCAACATAATCACATTTACCGCTGACAATTCCCAAAACTTCTTTTTCCAAAATTTCCCCTGTTATTGGATGTTTAAAAGTGATTTTATATTTTGTGCAGGAATTCAACTTATCCGCAAAAACTATTTCCGGATTTTGTGACTGGGCTTCTTTTACGGGTTGTTCTGATGGTTTAACGGTTTCTATCGGCTTACTTGTGGGCGATTGATTTAAAACTTCATTGGATACTTTTGGCACTTCTTTTGATTTGGAAAATGTTTTACTGGCAAAATAAATTCCGCCACCAATAGCTACCGCTCCAATTAAAGAGACTATAATAATTTTCCATATCTGAACTGGTGCTTTATTTGAGAAATTTGAAATCGGCTGACCTTGAGCAGAATAATTTATTGAATTAAAAGCTTCCTCAATATCAATATTCTGCCAGCCATTAGCTAGAAGTGATTGTTTAATTTGCTCATTATTTACTCCTTGTTGAGTTTGTTGCTTGATATAATCAAGCAGTTGTTGATTTACCATAATATTTTTCCTTAGTTATTATTAAAAGTTTGCGACCTTACTTATATTTTACCCCCCCAGACACTTTTTGCAATATTTTTTATTTTAACAAATCATCAACTGGAACATCTAACGCCTTGGCTATTTTTTGTTAGTGGTCGTTAAAAAACGGATTTCTATCTCTTTTTAAATTTTACTTGATTTGTTTCTTCCAGGATTTCAATAGTGGCTTTGGCCGACGGATTATCAGTGTTTTTTAATATTAAATTGTTTTGGTATTTTTTTTGAAGCGGGGACAAAAATTCGTCGCCCCAAGAAGGCGAAAAAGTTGAAACATCCGAAAAATCAATAATAACTTCTTCGCTATTGTCTTTTGGAAGTTGAAGCGATATGGCCGACAGAGCTTCCTTCCCGAATTGTCGGGAAGTCAATAAATTACCAAATTTTTTTAATTCAATAGTCATAATTTTAAAAATTAATTAAAGCCAGGCACCCCCTGAAGGAAATAGCGGTTTGCTCGATTTTTAAATTAATCGTTTTATTATCTAGAATAGTAAAAGCATTTCCGGATTGGAAATATAATTTTAGAGGTATGTCTTTTTTTATATCAACTAATACTTTCTTAACATATTTAAGCCCATTGCCTCTATTTTCCGGTGCTCGTCCGGAAATTTTTTTGGTAAAGGCGGTGAAAAGAGCCTCACTATCGTTTTTCAATTCCGGGCAAACTCTTTTTAGAGTAGTTAAAATACCTTGACCCCGATCAGCTAAAACGATTTGTCGCTTGTGTAAATCATAAGCAAAAAATATACCTCTAATATCCGGCCAGGAACCAAGATTATGATCAAAGGAATTATTGCCGATTTCTCCGACAATCGAGCTGATTAGAGAAAAATCTTTTTCTAATTCCGGAATTTTTTGCATTAAATTTTCCAAATGGCTAAGTCTGGCCTGAAAAGTATAACTGTCTATACAAAAAAATTGGCCGTCCGGCTCAATCGCTATAGATTTTAAAATCCAATTTTCGGCTAAAGAAAAAATATTATTAGCTATTAATTGAATATCGAAAAATTTATAATAACGGTAACCAGCGGGACTAATTCGGATAGCTTTAAGTTTACCGGACTGATCCCAACGTCTTAATGTTTGCATGGAAACATTAAGCATTTTTGCCGCCTCGTTGATTTTTATTAGTTTATTATTATCATTCAGCATAATATATACAAATATTATAAAATTATACAAACCTATACATTTTTATATCAATATATACATTATAATACAAAGATAAAAAATGTCAATAAGCCAATCTTAGAAACAAAAAGAGACAATGAAAATGAATAAAATAAAGAGATAGGCGAAACATCCCAAAAGAACAAAAAGGGTATTTATTATAGCAAATATTAAGAATAATGTCAATTATTCTATCATAAGTCAAAAGATTGACAGATTTTATTTCATAGAGTATACTATAAATAGTTAATATTTTATATCAATTTTATGATTAACAAACAATCTTTGGGCAATAAAATCAAGGCTTTAAGAGAGTTTGATGACATGAGCCAGGAAGATTTGGCTCAAAAAATCGGCTTATCAAGAGTCGCTATATCACAAATCGAACAAGGCAATAGAAGCGTTGATTTTTTAGAGCTGGCCAAAATAGCCGAAGTTTTTAAATTGAAAACTGATTATTTTTTAATTGAAGATGAATTGCCAAATATCGAATTAGCTAAGAATCAAAAAAAAGTTAATAATTTTGATCCAAAAAAATTAAAAAATGTTATTTTATATATTCTAGAAAAATGCGCGGGAAAACCGAACGTCGGAGAAACAGTCTTGTATAAATTATTATATTTTATTGATTTTGATAATTTTGAAATTAACAACCAATCAATCTCGGGGTTAGATTACATTCATTTACAATACGGCCCAGCGCCAGCAGCCCTACAATATTCGCCGGTTATAGAAGCGATGAAGGCCAACCAAGAACTTAAAATTATTATTCAAGATTATTTCGGTTTAAAAATAAAACGCTATATTAATTTAATTGGGCATAATATTGACTCTTTATGCCCCAAAGAAACAAAAGTTATCGATGACGTCATAGGATCTCTTTCTAATATGTCTGCTTCGCAGATAGAAGAATATTCGCATGGCGACGCTCCCTGGCAATTAACCGGCGATAAGGAAGCCATTCCGTATAACCTTGTTTTTGAACGTCAAACACCTTACGCCAAAAGAAGTCCTGATGATTTAAGATGTTTCAAAATGACAGGAGCTAAAGACATATTAAATCAATTAGGCTCTATTTTCTAAAACAGAATACGATCATTACGAAAATCTATGATGACGAAAGGCGAGATTAGCTTCGGCGATGTTGTTTGGGCTGAATTTGATCCTAGTGTTGGACACAAATATCAAAGTAAAAGACCGGCAATTGTCGTTGAGTCAGATGAACAATTAAAAAAGACAAATTTGATTACTATAATTCCGCTCACTTCGCAAAAAGATAATCGTATGTCCGATGATATTTTAGTGGAAGCTTGCAAGGAAAATAATCTAATGTCTGATTCGCTAGCTAAAGTGTATTGTATAACGTCCTTTGATTACGCAAGATTTGAGAAAGTAGTCGGGAGAGTAAATAAAGAAATTTTGTTAAAAATTAAGAATTATTTTAAAAAACATTTTGATATATAATTATTTTTGAAAAGTTAATAATATTAGTTTTATGAAACTCATTAAAGAAGAAAAAATTTCCAAAAAAATAACCAAACAATATTCTTACGATTTTATGCTTGCCGAAGATGGTTTGTATCTAATAGAAATAATCGCGAGCGCTAAAAGCTGGTGGCAGAATTTTAAAACGAGCCGCTCTTTTTTTAAAGATGATGACATATTTTTATATTTGGATAATCAAGAATTAACCACTTCACAATACACAAAAAAGGATGCGCGGTCGGCTTGGAACGGAAACGAATTGTGTGGTTTAGAAAAAACCGTTATTGTTGCTACTAGTTTAAGTAAAGGAAAACATGCAATTGATTTAAAGCCCGACCAAAGCCCCTATCTAAAAAGTATTATTGTTTCTAAGGTAGAAGAAAATGATAAAATAATATATTTTCCGACTGTCAATAATCCAGCTCAAAAAAGCGAGGGACGTCCTTGGCTAAGTTATATTATTCTGGACTTATTCATCACTAAATTATCTATTTTAGCTTATGCCGATAAGAATGGTCGAGATGATGACGACCTGAAATTATTGATTAATGGAAAGATACAGATAAATGAGAATACAAAATCTCATCGCGATTGGTATTGGTGCGGTAAAGCGCTAAAGGGGAAAGAAAAAAGTTTTAATCAAGATATTAACTTAAAAACTAAACAATTTAACCTTGATTTATATTCCGATGAAACTCCGCGTCTGTCGAAAATAGAAATAGGGATAAAGCCAGCCGAAACAAAAAGAATCCCCACCGTCGACGATCCGCTTTGGACTGGAGATTTTAAGGATGATGCCGACGAAATGATATTGGCTCGGGCGGTATTCGGTGAAGGGAGGAGCCTCCCGGACGAAGGAAAAGTTGCAATCGCCTGGTCAATAAGAAATCGTGTCGAAGATGATAGATGGGCCGATAATTATCATGATGTAATTTTGCAAAAAAATCAGTTCAGCGCTTTTAAAATTGATGATCCAAATTGGGAATATGTAAAGAACCCTTTTTATGAGATTAATCCAGAACAATTAACAGCCTGGGGAAAGTGCTACAAAATTGCCGGCTTAGTTATATCAGGAGAAATAAAAGACCCAACGGGCGGTGTAAACCATTATTTTTCTGATTATATTGATTATCCAAGTTGGACTAAAAGCAAGAACGCTAAATTTATAATGAAAATAGGCAATACTTTATTTTATAATTTAAAAAAAGAAAGTAATGGCGGTTTTATTAGAATAAAATATTTGTTACTTGCCTTACTTATTATTTTGATTGGCCTCGGCGTGTATTTGGCAATTTTGTGGCAATTTGGAGGCCGAGAAACAGAACAAATTTGTGAGGCAAAAGAAGGAAGATCAATAGAAGACGTCAATGGTTCCATTGAAGAGACTGCTGGCGGATTGTACGGATATTATCATCATGTTTATATAAATCCCAAAAAATCGGAAGTAGAGAGAATTTTTTTTGATCAGGAGGGGCGGTTCTCTGAACTTAAACGTTTGACTAATGACGGTCACTATAAATATGACCTAAAATTATTTTCGTCTGATAGTTTTCGTTTTGGATACTTTCAGGATTTACATAAGGGCGATGAAGATTTCGATGAAAATAACGATAAACAAAGAGAGGAATATTATAAAAATTACACGTCTTTAATAATAAGTCCGGGATATGGCTCAACGCCTATTGAAGTTTATCGGGGCAATGATCATACCTCTTCATGGGAATGGGAAGATATTAATCATGTAAAAGTATATAATAATTGCGGAACCTGTTGCCGCTATTACTATTTAATAAATATTAATACTCAGAAAATTGAAGAAGAAGGGCATCTTGAGGTGGAAGAAACCGCTTGTATGCAAATTCGCTAACTAAAAACTCTAACATTTGTTAGAGTTTTTAGTTTAATAGAGTTTAGGCTAATAATATTAACGGAATAGGAATTAGTGTTTTTTGTCAGAGAATATTTTTAATTTAAATTTATTTCTAATCTATCCGCTCCATCCGTTAATTGCGAATCCCAAACAAAAAAACTCCTAGCATTCGTTAGAAGTTTTATTTGTTTGTGGACCCTATCGGATTCGAACCGATGACCCCCTGCTTGCAAAGCAGGTGCTCTAGCCAGCTGAGCTAAGGGCCCAACATTGTTTTCCGATTTTCTTTTTCGCGATTGATAGAAGATTAGCAATTAATATTTTAGCGGTCAAGTAATTTTTTTTTCTGTAATTTATTTTTTCATCATTAGCTTTTCCGCCGGTGTTATTGTCCGGTTCCGCTATATTTTAAAAGCGGACCCAAAATCCATTGGCCGAATTCAACGCCGCTGCCGGTCATGATAATAATGCCGATTATCAAGCAGACAATGCCAACCAGTTTATAACCTAAGCGTGATCCGCCTTCTGAACCAAGCTTGTCTTCAAACCAGGCGATACGCCCGAAATTATTCAGGAACCATTCGGTCTTTATCACTAGAAAAGCTCCGGCCGCGATGATTAATATTCCTACAAAGATAGACATATGGGGGATGTGTGAATTAATTATAGTTATTTGATGTAATTAAGCGGGTTGTATTTTTTTCCGTTGATTAGCACCTCAAAATGCAAGTGCGGTCCGGTCGAGCGTCCGGTTGAGCCCATGGCGGCGATATTTTCTCCTTTCTCAACCTCGTCTCCCACTTTAACAAAAAGTTTGGAGGCGTGTCCATAGCGTGTTTTGTATCCGCCGCCGTGGTTGATGACGATAGTATCGCCGTAGCCGCCGTTCCAGCCTCCTTGGGCAATCTCCACAACACCGGCTTCGGCCGCGTAAATTGGCGTCCCGGTTTTATTCGCAATATCTACACCGGTATGGCGCCAAGAGAAATACTGGGTGATGCGATAGCCGATGGTCGGCCAAGCCATTTTGCCGCTTCCGGCCTTTACGGTCGAGGTTTTTATCAAATCGCGAATGACCGATAAACCGCTTTGAGTAGTGGCGCCCGCGCCGCTCGTTTGCTCGCTTAGCTTACTGGCTCCAGGTAAGATTATTTTTTGTCCGATTTTAAGGTTACCGCCGATATTATTGAAGCTCAAAATCTTGTCGGTGTCTATTCCATACCTGGCGGCAATTTTAGAAATGACATCGCCGGATTTAACAGTATATAAGATACCGCTGGTCGGTAAGATAGTCAGGCTGTCTTCGGGACGAATCAAGCTGAAGGCGCTTAAGTTGTTTGCCCACAGGACAGTATTAATCGTTAGGCCGAAATGGCGGGCGATAGAGCTGACAGTATCGCCAATTTGGACGGTGTAATAAGTAATTTCACTGCGAGCCGGAGTTATAATATTGCCGCCGGTGATGGAGGCGCCGATAAAGCGCGGTTTTAATAAGGTATCGCCGGTATCGTTAAAAACTAAAGCCAATTCATCATCCGGATTTTCCATAATGATCAGACTGTCTTGCTTATCTAAAGCATAAGTATTCTCCGCGTCCCCTTTTTTATTTGTCGCCGCCATATTAGCGGGGATGGCCGTCTCCTCGATTAATTCTTCATCTTGTTGGCGCGAACCTAAATCGGCCGGAATTAAGTCGGCCATGACGGTTTTGGATATTTTTATTTCCAGATTGCCGGCCTGGCTCTGATTTATCAGATTAGTAAAAATAAATAGAACCGTTAAAAAAACAACAAAGAAATAAACTAAATGGTTTTTAATAACTTCGCTGACGGCATTATGAGCCAAATCATTCTTTTTCAGTTTGAAAATTCCGTAATAGATTTTGACTAATATTTTATAAAAAATGCTCTTAAAGAGTAAACGAAAAAAGCCGGCGCCAAGCCGGAACAGATTAATCAGGATTTTTCCTGATAAATTAAGGATTTTTAGGGAAATAAGGCCGATTTCCACCCCGATTTTCTTAAATTGTCGCTTAATTGATTCACTGATATGATTTAGATTAAGCTCCCTTCCATACTATCACTTTCCCGCTTTTATCGTCAATTTGCTTGGCAATTTGTTTAATAATAAGCGGGAAGATTTGTGCTATAATGATTTCAGGTTAATATAGAGTTAAGATAAAGCTTTATGTATAAATTAGTATTACTCCGCCATGGAGAAAGCGCCTGGAATAAGAAGGGTCTTTTTACCGGTTGGGTTGATGTTGATTTGAGCGCCCGGGGCATTAAGGAATCGCATATCGCCGGCCAGAAATTAAAAAAGAATAAATTCTTCTTTGATTTGGCTTACACGTCTTTTTTGAAACGGGCGACGCGGACTCTAAAAATAACTTTAGCGGAATTAAAAGAAGCCAAGATTCCGATCATCACCGATTGGCGCTTAAATGAAAGACATTATGGCAACCTACAGGGCGTGAGCAAAGTGAAGATGGCGGAGAAATTCGGTCTGGATCAGGTTTTTCGCTGGCGCCGCGGTTATGACGTCCATCCCCCGAAAATTACCTTAGACAATCCCTATGATCAACGGGATGATAAAAAATATCAGGGAATAAAAGTCCCGCGTGAAGAAAGTTTGAAAGATGTCGTGTCTCGAGTAACACCATTTTGGCGTGAAGCCGTCGTACCGCGGATCAAGTGGGGTGACCGAATTTTAATCGCCGCCTCCGGTAATAGTTTACGAGCCCTGATTAAGTATTTGGATAATGTTTCGGGCAAGGAAATTACTAAGCTGGACATCCCTTTTGCTATCCCTTTGGTTTATGAGTTGGGTAAGGATTTAAAGCCGCGGCGGAATTATTATCTCGCTTCTAAAAAGGAGCTTGATGCGGCCATCGCGCGCGTTCGGCGCCTGGCAGAAATTAGGATTGATTAAAGCGGCGGACTTTTTAGAATTTAGAACAAAATTATCAAAGAATTTAAAAATCTCCGGGTGGCCGGAGATTTTTTTCTTACCTTACGATTATTGGAAAAGGCTTTTTTTGTCCGTAAGCCCGCGAGCCTATCTGGCAAAAGCGGGAAATATCTCGGGTAAAATAAGGCGGCTTGATTTCTTGGATGAGGCCGATGAGGTAGTAACTTAGAGCCATAACCAAACCGATATTGGCGCCAGACGGAAGTTTTATTTCCAGACGGTGATTCTTGGCGCCAAAATATTTATTGGCGCCGAGGCTAATAACTAATTCTTTATTCCAAGGATGAACGAATTTAGCGTGCCGCGCTTCGCCATAGGTAAAAGCGCGCAAAGATAAATGCGGTCCGAACAATTCATGTTTTTTTATCTCCAACATCGGCGTCAGGGCGGCGAATTCATCCGGCAGGATAAAAGCGTAAGCTTGATAGTCTCGCAGATTTTTCACCAGTTTTAAGCCAGAGATGAATTTTTTAATGTCCGCCGCTTTTTCGCCGCTTACGGCTAGGAACATTCCTAAGTACGTAGACGTATTATAGGTGTATGGTTCCGGCAGCTTTCTGAAGACGATAGTTTCGGCGGCGATTTTAGCGGCGCTGGAATCGCCGTTACAAGTTAATAAAATCATTTTTAATCCATATTTTTTAGCCAGTTTTGTTTCCCAGACAGAATCTTTTTCTCCGGAAGCGGAAATAATCAGGGCTTGGGCTATCTGCTTGCTCTTGATAAGCCCTTGATAATTTTTTAGAGTTTGCTTAAAATTGCTTTCGCTGGCGACAATCGCCGGCCGGCTGCCGAAGATAGCCAGCCCGGCGTTATAGGCGTTGCCGCTACCGACGACGATAGGAAAATTAAAACGTCTTAAATCCAAGCGCGGTGGCTTGTTTTTCGTAAAAAAGTCCAGAGCGGCCAGAACAATTTCGTTAAGGCTTGGCAAATTTAAAGTTTTCATATTTTTTAGGTTATTTTACTGATATTTTCATTATAATTCATCTTGATTTTTATTTCAATTTACGCTAAAGTTTTGTGAGAGGAATATCTGCTTGAGGGCGGAAGATTTGATGTTAAATAATAACCCATTTGTTTTTTTATGTCCGGACATTCTAAGTGGGCGACCACTCATCGCCAGAAAGAATTAATCGACGCCAAGCGTGGCACGATTTTTACTAAGCTGGCCAATGTAATCACGATTGCCGCGAAAAAGGGCGGCGACCCCAATGCTAACCCGTCTTTAAGAGCGGCGATTGATCGGGCGCGCGATACCAGTATGCCCAAAGATAATATCGAGCGCGCTCTAAAGAAGGGCACGGGTGAACTCGGAGGCGAACAGATAGTGGAATTATTCTATGAAGGCATTGTTCCGCCGAATGTCCAGGTAGTCGTTAAATGTTTGACCGATAATAAGAACCGGAGCGGCTCAACCGTCCGCCATTTGTTTACGAAGAACGGCGGCGCTTTCGACCCGGTCTTATGGAATTTTTCCCAGCTCGGAGTTATCCGTATCGCCAGCGCCGCCAGCGCCGCGAAAAAGATAAATAATGAAGAATTGGAACTGGAACTCATCGATCTTGGTATTATTGATTTTCAGAAAGAAGATGAGGGGATTACTATTTATACGGCCGTGAAAGATTTTCAGGCTGTCCGCGATTTTTTAGGTTTTAAAGGTTTGTCGGTGGAGTCGGCGGAGATTGAATATGTCGCCAAGGAAAAAATCGGATTGCCAGCCGAGTCCCGGGAAAAGATAGATAAATTTTTTGAAGAGTTAGACAACAATGAAGACGTTAACGACTATTATTCTAATTTACTGTAAATTCTCGGCTTATGGCCAAGATTATTTTAGGGATTGATCCGGGAATCGCCGATACCGGTTACGGATTAATCAAAAATGAAGGCGGAAAATTAACTTGCCTGGCTTATGGTTCCATCAAGACTAAGGCCGGCGGAGATTTGGCCGCCCGCCTCCTGCTTCTTAATTCCGAATTGGATAAGATAATAAAAAAATATCAGCCGGATTTAGCGGCGGTAGAGCAATTATTTTTCAATAAGAATGTCCGAACCGCTCTAGTTGTCGGTCAAGCTCGCGGGGTCGCGCTCCTAACCCTCAAACAAAATAATCTGCCAGTTGTTGATTTTACGCCGGCCCAGGTTAAACAAGCCGTCTCCGCTTACGGCCAAGCTTCCAAAAAACAAGTCCAGAAAATGGTTAAATTGATTCTTAATTTATCGGTCTTGCCTCAACCCGATGACGCGGCCGACGCGCTCGCCATCGCCATTTGCGCTTTAAATTCGCGTTTATGCCTAAAAAGTTAAAAATAGTCCATATTGCCTCGGAAGTGGCGCCGTTTTCCAAGACCGGCGGCTTGGCCGATGTGACTCGCAGTTTGCCCAAGGCCCTAAAAAGATTAGGTCATGAAGTCATTATTATTACTCCTCTTTACGGCCGGTTGATAGATAAGACCGCCAATAATTTAGGTTTAATGGCCGCTGACGTTAACTTGCATCTCAACAGCCAAGAAAGTATCAAGGTCAGCTATTGGCAAGGCTATTTGATGTCCGGTTTGCCGATTTATTTTGTGGACTGCCCGAAATTTTTTTCCCGGCATCGCCATATTTACGGGTCAACCCATGAAAACGCCCGTTTCTTGGTTTTTAATGTCGCCGCTTTGAAATTATTATCGCTCTTGAAATTCTCGGCCGATATCATCCATTGTCATGATTGGCAGACTGGTTTGATTCCGTACTATCTGAAGACGGAGTTCCGTTATTCCAAGACTTTAGAGAAAGCGAAAACAGTTTTTACTATTCATAATCTTATTTTTCAGTTGGGCCATAATTGGTGGGAAATTCCTGTCGCCGATAAAGATTATGGTCGCTCCCGTTTGCCGCATTTGTCTAACCCGACGCTGGAGACTATCAATTTCGCCAAGCGCGCGATCTTGTCAGCCGACATTATCAATACGGTCAGCGAAACTTATCGCGAGGAGATAATGACTAAGAAATTCGGTCAAGATTTGCATCGCATTTTAAAAAACCGCTCGGATCGTCTCTTCGGGATAATCAACGGCATTGATTATAACGCTTATAACCCGGAGCAAGACCAGACTTTGGCGAAGCGTTATTCTTTTTCTAATCCCGCGGCCAAAGCGGACAACAAAAAATACCTGCAGAAAACTATCGGTTTGCCGGTCAATTCCGATATTCCTATGCTTTGCACGACTTCGCGCGTCACTTTTCAAAAAGGTTTCGACGTTATCCTAAAAATTATTGATTCTCTTCTGCGGCTGGACGTCCAATTGGTATTTATGGGTGACGGCAGCAAGGAATATATCGCGCCGATCAAGAAACTCCAGAAAAAGTATCCGACTAAGATCATCTGGCTTCCTTTCGATCAGCTGAAAGAGAACCTTCTCTATGCCGCCAGTGATTTTTTTCTGCTTCCTTCCAATCATGAGCCCTGTGGCATCAATCAGCTTATCGCGATGCGCTACGGTTGTATTCCCATTGTTCGAGAAATCGGCGGCCTGTATGATACCGTAGAAAATTTTAAGCCGGCGTTAAAAACCGGGGCCGGTTTCACTTTTAAGACCGACGATGAATTGGATTTTTACGCGACCATCGTCCGCGCTTTGGAAAGTTATCGGCATAAGTTCGTTTGGAACGCGCTGATTAGGCGAGCGATGAAGCGTTCCCATAGCTGGGAGATACCGGCCAAGAAATATTTGGAGCTTTATCAGAAGGTGCTTAAATATAAGAAATAAGAAGCTTATTAAAATTTATGCTTTGGCTTAATTTTTTACATTTTTATCAGCCGGCGAACGCCGAATCTTACAGCCTTCATAAGGCGCTGACTAAGAGTTATTGGCGCTTGCTGCGCTTGATGGAGGAGCACCCGAACTTGCGCGCGACTTGGAATGTGAGCGGTTGTTTATTGGAGCGCCTGGCGGATGAAAAAGCCGATGCTTTTATAGATCGTTTGAAATTCTTAGTCAAAAAAGGACGGATTGAGTTAACCGGTTCGGCCGCTTATCACGGTTTTTTGCCTCTTTTGCCGGAAGCGGAAGTTATTCGCCAGATAAGAATCAATGAAAAAATTTTAAGAAAGTATTTCGGCAAGAATTTCAAACCGGCCGGATTTTTTTTGCCGGAGATGGCTTATTCGCCGGCCCTGGCTAAACTGGTAAAACGCCTCGGCTATTCCTGGATTATTCTTGATGAAGTCGCTTATAGTGCCAAAAATTCGCGCCGAATAGAATCGGGGAAGATCTATCTTGACGCCGCCAGCGGATTAAAAGTCGTTTTTCGCGACCGAATTATATCCAGCGCTTATCCGCCCGATAAGATTTGGCCGCTGGTTCAAAAAGAGCGGGTCGTTTTTAATAAGGAGAAGGGCGTTTCCAATCAGAGTAGAAATAAAAATTCGGTCGTAATTTTAACCGCGACCGATGCCGAGCTTTATGGTTTGCGTCACGAAGATCCGACCGCGGAAATAGAAAAGATCGCTAAGGTAAAAAATTTGCCGAGCGCGACATTATCCGCTTTTATTTCTCTAGCCAAGGGCCGCCCGGAACCGGCGGAATTAAAATCTTCCTCTTGGGAATCAAGTCCGAAAGACGTTGCCAGTAATCGGCCCTATCGTTTATGGTTGGACAAGAATAATAAGATTCAAGTCAATCTTTGGAGGCTCGCCAATCTGGCGCTTGACTTGGGCGTTAAATTCAAGAATGACAAGAATTTCTATTGGTACCGCTGGCACCTGGTTCGCGGACTGGCGAGTTGCACTTTTTGGTGGGCGAGCGCTCATGATTTTTCCAAGATTTACGGTCCCTACGCCTGGAGCCCTGATGAAATTGAGCGCGGTTTGGAAGATTTAATCCGTTCCGTCCGCTCTTTCGCCGATTTAAAAACTAAGAAAAGGAAATTGGAGGCGGAAGCTTATTATCTGAAGATAAAAAAATTAATTTGGGAAAGCCATTGGAAGAAACATTGGCAAAAAACCGTATGAACAAGATTTTGCGATTGTTTGACGAAGCTTACGTCGTCAAGTTATTCAGGAAAGAAGTTTTGCCTCATTACCCTTCTTTCAGCGACATTAAAAGAGTAGTGATTAGGCCGTATAAAGAGCTGGTTTGGGAAACGACCTATCACGTCGTTATCAGCTTCACGGCTTATTTCGCTAAAGCCGACGGTACGGAAGACAAAATTCCGATTGTTTGCTCGGCGCATAGCAGCGAAGAACGGGAGAATGTTTATCTGGCGCTCAAATATCTCTGGGCGGCCGGTTTCCCCAGCGAGACAATCGATATCCCCGATCCTTTATTTTACTCACCTTATTTCCGCGGCACTTTTTATCGCGGCTTGAAAGGCGAAAATCTTTTGTCTTATATCAAGAATAAGGACTTTGCGACTGTGGAAAAAATTGTTATTGCCAGCGCTCGGTTATTCGCCCGCCTGCACGCCTTGCCGGGCGACGCTCGGGCCAACTTTAATCCCATTAATTCCCGGATCAGGACGGTCGTTCCCGGATCGGAAAATATCATCAAGGAAATCGCGAGCCGTTTCCCGGATAAATATGACCTTGATTTGCGCCGAATTTACGCCCTTTTTATTGAAAAAGAAGAAGCTTATTTTCAGGGCGGCGGCCAGCTGTCTCTCATCCACGGCGACGCTCATCCGGAAAACATTATCCAAACTTCAGCAAATAGAGTCGGGCTGATTGATTTTACCGATTTATGTTTGGGGGATTTGGCCCGTGACCTGGGTTCTTTTTCGCAGCAACTAGAATATAAGATTTTAAGGAAAGCCAGCGACGCCGCTTCCGCCCGGGCCATGAAAAAATTATTTTTGGACACTTATTTGGCGGCTTCCGGTTTGACTCTGACCGGCGATCTGCAGGCGCGAATCGATTTGTATTATAATTGGACGGCTGTCCGGACGGCGACCTATTGGCTTTTGAAGTTTGATCATGATGAAAACGCCGCCATTGGACTGATCAGGCAAGTTAAAGCTAATTTAAAATTATAATTTATGTGGTCCAGACCGAGGTCAATCGCGCATATCCATGTTTGGGACAAAAGCAATAAAGGTGATTTAGGGATAGTCCTGGCGGTTCAAGAACAGCTTCGAGCCGCATATCCCGGCGTTAAAATAATAGATTTTCCGATTGAAGTCCTGAAAAAATTCAATCGCCGGCGAGCGGCGGCGATTAATCGGGCCGATCTGGTTATCTTTGGCGGCGGCGGCGTTTTTTACCGTTATTTTTTGCCTTTTTCCGGCGAAATGATTAAAGCGATTAAGATTCCCCTGGTAATTTACGGCGTCGGGTATATCCGTGAAGTCGGAGCCCCGGCTTTGTCTAAGAAAGAGCGCGCCAGCCTGGTCACTCTGGTGAAACAAGCTCGGCTCGTCGGTGTCCGGGAAAATTATACCAAAACGTTTCTGGTCAGACAGGGGATTCTCGCCGCAAAAATTAAAGTTATCGGCGATCCGGCTTTTTGTCTGAAAGAAATAAAACCCGATAAAATCCCATCCGGTTTTAAATTGGGGTTGAATTTAAATTATTCCGGCTGGCTCGGTTTCGGCCGATGGGAGGAAGATATCTTGAAAGCCTATCGCGCCACCGCGGAATTTTTTCAAAATAAATATGACGCCCAAGTTTATTATCTTCAGCATCACCCCGGCGAAAAGAAAATCTATCCGAAATTGAAAATTAAGAATCTAAAAATCATTGATCTGAAACCGGCGGCGCAAAAGGGGTTTTACGGCACCTTAGATTTAGTTATCGGCATGATGCTTCATTCCTGTGTCCTGGCCGCCGGCGCCTTGACGCCGGAAATCAATGTCGCTTATGATTTACGCAATCGCAATTTCGCGCGTTTTATCGGTTGTCCGGAACTGGTCGTGGAACTGGCTGATTTAAAATCAGGCGGGTTGTTGAAAAAAGCCCGGACCATCGTCAAAAATCGCGCCGTTTATCGGCAGAAATTTGCGACCGTCAAGAAACGTATCAAGTTGGCTTCAACCGCTTTGCTGGTTCAAACTCAGAAGCTTATTAATTAAGATAAATAAAAAAATTAAATTAATCTTGTTAATATGATAAGCGCTCAACCTAATTCCCGCCCCAAGATTTCCGGATTACTCCCGGTCATCGCCGCTTTTACCGGTAACGCCGTCGTCTGTATAGCGAAGTTTTTCGGTTTTGCCGTTACCGGATCGGGCGCGATGTTTTCTGAAGCCATTCATAGTTTAGCCGATACCGCCAATCAATCATTGCTGATTATCGGCGTCAGTAAATCGGTGAAGAAGGCGGATGAAGAATATCCTTACGGCTACGGTAAAGAACGTTTTATTTGGGCGTTAATTTCGGCTTGCGGCATCTTCTTTGTTGGTTGCGGCGTAACGATTTATCATGGCGTTAACTCTTTGACGGGCGGATCGGAAACTCATTTCAATTCCTTGAATCTTTATATTTTATTAATCGCTTTCGTTATTGAATCGTTGACGCTCTGGTTGGCTATCCGCGATTTAAAAAAACACTTTCCCGACGAGAAGCTGGGCAAGATAATTTCGCTCGCCGATCCGACGACTTTAGCCGTGGTTTATGAAGACGGCTTAGCCGTCATCGGCGTTTTTATCGCTTTCTCAAGTATCATCCTGGCTTATCTGACCGGACAAGCTTATTGGGATGCTATCGGTTCCATTATTATCGGCTTATTACTAGGAGCCGCCGCCATCCTGCTCATCGCCAAGAATCGCAACTATCTCATTACTAAATCTATACCGAAAGAAATTGAAGAGCTGATCATTGATATCTTAAATAACGATCCGACCGTGGAAAAGGTCTTGGATTTCAAATCGGCTATTTTAGATGTGGATAAATATTTAATCAAATGCGATATTGAATTCAACGCCGCTTCTTTAATCAAGGAATTATCCAAGCATCATTTCCTGGAGAACGAATACGAAGAAGTTAAAGAAAGCTATGAAAATTTCATGAAGTTTTCCGTGGACTATATGGATAGAGTGCCGCGTTTAGTCGGCCGGAAGATCGACGAACTGGAAAAAAAGATTCGCGCCCAAGTCCCGCAGGCGATTTTTATTGACATTGAAATAAATTAGCGGTCAAACGTCTCCGCTCGGTTTAAACTGCGCTTTTTAATTGGTTTCAGCTATGATATAATAGGATTATTAGTAATCATAATTTTTCCAGTATGGGTCGCAAAAAGAAAAACTCCAATCCGTTTGACTATATCGCTCTGCCGAAATTCAATCTGGACGATAAAGCTAAGCGCAGCATCGTTATTGTCTTCCTGTTGGTTTTCGGTCTGGTCAGCTTTTTGGGTCTATTCAATTTATCCGGGCATTTCGGCCTCTTTATTTCCAAATGGCTGACGCTTATTTTCGGTTTTGGCAAATGGCTCGCGCCTTTGATTTTATTATATTGGGCGCTGATTCTAATCCGCCAGGCTAAGAAGCCTTTAAAATTTACTGATTATCTCGGCTTGCTCCTTCTCTTCGCTTCTTATCAGACTTTATTTCATTTTTTTATTTCACCTCTGCAGTGGAAGAGTTCCGTGCTGGAAGGGGTCGGCGGCGGTTATGTCGGCTTATATTTAAGCCAGCTATTTTTTTATATCTTCGGTTTTTGGGGAAGCGTCTTAGTTTTAATCGCCTTATTGCTTATAGCTTTAGTGTTGGTCTTTAACACTTCTTTGGGCCGGATTATCGGGCGGGAAAGCTTGTTCGCGAAAATTTTTCATCCGATTGGTCTTTTTTTCCGAAGTCTTTTTTGGACGTCGGCCGAGGAGGAGGAAAATGAGAGCCGGAAATTGATTAGTGACGCACGGGAAGAAGTTTTAAACGCCTGGCAGAGAAAAGAAATACCGGCGAAACTGGAAAAAATCGAGGCCGAAGACGAGAGCGACGAAATTGTCAGCCCGAGCGTTAAGAAAGAAGGGAAGAAGATCCAAGAAAAAATCGTCTGGCCGAAGCGGTCGATCAAAATCGACATGCCTCTGGAATTATTGAATAATAAATCTAGCAAGGCTATCGGCGGCGACACGGAACTGAACGCTCAAAAAATAAAGAAAACCCTGGCCAAGTTCGGTATTGAAGTGGAAATGGGAGAAACCAAAGTCGGCCCGACCGTGACTCAATATACTTTCCGTCCGGTTGAAGGCGTTAAATTATCGCGCATCACTACTTTAAATAACGATTTATCTTTGGCGCTGGCGGCTCATCCGATTAGAATTGAAGCGCCTATTCCGGGGAAATCCTTAGTCGGCGTTGAAGTCCCGAATAAAGCGAAAGCCATCGTGGGTTTAAGGGAAATTTTAGAAGATGAAACTTTTAAGGCGCGAAAGAATAATCTGTCTATCGCGCTCGGTAAAGACGTAGCCGGTACGGCCTGGCTGTATGATTTGTCGAAAATGCCTCATCTCTTAGTGGCCGGCGCGACCAATTCCGGTAAATCTGTCTGCTTGAACGCGATTATTGTCAGTCTTTTATATCAGAATAATCCGGATGACTTGCGTTTTATCATGGTCGATCCCAAACGCGTGGAACTCCCGACTTATAACGGCATTCCCCATTTGCTTACTCCGGTTATCACCGATGTCAATAAAACCATTAACGCGTTGAAATGGTGCTTGAATGAAATGGAGCGCCGTTATGATGTTTTAAATAAATCCGGCAAAAGAAATATCCAGTCTTATAACGCGAGTAATTCGGAGAAGATGCCTTATATCGTCTTTATCATCGATGAGCTGGCCGATTTCATGATGACAGCGGGTAAAGATATGGAGGCGGCGGTTATTCGTTTAGCGCAGATGTCCAGAGCAATCGGCATCCATCTTATTTTGGCGACACAGCGTCCGAGCGTTGATGTCATTACCGGTTTAATCAAAGCGAACATCACGACGCGCATCGCTTTTTCCGTCGCCTCCTTGGTGGATTCTAAGACCATTCTGGATTCGTCCGGAGCGGAAAAATTATTAGGGCAGGGCGACATGTTGTTCATGTCCGCGGAATTTTCCAAACCGAAACGTATCCAGG
Organism: Candidatus Falkowiibacteriota bacterium; assembly: GCA_026396805.1. Lineage (GTDB taxonomy): Bacteria > Patescibacteriota > Patescibacteriia > Patescibacteriales > UBA12465 > UBA12465. The sequence continues at coordinate 60,741 of JAPLVZ010000008.1, forward strand.
GAGCTTATTTAAGCGATGAAGAAATTAACGATGTCGTTAATTATATTAAGGATAAGAGCGGAGCGGCGGAATATCTGGAAGGAGTCACCGAACGCCAGAAAGTCGGCGGTAATGCCGGCGTCGGTTTGGATGGCAATCACGGCGACGAAGATGAACTGTTTGAAGAAGCGAAAGAAATCATTATTCGAGCCGGCAAAGCCTCAACCTCGATGCTTCAGCGTCGTTTATCAATCGGTTATGGCCGGGCGGCCAAGATTTTGGATATGCTGGAAGAAGCGGGAATCATCGGTCCGTCTAACGGCGCCAAACCGCGTGAAGTGATGATCAGTCAAGAGCAATATGAATTTATGGGCGGCAGCGATATTATCGGAATCCCGATACATAATCGCGCCGAGGCGAGTGCGCCGGACAGTTATTTAGAGGATGAAGAAGATAGCGGTCTGGTTTTTAAGAACGGCGAAATGGAGGATGAAGAGGGAACATCAGAAGATGAGACAAAAAATGAAATTAATGGTTCTGAAGATGAGCCGGAAGCGGGAGATGAATCGGATAAAGATATGCCCACGGCTGAAGACGAAGATACCGGCGAAGAGGCGGACTCTAGTGAAGAGGAGGAAACTAAAGCGGAAGCGGAATTAAGACTGACTCCAGACGAGGAAGATAAAGCGATTAATGATGAAGACGAAATTTTAGAAAAAATCAGAGCCGATAAGAAGGTCATTAAATCCAAAGAAGAAAAAACCGGCGGCGGCAGCCGTCCGTTTGAGGACGACGACGAAATGTTTTTCTCGAAATAGAATATAGTTCCAGAAAATAAAAAAGTCCGGATCAATATATTTGATTCGGACTTTTTTAAAAACTTTTACCTATTTAAAACCCATTTCTAATTTTATTTAGTAATTATAAATAAAAAAGCGGAAGTATTAAACAACCATGCACTCGTCCATGACATAATTAACACACCCCCCTGACTAATATGGCAAATTGGAGTAATATCTTCGGATTAAGCAATAAATCCGAAGATATGATACAAACCAGGGCGGAGATTAAGTTCAATCCATACCGATACCATTTG
>JAPLVZ010000010.1 GCA_026396805.1 Candidatus Falkowiibacteriota bacterium
TACCGTTGCTCCAACTTGCACTGATGGAACAAAAAATGGAAATGAAACAGGAATTGATTGCGGCGGAAGTTGCCCGGCTTGTTTTGATTGTGCTACCTGTCCGACGGCCGGCATCTGCCAGACCGGAGGGGGATGCTTCAACGGACAATGCATACCGGTGACCAATGTTCTTTCCGGTAATGAAGGCCCTAATTGTACCAGCGCGTGTTCCGCCTGCAACGGCACAGGAGCCTGCGTGGCTTTTCCTGATGGTAGTCAAGATAATTCCGGCATAAACCAATGCAATACTCCTCATTATCGTTGCGACGGTTTGGGGGCGTGCACTGCGCCTAGAACATATCGCTGTGACGACGTCACAAATCCGCAACAACAGAAGTGCGGTTCGTATTGTGCTTCTATCGGCGCGGCGGCCTGTATAGGCGGAGGAGGAGTCCCCTCTGAGTGTTATATAAATAATTGCTCCACCCATACTTGGGATTGGTGCGCGTGTAGTATATACAAGTATTAAAAAAACTGTAATAAAAATCGAAGCCAATCAGACTTATGTTGAATAAAAAAACAAAAATTATTATTTTAGTGATTATCATATTATTTTTGTCGTTGGTTTTGATTTTTGCCTTAAGAGCCAAAAATAAAAACGCGGCTGACAATAAAAATAATAATATTACCGCCCTCAGCGAAAATGAAGCGTCAAGCACCGCGAATAAGATACCGACCGCGGCCACCAGCACAAATGTCGGCCCGGAAAATACGGATAATAAAGAGTTGAGAGAAGCCAGTAACGCTAAATTCTTAGCCGAGTTGAAGACTAATCATCCGGAATACAGCGCGGCGCAATTGGAGTTTTACGGCGCTACGGCGGCAAAAGGAGAAATGGTGTCTTGCCGCGACCGAGACGATGAAAACAGTTGTATTTCGGCGGTGGCGTTTATCACTAGAGCTGATGGTTTCTGCGGGGAAATTAACGATAAAACCGATCAGCTGGCATGTTCCAATGTTATTTTAGACGAAAAAGCGGCGCTAGAAATCAGTCAGTGCCAGTCTTCCGGTACCGACGACCTTAAGGCGCGTTGCCTGATAAATATTTTTAACGCCTATAAACAAGCGGAAGACTGCGCCAATCTAAAAACAGATTCGGTAAAGGAAACATGCGAGAGCGTCGCTTATTGTCAGATGGCCTTAACCTGGCAAAACAATAAATTATGTGACGTTATCAGTAATAAATATATCAGAATTTATTGTTCTGAAAGCATCGTTGATAAACTCCAAGATTCCGACGGCGACGGTTTAAGCGACGAAGAAGAAACGAATAAATATAAGACCGACCCTTTTAATCCCGATACGGACGGCGACGGCTATAAAGACGGGGAGGAAGTAAAAAATGGCTTTAATCCCAACGGACCGGGTAAGCTGATTACCAATAAATAAAGTTACAAAAATTGTTTAGTTTCCGGATTAAAAATATGTTGAAAAATATGTTAAATAATAAAAAAAATATCATTATCGCCGGGCTGGTCGTATTGATTTTGATTACGGCGCTTATTTTAACTTTGACTAGTCGTCGGAATAACAAGCCGGGAGCTGATGCTAATTCGCCGGCGCCGGAATTTTTGACCGCCGAAGAAAAAACCTATTTTAAATTAGATAATAATGTTAAAGCCCAAGTATTGGGCCGAAATGCCAGCGGCACGCCGACTGTTTATAAGCTTATAAATACCGACGCCGATATAATCGCGGACCCTTCCAAAATCGGTCCGATTAGTCCGCGCCAATTGGAGACGGCGAAATAAAATTGGCAAAAGATGAGATTTCCGTTATAATAAAGATAATAATAATTTAGAAACTTATATGTTTAACGATTCAAACGATCCTAATAACCAAAATCGCCAAGCCGTTGACGATATTTTCGCGGAAACCGACAAGGCGCAGGAAGGCGCGGCCGCGGCGGCGTCAACCGTTTCAAGGTCATCAGGCGGCGCGGAAATCGATACTCAAAAAATCGGTTTAGCGGCCACCGATGAATTTTCCGCCGGCGCTCCGGAAAAAAGAGGACAAGATAAATTATTCAAGATTATCATCATTGTTATCGTGGTCTTGGTTGTGGGTTTGGCCGGATATCTGGTTTATAGCAAGTTTTTAAAGGCGCCGCCTAAGACCGCGACGACCGTTCCGACGGATCAGAAGACCGAGGCTTCTTTGACCGCGACCACTTCCGTCCCGGTCGAACCATCTGGTTCTTTCGTGGAAGTTCCGCCTATTCCGGGAGTTAACGCCCCGGCGGCTACGACCACAACCGGAATCGCAACCTCCACAATCCCGACATCTTTGGTCGATTCCGACAGCGACGGTTTGACCGATGTTGAAGAAAAAGCGGCCGGTACGAATATTAACATCATTGATACTGATAACGACGGCTTGAGCGATTATGAAGAAGTGAAAATTTATAAGACTAATCCGCTTAGCGCCGATACGGACGGAGACGGCCATTTGGACGGCGTGGAAGTCAAGGCCGGATATAATCCTAACGGTCCCGGAAAGCTCTCCGCTGCCACTTCCACTCTTGGAATTCCTCCAGTAACTAGATGATTTAAACTATGATAACCGGAAATTTGAACAACAAGCCGCGGCCGCGGACTAGCGCTTTTATCGGTTCCCGGAATTTTCCCCGGGTATCTTTAAATCTGCATACTATGCCGCCGACTTCCGACAGCCATTTTAAAAAATGGCTCTTTTTAGGATTGCTTATCGTCGGGTTGATGATTCTTGTCGCCATTTTATTATTTTGGTAATAAAGCGTTGTTTTAATTATTTATGTTTGGCCAGAAGAAAGAAAAACCGGCCCAAGCGCCTGAAGCGGAAGTTCTATCTCCCGATCAGGATATAATCGTCCATAATATGCCGAGCCCGGCCAGGCTGGGAGGTAGTTTTTCTAGTTCTCCAAAAACAGCTGACGGCGATTTTGATTTAACTCCAGTTCCTCAAAAAAAGAATTTTAAGACTATCGGTTTGGTGATTATCGGCGCGGGGATTATTTTTATCGGCGCTCTAGTCTATTTAAGCTATCGTTTTATCATTTCTCCGACCGCCGGCCCAGATAAAACGATTGCCAGTCAGCCAGTTGTCAATAAACCGAAAGAAATTGCCACGGTTACGCCCACTATTATTCCGACCCCTGTTCCGGAGGCGGCGCCGATTGTTATTTCGACCTCAACGCCGAGTGAAATCGCGACTTCGACCGGTGCGGTTGACTCGTTAATGAACGAGGAATTAAGCGGACAGAATGGGAGTAGCCTGCCGCCGCTTCTAGATAGCGATAATGACGGTTTGTTTAATGAGGAGGAAGTATTACTGGGGACATCGGCCACTTCCACCGATTCCGACGGCGATAAATATGGCGATTTAGCCGAACTGGGCAGCGGGTATGATCCGGCCGGCCCGGGAAAATTGGCGGACAATCCTCGTCTAGTCAAATACGATAATACGACTTTTAATTATAGCCTTCTTTATCCGCTTAGTTGGAAACCGCAATCCTTAGCCGAGGGGACTACTGTCGTTTTCAAGGCGTCGGAAGACTCTTTGATTCAAATTTCTGTCCAGGACAATTCTGACAAAGCCGGAATATTAGGCTGGTATGAAAATTTATTTCCGGATACGACCGCCGCTTATGATCAACTATTAAGCGTTGACGGCTGGGACGGGATAATGGGAGCGGATAATCTTAATTTTTATTTGACTGATTCCCAGCATAAGAATATTTACGTCGTTTCTTATATTCCGGCGGTCGCGGGCCGGATCGTTTACCCGAACATCTTCAGGATGATGTTAAACTCTCTAGTCGTCAAATAATTTTCCGCGCCTAAATATCCGAATATACAAAAATCCCCGGCTGCGAAGTCGAGGATTTTTTTGCTTTCATTATTTAGTCTTGCCGATAACCTTATCAATGATGCCGTATTTTAAGGCTTCCTCGGCGCTCATAAAATTATCGCGGTCGCTGTCATGCTCGACTGTCGCGACTTTCTGGCCGGTATGTTGGGCCAAAATCTTATTCATCTTATCTTTTATCTTTAAGATATGCTCCGCCCGGATTTTGATGTCCGAGGCCTGGCCTTCCGCGCCGCCCATGATTTGATGGATCATCACTTCACTATTAGGAAGCGCGAATCTCTTGCCCGACTTGCCGGCGGCCAGTAAGACCGAGGCCATTGAGGCGGCTAAGCCGACACAGATGGTCGAAACGTCGGCTTTGATATATTGCATAGTATCATAAATCGCCAGCCCGGCAGTGACGGAACCGCCCGGAGAATTAATATAGAATTTAATATCGGTATCCTTATTTTCGGCGTCGAGAAATAATAATTGCGCGATAACAATATTGGCGACATGGTCGTTAATCTCCTCGCCCAAGAAGATTATCCGGTCTTTTAAAAGCCGGGAATAGATGTCATAGGCGCGCTCGACTTGGCCGTCTTTTTCAATAACTGTCGGTATTAATGGCATATTTTTAAAAATTTTAATTAATTAACGGTAAATTAAATTATAAATAAAAAATGGATTTTTGTAAAGCCTATGACGCTTGATTTTTTATTCTACCTATTCTAAGATAAAACCAGTTTAAGCTAATATAAAATAAGTATATGTCACTTATCCAAAAATTCTCAAAATTGTCTGTTTGGTCCAGAGCCTGGTGGGTTTTGGCAATCATTATTGTTTTCGCAATCACTGTCGGACTCGCGGCCGGCGGACATGTTTATAATAATTGGACGAAAAAATTAGCCGCCAAAACGAATGATATCGTTATTTTGCCGTCAGTCAAAGAATTGCCTTATAACTTGGGACTGGACTTGCAAGGCGGAGCGCATTTAGTCTATTCGGCCGATGTCACTACCATTGCCGCCGCCGACAGAGCCGATGCCATGGAGTCCGTCCGCGACGTCATTGAGCGCCGCGTCAACGCTTTCGGCGTCAGTGAACCCCTCGTTCAAGTCAATAAAAGCGCGAGCGGCGAATATCGCATTATCGCGGAATTAGCCGGCATCAAGGATATTAAAGAAGCTATTAAGACTATCGGCGATACGCCCATCTTAGAATTTAAGGAACAGGCGACTACCACCCAAGCTCTTCAGGTAGACGCTTCCGGTACGGCCGTTTTAGACGCCAGCGCCGCCGTTAATTGGAAAAACACCGAGCTCACCGGAAAATATTTAAAAAGATCTTCCGTCCAATTCAATCCTAACGACGGGTCCCCGGAGGTTTCTTTGGAATTTGATGCCGCCGGCGCGAAATTATTTGAAGAGATTACCGCCCGCAATATCGGCAAACCGGTGGCGATTTTTCTTGACGGTTATGCTATCAGCGTTCCGAACGTCAATGAAAAGATTACCGGCGGCAAAGCTTCCATTTCCGGACACTTTAACGTTGAAGAAGCTAAATTATTGGTTAAGAGATTAAACTCCGGCGCTTTGCCCGTACCGATCACTTTGATTTCCCAGAAGACTGTCGAAGCCAGTTTAGGCTCCAAATCGATTGATAACAGTATGGTGGCGGGACTGGTTGGTTTATTGCTTGTTTCTATTTTTATGATCGTTTATTACCGCTTGCCGGGATTATTATCGGTTTTATCGTTATTAGTTTATGGTTTGACGGTTTTAGCTATTTTTAAGGCTTTACCGGTCTGGTTGGCGTTAGGACTAGTCGTTATTATGATCAGTCTGATTTTTTACACTTTTAATGAACTAAAAATATTTAACGGCACTTTAGCCTTCTTGTTCGCCATTATCGGTTTATTATTGTTCTTTTACGCCTTAAAGCCGATTACGCTATCATTATCGGGCGTCGCCGGATTCATTCTTTCCATCGGTATCGCCGTCGACGCTAATATTCTTATCTTCTCACGCACCCGCGAAGAACTTAAGGCCGGAAAATCCGTCCGTCAGGCGGTTGATGACGGCTTCAAGCGCGCTTGGCCGTCTATCCGAGACGGGAATATCTCCACTATTCTTACTTGCTTGATTTTAATGTTCTTCGGCACCTCCGCCGTTCAAGGTTTTGGGACGACTTTATTTATTGGCATCGCCGTTTCCTTATTCAGCGCTATCGTTATCACTCATACCTTGTTCGTGGTAATCCTCGGCGATTGGCTGGAAAAACGGACCTGGCTTTTGGGCGTCAGCCGCTCTAAAATAGAGAATAAATAATAATTCAAACATATGATTTACAGAATAATCCAAAAAAGAAGATTCTTTTTGACCCTCTCTACCTTAGTGGCCCTGGCGTCAATCTTGGCCCTGATTTTTTGGGGCTTGAATTTTGGAGTTGATTTTACCGGCGGCAGTCTGCTCGAAGTCGGGTTCAAGAATTATCAGCCGACCGTGACTGAAATTCAGGATAGCTTGAAAGGCGTTGATCTTCATGGCTTGATTGTCCAGCCGACTAATGATTCCATTATTTTACGTTTTAAGGAGAGTACCGAAGAAGCGCATCAGGCGGTTTTGACGAAGCTCCAGGAGTTAGCGGCCTCTAAAACCGATGCTTCCATAACGGAATTACAGTTTGACGCGGTCGGTTCCAGTATCGGCAAGGAACTTAAAAGCAAATCATTTAACGCCATCGCCATCGTTTTTGTCATGATTATCATTTACATTTCCTGGGCCTTCAAGAAGGTTTCTAAGCCGGTGGCTTCTTGGAAATACGGCGTGGCCGCGATTATCGCTTTGATTCATGACATCTTATTTATTCTTGGTGTTTTTTCCGTCCTCGGTCATTTCTACGGGATTGAAATCAATACGCCTTTTATCGCCGCCGTCTTAACCGTTCTCGGTTATAGCGTCAGCGATACGATTATCGTTTTTGACCGTATCCGCGAAAATTTGCCCAAGAGCCAGGAAGACTTTGAAAACACCATTAATCGCAGCGTCAATCAGACGATTGTCCGTTCCATTAATACGTCCGTTTCTTCTACCTTGGCCTTGATCGCTATTTTATTTTTCGGCGGCGACACCATTAAGGATTTCGCCTTAGCCCTTATCGTCGGCATCTTTGTCGGCACTTATAGCTCCATCTTTATCGCCAGTCCGGTTTTAGTCGTTTGGGATAATTTAACCCGTCGTCAGAAATAATTTGGCGCCCCCTTGAAAATATTAAAAAGATTTGTCCGGCCGGGCGAGCTGATGGCAGATCTTTTTTTATTTGATATACTGTTAAGACATGAAGCTCAATTTAAGTCTTAAATTTCATAAGCGTTGGGCCGCTGATTTCGGCCGGGAAATCCTGGATTTACTGATCGAAACCACTTATTTGGCGGCGATTTTTTTAGTGCCCCTGTGGTTTGCCTATCTTTTTCCGACTTATAATATCTTTGAGTTCAATAAGCTGATTATCTTTGAAATTCTAGTTTGGCTCTTATTTCTGTTTACCGCTCTGAAGCTGATATTTTTTCATTCTCATCTTAGCTTCGCGCCCGGGAAGTTTTCACGGAAATATTGGCTTTGGCCATTAGTTTTTATCGCCGGCCTTAGTCTCACCCTTTTATTTTCGGATAATCCGCTTCTTAGTTTTTACGGGACGATTGAGCGGCAAGCGGGCTTAGTTTCTTATTTATTTTATTTTTTTTGGTTTATTCTAGTAAGTTTCAATATTTTGACGGTTGATAACCACTTACCGCGGGGTGTGGACGATAAAATAAAAAAAATAAAAAGAGTCGCGGCGACGGCCGTTATCGCCGCGTCCCTGGTGGCTATCTACGGAATCCTTCAAATCTTGAATATTGATTTTCTTAGCTGGCCCGAGTCGGCTTTTATGACGCAGCGGACTTTCTCAACTCTTGGCCAACCGAATTTTCTAGCTTCTTGGTTATTATTGGTTATTCCTTTAAGTCTGTATTTAGGATTCAGCGCCCGCCGATATTTAATTAAGTTTTTTTGTTTTCTGGCGGCCACTATCCAGATTATCTGTCTCGTCCTGACCGGCAGCCGGGGCGGGCTGCTGGCTTTATTTTTTGCCGGCGTTCTCTGTCTGGTTTATCTATTTGCGGTCGTGGCTTGGCCGCGCCGCCGAAAATTTTTTCTCGGGTTGGTTTTTGTTTTTTTAATGATCATTTCCTTGGTAGCCGCTAATAATATCTGGCCGGGGCGTATCAGCGGTATTTTTGACTATCGATCCGGCAGCGTCGCCGCGCGCGCCAATTTCTATTCCGCCGCCGCCGATTCTATTAAGACCCGTCCTTTATTCGGCTATGGCCTGGAGAGCGGCCAGGAAATATTTATCAAATATTATGAGTCGGATTGGGCGGTTTCTGGCGATGTCGGCCAATCGGCCGATCGGGCGCATAATTTGATTTTAGATATTATTCTGGGGGTCGGTTTTTACGGCCTGATCTTATTCGCGCTTCTTTACTATTTTTTCTTCGCGTTGGCCGGGGATAATATCAAAAAGAAGCGCCGGCCAGCCTTATCTTTAGCGCTGTCTTTGGGCGCGGCCGCTTATCTTTTTTCACTGCTCTTCAGTTTTACTATCATCTCCGGCGAAATTTATTTCTGGCTTTTTTTAGCGCTCTTAGCGGTTATTAATCATGAGGCGGACGAAACCGCTGGCAAGCCGGACCGGATTGGTCTGGTCGCGAGATTATTTAGATTCCTGAAAGAGCGAATTATCTTCAATCGAAGACGGTTATTGCCTAAAAAGGTGCGATTTTTTGTAAAAGTTGCCGCCGCTTTAGTTTTAGTCATTTTAACTTTTTGGCGGATATCCCTGGTCTTCCGGTCTCTAGTGGCGGATTATTATTTCAATAAGATTTATTTTACGCTTGCCCAGCCTGATTATTTTACGGCCTTGACGCTCGACGGTTATCTTAAGGAACAGAAGACAAATCCGATAAATCAAGCGGCCTATGATTCTTTTTGGGGCGAGAAATTAAGCGAATTCTATCCGTCAATTGACGAACTAACAGTTAAGTCAGCCGCGGCGGAGAAACTGAAAGAAGTTGATAGGTCGTTGCCGGATAATAGTTATGAGAATTTATTGGTTAAAGCCAAGATTAATAACGTTCTCGGACGTTATCAGCTCGCCCAGTTTTATTTAGACCGTGTTATCGCGATTACTCCGCGTTGGCCTTTAGTTTATCTGGAGCAGGGGAAATTATCAGTTAACCGGAATGATTTTAAGTCGGCGCTGATCGCTTATAATTTAGCCCTGCTTAACCTGCCTTCAGTCGAGGACGACCGCCTTAACGATCCGCATCGTGATTTAATTCGGCGTTACCGATATTTCATTTATTATAAAATCGGCGATATTTACGAGCGGGAAAAGAATTATGGCGCCGCCGCCAAATATTTTCGGCTGGCTTATGGCAGCGACCCGTCTGATTTTATCTTACTGAAAAGAATCGCGGACATGTATTACCGTCGCGGCGATTTACCAACAGCGATTGATTATACCAAACACGGCTTGGCGCGTAATCCCGGAGACTATAAATGGTCGGTCGCCCTGGCGTCTTTATATTATGAAAGCGGCGATAAGGCCAGCGCCTTAGAATATTTGGAAAGGGCGTTAATGTTGACGCCTGATAATAATGAGGAGGTAAAAAGTTTGCTGTTAGAGTATGAGAAATAGGTAGTCGGATAGTTTTTAAACTGTCAGTTATTTGAGTACTAGATAATCAGTCCAAGCTTATGTTTGAATTTAAAAACGAAATCAATCTAGTCTTGGCCGCCGACGATAATTACGCGCCGCCTTTGGGAGTGGCGCTAATTTCTATTATAGAAAATTATCATGATAGCCGTTTTTTATTTTTTCATATTCTCGATAACGGCATCAGCGACAAAAATAAAGAGTATTTAAAAATAATCGGCAAAAAAAAGGGGGTGGAATTAATATTTTATGATATTCCCGAGAATTTATTAGCTGATTGCCCGGAAGTTAATCATCTCTCCCGGACAAGCTATGCCCGCCTCATGATTTCAGAATTATTGCCATCCGATGTTGATAAGGCCCTTTATTTAGACGCTGATATTGTTGTTTTGGAAAATATTGCTGAACTTTATGATCAGGATTTAAACGGCCTTTCCTTGGGAGCTGTCGCCGACGTCATGGCCAAAGAAATTTTGCGGATTTATTTTTATTCCGGCCTTTCCAATTATTTTAATGCCGGCGTCTTACTCATTAATCTTGATTCTTGGCGCCGCCAAGACGTCAAGAAGAAGTCCCTGGAATTTATTAGTCGTCATTTCAAAGATATTATCCGCGCTGACCAGGATATCCTTAATTGTTTGTTCAAGGATGATTGGAAATTATTAGATAATCGTTTTAATACTGATTTGAAACGCCGGGGTCGTAAAGCGATGCCTGGGCGCGGGACGGTTGTCTTGCATTATTCAGATAGAGTAAAACCCTGGCAGTATCTTTTTTCCGGAGCAAGCGGCCGCTATTATTTTGACTATTTAAGAAAGACTCCTTGGCCTGATTTTAAGTTCGGCGATAAGAATTTCAAGAATTTTTTCAAAAAATATTATTTATTACTGGTTAAAGAATTTAAAAAATTCTTATTGCCTTATTTGCCGACGTCTTTATCGGACAATTATCGCCGCTTATTATGGCGAACATACAGGATGAAAAAATAAAGTTCCTGTGTAATATTTTGACATAATATAATATATAATTATGTCTTATCAATTCTAAAAAATAATCTATGTCCATCTTATTCTCAATCTTCGTCTTTGTCTTCGGCTTAATTATCGGCAGTTTTTTAAATTGCCTGATTTGGCGTTTATATAAAGATGAAAGTTTAAGCGGCCGTTCTTATTGCCCGAAGTGCCGGCACACTATCGCTTGGTATGATAATATTCCGCTCTTGAGCTTTCTTATCCTTGAATGCCGTTGCCGTCATTGCCGCGAGAAAATTTCTTGGCAGTATCCGCTCGTAGAATTCGTGACGGCGGTTTTATTCTTGCTGACCTTCCAAGCGGACGCTTCCTCCTCGCAATTCTCTTGGCTCTTACTCCGCGATTGGTTTTTAATAATTACGCTGATGATAGTTTTCGTTTACGATTTGCGCTGGCAATTAGTTCCGTTAAAAGTTGTTTGGTTTATGGGCGCGCTTATCCTGGTACTCAATATCATTCTCGGCGTTCCTTTACTGACGGAATTATTTTTTGCCGCCCTGGGCGCAACTTTCTTTTTGGCGCAATATTTATTAACTAAAAAGAGGGGGGTCGGAGAAGGCGATATTTGGCTCGGGGCATACTTAGGCGCCGCTTTCCCGGGTGCTTGGTCGCTGCTCTTGATTATGGTTTTTTCTTATGGCCTCGGGGCTATTATCAGCCTTATTCTGATATCAGGAGCGAAAAAGAATTGGAAATCCCGCATCGCCTTAGGGCCATTTTTAGCCAGCGGGGCTATTATTACCTTAATTTGGGGCGAGAAAATAATTACCTGGTATCTGGGCCTGTTTTGAGGAGCCAAAAGAATTGTTTAATTTCTGAAAATTTTGTATAATATTAACAGCAATTATTTAAAGCATAAAATACTTATGAAAGATAATGTTATCGCCGGGTTGGATATCGGCTCTACCTCTATCCGTCTGGTCATCGGCCAAAGAATCGCCGGTCCGGCTGGTGACGAACTGCAGATTATCGGAGCGATTTCCGTTCCGACCGCCGGTGTTAATCGCGGCATCGTCAATAGCATTGAAGAAACGACTTCTTCAATTTCGGCCTGCCTGGAAAAAGCGGAGCGCCTTGTCGGCGTACCGATTTCTCGCGTCTGGGTCAGTATTAATGATCCGTATATAAAATGTGAACGCTCTAAGGGGGTAGTGGCTGTCGGCCGCAGTGACGGAGAAATAAATGAAAACGACGTTAACCGGGCGATTGAAGCGGCTCGAGCTTTAGCTGTCCCGGTCAATTACGAAATTTTGCATGTCATTCCCATAAAATTCGGCGTTGATAATCAAAGCGACGTCAAGGATCCTATCGGTATGAACGGTATCCGCCTGGAAGTGGAAACTTTAATTGTCCAGGGATTAAGCACGCAGATAAAGAATTTAACCAAGGCGATTTATCGCACCGGCCTGGAAATTGAAGATCTGGTCATCGCCCCGCTCGCGGCCGCCGAGGCGGTTTTAAGCACTAAGCAGAAAGAACTCGGCGTCGCCTTAATTAATCTGGGGTCATCGACGACCAGTTTGGCGGTTTATGAAGACCGTAATCTTATCCATACCGCGGTTTTGCCTATCGGCGCCGAACATATCACGGCCGATATCGCTATCGGCTTGCGCTGTCCGATCAACTTAGCCGAGAGGATTAAACGCGAATACGGGACGGCGGCGGCTGATGAGGTTAATAAGAAAGACGAGGTTGATGTCAGTCAATTGGTTAAAGAAGAAGAGGTTAATGATGATATCAGCATTATTTCGCGTAAATACTTAGCGGAGATTATCAGCGCTCGGGTAGAGGAGATTTTTGATAAGGTTGATAATGAATTTAGGCGCATTGACCGCTCCGGCATGCTTCCGGCCGGGATTATTTTCGTCGGCGGCGGCGCGGAACTCGACGGCTTAGTGGAAGCGTCTAAAAAGAAATTGCGTTTGCCGGCGGCGCTGGGAGCGGCCAAGAATATTAATGTTATTATTGATAAAGTTAAGAGCCCGGAATTCTTAACCGCTCTGGGTTTAGTCATTTGGGGAAGCCGGGTTGATGTTGTCGGCGGTAAAAGTACGAATTTAAAGAGAATCTTAAGCGGGCTATTCGAAAAAACCAAGGGCTTATGGAATAAGATAATGCCCAAGTAATTATTTTTTAATATTTCAATAATCGTATGGCTGAAATTAAACCGGAAATTGAAACATTCGCTAAAATAAAAGTGATCGGCGTCGGCGGCGGCGGCGGCAGCGCTGTCAATCGCATGGTCACAAGCGGCATCAGGGGTGTCGGCTTTGTGGCGATTAATACCGATGTTCAAGCTTTGCATTATAATAAAGCGACGGAAAAGATTCATATCGGTAAGACCGTAACCAAAGGCTTGGGAGCCGGCATGAATCCGGATCTGGGCAAGGGCGCGGCCGAAGAATCTCAGAATGAAATCCGAGAAGCTTTAAAGGATTGCGATATGGTCTTTATTACTTGCGGCCTCGGCGGCGGGACCGGCTCCGGCGCATCGCCGATTATCGCTCAAATCGCTAAAGATTTGGGAGCTTTAACGGTCGCGGTCGTCACTAAGCCGTTCATGTTTGAAGGCGGCCAGCGCAAAAATATCGCCGATCGGGCATGTTCTGAACTAGCCGACAAGGTTGATACGATTATTACCATTTCTAACGATAAATTATTACAGGTCGTTGATAAAAGGACCTCGCTTTTAGATGCTTTTAAGATAGCCGATGATGTTCTGCGCCAGGGCGTCCAGGGAATTGCGGAAATTATCACTGTTCCCGGCATTATTAATGCCGACTTTGCCGATATTAAAGCGGTTATGGCTAATGCCGGTTCCGCTCTCATGGGTATCGGCACCGCTACAGGCGAAAATAAGGCCGTAGAGGCGGCTAAGGATGCGATTAACTCTAACTTATTGGATATGTCCATTGACGGCGCCAGGGGCATCGTTTTCACGATTACCGGCGGTCCGGATTTGAGCATGACCGAGGTCAGTGAAGCGGCTAAAGTTATCACTTCCGCGGCCGATGAGGACGCTAAGATTATTTTTGGAGCCGTGATTGATGATAAGATGAAAGATTCCATCAAGATTACTGTGGTAGCGACAGGTTTTGACGGTCATGGCAAGAGCCAGAAGAGCGAATCTTTAAAAGTTTATACTCCAAACACTTTTATCGCTGAAAAGGAAAATGAATTGGAGACCGGTTCAATCTCGAATGTCGATAAAAATAAGAGTAAATTTTCAGTTTTCAAGAATATTCCGATTAAGCCGGCTTTGGAAAGGAAGGCGGAGAAACCGGCTATTGACGAGGATGACGATTTGAGCGTTCCGGCCTTTATTCGCAAGAAGATGGGGTAAAATTAGAGAAAATACGGAGATATTAAAGAGTCATACTCGCTTATGGCTCTTTTTGATTTGACTTTTTACATATAATCGCATATAATCAAATATATAAGCTATATTTGAATAAAACTATGCAAGACAGGTTTATAAAAAGATTTAATTTTAAGAACATTGAAGAGGCGCATAAGATTCAAGGCTTTATCGCTGAAATCGAGCGTTATCAAGGAATGTGGACAGCGACAACAACTTTGTCGCCGCAGATTTTAACTATGCTTAAAAAATCTACAATTATTACCTCGGCCGGAGCATCTACTCGTATCGAAGGCTCTAAACTTACTGATGAGGAAATTGAAAAATTATTCAAGAATGGATTAAAAATAAAAAAATTCAGTACGCGCGATGAGCAGGAAGTTGCCGGCTACAAAGAATTATTAGAAAATGTTTTTGAAGCTTGGAAAACGATAAAGTTCAGCGAGAATACAATAAAACATTTCCATAAAGAATTATTAAAATATTCCGATAAGGATCAAGGACATTTAGGCAACTATAAATACGGTGAAAATAAAGTGGTCGCTTATGATCATAACGGAAAGGTTGTCGGAATAATTTTCGAACCGACATCGCCGTATTTAACGCCGTTTGAAATGAGCGAACTTGTCGAATGGACTCAAAAAGCTTTAGCAGAAAAAATGATCCACCCGCTTTTAATAATTGGCAATTTTATTCTTGAATTTTTGGCGGTTCATCCTTTTCAAGACGGTAATGGTCGCACCTCAAGAATATTAACTAATTTATTGCTTTTAAAAACGGGCTATGATTTTGCGCCCTATGTTTCGCATGAAAAATTTATTGAAGACAATAAAGATATTTATTATTTGGCGCTTAATAAAAGTCAGAAATCATTAAAGACGGATGAATCAAATATTGTTCCGTGGCTTTTATTTTTCTTAGAAATAATAAGAAATCAAGCTAAAATGGCCGTTGAATTAAGCCAAAAAGAAAAGATTGAGGCGCTTCTTTCTGAAAAGCAATTGGCGGTCTGGTATTTTATTTTAGAGAAAAAAGAAACAACCCCAAAGGAAATTCGCGAGGCTCTTAAAATTCCAACTGTGACTGTTTTGCAGGTATTAAATAAGCTTTTAGATATGAAAAAAATTGAAAGGCTTAGCGCCGGAAGAAGTACGAGATATAGAGTAAAATAATATGAAACAAATCCAATCATTCTGTAAATGTAAAAGTTGCGGCGATAAAATTAGCGCTAATACGAATAGCCGCCTAGTTTATTGTAAGTGCGGAAAGCTTGGTTTAGAGTTGCTTGAGAATATTTCATATTCATACGATAATTTTCCCGACCATCGGGCGGTGTTCAGCGAACTTAAAAAATACCGGCTTTATTCAATTACCATTATCATTGAAAATTTAAAATCCGATTATTATTTAAGAAAAAAATATACCGAAAAGAAGGTGATTTCGATTCAATCTAAATATAAAGAATTGTTATTTAAGTTTTTTTTCGATGAGTTCGGCAATTCGCAAGGCAATAAAATTTATGCGGATTTTTTACATAAATATCGAAACTTGATTGATCCCGACGAGGATATTGATGAGTATATTATCAAAAAAGAGCTGGAAACTCGTTATCGTGAAAGGATATTAAAGCAATATAAAAATATTGAAAAGCTGATGGCGCCTCGTGTTCGGATTGACCGAGAACGATATTATAATTTGCCGGAGCCCTTAAATCGTTTAGATTGGCGCAATCCTTATGATAATATTTTTGTTTGGGAAAAAGAGGGAAAAAAATATTGCGTGCGCGGCGGAAGCGGTTCTTCCGGCCAACGCGAAAAAAATTCCAGGTTTATTTATGGCTTCGGTTTAATAGATAAAATTAAACCGATCCCCTCGTATTTGTTTATCTATAGCGATGGGAATGAGTTGAAATTAGTAAAAAAGTTTAATCATCTGATTGTGCCGGCTTATGACATAGGGTCAAATTATAATTTAAAATCCGAAGAGTCACAAAAGATTTTAAGTGATATAAATTTATTGGAATGGAGCGATTTTTTTAAGGTTAAAACAATAAAGATTTGTTAAATTGTTTTTTTGTGCGATTTTTGGACAATTGCTATGCTTCAAAAGAATAGAGTAATTAGGTATAATAATCATCTCGCGGAAAAACAGGATGTGGATAAGTTAAATATATAGATAAAATAAATAATTAATATATGTTCTGATAATCTTAATTTTTTTCTTAAATTAGCTTAAATTAATACATATAGTAAGCTACGTGATTTACTATAAAATCAGCTATTTAGTTATGCTGATTTTTTGTTTTTCTGTGGATAACTTTTAAAAAGCTTATATTTATTTTAATTTTAGCATAATTGACCCCCTTTCCGAATTTTGCTAGAATACTACTAGATACAACATTTAGTGGTCAATTTTTTAAAAAGGCCACTAAATATAGGGTTTTATACAAATATGAAATGTCCCATTTGCTATTTCCCTGATACCGGCGTAGTGGATTCCCGGGTCGCCCCTGACGGCTTATCCATACGGCGGCGCCGTAAATGCTTAAAATGCGACTTCCGTTTCTCCACTTATGAGGAAATAGAGTTGTTGGATTTAATGATTGTCAAGCGGGACGGCCGCCGGGAATCTTATAACCGTGAAAAAATGGTTAACGGTTTGAAAAAATCCTGCGAAAAACGCCCGATTACCGCCGATCGCTTCAAAAAATTAATCCATTCCATCGAGAGAGATCTGCAGCGCTTGAAAAAGACGGAAATAACTTCTCTGCAGATCGGCCAAGCGGTGATGAAGAACCTGAAGAAGGTAGACCCGGTCGCTTATATCCGCTACGCCTCGGTCTATGAATCTTTTAAAGACGCGCATGAATTCCGCAAGGAACTGAATAAACTTATCAATGAAAAGAAATAATATTATGTCGGAGACTATCAGCAAATTAATCAAGAGGTCCGGTGAAATCGTTGATTTTGATCAAGATAAAATCGTCAAGGCTATTTATAAGGCCGGTTTTGCGGTCGGAGTTGACGATCGCCATTTGGCGAAGAAGTTGTCCGATCAAGTAACCATGCGCTTGAACCAGAAGTTCCATAAGAACAGTATTCCGGCCGTTGAGGAAGTCCAAGATATCGTGGAAGAGATTTTGATAGAAAGTAAATTAATCAAGATCGCCAAGGCTTATATTTTGTATCGCGATCAGCACCGCCAATTGCGCGATATCAGTACTTCCACTTCCGACGATAAGTTATTGGAAGATTATTTAGGCCGCGCCGATTGGCGTTTAAAGGAAAACAGCAATATGAGTTTCTCCGTCCAAGGTTTGAATAATTATATCGCTTCCTCCATTTCCGCCCGCTATTGGCTTAATAAAATGTATCCGGAGAATATCCGCCAAGCGCATATCAACGGCGATATCCATCTTCATGATTTGGGGTTGCTGGCGCCTTATTGCTGCGGCTGGGATCTGAAAGATCTGCTTACGCGCGGTTTCCGCGGCGTCAGTGAAAAGGTCCAAAGCAACGCGCCGAAACATTTTAGGAGCGCTCTCGGCCAGATCATTAATTTCTTTTATACGCTTCAGGGCGAGGCGGCCGGAGCGCAGGCGTTCGCTAATTTTGACACTTATCTCGCGCCGTTCATTCGTTATGATAATTTGAGTTTCAAAGAAGTTAAACAAGGCTTGCAGGAATTTATGTTCAATATCAATGTCCCGACCCGGGTCGGATTTCAGTGCCTGTCCGCGGATACGGAAATCTTAGGCCAAGACGGGTGGAAGAAATATAATGAAGTTAAAAAAAATGATATAATCGCTACTTTCAATATTGAACGCGGTTTTATTGAATATCTGCCGGTTAATCATGTTTTTGCCCGGGAGTATAAGGGGAAAATGTATAATTTAAAAAATCGAATCAGCGACCAATTAATTTCTCCAGACCATCGCGTCGTCAGAAAGAAATTCTATTCCGAGGAATATGTGCTTGAAACAATTGAAAAAGTTAAGGAATTAAAATCTCCTTTTATCGTTCCGGTGGGCAGTTTAGGAAATAATAAGGCCACCAGTCCTTTAACCGACGACGAGGTTAGATTAATCGCCTGGGTTATTGCCGAAGGAACTCTAGATAAAGGTGAACGAGGCAGCGGGCGGGTAAGTATTTATCAATCAAAAATTGTTAACCCGCAGGATTACCAAGAAATAAAAGATATTTGCGATAATTTAAATTTAAAATATACGGAAAGAAGCCAAATCGGCTTGGGGCAAGATTGCCAGGTTGTTAGGTTTGATGCCGGCAGTACCCGGAAAATTTTACAGTACTTTGGCGGCCATAAAAGCGACGGGATTAAATTTATTCCTAAGGCTATCTTGGGAGCCGACGCCGAAACGGCCAAATTATTTTTAGCTACCTATATCAAAGGTGACGGCCATGATGATTGTAAAATTACCACGACGTCTTCGATTATTCGTGATGGTTTAATGCAGTTAGCCGTACATGCCGGTTATGGCGCTACGGTTTTAGTCAGAAAACCGGATAATAATTTATCTAAAAAAGATCGTTATATTATTAGATTAATCAAACATCGCGATACCTTTATTAATCAAATCAAGTCAGTTGATTATCAGGGCATAATTTGGTGTCCGAATACCAAAAACGAAACGGTTATCGCTCGCCGTAAAGGGAAAATTTTTATTACCGGCAATACTCCGTTCACTAACATTACCCTGGACGTTACTCCGTCCCCATTGATTGGCGAAGAGAACGTGATTATCGGCGGCGAGATTAAACCGGAAAAATATAAGGATTTCCAGGCGGAAATGGATATGTTCAACCAGGCTTTCGCGGAAGTCATGTTGGCGGGCGATTCTTCCGGCCGGGTTTTCGGCTTTCCGATCCCGACTTATAATATTGATAAGAGTTTTGATTGGAACCGGGAATGCTTGAAACCGGTCTGGGAGATGACCGCTAAATTCGGCATTCCTTATTTTTCTAATTTCGTTAATTCCGATATGGACAGGGATGATGCCCGTTCGATGTGTCCTTTGGCCGGCGATGAAAAAGTCTTGATTAAATCTTCCCGCGGCCGCGATTTGGAATACTCGGCTATTAGAAATATCTATGAAGGCAATAGCCATCAAGAAGAATATGATATTTATAGCGATGGCCAGTTTATCAAAGGTAAATTTAATCGGTTTGTCAACCAAAAAATGCTGGAAATCACTCTGGTTAACGGGCATAAACTAAAAATATCCGAAGAACATTTAAATTTTGTCGTCAGGAGTAAAAAAGATAAGATCCAAGTTTTAACCGGCCGGGAATTAAGCGCTGATTTTTATTTGCCTTACTCTCTAAAGGCTTATCAGGGTGAAGGAGGAAATTATGATTTGGGGTTTTTTGTCGGCGCTTATGCCGGTGACGGCTCATTTGACGGCGATAGCACGGTAGTTTTTTCTTTAGAAGGACATTACAAGAAAGATCTAATAAGCCAACTGGAAAAAATCGCTAAAAAATATTTTAAGGCTCATAGTTCGGTAAAAGCGGATACTAAATCTAAACTGGTAACCTTAAAAATACATTCCCGGGCGGCGGTGGGCTTATGCCGGGATTTTGTTAACGACAAAGAAAGAAATAAACATTATGCCGCTCGCCTCTTTGGCGCCAGTTTGGAATTCAGACGAGGAGTTTTTGACGGTCATTACCGCACTGACGGGAGTAACAGAAATCGAATTTATACTTCTTCGGTAAAAATGGTGGAAACTTTAAATATGTTGGCCGCCTCTTTAGGAACGACCACCAGCCTTTACGAAGACAAGCGAGTTAATCGTTATGGCCGGGAAACTAATTATGCCGTTTTATTCTATAAATTGAATCGTGAACAATATGGCCGGATTTGGTTTAAGAAAGATAATAAGTTATGGGTGAAAATAAAATCTATAAAAAAAATAGCCAGTAGCACCGCCTATTGTTTTGAGGTTAAAAACGGCGCGCCAGTATTTACCGTCGGTACTACCGGAATTTTAACGCATAATTGTCGTTTGCGTTTGGATAATCGCGAACTGCGCAAGCGCGGCGGCGGCCTCTTCGGCGCCAATCCTTTAACCGGTTCTTTGGGCGTCGTGACCATTAACTTGGCGCGAGTCGGCTATTTATCCAAGAACAAAGAAGAATTCAAAGACCGTCTGACTAAATTAATGGAAATTTCCAAAGAAAGCCTGGAAATAAAACGCAAGATTATTGAAAAATTTACCGACGATCATCTTTATCCTTACTCGATGTTCTATTTAGAGGGTATTAAGGAACATTTCGGAACATATTGGAAGAATCATTTTTCGACTATCGGCATCAACGGCATGAATGAAGCGTCTCTGAATCTGATGGGCAAGGACATTTCTACTCCCGAAGGCCATGCTTTCGCTGCGGAAATCCTGGATTTTATGCGTGAAAAATTAATGGATTTCCAGAATGAAACCAATAATCTTTATAATCTGGAAGCGACTCCGGGCGAAGGCAGCACTTACCGCTTCGCCAAAAAGGATCAACAGCTTTACCCGGGAATAATCTGCGCCAATACCGAGGCGGTTAAGCGCGATAAAGCCGACCCTTACTATACGAATTCTACTCATTTGCACGTTAATTTTTCCGATGATATCTTTTCCGCCCTTGATTTACAGGATGATCTTCAGACCAAATACACCGGCGGCACCGTTCTCCACGGTTACTTGGGAGAGCGTCTGCCGAGCGGGGATACCGCCAAGAAACTGGTCAAGAAAATCGTGGAATCTTATCGCTTGCCTTACTTTACTATCACTCCGACTTTTTCCATCTGCCCGAAACACGGCTATCTCTCCGGCGAGCATAAGTATTGCCCGAAATGCGACGAGGAAATCGGGTATAAAGAGAGCGTTAAAGAGAGCGTTAGCGACATCCGCTCCGCCAACCAGTAGTCGGCAATCAGTCAATGGCCGGAATTTGTAATTTTAATGAATATAATTTATAATAACATTAATCATATGAGTCCAATCCAGACCCAAAGACAAGAATGTATCGTCTATAGCCGCGTTGTCGGCTGGCTGACTCCGGTCAGGAATTATAATCCCGGAAAAGCGGCCGAATATAAAGATCGTAAGATGTTTAAAATTTCCGGCGTCTAAGTTTTTAATCTATGATAATTGGCGGTTTAGAGAAATTAACCCTTCTTGACTACCCCGATCATCTAGCGGCCATTATTTTCACCCAAGGATGTAATTTCCGTTGCCACTTCTGCTATAATCCCAGGCTTGTCCTGCCTCCTAAGGGAGGGGACGAAAAAAATAAAAAAGAAAAAGGTTTTTCCCCGCTTTCCAATAAGAACCTTTTTCTTTTTTTAACGGAAAGATTCGGCCGTTTAGAAGGAGTAGTCATCACCGGCGGGGAGCCGACTCTGCACCCCGACCTGCCTTCTTTTATTAAAAGGATAAAAACCATCGGTTATCTCGTTAAATTAGACACAAACGGCACTAACCCCAAGATGCTGGCAGGGCTTATTCACGACAAGCTTATCGACTATATCGCGATGGATCTGAAAGCGCCACTTGCCAAATACGC
Source organism: Candidatus Falkowiibacteriota bacterium (assembly GCA_026396805.1). Lineage (GTDB taxonomy): Bacteria > Patescibacteriota > Patescibacteriia > Patescibacteriales > UBA12465 > UBA12465. Next base: position 21,591 of record JAPLVZ010000010.1, read on the forward strand.
GGTCGTAGTCGGCGTGCCGGCTGACTGTAAAAATATCGCCAAAAGTGTTAATATAATAAGGCGGAGCGGTCTGCCTTATGAATTTCGGACGACCGTTGTTCCGGGTTTATTGGGTAAGGATGATTTTGAGGCGATGGGTCAGACCATTAAAGGCGCCCAAAAATGGTATCTTCAGAATTTTAAATCCGATACCGGCCTGGTGGATGATAATTTCGAGCGCCAGCCGGGCTATACGGCTAAGGAAATGGCGGAATTTGCCGCTATCGGGAAAAAATATGTTGACTTTTGCGAGGTGCGCGGATAACCACGAGCCGGGCGCGGATAATTTTTAAAAAACAATCAATCTGCAAATATGCCGGAAATAAACAAAGCGGAATCGGAAAAAGTGGAAACAAACAAATTCGACTTCCAAAAATTGGAAGAGTTGCTTCAGGATAACCTTAAGAACAGCGCGGCCACGCTTCAAGCCATCAAAGATATCAAGAGATATATCCGCTGGCAGCAGGTTTGGAGCACCTGCCGTTTTTTTCTTATCGTCGTTCCTCTCGTTCTGGGCTTTATTTACCTGCCGCCGCTCATCAAAGACGCGCTGCAATCTTATAAGAATCTCTTTTCTAATTAAAAAATACTTTAATTTAAAATAATACTTTTTTATTTCTTATGCGGGATATCGCGGTGTTCGCCCAAACAACTTATCGCAACGAATTTAAAAGATTCGGAATCAAAACCGACGATCGCCGCCGGCATATGTATTTGGTTGGGAAAACCGGCATGGGCAAGTCAACGGTTTTGGAAAACATGATCATCGACGATATCCGCGCTGGCCATGGCGTCGCCGTCGTCGATCCGCACGGCGACTTGGCGGAAAAAATCATTGAATTTATTCCCTCTGAACGGGTTAAGGACGTTGTTTATTTCAATCCGTCCGATATTAACTTTCCGATCGCTTTTAACGTCGTGGAGCAAGTCGAACCGCATCTGCGGCACCTGGTCGCTTCCGGCCTAATTGGCGTCTTTCAGAAATTATGGGCGGATTCGTGGGGACCGCGTTTGGAATATATCTTGCGTAACGCCATCTTGGCGATTTTAGATTTTCCCGGTTCCACGCTTTTGGGCGTTGTCCGCATGCTCTCCGATAAAAATTATCGGAAGCGCGTCGTCTCGAACATTAAAGACCCGGTTGTGAAAGCGTTCTGGGAAAAGGAATTTTCCGGCTATGCCGACAAGTTCGCTTCCGAAGCCGTTTCGCCTATTCAGAATAAAGTCGGTCAATTCTTATCCAGCTCGCTCATGAGAAATGTCATCGGCCAAGTAAAATCGTCGATTGATATCCGCGATATCATGGACAACGGCAAAATTTTAATAATGAATTTGTCCAAAGGCCGTATTGGTGAAGATAACTCCGCCTTGTTGGGAGCGATGATGATTACTAAGATCCAGTTGGCGGCGATGAGCCGCATCGATATTCCGGAAAAAGAACGCCATGATTTTTATCTATACATCGACGAATTCCAAAATTTCTCTACCGACAGTTTCGCCAATATCTTATCGGAAGCCCGTAAATATCGTTTAAATCTGATTTTAGCGCATCAGTATATCGAACAGCTTAGCGAAAAAGTGAAGCCGGCGGTTTTCGGCAATGTCGGGACGATGGTGGTTTTTCGCGTCGGCGCGGCCGACGCCGAAGAATTGGTCAAGGAATTCACCCCGACTTTTACCGAGGAAGATATTGTTAATCTGCCGAAATACGAAATGTATTTAAAACTGATGATTGACGGCGTCTCTTCTTCTCCTTTTTCCGCCAAAGGCTTGCCGCCTCTGGCCGACGACGAGAAGACGGGCAATACCCAGCCGGTGATTGATTATTCTCGGGAACATTACGCCTCTGATAAGGCATCGGTTGAAGAAAAGATTATGAGCTGGCATGAAAATACCGGAGAGGAAAGCATTCCCACTCCGGTTCTAGCTTCAACACCCGCCTACCGGCCGACACCTCTCGCTTCTCGGCCCGCGCCGGCGTCAGCGGCGCCCGTGGCGTCAGCGGCGCCCGTGGCGCCAGTGACACCAGTGGCGCCCGCGTCTTTAAATGTTCCGGTTATAACCAAAAAAGAATTTAAAAATTCAGCTTCAAATTCAGCTCCGGCCTCCGGCAATTACAAGACTATTTGCAGTTCTTGCGGCCAAGCCACGACTACTATTTTTGAGCCCGATGGCATACGTCCGGTTTATTGCCGCGACTGTTTAAGTAAAAAAAAAGAAGAGAAACGCCAGGAATTAGCCCAGCGCCAATTGGCCAAGACGGAGGAAAGGCGCCGCGTCGACGAGGTTGAAGCTAAACCAGAAAACGTCCCGACCTTGTCGCTTAATGATTTGAAAAATGTCACTCTGCGCGATTTTCGCGGCCGAGAAATAAAAACCAAGGTCGCACCCGGAGTTCATCCGTCTCCATTTAGTTCCGGCGTCAAAACCCCTTATAAGGAACAGGAGATAAGCGAGGGTGAAAATATTACTTTCAAGAATTGATTTATGTATTTATTTTTCGATACGGAAACCACCGGGTTACCGAAAAATTATCAAGCGCCGCTTGATGATTTTTCGAATTGGCCGAGAATAGTTCAGATCGCCTGGAGTTTATATGACGAGGACGGCAACCATTGGGAAAGCCAGAATTATATAATCAGACCGGACGGCTTTGTTATTCCCGAAGAGGCCGTGAAAATCCACCGTATTTCTCAAGAGCGCGCTCTTAAAGAAGGCGTTGAATTAGCGGTGGCCTTAAATCATTTCTCGCGTGATATCAGAAACGCTTCTCACCTAGTCGCTCATAATCTTGATTTTGACGAAAAAATTATCGGCGCGGAACTGCTCCGGGCCAAGCTTGATAATTATCTCCAGAGCGCCAATAAGATTTGCACGATGAAGACGAGCGTCCAGTTTTGCAAACTTCCCAGCGTCCGGGGCGGCTATAAATGGCCTAATTTGATGGAATTATATCAATGCTTGTTCGCTGCCGGATTTCCCGACGCTCATGACGCGGTTTTCGATGTTAAAGCTTGCGCGGCTTGTTTTTTTGAGTTAAAAAGAAAGGGGGTTGTTTAAATTAAATTTAAATATGGACCAAGCCATTGATTATCTAAAAATTGGCAAAGCGACCGACTTAATCGGCCGCGACCGCAAAATTTATCGAATCTTAGAAATATTTCCCGGCTTCTTATCGATTGCGACTCTCGTCGTCTTGACGGTCCTGTCTTATTTCAAGCCGGTTATTGTCGCCTATTTTATTATCGCTTTCGACGTCTACTGGCTACTCCTCGTCATTTACATGGCTATTTTTTTAATTACTTCATATCGCCGCTTGAAGCAAGGGATGAAAACCGATTGGCCGGAGAAATGCGCCGCTTTGACGCGCGGGGAATTAGATCCGCGTGAAGTCGCCGCCGACTCTTTAGTCAGGAAGGGTGTTAAACCGGATGATATTTGGCAATTAATAGTCCTGCCGACTTATCAAGAAAGCGTAATTATATTATCGGAATGTTTACAATCGTTACTTGATGACGGTTTCAGGACCGATCAAATGATAGTCGTTCTGACTTTCGAAGCCCGAGCCGGTTTAGTCGAGGCTGAAGCTAGAGCCACGGCCATAAAAGAGAAGTTTAATAATAAATTCGGGCGTTTCCTTATTACCTTCCATCCGGACGGCCCGGTTGGAGAATTAAAGGGCAAGGGAGCGAATCAGGCTTGGGGCGCGCAAAAAGTTAAGGAAGAAATAATCGAACCGGAGAATTTTGATGAATCTAAATTACTAGTCAGCGTTTTTGACGGCGATACTGTCGTCAAACCGGGATATTTTTTCGCGCTGACTTACACGTTCTTAACCGTGACCGATCCCTATCACGCCAGCTATCAGCCGGTTCCGGTTTATCATAATAATATTTGGAAAGCGCCTTTCTTTTCCCGGGTGGCCGCGACTTCCAATACTTTTTGGCAGATGATAATGCAAGTTCGCGAAGAAAGCCTGGTGACTTATTCATCCCATTCCATGACTTGGCAAGCGCTGAAAGAAATCGGTTTTTGGGGGACGAAAAATGTTTCCGAAGATTCCCGTATTTTTTGGCATTGCTTAATGTATTATAATGGCCATTATCGCGTTGAGCTATGGATGTCACTTGCGGCCAGAACGCGTGGCAGACCGCCAGGAGCTTATATAAACAGCAACGCCGCTGGGCTTGGGGCGGGGAAAATATCCCTTATTTAATATTCAACGCCGCCAAGCGCTGGAAGAATAAAGATTTGGACAAGGGCCGGATTATCGAGCATATCATCATTCAGATTTACGGGTTTTACGCTTGGGCGACGACCGCTATAATTATCGGCGTCATCGGTTGGTTGCCGATGCTCCTCGGCGGTGATCGTTTCAATTCCACCGTGCTTTCCGGCAATTTGCCGTCTGTCACCCAGAACTTGATGAATTTCGCGATGATCGGGCTGATTTTATCGGCCATCGTCTCCGCTCTGCTCCTGCCTAAAAAACCGGAGGGCTATAAATTTTGGAAAAAAATCTTCATGGTTTTGGAATGGGTCGCCGTGCCGGTTACGATAGTTATTTTTGGCTCCGTTCCATGTTTGGAAGCGCAAATCAGGCTGATGACGGCCAGATATATGGGTTTCTGGGTGACGCCGAAAGTGCGTTAGATCTGATTAACTTAAACTAAAAAACTAATCAAAAACGGGCTATCCTTGGCCTGTTTTTTTATGCTATAATAAATAACATGACAAAAAATAAGTTAAGCCATCAGCCTCGGGTGGCGAGCTTCGGCGCTGCGCCCGATAATTTTTGGTATCGTTTTTTTTCCAGCCAGCGTTTTTTGGCGATTATCGGCTTAGTTTTTTTAGTGGTCATTATTTTTCCGTTAGCCAAGGCTTACAGCCAGCGCCGGTTGGTGGAAAATGAGATAAACGAGGTGAAGAAACAAATCAGCGATTATGAAAATCAGAATCAGCAATTGAAAGAGCTGGCTTCATATTTGCAGTCCGAACAATCCTTGGAAGAACAAGCGCGCTTGAATTTGAATATGAAAAAACCGGGTGAGGCCGTAGTTGTGATCGAGGGCTCTAAGAATAACGTCGTTTCTATCGGCGCGGCTTCCTCCGATGAGAACGTCAGTAATCTGGTAAAATGGTGGCGCTATTATTTTAATTAAAAAACGGCCGCTCCGCCAACTGGCGGATGGACCGCTGGCCGTCCGGCTGAATCCTGTTTAATAGCTGATTTAATACTTGAGCCGAGAAGGGGATTCGGACCCCTGACCTACGCGTTACGAGTGCGTTGCTCTACCAGCTGAGCTATCTCGGCGTTTATTCGCTTTAGAGCGGACTTATTTCGCTCGAAATGAGCGGGTGAGCGGAATCGAACCGCCTTCATCAGCTTGGGAAGCTGATGTAATAACCATTATACGACACCCGCGTCTTAGCGGCCAGTCCGCTTAAATTTAAATCATTTCTGAATCAATTATAGTCTGAAAAAATAATTTTAGTCAATCAACATGTCTATAAACATCAAGCGCCGGAGCTATTTTTTGATTTTCAGCTTTATCTTTTTATTGGTTCCGATTTTAGCGCGGGCGCAATCCGGTTCTGGTTTGGAAATAAATTATGAAGCCGCGGCCTTTACGGCGCCGGCCAGTTTAGAAATAAGCGCTGACGCCGTTACCGCGGCCGCGAATCTGCCTTGGGAATGGCAGTCGCTGACTCCAATCTATGAATATTCTTTGACGACGGCCGGGCTATATGACCCGAGTCGGCCTTTAGAGCTGAAGATTTATTATCCGGAAACGAATAATTACTTAAAACAGATTTTTTCTTACGACTTTTTATCTAAGACTTGGCGGCCGATTTTGACGCATGATAATCCGCGGGAAAAATATGTGACGGCGGCGACCGATTCTCTGGCCGGACGGCTGGTAGTCTTGTCTAATCCCGATACGCTTAGCGTCGGCACGGCCAGCTGGTATAAATATAAGAACGGCCTGTTCACGGCTTCGCCGGACTTTGCCAAAGGGACGATTTTGCGCGTTTATAATCTTAATAATAATAAATTCGTTGATGTGACGGTTAACGACTATGGACCGGAGCGCGATAAGCATCCCGATCGAGTCGTTGACTTGGATTATGTCGCTTTTTCTAAAATCGCTTCTCCGGGAGCGGGGCTGATTTCAGTTAAAATAGAAGCGCTGAAAACGATTATTCCGGCCATCAAGAAACTGACGCCGCAAGAAACGAGCAATTTAAATATTACCGCCTCTTCCGCCGTAATAATGCTGGAAAAGGACGGTCGCGTCCTTTGGGGAAAAAATGAAAACGATTCGGCGCCTTTGGCGAGCCTAACGAAACTGGTGGCGGTAAAAATATTTTTAGAGACGAAACCGGATTTGAAAAAAGTCGTCACTTATAAATATCAGGATGAAAAATATAATTATGCGTATTGCCAGCCCTGGGAGTCGGCGCGTTTGACGGTTAAAGAAGGGGAAACGCTGACGATTGAAAATCTGGTTTATAGCGCGCTCGTCGGTTCGGCCAATAACGCCGTGGAGAGTCTGGTGCGCGTCAGCGGCTTAAGCCGCGACCAATTCATCGCCAAAATGAATGAGGTTGTCAAATCTTGGGGAGCGACGAGCACTTCTTTTGTCGAGCCGACCGGGCTGTCGCCGGAAAACGTGAGCTCGCCGCTTGATTATGCTATAATAACTAAAGAAGTTTTTGGCGATCCGTTAATCAAAAAAATCAGCACGGCCGTTAAGTATACTTTCAAGACCATTAATACCAAGAAAAGCCATACTTTAACGAATACCAATAAGCTTTTGAAAACCGGAATCTACCCGATTGTCGGTTCTAAGACCGGATATTTGGAAGAGGCCGGATATTGTCTGATGACTCGCGTTCAGACCGCGATCGGGAACATAATTGCCGTTAACTTCGGCTCGCCGAGCTCGGCGGCGAATTTTTCCGATAACGAACAGCTGATTCGTTATGGTTTGCGCCTGCTAAAGAAGTAAATTTTTCATAAAAAGCAAATTTTTCTTTATGATCACCCTGGAAAATGTTTCTAAATCATACGACCATAAACATAAAGTCTTAAAAGACATTTTTTTGGCGATTAAGCCGGGAGAGTTCGTGTCTATTGTCGGTCAGTCCGGCGCCGGTAAAACGACTTTAGTCCGATTGTTAATCGGCGAGGAAAGGGCTGATGAGGGCAAGGTCATGATCGGCGATTGGGATATCACGCGCTTGCGCCGCCGCGAAATTCCGTATCTGCGCCGCCAGATTGGCGTTATTTTCCAGGACTTCAAATTATTGCCCAAAAAAACCCTGGAAGAAAATGTCGCCTTCGCTTTACAGGTTTGCGGAGAAAAATCGAGCAAGACCAAAAAAATCGTGCCCAGCGTCTTAAAGATAGTCGGTTTGGACGATAAGAGAAAACGTTATCCCAGCGAAGTGTCGGGCGGCGAACAACAGCGGGTGGCGATTGCGCGCGCCTTGGTTCATCAGCCGAAAATATTACTGGTTGACGAACCGACCGGAAATCTGGACGCGATTAACGCTAACGAAATCATTAATTTATTGCTTCGAATAAATAGGTTCGGCACAACCGTTGTCCTGGTTACCCATAACAAGGAAATCGTGAATCGCTTGAATCACCGGGTAATCACGATGGAAAACGGCCAGATTATCAGCGACCGCGCCCACGGCAAGTACTTGCTTTAAAATATTTTTTTATGCCTTCTCTTTATCACATCATCAAATTCAGCTTCCAGGACATCGTCAGGAATATTTGGCTGACTATCGTGACGATCACTATTCTTTTACTCGCTTTGTTTTCCATCAACACGCTCGCGACCGTGCGGCTTATCAGCGATAACGCGGTGGCGGCCATAAAAGAGAAGATCGATATCAGCCTTTATTTGAAACCGGAAACGGCGGAAAGCGAAATCATCGCTTTAAAGAATAAAATCGCCGCTTCGGCGAAAGTCAAAGAAGTCATCTATACTTCCAAACAAAGCGCGATCGTGTCTTTCCGGGCGAAATACGAGAATGACCCGACCGTCCTGGCGGCTTTGCAGGAATTGGGCCGCAATCCGCTGTCTCCGAGCTTAACGGTTATTCCCAAAAATTTTGACGAATCTAATCTGGTTATCAATGATTTGAAAATGCTGGATAGTTCTATCATTGAATCGCGCGATTTTTCCGATAACTCCGCTATTTTAAATAAGATTAATAATATCACCAAGCGGGTTAACGAAGTCGGCTTAGTGCTGATTATGATTTTTGTGCTGACGAGCTTACTCGTCGTTTATAACACTATTCGGGTGGCGATTTATACGCACCGCCAGGAGATTGAAATCATGCGGCTTGTCGGCGCTTCCAATTCTTTTATCTTTATGCCCTATGTGTTTTCCGCGCTGGTTTACGCGCTGGTCAGTATTTTGATAATCATTTCTATTTTTTATCCGTTTTTGACATTGCTCCAGCCCTATCTGGAAACTTTCTTTATGGGCTATAACGTCAATATCCTTTCTTATTTCGTGGATAATTTTTTCTTGATTTTCGGAGTTCAGCTTTTGGCGGTTTTAGTCATTAATATTGTCGCCAGCTTGTTTGCGGTCAGGAAATACGCCAAGGTTTAAGAGGATAAACCGTTTCCGTGGAAGAACGCTCGGGTTGACATATCGCTCCATTTTTAATAATATCCTCTTGAGAGGGTATTTTAAATTAAGAAGATGATCGGGACTTTAAAAATTATGTTGGATACTTGTGTTTTAGAACCACGATGGTATAATTAAGGAAATATTAACTGTAGTTCGCATGGTATCTAAAACATCCGACAAAGAAAAAGCCGTAAAGCTTAGAAGAAAAGGCCGTTCTTATTCCGAGATTTTAAAAGAGGTCTCAGTGGCGAAATCCACGCTCTCTATATGGCTGAGGAGCGTCGGATTGAGTCAACCGCAAAAGCAGAGGCTTACGGATAAGAAAATGGCGACAATAAAAAAAGGCGGGGAAAGAAAAAGAGAAATAAGGATCTCCACTACTAAGAGAATTAAAGATGAAGCGCGCGGCGATATTGGTCAATTAAGCATTCGGGACTTATGGCTTTTTGGGGTTGCTCTTTATTGGGCTGAAGGACAAAAAGAAAGAGGAAGAGGCAGTTTGGTGGCGCTAGGAAACTCCGATCCATTCTTAATAAAGGTATTCTTAAGATGGTTAATCGATATTTGTGAAGTTCCTAGGAATGATATCCATTTTTGGATATTTCTTCACGAAACAGCAGCTGAGAAATTACTGGAAGTGCAAAAATATTGGTCCCAAGCGACCGGGTTCTCTCTTAATGAGTTTAGGAAGGTGACTTGGAAGCGTAATCAGATCAATAGTAATAGAAAGAATCGCGGCGAAAGTTATCATGGGCTGTTAAGAGTCATCGTGCGTAGAAGTACGAATTTGAATAGAAGGATACAGGGTTGGGTAGAGGGAATAAATATTCATTGCGGGATCGTCTAACGGCAGGACCATGGCCTTTGAAGCCATTTATCCTGGTTCGAATCCAGGTCCCGCAGCCAACACATTTTTCGTGTGGGTGACCGACACACGTCAAATTAGCGCTAAAATTCAATATTTAAGGCAAGAGACACCTCGTAAAAGAGGTGTTTTTTGCTTTGACTTTTGCACAAATATGTGGGATTATGAAGGAAAGATAAAGAAAAGATAAAATTTTTCTAAAGAAAATATAATAAATATATTTAGTATGCGTGCAGAAGCACCGAAAAAAATAGTGTATTTATTTGGAGCTGGAGCTACGCATGCTGAATTAGCTAATTTAGCAAAAGATCCACTCTCCGAGGCTTTTAAAAAAAAGAAAGGACTATTGATAAGTGATGTTTCTAGTAGAGTAATGGCTCAGGCTGTTAATAAAAGTAGTTATTTGAAAGATATAATCATGGTTTCCTCAACAAGTGGATCATTAAATATCGAATTATTTATTAGTCTCATTGAGAATAGCAGAATTTGTAACTGGCAAAAGAAAACAGTATATCTAAAAGGTTTAGTAGAAAAAGATATTAAAGGAATTATAAAAAAAGAAAAAAGTTCTTTTTATCTGTATAAAGCCTTACTCGATCTCCACAATGATAATGAGTTTAAGAAAAAAGAAAAACTTTTAGGACTAATATCTTTAAATTATGATGACGTTTTAGATTTAGCCTATAAAGAAATTTATCGAACAAAACGTCCAAATTATTTTTTTTATCCAAATGATACAGAGGGAATTCCTTTATTAAAACTGCATGGCTCTTTTAACTGGGATAGAATAAATATAAATGGCAGAAAAAGAAATATTCAGATTATTCCGCTTGGGTCTAATAAAAGCTATATCCATGCGCCGTATAATTTTATTTGGAATAAGGCTCTGGAAATATTAATAGAATGTGATATTTTACGTATAGTTGGCTGCTCTTTAAGCCAAAATGATTTTCACTTAATTGATTTATTATTTAAGGCTCATTTAGAGAAAGGCGCCGCATTCGATATAGAAGTTATTGGCCCAGATAAAGTCGGGAGAAATATAAAGAACTTTTTGGGGTTTTTTCCAAATGTAAAACCATTAAATGAAATTGAGCAGTCGTTAATCCCTGATGCCAAACCAATAAATCCATTTAAAACATGGTTAGCAGCTAAAATAAGAAGGGCGTATGGCAGTCGTTTGCCTAAAACAGAATATATTAAAAAAGTCTTAAAATAAATTTATATGGAAAATATCAGTAAGCCAAAATTAAAAAGAAAAATATTAGGTATACCCGTAGCCAAACTTATAGATGATTGGATTTATAGGATCGATTTAGACGCTGACTATCAGAGAGAAAAAATATGGTCTAGAAAGAATCAGGAAGAACTCTTGGATTCAATAATTCAAAATATTGATATACCTAAAATATATTTAGCGGAAGTTAAAAAAGGCGAACAATTCGATTATGAATGTATCGACGGTAAGCAGAGAATGTCAACGTTATTAAATTTTTTTAAACCAGATGATAACACGGACTCGTTGGTCGTTAGGATCGCTGGCGAGAAGTATACTTATAAACAATTAAAAAAAGAACTGCCATCTCTAGCTAAAAAAATTGAAGATTTTGAGCTTACTTTTGTTATATATCCTGAGTTAGAAGATGAATTTATAAGGCAGATATTTAGTAGACTGCAACTCGGCATCAGACTTAATAGCGGGGAACTATTAAAGATGGATATGGGGTCGATGAGAAATTTTATTTATACAGAAATGGGCAAGGATGCTCCGTTTTTTAGAAACACAAAACTTTCTGAAAAAAGGTTTTCTCGACAATTTACTCTAGCTCAGATTTGTATAAATTCTTTTAGCTACAATAATAATGGTAGTTTTGTTCGAGCTAGATACGATGATCTAGTAGACTTTTTTAAAGAAAGAAATGATGTATCAAAAAATGATGAAAATTTAGCGCGTATCAGAAAGGTGCTAGAAATTATGGACGAAGATTTCGGAGATAACGCGACATCTATATCAAGCAGGGCTATTGCTGTTACGGCGTATTTATTTATTGAAAATCTATATACAAAGCAAAATAGATCTCTTATATCGGAATTTGTTAAATTTTATTTACAGTTATTATCAGAAATCAAAAAAAATATAGAATTAGTAGGTAAATATAAAAAGCCAGAGAATAGCTTTATTTTAGAAGAATTTCAAAAATATATCTCTCAAGCATCTGTTGAATCAAGTTCCATATTGAGAAGACATAATTTTATTAGTAAGGCGTTCGAATATTATCTAAATCAAAAGACAAAAGGGGAGATTATTAATAGTAAATAGGTTTATATGCATTATAAATTCGTAAAAAATGCTAAAGATTTGCAAACTACTCAATCCGACATATGTCAGGGGTTTTCCGCTCAAGCTTTACAAAAAATTGATAAAGCGGCTCCATATATAAAAAGTGCTTTTACTTTGAAAGATGCTATAAACAAAGCAAAGAGTCTCGATGATTTATTGAAAGATGAAAAAATATACGAAGAGCTATCATCTGCTTGTGGTTTTTCCGATAAAGCAAAATCCCAATTAACCCACCAAGAACTAGTGTTTGCAACTAAACGAGTTTTGAAAAAAATTAATGATAATACAAAAAATAATTTTAATGACGAAGTGGTTTTCCGATATTTATTAACTAAAGGTGATTCTTTGGGCGGAAGTATGAGAAACTTAACAGGAGCTAATGCAGGTGTTAAATTAGTTAATCTTATATTAAATAATTTAAAAAAGAAAAAGATTTCACCCAAGATTTTTAAAAGTAAAACTGGTAAGATTCAGCAGTTATCTTGGAATAATAGAATATTGTTATTTGATATTAAGCCTTCAAGAATTGGTAAAAACATAGATTTAATTTTATTAAAAAGTAATAATAAGAGTGATGCAAATTCTTTATTACTTAAAGATGATAATTATTTGGCGTGTGGAGAATTAAAGGGGGGGATAGATCCCGCCGGCGCCGATGAACACTGGAAAACCGCCAACAGCGCTTTAAGTCGAATCAGAACTTCTCTAAAAAAGCAAAAACCGCACCTATTTTTTGTTGGTGCGGCGATTGAGTTTTCCATGGCCGAAGAAATTTATGAACAGTTAAATGATGGTAGATTGTCTCATGCTGCGAATTTGAATAATGAAGAACAGGTAGATGATTTAGTAAAATGGTTAATTAATTTATAGTTTTTTCCATAAGTAAACACACTTTCTTAGTTCTTGTCTCCCATGTTTTCCCATTTGCTGGCTGCTATTTCCTTTACCGGTAGGTAAGACCCAAATTTTCTCAACTTTTAATTTAGCATTCTGAGCTATATCCGATAGGATTAAGTCTACCGGGATGTTTATTCCAGCGTATCTTACATTATCGTTAACCATAACAAAATAAGCGCCCTTTTTTAGTATTCTTGCTGATTCAAAGATGATTAATGATAATTCAAAAAAATAATTTTTTACCATCCTCACTATTCCGGGATTATTTAGCGTTTTCTTTATTTTTTCCTGCTCCAAATATTTAAGTATGTCTTGAAGTACCTTTTGCCCGTTAAAAGCTTTTGAAACATTTCGATATACATTCTTAGAAAAAGATTCTTCTAAATTATTTTTATCTTTATTTTCAACCGTGCAAGACATCATGTCTTGCCGCATTTTCTTTAAAGATTCTTCGTTGGCGCCCAGTAGAGCCAGCTCTAATGCATAAGTTCTAGTATAGTCATATCTATTACAATAAGGCGGGGAAGTCATTAGAATATCAAAAGATTTTGTTTTTAATTTTTTTAAACCTTCTAGGCATGATCCATTGATAGTGTCTATTTTTTTATTATTTATTTTTATATCAATGTTTGTTTTTTCTATGTCTTCGATTATTTGATTTAGTTTATTAACTATCGCCTCATCGAATTTTTTGATAATACCTTTATTGAATGCATTTTTACCTTCGCCACGTCCGGATCGGTAATCCCATCTTAAGTATTGTCCGTCTTTTCTTGTAAAACTTATCTCCTCTAAAATACACAAAAAAACAAAAATGAGAATTTCCCTTATATCGGGATTCTTCTCTTTATTTGTGGATGTTATGTATTTCCCAATAAAAATTTCAGTATCTTTAGGGAAAGCTCCTCTAGTAATATTCAGATAGTTAATATCTTGCGCTTTTTTTTCGCTAATCCAGGGTTTATTTATCAGCCATATTTTTAGAGTTTCTAATATTTTTTTTGATGAATTTTGTATAATTTTTTTTCTGACCTCAATGATTTTTTGCCCAATTGGTAGAAGTTCTATACCCACAGCATTTATTCCATTTTCATTAGCTACAAACAGGGAGGTGCCACTTCCGGCAAATGGATCTATTAAGGCCCCGTTTTTTATATTTAATTTCTTTAAAACATATTCAACCAGAGAAGATGAATAACCTTCTTTAAATTTATACCAACGATATCCAGCTAAGGCCTTATTAGCTTGAAAACTAACGAGGCTTCTTTTTAAATCTGGGTTAATTTGAATAATACCCTTGAACTTCTTTTCAAGAGTATTATTATCTTTTTCTATAATACTTAAATCTATAGACATAAATGAAATTTTACTTGATTATTATACCTTTTTTAATAGTATTAATCAATTACTAAAAATGCGTTTATTTTTTATAATTAAAGCTCCTTTTAAATACCCCAAAACCTCTCGTTTTTCAAGGATTAATCCCTCTCTAAGCACATATTTGGCATAATTGCGTATATCTATATCTTTCTGCTTGTCGAAGTCGACTCCAGCCTTTCCTAATACCCCCTTACTGAACTTATAATACCTCTCATTTTCTTTATTGAATTGGCGCTTTATACCTAGCATATTTATATCCAACTTATCTATCAATCGGACTAGCTGTTCAACTAATTCTTCTTCTCTAAGATAACCACCTTTGCAGTCAATATCTTTTGACCGCGCACAGCCGTAATAGACATATCTTTTAACTGAGCCATCGCTCAGTTTTTTAAATTTCTCATCGGCCGTTATCCCTGAGCCGCAATGTCCGCATTTAATGAGTTTGGTAAAAGCAAATTCTTTACATTCATGCCTTGAGATATTACCCCTTTTTAATCTCTCATTAGCCTCAGTATATAAATCCTTGGAAATAATTGGATCATAGCCGCCCCTATACCATTTATTACTTTTAACCGGATATTCAAATTCGCCATAGTAAAATGGCTCTCTTATCATCAATTGAACCATGCTGATGGTCATGAATTTATCATTTTTCGTCCGGAAATCAGTCTCTTCCTTAAGCCATCTATATATCTTGCGGCAACTAAATTGTTCATGAGCCATTTTCTCAAATATTTGTTTAACTATTGGCGCTCGCTTCGGGTCAAGAAATACTTTTTTTTGCCCGTAGTCCGCGTATTTGTCATGTAGATAGCCAATCGGCGGCCGGCCAGGCCGCCAGCCCTGTTCGCATTTAGCTCTTAATCCTCGTTTTACATTTTCACCTTTATGATCGTTTTCTAATTTAGCTTGAGAACCTAATATCATCAGTAGGAATTTTTCATTGGGGCTATTAGTAAATCTTTGGCCGTGTGTCCTGATTTCTATCAATCTCCCCTGATCCATTAAATCAACAATAGATCCTAAATCCCCAGCATTGCGACTCAACCTATCCGGCGCCCAGCAAAGGACGCCATTAAATACTCCCTCCCTGATATCGGCTAATAACTGGTTATAGACTGGCCTTTGTCCAGAGTCTTTGGCCGAATGGCTTTCTTTTCGGATCTCGTTTATTTGGATATTATCCCGAACAGCCATTTCCAGCATTTCCTTGATTTGAGAGTCTATGGAAAGAGCCTGGCGTTCATCTTCCTCGGAAGATTTGCGGGCATAGAGGCAATATTTCATTTCTGGAGCTAGTACCTCTAAATTAGCCCTGTTGCGCCCCATAAGAGCCGTTTTAGGCTCTAAGGTTGTAGTCGTCTGGTTCATATAGTTGTAATTATTACAACCTAATGGATGACGCAATTTAGTAAGGAAGTCTAGGGCATAGAGTAGACAAACTGTAGGTAACTACCCTTTTACTTTTAGGCCTTTTTAAGGTATCCCGCATTTCACCCTCAAGTGCAACACCGCTCTTTTAAATAAAGTTCGCTGAATACTTCTTGCGGAGTCCGGAAACCCAATCGTTTTCTCGGAGTGTTGTTCATCAGTTCAATAATAGCAGATATTTTTTCATCGGTGTA
>JAPLVZ010000009.1 GCA_026396805.1 Candidatus Falkowiibacteriota bacterium
CTGAGACACTGCCCAGACTCCTACGGGAGGCTGCAGTCAAGAATCTTCCTCAATGGACGAAAGTCTGAAGGAGCGACGCCGCGTGAATGAAGAAGCCTTTCGGGGTGTAAAATTCTTTTATCAGGGACGAATCAATGACGGTACCTGATGAATAAGGGGCTGCTAACCTCGTGCCAGCAGCAGCGGTAATACGAGGGCCCCAAGCGTTATCCGGATTTATTGGGCGTAAAGCGTCCGTAGGTGGTTTATCGCATCTCCTGTTAAATCTCGAGGCTCAACCTCGAGTCAGCGGGAGAGATGGACAAACTAGAGACTGGAAGAGGTAAACGGAATTGCTGGTGTAGGGGTTAAATCCATTAATATCAGCAAGAACACCAAATGCGAAGGCAGTTTGCTAGGACAGTTCTGACACTCAGTGGACGAAAGCGTGGGGAGCGAATGGGATTAGATACCCCAGTAGTCCACGCTGTAAACGATGGATACTAAGCATTGGCAGTATCGACCCTGCCAGAGCTGCTATTTTAAGTTAACACGTTAAGTATCCCGCCTGGGGAGTACGGCCGCAAGGCTAAAACTCAAAGGAATAGACGGGGACCCGCACAAGCGGTGGAGCATGTGGTTTAATTCGACGGTAAGCGAGGAACCTCACCAAGGCTTGACATCTAGCTGCAAGATCTGGAAACAGATCCGCCTTCGAGGGTGCTAGACAGATGCTGCATGGTTGTCGTCAGCTCGTGTCGTGAGATGTACCGTTAAGTCGGGAAACGAGCGCAACCCTGATCCTATGTTTTACATGTCATGGGAGACTGCCCGTTTTAAATGGGAGGAAGGTGGGATGACGTCAAATCAGCATGGTTCTTACGCCTTGGGCAACACACGTGCTACAATGGGAAGTACAGAGGGACGCCAAACCGCAAGGTGGAGCCAATCCCTTAAAACTTTTCTCAGTTCGGATTGAGGGCTGAAATTCGCCCTCATGAAGCTGGAATCGCTAGTAATCGTGGATCAGAATGCCACGGTGAATACGTTCTCGGGTCTTGTACTCACCGCCCGTCACGTCAAGGGAGTTGGTAGTGCCCGAAGGCTCGCATTAGCGGGACGAAGGCAAGACTGATGACAGGGACGAAGTCGTAACAAGGCATCCGTAGCGGAAGCTGTGGATGGATCACCTCCTTTCTAGGGAGAAAATTCTTCTTTCCACGTGGAAGAAGAATTAGTCGCCTCCGATATGATATCGGAGTGGTTGCCGCGAGGCAACAATGAATTGATGCTAATTAGACTCAAAATATCAACATGATTACATACAAAAAACCTCTAATATTAGAGGTTTTTTGATACTTAAATATTGAACTGCCTTTATTTTTTTCCTCTGGGATACTGATTAGGACGAATCTGTTGGCCGACAGATTGTTCTCCGGCCGCCAATTTTCCTTTTATTTCATCAATAAGTTCTTGAACTATTTTTGGATCTTCTTGACCTAACTTTACTCCCAGCTCAAAAAAGGGAACGGCGGCCTGATATTTATAGAGTAATGGCATGGCTAACTGAAATCCCCCTTCACGGTCAATTCCATGCAAAGCTTCTTCAAATTCTTTTCTAAGTTGTGCTACTTTATCTGCCGCCTTATCGGGTTTTGGGGGAATAAATTCCGTCCCCATTGGAAGCTGTTCGCTCATACATTTTTATAAATATATTATAATTTATCTCACTCCAATCAACTTCCTAACTTCTTCCAATTTCTTTTGAGCGATAGCTTCGGCTTTCTTCCGGCCGTCTTCTAAAATTTTAACAACGTCATCATCTGATATTCTATTATATTTCTTCTGGAAATCCTCCAAAAATTTAGCGACGACTTCGGCTAAATCTTTTTTAAACTCACCATAACCATGGCCCGCATAATCTTTTTCCAATCTCTTAACTTGCCGCGTGCCTAACTGTGCGTAAATTGTTAATAAATTCGCGATTGCCGGTTTATTCACCAGATCATAAGTAATCTCTATACCGGAATCAGTGACAGCACGCATAATTTTTTTCTTGGCGGCCTCGGGAGAGTCTAATAAGGCGATACAATTATTCTGATTAACGTCGCTTTTACTCATTTTTTTAGCCGGATCAAGCAAGGACATAATTCTGGCTCCTTCCTGGCGTACTACCGATTGAGGAATCTTGAAAATCTCCCCAAATTCACTATTAAAACGGCGGGCGATATCGCGCGCGAGTTCCACGTGTTGTTTTTGGTCTTCACCGACCGGGACAATGTCCGTATCATATAACAATATATCAGCGGCCATAAGCACCGGATAATCAAAAAGGCCGACGCCGACAGATTCACGATTCTCCCCGGCCTTGTCTTTAAACTGCGTCATCCTATTTAAGTCGGCCATCCGCGCTCCATAGCAATTAAAAATCCAAGCAAGTTCGGTATGCGCCGGGATGGCGGATTGCTGGAAGATAATGGATTTTTGTGAATCAATGCCGGCGGCCAGATAAATTTTAGTCACCTCAATAATGCGCCGACGTAATTCTTCCGGATTCTGCTTGACGGTAATGGCATGATAATCAACTATGGAAAAAACGCAATCATAATCCTTCTGCATCTCCACCCATTGGGAAATGGCTCCGATATAATGACCGATGTGCATCTGACCGCTGGGCTGAATACCCGAAAAGATGATTTTTTGTTTATTCATATGGATCGTTTATATATTATTATTTTAATTTAATCGGCCGCTTTTAGCAAATTATCGAGATAATGGACAAAAGAATGGAGAGAGGACAAGAAAATAAAAAGGACCTAAAAATGGACTTGAAAAATTAATTTTTTATGGTAATATGAGATAAAGGGTCGTAGCCTTTTTTTTGGTTTTCCCGGGTTGTAGTATAATGGTAGTACGCGTGCATGGGGTGCATGTAGCCCCGGTTCGATTCCGGGCAACCCGACAAAAGTAAAAGCCTGGGCTTGTAGCTCATCTGGTAGAGCGCTGCATTCGCATTGCAGAGGTAAGGGGTTCGAGTCCCCTCAAGTCCACGAGTTAACGCCACGGGCTGTGGTATAACGGTATTACGCACGCTTCGGGTGCGTGTAATCCGGGTTCAATTCCCGGCAGCCCGACAATTTTATGATTGATTTCAAGCAAAAAATGGAAGAAGAAGAAAAGCGCGCCCGACGCTTATCAGGCGATCCGGAAGAAATTATTATCCCGAATAAAAGAAGAAAGCGAATCATAACTTATGTTATCGCGGTAATCGTCATCGGGTTGATCTTCTCCGGAAAAGTTTTGATATCCAGCCAAAACGGAACTAATTGGTTTTCCGGAACCGGCTTTTTCGACAAGCTTAAACATCTGGTTCCGATTTCCGATAAGACTCTGAAGGGCGAGGAGAATGACCGCGTGAATGTTCTGCTTTTAGGTATGGGCGGGGAGGGCCACGATGGCGCCTATTTGACCGATACTATGATGTTGGCGAGTTTTCAACCCTCGACCAAACAAATTTCCCTTATTTCCATTCCGCGCGATCTAGTCGCTCCGGTCAGCAATTGGCAGAAAGTAAATAGCATCAACGCTTACGCCGAGAAGGACAATTCGGGCAGCGGCGGAGAAGTGACCGCAAAAGCTTTCGCCGAATTATTACAAACGCCGATTGATTATTATGTCCGAGTGGATTTCGAAGGATTCTCAAATATCATTGATGAGCTGGGCGGGATTGAGGTTAACGTGGAAAATGTCCTTAATGATTATTCTTATCCTATCTTTGGTCAAGAAGATAATCCGGATTATTACTCACGCTATGAACATTTGCATATCGAGAAAGGATTACAAACCATGGACGGTTCTTTGGCTCTGAAGTACGCGCGCAGCCGTCACGCTCTCGGCTCCGAAGGTTCTGACTTTGCTCGCGCCCGCCGTCAACAATTAATTCTTGAGGCGGTAAAAAATAAATTGCTATCCGGCAAGACGCTGTTAAATCCGGTGATGATCACTAAATTGGTCAACGAATTCAGTAAAAGTATTTCTACTAATCTCAACACCTGGGAAGTTTTACGATTTTGGGAAATGTTTAAAAATGTCGACCGTTCCCAAATAATCAATAAAGTCTTAAGTGACGCCCCGGATGGATTATTGATATCGGGCGCAGGCGAAAACGGCGCCTATATCTTAACGCCGCGTTCGGGAAATTTTTCGGAAGTAAGGAATCTGGTTAAAAATATTTTTACCGCTTCCTCGGCCGAATCGGTCATGACTCCGGTCAAGAAGATAGTTAAAATTACCGATGCCGCCCAGGTAGTAATTTTAAACGGTACCTGGATCAGCGGCTTGGCCGGCAAAACCGCCGTCATCCTTGAGCAATCCGGTTTTATAATTTCAAAAATCGGCAACGCTCCGGAAAGGAATTATACTCAAACCACCGTTTATAGTTTAGCGACCTCCACTGTCAAAGAAAAATCTCTTAAGACTCTAGAAACATTGGTTGGCGCCGCTCAATCTTTTAATTTTCCGGCCTGGATAAGCGATTATCAAGCCACCAGCACTGCTCCCGACTTCTTGTTGGTTATTGGCACGGACGCCAATAAAGCCGAATAAACAAAAATATGGAAAACCTCAATAAAAACCTGCCCCTCGTCGTCATCTGCGGCCGGACTAATGTCGGCAAATCCACCCTTTTTAATTGCTTGGTCGAAAAAAGACAAGCCTTGATTTCTGATATCGCCGGGACGACTCGCGACAGTAATTTAGGCACGGTCGAATGGTCCGGCAGCGCTTTTGATTTGGTGGATACAGCCGGAATAATTGATTCACGCGCTTTAAGCAATCGGAAAATAACTGAAGATGACATTGACAGCCAAACGCAAAAACAAGCCAGAAATTATCTTAACCAAGCGGACTTGATTATATTTTTAGTGGACGCAAAAACCGGATTATTACCGGAAGACAAAACCATGGCGGCCGGCTTCAAAAAAAATTCCGAGTACCGCCAGAAAACTTTAGTGGTCGCCAATAAGATAGATAATTTTAAAAACGCTTCCGAGGCGGCACAATTCAACCGACTCGGGTTAGGAGAACCGCGGATCATTTCCGCGGCCAGCGGACTGGGCACCGGCGACCTCTTGGACACTATTATCGACAAGCTGGATAAGCCGAGAAAAAATAAAAAAATAGCGGAAGAAGACACAAACGGAATAAATGTTTGTATCATCGGCAAACCGAACGTCGGCAAGTCATCTCTATTAAACGCCATTCTCGGTTATGAGAGAGTTATCGTCAGCCCGGTTGCTCACACCACTCGCGAATCGCAAAATACCAAAATAATTTATAAGGGCGAAAATATCACCCTGGTAGATACGGCCGGAATCGCCCGTCATAGCCGCAACACCATCGGTTTTGAAAAACTGGGCGTACAAAAATCTTTAAAATCTTTAGAAAGGGCGGATATCGCCCTCCTAGTCATGGATATCAGCGAACCGATAACCCATCAGGACGCCAAACTTATCCAAGAGATAAAAGATCGGGGAAAGAGCCTGGTCTTCATCGCCAATAAATGGGATAAACTGGAAAATAGGGATACCAAGAAATGGACGGAAATAATTTACGATAAGCTGCCGTTTGCGACCTGGGCCCCCATCCAATTCATTTCCGCTAAGACCGGCGAGAAGGTTAATAAGATTTTAGATTTGATTATCACGATCGCGACCCAGAGAAAATTGGAATTGAGCGATTCGCAATGTGACAAATTCATGAAAGCGGTCGTTAAGATCCATAAACCGGCCAAAGGAAAGGGACTGAAGGCGCCGCGGATTTATGAATTCCGCCAGAAGGATCATAACCCGCCATCTTTTATCGTCAGAATAGGGCCGAACGACGATCTTCATTTCTCTTACGTTCGTTTTATGGAAAATCGTCTGCGGGAACGCTTTGGTTTTACCGGAACGCCGCTTAGTGTCCGCGTTACAAAAAATAAAAAATCACATACGACCTATAATGAAGCGCCAAACAGGAAATCAACCAGTAACGAAGAATAATATGAAAATCATCGTCGGCCTGGGCAATCCCGGGGAACAATATAAGAGCGCGCGCCATAATACCGGTTGGCTGATTTTAGATAATCTTCTCGGCGACGTGAACTGGTCGGAGAATAAGAAATTCAACGCGCTTCTTTATAAAGACGGCGATTTTTTATTCGTCAAACCATTGACCTTCATGAATGAATCAGGAACCAGCGTCCGAAAAATATTGGATTACTACGGGCTGCTGCCAAAAAACTTCGGCTTGATTAAAAAGAAAGACGCGGATTTACAAAACATTCTGACGGTTATTCATGACGACTTAGATTTAAATTTTGGAGACTATAAAATCGCCACGGATTCCGGCAGCGCCGGACATCGAGGCGTCCAGTCGATTATTGATCATTTAAAAACTAAAAAATTCACTCGTCTGCGCTGCGGCATTAAAAATGACCTGCTCCGAACGCATGTTCCGCCCGATAAATTCGTTCTAGATAATTTCAGCGGCGAAGAGAAAATCAAGCTTAAAGAATTATCATCCCAACTCAATATAAAAGATATAAAATAAACATAAAATCCTCCTAAAAAATTTAGGGGGATTTTATTAAATTATTATGAACCACGAAAACATCACCTACGAAGACAAATATTATTATTTAGCCTTCAGCTATTTCCAAAAAATCGGACCGGTAAATATGAAACGACTGGAGAAATTTTTTCCTGATATGCACCAGGCCTGGTTCGCTAACGCCTGGGAATTGGAACGCGCCGGCCTCAACCCCTCTTTAGCGGACGCTTTTATAAACTGGAGAAAATCCTCGGCGGCTTCCATCGCCAATATAATCAGTGAACTAAAAAAAGAAGAAATTTCTTTCATCACTTGGAAAGACCCTGATTATCCGGCTCTGCTTAAAGAAATAGCGGTTCCGCCGCCGGTCTTATATTATAAAGGAGAAATTGAAAGTAGCGCGAAGAGACGTCTGGCAGTCGTCGGTTCCAGAAAATTCAGCGCCTACGGAAGTAAGGCCATCGCCGAATTATTACCGGGAGTAATTGAATCAGAAATAGAAATTATCAGCGGTTTGGCCTTAGGAATAGACGCTTTAGCGCACCAAAAAACTTTAGAACTGGGAGGAAAAACTTGGGCGGTCCTCGGTTCCGGCCTGGACTTTAAAAATATTTATCCGGCCGCCAACCGCCGTTTAGCGGAAAATATCATTAATCATGGCGGCGCCCTGATTTCCGAATTTCCGCCAGGTACTCCGCCCCATAAACAAAACTTCCCGCAACGCAATCGCATTATCGCCGGATTAGCGCAAGCGACCTTAATCGTTGAAGCGCCGATAAAATCCGGCGCCTTAATCACAGCCGACTGGGCCTTAGAAGAAAATCGGGAAGTCTTGGCCGTGCCGGGAAATATCTTCGCCGAATTTTCCGCCGGCCCCAATAAACTGATTAAATCCGGCGCCAGACCGATAACTGCCACCGCCGATATTCTAGAGGTCTACGGATTAAACGACGACAGTGACAGAAATAATAAAATTAAAAAACGCCTCGCCGGAAGGCCGCTCTTTTTTCCAAAAAACGAAAACGAAGCTATAATCTATAAAATATTAAAGGAAACATCGGAACGCGCGGAAAAAATCAGTTCCGATGAAATAATCAGAAAAACAAACCTTGACACCGCGGTCGTAAATAGTACACTAAGTATATTGGAAATCCAAGGGATTGCTAAAAATAGCGAATACGGTTATGATTTAAATTAAATTATCTTGCTCTTATGACTTTAATAATCGTCGAGTCTCCAACCAAGGCCAAAACCATCGGTAAATTCCTGGGCCAAGAATACCAAGTCGAATCTTCATTCGGCCATATTCGCGATCTTCCCAAAAGTGAAATGGGCGTCGATATTGAAAATGGTTTCACGCCCAAATATGTCATCCCGACCAAGGCTAAAAAAATCGTCAGCGGCTTAAAGGCCGACGCCAAAAAAGCTTCGGAAGTCATTTTGGCGTCTGATGAAGACCGTGAAGGAGAAGCAATCTCTTGGCATCTGATTCAGGCTCTAGGATTAGATGAAAAAAAGACTAAGAGAATCGCTTTCCATGAAATTACTAAAAATGCCATTCTAGAAGCCCTGGAAAAACCGCGCCCGCTTGATTTAAATATGGTTGACGCGCAACAAGCGCGTCGCGTGCTTGATCGCCTGGTCGGTTATGAATTATCCCCCTTCTTATGGAAAAAGGTGGCCAAGGGCTTATCCGCCGGCCGCGTCCAAAGCGTCGCTACTCGTTTGATAGTCGAAAGGGAACGAGAAATCCAGGCCTTTATCCCGGAAGAATATTGGAGCTTATCGGCCGATTTCAGCGGCGGGACAGAGACAGAAAAATTTACCGCTGATTTATATAAAATCCGCGACAAAACTTTTGACAAGCTGAAAATAAAAAAAACCGACGCGGAGGAGTTAAAAAAAATCCTCCAACCGGCCGATTATACCATCGACAAAATAGAAAAAAAGCAGGTCAGCAAGAATCCGGGCGCGCCTTTCACGACTTCGACTTTGCAGCAATCCGCTAATCGCCACCTCGGATTCAGCGCCAAACAAACCATGGCCGTCGCCCAAAAACTATATGAAGAAGGGCATATTACCTACATGCGAACCGATTCGCTTAATCTGTCTCCGAAGTTCTTAGGCGAAGCCGAGGCCTGGCTTAAGAAAAATTTAGGCGCCGATTACGCGGTCAAGGGCGGACGTGTTTTTAAAAATAAAAGCAAAAACGCTCAAGAGGCTCATGAAGCGATTCGCCCGACCGAAGCCCATAATACTCCGGAAGAGTTGGGGGCTAAATTGGATAAAAGCCAAGAACGTTTATACCGCCTAATCTGGCAAAGAGCGGTTGCCAGCCAAATGCCGGCCGCTAAACTGGCCGCGACCGCTATCGACGTCAAGGCCGTGGACGATAAAGAAATTTATATTTTCCGCGCTAACGGGCAGATGCTGGTTTTTCCCGGTTATCTGAAAATCTGGCCGGAAAATACTAAAGAACAGGAATTGCCGCTCTTAGAAGAAAAACAATCCATCGCCTTACTGGATTTGCGTTCCGACCAGCATTCCACCAATCCGCCGGCGCGATATTCGGACGCCAGCCTGGTCAAGGAATTGGAAAAACATGGCATCGGCCGTCCGTCCACTTACGCGCCGACCATCAATACGATCATTGTCCGCAATTACGTGGAACGCGATGACAACAAAAAACTTAAACCGACCAGTATCGCTTTTGTCGTCACCGATTTACTGTTGAATCACTTCCCAAAAATCGTCGATTACCAATTCACCGCCGCTATGGAAAATAATTTAGACCTCATCGCCGACGGAAAAAAGGGCTGGCAACCGGTCATCGGCGATTTTTACAAAGACTTTCACGATAATTTACAAAAAAAATATATGGAAATCAATAAAAATGATATTATGCCGGAAGAAAAATCAAGCGAAATCTGCGATAAATGCGGCGCGGCGATGGTCATTAAAACCGGGCGTTATGGAAAATTTCTGGCTTGCGGCGCGTTTCCCGATTGCCGCAATATTAAAAAAATGACTGGCGACCAGGGCGGCGAAAAAAAAGAACCGGACGCGAAGACCTTAGAACTGGAAAAAAAATACGCCGGCAAAGTCTGCGCTAAATGCGGCGCGGCGATGAAAGTAAGAGTAGGGAAGTATGGTCCGTTCCTGGCCTGCTCCGCTTATCCGAAATGTAAAAATATTAAAAATATCGCCCAGCCCGGAGACGGCCAAGAGGTTGCCTGTCCGATTTGCGGCGACGGTAAAATCGTTAAAAAATTCAGCAAACGTGGCGCCTTTTACGCTTGTAGTAATTATCCGAAATGTAAAAACGCTTATTGGGGCCAGCCGACCGGAGAAAAATGCCCGGATTGCGAAGCCTTGCTGGTTACCGATAAAAACGGAGAAATCAAATGCAGTAATCGCGGCTGTACCTATAAAAAATAATCTTGCCGGATACGAAAGAGCCCCTTCATTTTCAGAATGGGGCTCTTTTATTTTTTAAAATCTTCGTTCTTGATTTATTTTCTTACCGGTCTATCCGGTCTATTTCTTCTTAGACGAGGCTTTCTTGTCTCTTTTGGCTTGGACGAATTCCATCGCCTTCTTGGCGATTTCTCCTAAAATCATAAAGTAAGTGGCGCTATTTTTCAACTTGTCTTTAGCCAGATCGATAATTCCTTCCGCTTTAATCACGCCATTCTCCACCCTTTTAATCAACTTATGGATTTTTTGGACGCTGGCGACAAAATAATAAATCGCCCAACATAAGAAGAAAGTTAGTAGAGCCAAACAGACGGCTAAAACCAGATTTAAGATGTCGCTCGAAGTGGAAAACATATTTTTTATTTAATGATTTAAAAGTCTCTTAGTTTCGCTTCAAATTTATGCGCCAGATAAGTGATTAGCGCGGCCTGGATCTTATCAACTTCTTCGGCAACCAGGGTCCGGTCTTCAGCTCGATAAGATAAATGGAACGCCAAGCTTTTCTGTCCGCCGGCTAATTTATTTCCGATATAAACATCAAACAGTTCGACTGATTTGATAAGCGGATTAAATCGGCTTATTTCCCTCCTCAAATCATTATACAATATTTTGTTCGGGGCGACAAAGGCCAGATCGCGCATTACCGGCGGATATTTCGGCGCTTCGACGCAACGGAAAGACGGCTGGTTAAGAATCAGTTCAACCAACTTATTAAAATTTAGTTCCGCTAAAGCCGTCGCTTTCTTTAAATTCAGGTTAGCGGTCGCTTCCTGGCTAAGCAAACCGATAACCCCCAATTCCTGGCCTAGAACCACGACTTTAGCCGCTGAATATTTATCCGCCCAACCGGGAAGATTATCAAGAACCAAAAATTCCGTTTCTATCCCCGAATTAAATAAATTCTTAAACAAGCTATTAATAACGCTTTTTAGGCGGCCGAGCAAATCACCCTCTCCGGCAAGAACGAGCCCGAGACGTTTCTCCTGATAAGGTAAAAAATTTCCCTCGATATTATCTTTTATTACATTACCCATCGTTTTAAAGAAAACGTTGCCGATTTCGAAAAAACCGAAATCATCGCTCTTAAACTGATTAGTCTTGATGTTGGCGACCAGCCCGGGCGTAAGCGACTGGCGCAAAAGATTCTGGATTCCGGAAAGAGGATTGGCCAGCTTAAGATAATTGAAAAAATCGATATTTAATTTCTTCAGTTGATCTTCGCCGACAAAAGAATAATTATAAGCTTCGCTAAGAGAGCCCTTCAGACACAGAATATTTTTTATTTTCCTCTCTATCTTCCCGGTCTCGTTAACTTCCGGCAAAGCCATCGCCAAAACCGGCAACCGCGCCTCAATCTTATCATAGCCGTAAAGCCTTAAAACTTCTTCGGCTAAATCTTCTTTGCTGGAAATATCTTTAGTCGCGCGCCAAGAAGGGATAGAAACTTTCAAAATTTCCTCTTTTTTGCCGTCTAAGGAAAAACCAAGCTTTTCCAAAATACTAATAACGTTATCACGGGGAATCTCCTGACCGATCTTATTCTTCAGCCAATTTAAATCCAATTCAACCGTTGATTGCTTCTGATCCGCGTTATTGATATCTACTAGAGGGCTGGCTATCTTCATGCTCGGACAGATTTCTTTTAAGAGCGCCAGGAAACGAAAAATAGCGATTTCAGGCAGAACCGGGTCCAGGGCTTTTTCAAAACGGATTGATGACTCGGTGCGCAAATTCAATTTTTGCGAAGTTTTACGGACAGTGGCGGCGGCAAAATTAGCGGATTCCAAAATCAATTCCTTGGTTCCAGGAGTTATCTCACTGCTGCGCCCGCCCATGATACCGGCCAAAGCCACGGTTTGACGGCCATCGGTAATAACCAAATCATCAACCGATAAAACCCGTTCTTTCTCGTCTAGAGTTTCTATTGTTTCATTTTTCTCCGCCTGACGGACAAGAATTTTTTTCATTTTCGCGGCGTCAAAGGCATGCAGCGGCTGGCCGCAATCGAACATGACATAATTAGTCAAATCCACGATATTATTAATCGGACGCTGATTAACGGCCACTAATCTTTCCTTGAGCCAAGCCGGCGATTCCTTAATTTCTAGGCCGCTTACCTTAACCGCCAGGTAACGCGGGCAGGCGTCAGGAGCCGAGACTTTCACTTCCAGTTGGTTATTTTTAGCATCCAAAAAATCCTCTTGGCGAGCGAACTTTTTTTCATAAGGCAACAGGCGCAGGTTAAAAATGGCCGCCAGTTCGCGCGCTAAGCCATAATGGTTTAAAAGGTCCGGCCGGTTAGATAAGGATTTATTATCTATCTCAAAAACAATATCATCGGCCTTCAAATATTTAGCGAACGCTTCTCCGATTTTAGCGTTTTCTTTTAAGACCATTATCACCTCGTGATTTTTGCCCAATCCTAATTCATCCTCGGCGCAAATCATTCCTTCCGATTTCTGACCGCGAATCAAAGATTCTTTTATTTCCAGGCCGTTAGGCAGGAGCGCTCCGATCATGGCGATTGCCACCATCTGCCCGGGAGCGACATTCGGCGCGCCGCAGACGATATTCAGTTTTTTCTTTTTGACGTCCACGACGGTCAGGCGCAAGCGATCGGCGTTGGGGTGTTTAATGACTGATAAAACTTTTCCGACGACAATTTTATTGAATTGCTGCGCGGAATTAATCAAGCCTTCGACTTCAACCGTATGATTAGTCAATTCCTGGGCGATATCTTCCGGCTTTATTTTTGACGGAATCTTTACGTAGTCTTTCAACCAATTAAGCGATATATACATATAATTAAAATTGCTCTAAAAATTTAAGGTCGCCGCTATTAAACAGACGAATATCGTTAATATTATATTTCAACATCGCCAAGCGATTCAAACCAAAACCGAAAGCCAGCCCCGAATATATTTCCGGATCAATGCCGCCGGCGCGGAGAACTTCCGGGTGAATCAAACCGGCGCCGACTATTTCCAGCCAGCCGGTCTGCTTACAGACGCGACAGCCGCTTCCTTGGCACAAGAAACAAGTATATTCGCCGTTATTACCAGGTTCGACAAAAGGAAAGAATTTCGGACGCATCCTTAATTTAGTGTTCGGTCCGAATAAACGTTGTCCGACTATTTCCAAAAAACTTTTTAAATTGGCAAAATTAATATTTTCACCGATGAGTAGCCCTTCCACCTGATAAAAAGTATGTTCATGGCGCGCGTCCGTCGCTTCGTTCCTGAAACAGCGTCCGGGAATAAGCGCTTTAAGAGGTGCGCCATATTTCTGCATCGCCCTGATCTGAACCGGGGAAGTCTGGGTGCGCATCAATAAATCATAGTGGCCGTCCTTATTCTTATAATCAACATAAAAGGTGTCTTGCATATCTCTGGCGGGGTGGTTCGGCGGAATATTAAGCGCGGTGAAGTTATAATAATCGCTTTCCAGCTCCGGACCGTCGAGAATCATAAAACCTAAAGATGAAAAAATGTCTTCCAGTTCATTCTGGACAAGAGTGATCGGATTCAAATGACCTTGCGCCAGATTGGCACCGGGCAAGGTAACATCGATTTCATTATTTTTCGCGACTAGATTATTCAAAGATTTGCTCAGCGCGTTAAATTTTTCTTGCAGTTCCTTCTTGACGTTATTAGCCAGTTCGCCCGCTTCTTTTTTGAGATCGACGTTTAAATCCTTGAGCCCGCCCATTAATTCGCTTAATCGTCCACGGCGCGACAAAAATTTCAATTCTAATTCCTTTAAATGCTCATTAGTCTTGACTCGCGCCAATTGTTCCAGAAATTCGTCGCGCAATTGATTAAATTTGTTTTTCATATTTTTATCGGCTGGTTTTATAACTTATTAAAAATAGCTCCAGGATAGAAAAAATTATTATAAGCAGTAAAAGGTTGAGCCAATTAAACAGACCGGCGGCCTTTAAGATTAAGAGCAGGATTATGAACAAGGAAAATAAGAATGACTGGCGGAACGCCACTTTGACGGAATTAAAAGCCAATTCTTTTTTTATAACCACGAAACGGAATAGAAAACCGATTAAGGCGATAATCCCGCTTAAGGAGGCGAAAAGAGCCAGATAAAATAATAGAAAACCCAGCCAGTTAGTCGCCGTCGGGTCGACGATGCCGGCCACGAACAGAAAAATTCCCCAGCAGACAGCGGTCAGGACGGACATGACCCATAAATATTTCTTTAAAGTCATAAACCTTGGATTATTTTAACTATTTTTTCTAACTCCGCTTGGTAGGCGGCTAGTTTACTCTTGGCCGCGGCCACAATTTCCTCGGGCGCGTGACCGACAAAATCGGCATTGCTTAGTTTAGCCGATTGCAAGCTAATTATCTTTTCTAAATTTTCTTTTTCTTTCAATAAACGTTCTTTTTCTTTCTTCTTATCAACGCCGCCCAAAAGATAAACTTCCCAACCGCCGACAACCGCCGCAATCGCCTTGTCTATTTTATCGCCCTTTTCTCGTATTTCCAAAGATTTCAAACCTGTTTTAAGATTGATAATTATTTCCATTTGCTCTTTTAATAACCCGGAGTCCTCGTGACCGTAAATTACCGCCTCCAGTTTCTTCGCCGGTTCAACCTTATTCTCACCGCGAGCGTTCCTGATAGCGATAACCAGTTCCTGAATTTTTTGGAATTTTTTCTCAACCATGGCGGCTTCGTTGGTCGCCGTCTTAACCGCTATGTCTTGCGGCCACTGAGCGACCATTAATAAATCGGCGTTAAAATTCGACCAGATCTCTTCGGTGACAAACGGAATAAACGGATGCCATAAGATCAGCACGTTCTTTAATATATAAATCAATATTTCCTCCTTATTTTTTTCTATCTTGGCGACTTCCAGATACCAATCGGCCAGCTTATTCCAAGTAAATTCATTCAATTCCTCGGCGGCCAAAGAGAAATTAAAATTTTCCAAATGTTCGGTAACGATTTTAGCGCTAGCCGCCAGATTATTTAAAATCCATTTATCCGCCAAGGTTGGCGCTGGGGCCGTCCGGTAAGCGGTGGCATAAAACTTTTCAGCGGTGGCGGAAAGAATAAAGCGGGAAATATTCCAAAGTTTATTGACGAAGTTGCGTTTGGATTCAACTTTGGCGTCGCTATAACGAGTATCATTGCCCGGAGTGGAGCCCATGAGTAAAGACAATCTGACGGCATCGGCGCCGTATTGATTGATTACTTCTAGCGGGTCAACACCGTTGCCCTTGGATTTAGACATTTTCTTACCATTCTTATCTAAAATTATGCCATGCAAATAAACTGTTGAGAAAGGAATTTCTCCCAGGGCGAAGAAAGACATCATAATCATGCGTGATATCCAAAGAGTTAATATTTCATAGCCGGTTTCCAGCACTTGAGTCGGGTGAAAGCGCGCCAGATCGCCGCTCTTAACACCATCCTTAAAATTATCCGGCCAGCCCAAAGTTGAAAATGTCCACATGCCCGAAGAAAACCAAGTGTCTAAAGTATCGGGATCTTGAATCCAGCCGGTTCCTGACGGCGCTTCTTGACCGACAAAGATTTCTTCGCCCTTATACCAAACCGGAATCTGATGCCCAAACCAAATCTGCCGGGAAATACACCAATCATGGAGATTTTCCATCCAGTCGCAGTAGCTTTTACTAAATCTTTCCGGAATAAAAGTAATCTCTTTCTTGGCCGCGGCTTCCAAGGCTTTTTCTTTCAAAGATTTTCCGCCCAAACGTTCTAACTTCTTGTCAACGCTAATAAACCATTGCCGGGATGGAAGGGGCTCAATCGCGGTTTCACAGCGGTAACAGACCGACAAGTTATTATTAATATCTTCTTCTTTTTCTAATAATCCTTGTTCTCTTAATTTAGCCACAATCAAATCGCGCGCCTCTACCGCTTTTAAACCAGAATAAACGCCAAAGCCGTCCCTAATCAGGCCAGCTTCATTGATAACTTTAATTATCGGCAGACTGTTGGCCTGGGCCATTTGCCAATCAATCGCGGAGTGAGCCGGGGTGACGCCTAAAGCTCCCGTACCGAATTCCAAATCTACATTATAATCAGCGATTATTTTAAGATTGAGTTCCTGACCGCAAAAATTAACCTTATATTGTTTGCCGATATATCGGCGATAACGCTCATCTTTCGGATTTACGGCCACAGCAGTATCGCCCAACTTGGTTTCCGGACGAGTCGTGGAAATGACAATAGGAAAGTCTAAAGAATATTTAAAGGTATAGAGTTTGGCGACCTGCTCCTTATGTTCAACTTCATCGTCCGCTAAAGTCGAGTGACAACGCGGACACCAATTAACTATTCTTTCGCCGCGATAAATCACCTCCTCCTGATACATATCAATAAACATCCTGGTTACCGCTTTTTGTCTCGTTTCGTCAAGCGTAAAAGCTAGACGCGACCAATCTAGGGAAGATCCCATTTTTTTGGTTTGGTGGAGAATAGTAGCTTGAGTTTCATTGACAAATTTCCAAACTTCTGCCAGAAAAGCCTCGCGCCCTAAGTCGTGGCGAGTCTTTCCTTGTTCTTTCAGAATTTTCTTCTCAACCACGCCCTGGGTGGCAATGGCGGCATGGTCAGTCCCCGGCACCCATAGAGTTCTATATCCGGATAAACGGCGATATCTTATTAAAAGATCTTCTATCGCCAGCATGGCGCTATGACCAATATGCAATTTAGCGGTAATATTGGGGGGAGGGAGAATAATGGTATAAGCAGGAGCGTTTTTCGGCAAATCCAGGTTATCAGGATTAAAGAATCCGGATTTCTCCCATTTTTGATAAATATTATCCTCGGTTTCAGAGGGGTTATAGGTTTTGTCTAATTCTTGTTTCATGAATTAAAATTACCAAAAAAACGAGTTTAAGTCAACCGAATTCCCCTAAGTCAATCAAGTTTTACCTTGACTTTAGCAGTAAATAACTATATATTAAAGAGTTAAGCCCAAGCTAATTGGCGGAAGTTTATAATTGAAAAATGTTAGATTTAGAACAACAAATTTTTCGGCAACTGGAAAAATCAAAAAATGTCCTGATAGTTTTTCCGGCCGATCGGGATAATGACGCGATCGCTTCGGCTCTGGCTCTTTTTCTGTTCCTAAAAAAAATTGGAGTGGAAACAGAAATCACCGGATTCAAAAATGACGATCGATCCGAACCTTTATTTTTCCTGCCATCTTACCAGGAAATAAAAAAACAGCTGGATAATCTCCGGCGCTTCATCGTCTCCCTCGATATCAGTCAGGCCAAAGTCAACCAAATTAAATATTCCGTCGATGCCGATCAGCTTAATTTTATTATTTCCCCGAAAACCGGCTGGTTCAAGCCGGAAGACGTCTCCACGCGAACAGGCGAATTTAGATATGATCTCATCTTCACCGTCGGCGTCAGCGATCTGGAAGCCTTGGGAAAACTCTACGACGACAATGTGGAATTCTTCTACAAGACCACCATTATAAACATCGACCACCAAGCGGCGAACGAGGAATTCGGACAGATTAATTTCGTCGACTTGAACGCTATCACCACCGCGGAAATAGTTTTTTATCTCTTAAAAAATTACAAGCCGGAAATGATTTCCGAAGATATCGCCACCTGTCTTTTAGCCGGCATCATCCAGCGAACCAAAAACTTTAAGACCGCCAATTTGACGCCGCGCGTCCTTTTAACCACTTCCGAATTAATAACCCTCGGGGCGCGGCGGGAAGAAATAATCACCCATCTTTATCGGTCA
Source organism: Candidatus Falkowiibacteriota bacterium (assembly GCA_026396805.1). Lineage (GTDB taxonomy): Bacteria > Patescibacteriota > Patescibacteriia > Patescibacteriales > UBA12465 > UBA12465. Next base: position 17,799 of record JAPLVZ010000009.1, read on the forward strand.
AGGGATATGTCCTCTTTAAAACTGTGGGGAAAAATACTCAACAACCTTCAGGCGGAGAAAAAGAATGAATTGTTGTGGTCAAAGCTGGACAATAATGATTTTAAAGAGACCGGAGCGACAATGGACAGTTTAAGTGATATTATAGACGAGCTTATCGCCACTGTCCCCAGCGCTAAAATCATCCTTATTTTCTGCGAAGAAACGCCTGATAAAACCACGCTCTTGGCTTATTCTCTAAAAAACATCAATGTTCTGGATTTTATCAGGGAATATGGGGCTCTGGGCGGAATAAAAACGGCTCAAGCGACTTTAAATATGGGGATAAAGGCGGCCATCAGCCAAATAATCCCTAAACTCCAAAATAAGCTTGAAAAATTAAGCTTATAATGGTATAAAATAACTACTAAACATTATAATCTGGCGAACTTGCATTCTTTCTTGCATTCTTTTTTGACGGCCATTATAATAGGGCATATAGCTCAGTTGGTTAGAGCACCGCTCTTATAAAGCGGGGGTCGATGGTTCAAGTCCATCTATGCCCACAGACGAATAAAAGGGCTCGTAGCTCAGTTGGTTAGAGCGCTACGTTGACATCGTAGAGGTCACAGGTTCGAATCCTGTCGGGCCCACCGTCTAGAGAATACGCCGTTCATAGCGGCGTATTTTATTTTCCTTATTTACAATTTGCTAAAATATTGGTAAATTATAGATGAAATAAAATATATGTTTTTCAATAAAAAAAACCATCTTAAGCCAAGCGTTGTCAGCGGAGCGGACAATCCGATCGAATGGTTGGATTATGAAGAGCCGGAAACGGAAGGACAGCTCGCCATTGATGTCTATCAGACCGACAAAAAAATAATCATTAAATCCACGATTGCCGGGGTCAAACCGGAAAATTTGAAAATTTCCCTCCATCATGATCTTCTGACCATCAAAGGAACGCGGGCGGCCGACGCGGAAATAACCGAAGAAGACTATCTTTATCGCGAATGCTATTGGGGATCATTCTCCCGCTCCATAATCTTGCCGGCCGAAGTTGACAATAAGCGCGTGGAGGCGGAGCTGGAAAATGGCGTTCTCACGATTTCCTTATATAAAACCACTCCTAATAAAATAGAAATTAAGGTAAAAGATTAACCCTTACCCTTTTAGACAATCATTTCTCGCCTATGAAGGCTCCTTTCAAGAATACGGCAATCATTTTCGCTTCAATCCTATCCCTATTAATCGTCTTTTTGGCGATTAATTATTTTATTTGGCGAAATAATTACCAGGGGCGATTCTATCCGAAAGAATCTATCGGCAATTTAAGCCTAAGCGGCCAAACCAGGGACGAAGCCAAAAAAGCGATAGACGAGCGCTTCCAACAAATAAATAAAGCCGGATTATCTTTCCGATATGATAAACGATCGGAAAAGCTTGATCTTGACGTTGTCCCCTTTGATTCCGATTTAGCTCGTCCGACCCTGATTCTTGATTTAGAGGCGTCTCTGGCTAATATCTTTAATCCCAAAGATCATAATAACTTTTTCCATTATTTGATAGCCAAATTTATAAACAGGGGCGATAAAAAATTATTCCCGATTTATTCCCTGGACGAAGAAGCGGTTAGGGCTTTCTTGGACGACAATTTTAAGGAACTGAATATCGCACCGGAAAACGCTTATTTTTCTCTGACAAAATCCAGCCCGGAAACAAAAATTATCTCTAACCAAGAAAGACCCGGGAAGGGCATAGACTACGCTAAAATTTTCAGCGATATTCATAACAGCCTGGCTAATTTGGAAGCGCCGGCAGTCGTCATTAGAACAACATCTTTATACCCGGAAATAAAATGGTCTGACTTGGTCGATTTAGAGGCTGAAGCTAAAAAAATTATCGGCCGCGGCGAGTTAACCGTCAGCTTCAACGAATTCGGAGAAGCCAGCTCAACGACAAAATACTGGAAAATACAGCCGGATAAATTAACCACTTGGATAAGTTTGATAAAAACTCAAAATAGCACAACTATTTTTCTGGATCAAGAAAAAATCAAGGAGTATTTAAAAACTAAAATAGCTCCAGAAATTGACGAGGAAGATGTCCTGCCGCGTTTTGAGATCAAAAACGGAAAGGTTTCCAGCTGGCAAACCGGTAAAAATGGGAGGAAAGTAGATCTGGAGGCCAGCGCTCAAGCAATAACCGTCAATCTTCTCGGCGGCCAAAATGAAACCGGCTTGATAATCAAGGAAACCAGCGGCCAAGAAATCAGTCCGGACAACAATCTCCAAATAAAAGAAATCATCGGCACCGGGCACTCAAATTTCGCCGGCTCGCCGATTAATCGAAGAAAAAATATAAAAAACGGGGCCGACACCTTGCACGGGATACTCATCAAACCGAATGAAGAATTTTCTTTGCTAACGGCCCTGGGAACAATCGACGCCAGCACCGGCTACTTGCAAGAACTGGTTATCAAGGGGAATAAGACCGTCCCGGAATTCGGCGGCGGTTTATGCCAGATAGGAACCACAGTCTTTCGATCGGCTTTAGGTTCCGGACTGCCGATAACCATGCGCCAAAACCATTCCTACCGCGTTTCTTATTACGAGCCGGCCGGGATGGACGCGACTATTTATAACCCTAGGCCGGATCTGCGTTTTATCAACGATACCGGAAACTATATTCTGATCCAAGCCCGAATAATCAAAGATGATTTGTATTTTGATTTCTGGGGAACTAAAGACGGCCGCATCGCCACCACAACTTACCCGACAATCTATAATATAGTGAAGCCGGGGCCGACAAAAATAATCGAAACAACGGATCTGGAGCCGGGGAAAAAGAAATGTACTGAAAGTTCTCATAACGGCGCCGACGCTTTCTTTGATTATAAGGTTATTTATCCGGAAGGTTCAACCACCACTCCGATTCAAGAACGAAGATTTTCTTCTCATTATGTCCCTTGGCAGGCGGTTTGTCTTGTCGGCGTTACCGCGAGTTCCACTCCGGGGACAGCCAGTTCCACTTTAGTGACGGCTTCATCGACCCCGACTGCAGTCGCCAGTTCAACCAATCAAACTCAAACACCGACTACATCGAATTAATTAATACCTGTTTGTTCGAATCCCACCCTCTCCGCAGATTGCAAATAGCCCTAGATATGGGCTATTTTTGATAGGGAGAATTGAACTTTGGAACGGTCAGTGCTAATATTAAAATAAATAATAAGAATATATGAAATTAAGATATATTATACTTAAAGTTAAAGACATCCAAAGAGCTAAAAATTTTTATTCCCGTCTTTTAAGCACCGAACCCACAAAAGAAGAGCGTGATAGAATGGTGGTATTTGATCTACAGAACATAAAAATCGGTTTATATAACCCCTTGGCTGACGGGGACCCCTTGTCTGAGTCTGATTTTGGAAATAGTTGTTATGCCGCTTTTGGAGTGGAAAATATAGAACCTGAATTAAAACGCGTATCCGTTTTTGCTGAAATTATATGTCATAAGAAAGTGGATTATCATGAATGGTTTGAATTTAGAGATTCGGAAGGAAATATTCTAGAAATACATAAAATATAAAGCAAAATATTATAAAATAGTATAATAACTTATGAAAACAATTCTTGTTGATGCAGTTGCTGCATTTATTATAGAGACAGAAAAAGAAAATTTTGAAATATTTGAACCAATGCGTAAAATACTTGATGAATTTCCTAATAGAAAGATTATTCTTACAGGAGCAAACGATGAACAATTTAAAAAATTTGGTTTAGATAAAATGCCCTACGAAGTTTTTACCTTAAAGCATGACCCGGAAAAAGTGAACCCTGAATATTATAAAAAAATGCTCGAACATTTTAATTTAGAAGCTGACGATGTCGTTTATTTTGAGCATAGTCCCGAAGCAGTGACCAGCGCACAGTCCGTGGGCATAAAAACTCACTATTGGGATAACGAAAGACGACCATTAAGGGAATTAAGCATTTTTCTAGAGCATAACACCTAATTTTGGTGGGTGTGGTGGAATAGCAAAGACGTTCCCAGTGCGTTCTGCCCTCTCCGCCAGTTTAAGCGGGTTTAAAATAGCTCCAGTCAAGGATTTTAAACGGGGGTTCAAATTATTATCTTTATAATATGTCAAAAAAATACTCAATTACAAGAATATTACTGTTATCTTTATTCCTGGCGGCCACCGGGGCGATAACTTTAGCAATCTTTTTGTTTCACCGGGCCAATCCGATTGCCAATCCGATCGCCGTTGTCAATGCCGGGTCGGATTGTCCGCTGGCTGTTGCCAACACCACATTTGTAAAATCTTACCGCCTTTTGGCATTTACCAAAATTAACGGCGCCTGGCCGACTAAAGACGGCGGTTATATTATTTCCGGCACAACCGATCCGAATATCATGTTTATTCCTCCCGACGGGTTTGTGGCCAAACTCGATTCGCAAGGGAGCGTCAAATGGATGAAATTTTTAAAGACAAAAAATGCGGCCGGCGCCGGCAATCCCCTGGGAGAAGAAGATATCCAGTCGATTCTGGAATTGAAAGACGGCGGGTATCTGCTGGTTTCCAAGGTTTGGGGATTTATCAAGGCCGCGGAATGGAAATCGGATGACACGGAACTGAACAAAATTTTATTTACCAAACTAGATAAGAACGGGAAGATGATTTGGAGCAAGTCTTTTACCGGATTTGTGGAAGACGCCAAAAACTCTTTATTAGAAACTGCCGATAAAGGATTTTTATTCTATGCCAGCATCACTGATTTGACGCCGAATAAAAGGGGGGAAGACAGCGAGGTTTATTACGATTTGCCTTTTTCTTCGCTTAAGGTCTTCAAATTCGACGTTAACGGGAACCTTCAATGGTCGAAAAACATCAGTAATTTCATCGCCCGGAAAAGTGATTCTTTCCTGACTCAAACCGTTGACGGCGGTTATGCTTTGGCGGGTAACTTAGCGCAGACCAATTTGGAAAAAGATTCGCCCTATAATTTCGACATTTACCCCGGACTGGCTAAATTTGATAAAAATTTTAATTTTGAATGGGCTAAAAGTTTCGAAGGCATCCCTTTGGAAATGGCCGCGGCGATAAAGCAATCCGACGGAACATATAAAATTGGGTCTCAAAAAATGCACCAAGGAGCCATTGTCACCCGCGGATTGGCGCGAACAAAAGATAATGGTTATCTGGTTTTGGGAAATTTGTCTATGGCCTCCTCATTAATGACGGACAGCCTGGATTTAAATTCCGGTCAGCCGCATTCTTATTTGGTAGGATTTAAATTTAATGCTGCCGGCGATTTGGAGTGGGTGAAAAAAGTGACCCTGAATTTCAATATGTATTCCGGTCCGATGACCGACTATTCTCTGATGACGACAAAAGATAACAACCTAATGATTGCCGGTTCCATTCTCTGGGCCGATGAAGATTATGAAACTAAAAGCCAGGCGGTTGCCAGCCAGCGGGATTGGTATGTCAAAAAATATGGCGAGATGGAAATGTTAAAAGACAATAGCCAAAAAAGCAAACAATCCCAGCAAGATTGGAAAAAGGTGCAGACGGCCATTGAGGTCGCGGCGGCGGGAGTCCGCTCCGGCGTTTTGATGATGAAAACCGATCAAGAATTGAATCCCAGTTGGATCAAGATAGCCAAACCGCAGCGCGCCATTACCAATTACGTTTTGAAAGCGACCTTAGATAACGGAGCGATTGTGGCCGGTGAATACGAAACTAATGTGGTAAAATCGGTTATGTTCGGTAATAAAACTTATTATAAAGACGGCTTTTTGATGAAGCTAGACGCGAGCGGCAACGTCAAAGGCGATATTTGGCTCGCTAACTATGATAAAAACGTGATTACGGAAATAATGACGCCTTACGCGACTACTAATGATTTGACCATTAGAGTTACGCCTTACCCGATTGTTTTGACCAATCGCCAACCGGAGTTTTCTCTTTATAAAAAAGCTAAAACTACCGTTTGGGCCGCTTTCAAAAGTTCTAAAAACACCGCCTGTCCGATTTTACTAAAAATTTCCGCTAACAGTAATCCGTTACAAAACTCGACTTCCACTTCGAGCGCGGAAAAGACTTGGCCGCAAATTAATTATGAAAAAGCGATTCCGGTTGAACCGGCGAACGGCAAAAGCCAAGCTATTCATAATGAGCTTCTTCCCATTCTGAATCAACTTTACAACAATCAAGTCAAACTGACCGACAATATGTCGGGCATGATGCTGGACTATATATTTGACCGGATTGTTACCGGCGGCGATAAGGCGGAGATTAAAAAATATTTGGAAGGGCTGGGCTATAAGACACAAGATGAAACGGAATACCAGTTGACGATGTATAAAGTCGGCTATTTCTTAAATTTAACTTTTTCTTTAAATAATACCAACAAGGGATTTTTAGAGATCACTTATTAATATGGTATAATTATTAATATAATATTATTTAAGTTAACAGATTCAGCTAATATGAAAATTGTTCAACAAATAGACTTCTCTTCTGTTCTCTTTGATACCTTATTCGGATTAATTTTATTTTTTTGTCTTGATTCATTTCTGGAGATTAAGGGGATTCTCCCCTTTATTTTTTATCTTTTCAGCATCGTCATCCTCGTCCATTGGTGGTTAAACTTCAAATCAGCTGATGACGCTTTCGGTGAGGAGGTAACAAATTCGGCTATTGATTTAGTCTTTGGAATTATCTACGTTATTTTAATCGAATATATCATTCTCAACGCTAAATTATTCGCCGTCACGACCGCTACCTGGTTTCTAATTAGCCTTTTGGCGATTGATTTGATTTGGGCTTTAATTTGGCGTTATATCGGCCGATGGAACACAACTGATAAAGAAAAAATCAAACGCATGGAAAAGGAGTTGGATCATTGTATTCTGGTTAACTCGGCCGCGACCGCAGTTTTTATTTTTTTAGTAATCATGGCTCAATTTTTACCCCTGCCTTTCTACATTGCCGGATTTATTGTATTATACATTATTTTCATTATAGCCACTTTTAAAACTAAGATCATTGATTTAAGAATTTTTTAATTTTACTGTTTTAAATCTGTTTCACCTTCTCTGGATTCTAAACTAAAAACATACGCGAGTGCGTATGTTTTTTATTTATAGACTGAACCCGCGAGCACTATTTAACTTCAACCGCTATTTCACTATATCCCCTTCAATAATTTTGTTTTCTTCGGCCGTACCGCTTTTCTTTCGAAAAGTGACCAGTTGCTGCAAAACCGTGAGAAGAGTTAAAACAAACCAATATAAAGTCAGGCCGCCGGGTAAAGAGATGCCGATGAAAATAGTGATGGCCGGCATGAAATATAACATCTGCTTATTCATAATCGCCGCCATACTTTCATCTTTTGATCCGGGGGTCTTAACGACTGGTTGCTTGGTGATCATCATCTTGGCTTGCCAAAATTGAGCCAGCCCGGCTAAGACTGCCAAGGGAATACTAGGTTTGCCTAAATCCAAAAAACCGAAAGAGACCAAATTAATCGTTTCCGGCCTGGAGATAAAGCTATAGACATAATCCAATTTATTGTTGACGCCATCACGGAAAACTCGATACACCGCGATTAAAAAGGGAAGTTGAATCAAGAGGGGCAGACAAGAAGAAAAGGGGTTCACCTTATTATTCTTATATAAATCCATGGTTGCCCGGCTTAACGCGGTCTTGTCGTTCCCATATTCTTTTTTCAATTCGTTTATTTTGGGTTGTAAATCCTGAAGAGATTTTTGGGACTTGATGGCGGAGCGACCCAGCGGCCAAAGTATCAATTTAAGAACGGCCGTAAGAAAAATAATGGCCAAACCTAAATCATGGAAGGAAATAGTATTATAAAGATAAACCAGGAGATTTAAGATCGGTTGATAAAAAACGATTGTAAAAAAGTGAACCATAGTAATATTTTAATTAATTAGGAATTTTTTATAGCTTTTAAACCTTTAGATTATCTAACCGGGTCATTACCGCCCTTGTTCCAAGGATTACAGCGCAAGATGCGCCAACTGGTCATCATTCCTCCTTTTATAATACCGTATTTTTCAATAGCTTCAACCGCATACTGGGAACAAGAGGGATTAAAACGGCAAAAACCACGGGGATATAATGACTTAAAGGGTCCATGATCAAAAGAAAAGGTTTTTTGATAAACTTTTATTAATCTGACAACCAGCCGTCGCGGAAAATAAACAATCATTTCGTACATAAATTATCTAATATTAGCCTATTTATACAATTTAAGTTTTTTTAAAGCTAAAATAAGGGCTTCTTTTATCTCTTCAAACTTTTTATTTAATATTTGAGAAAAAACTATAATAACCAAATCTTTGCCATTTTTCAAATTAGGAAGTTCTTTTTGAATGATTTCCCTTATTTGACGTTTAATCTTATTTCTTATAACCGCTTTTTTGCTAACTTTAGTACTGATTAAAACGCCCAGACGATTAACTTCCAGCCCGTTACCGGCCGCTTTAATGCCAAAAAGTTTCGTATAAAAAGATTGACCGGTCTTAAAAGCTCGGTCAAACTCTTTATCTTTAGTTATTCTATTGCTTTTTTTTAACATCTGGCATATATAACGCTTACTTTGATAATTTCTTGCGGCCTTTATCTCGGCGGCGTTTTAAAACATCGCGTCCATCCTTAGTGCTCATTCTTTTTATAAACCCATGTTTTGTTTTGGCTCGTTTCTTATTGGGCTGGTAGGTCCTTTTCGGCATAAGATCAAATTTAATTTATTATTCTTCTATAAGATAACACTTTTATTTATCGGAGTCAATAAAGGTTTAAAAATATTTTCTAAAAAGTTGTCCCCTTATTATTAACATATCGTGAACAACCGGCAAGCTTGTGATAAACTGGTTTATCTAATATAATTAAATTTGATATAAATCTCTAATCAATATCCCTAAACCAAGATAATTAACTACTATGACTAGCGAACAAATCTGGCAAGCCGTCTTAGGAGAAATAGAATTAAGCTTATCAAGAGCTAATTTTGTTACTTGGTTTAAAGATACTTTCATCTCTTCTTTTGAAAATAACCGAATCATCATCTGCGTCCCTAATGCTTTCGTTAAAAAATGGCTGGAAGAGAAATACCATAAGAATATTCTAAGCGCCTTAGAGAGCGTCACTAAGCAAAAAATCCAAGAAATTATTTATAAGATAGAATTGAGAAGGGGGCCGATTCCGATATTAATGGTTGACGGGTCGGAAAACAAGACAGAAGAGAACGCCTCGTCCAACCAGTTTAAGAAAAGGGAAACAGCGATAAATAGCAATTCCTCCTCTAACAATGGGGCCAGTAACCAGCAAGGATTGAATTCGCGCTATCAGTTTGAAAATTTCGTAGTCGGCCGGGGTAACGAGCTGGCTCACGCCGCTTGTTTGGCGGTCGTTGAAAATTTGGGTAAGTCTTATAATCCTTTATTTATTTATGGGGGGGTCGGGCTAGGCAAAACCCATCTATTACAAGCTATCGGCAACGCCGTTTCCAAAAAGACAAATAAAATCTTATACGCCACCAGCGAAAAATTCACCAATAATTATATCCAGGCCGTAAAAAGCGGTAAAGCCAAAGAGTTTAAAAATTTATACCGCAATGTTGATTTACTGTTAGTCGATGACGTCCAATTCATGGGCGGGAAAGACGGGACCCAAGAAGAATTCTTCCACACCTTTAATGAGCTGCAACAGAATGACAAGCAAATAGTGCTTACTTCCGACCGACCGCCAAAATCAATCCCCGCCATCGAAGGCCGCCTGATTTCCCGTTTTGAGTCGGGGATGGTGGCTGATATCGGCAAGCCGGATATTGAAACCAAGATTGCTATTTTAGAAAAAAAATCTATTGAAAAAGGCTGTCCGCTCGATCGGGAGATATTGGCTTATATCGCCGAACACGTTCAAAATAATATCCGCGAACTGGAGGGCGCTCTGATAAAAGTTATCGCTTCCCATCAGTTTAAAGGATTGACGCCGAATTTAAAAAGTGTCAAGGAAATTCTTAGCGACTATGTTTCCAATATCAAAATTAAGTCGCTGACCCCCAAAGAGATTGTCGAGGCGACGGCCAGGTTTTACAACACGACCTATAAAGATCTGATCGGGAAAAGCCGTAAAAAAGAATTGGTTTGGCCCAGACAAATCGCCATCTTCCTTATCAGAGAAGATATCGGCACCTCGTACCCGACCATCGGAGCCGAATTGGGGGGGCGCGACCACACCACGGCCATGCATTCTTATAATAAAATCCAGCGCGAAACCGTAGAAAAAGGGAATGAAAAAATAAAACAAGAATTAAACTCCATCAGGCAATTGTTTAATTCTTCCTATTAACCAAAGCCCCTGCCTGTGGAATAATCTGTTAACAACTTGTTAAGTTCTTGATGAAAAAAATCATACCCGGGGGATAAAAATGAATTTAAAAAAGTTGCCCCCAAAGAGCAACCAAGAATAAACAATTAAAACCCTTCTTTGCCACCTAAGGGGAGTAGTAGAAAAACCAATAAAAACCTAATCAAAAATAAATAAATTAAATAAATCTAAAGTTATCCCCGCCCTTATTACTGTTATTAGTTTAATATATATAAATTAATAATATAGTAACCATTAAATATATGCGCTTAGTCAGCTTGCAGGAAAATTTAAAGAAAGGATTAAACTTAGTGGGACATATAACCACTAAGAATATTAATTTGCCGATTCTTAATAATATCTTGATAAAAGCCGAAAAGGGGAATATTGAGCTGATAAGCACTAATCTGGAAATAGGCGTTATTCACCAATTGCGCGGTAAAATAGAGGCCGACGGGCAATTCACGGTTGATTCTAAACTTATTACTGAATATGTTAACTTACTGAACGGAACCGGGAAGGTCAAATTAGAAGAGAAGGACGGCGAATTGAGACTGGAATGCGGCAACTACAAGACTAAGATTAAAGGCGACCTCGCCAAAGAATTTCCTTTAATTCCGGTTATTCCTAAAGATACTTACTTCAGTTGTCAGATTGCCGATCTTAGAAAAGCCCTGAATAGCGTTATCTTTGCGGTCTCTACCAGTGAGAATAGGGTAGAGCTGACCGGCGTTCTCTTTTCGTTCTTAAAGGATAAGTTGAGTTTAGCCGCCACTGACAGCTATCGTCTGGCAGAAAGCGAGATTAACGTGGTTAACAAGGGAGCTAAAGATAATGTTAAAGTTATCGTTCCGGCCAAAACCGCGGGCGAGTTTCTTAGAATATTAAACAGTCTTGATTTAAGCTCGTTAGAGTCGGAAGTCGATGTTAAAATTTATATAACCGAAAACCAGATATTATTTACAGTCGATTCCGTTGACTTAATTTCTCGTTTGATTAACGGACATTACCCGGATTACAAGCAGATTATCCCGACGCAGAGTCAGACGGAAATATTAGTGGAGAGAGGAGAACTGACGAGAGCGGTTAAAGCGTCGGCGCTTTTTTCAAAAACTGGAATTAACGACGTTACTCTTAAATTTTCTAAAAACAAAATTATTGTTTCGGCCTTTTCCGGGGCCAGCGGTGAAAGCCAGGCCGAGATTGACGCGACTGTGACCGGCGGAGACAATGAGATAACTATAAATTATCGCTATTTAATCGACGGTTTAAATAATATCAGCGGCGACTTGGTCAGGATAGGAATTTTAAACAGTAATACCCCGTGTGTCTTAAAAGCGGAAAAAGATGATAGTTATTTGTATATCGTCATGCCGATAAGACAGTAATTGATTAGTATTAATTAGTCTTCGTTTTTTAAAAACAGCCCTCTATCCGGGCTGTTTTTGTTTATTTCATATTTAATCCTATTTCATTGCTTTTGATTATAGCTCCGTTCCAGTCGTTGAGCCGGGCGTAAAGGAGATAAGCCCCGGCCGGGGGCGGGGTGGCCCAGAAAATTTCCAGCGGAGAAGAGGGATTATCTATATCTTTCAAATTAGTTAAATTGCCGCTTAAAACATTTTTTATAAAAACATTTATTGAGGCGGTTCTGGATGGATTGCCGATATCCAGTTTTATGGATAAAGGAAAAGAATCGACCTTAAGATTGGCGCCGGAAGAAGGGTTGATTATTTCCAGCGAACCCTTGTTCGAACCGACGGGGTTATTTTTGATATTCAGATTAAAATTAGTCGAGGCTTCGCCGCAATTTTCAACGCTATCGCAAACCACCGCCTTAAGAGTGTGATAACCATTATTTAAGAAAGTTATCGGTTGGCTGGTCAGGGCTGTTTTAGCCACGGTTTGCCAGAGGTTATTATTAAGATAGTATTCTATGCGGCTGATGTCCTTGGCGCCGAGAACCTCTATTTGGACAGCTAAGTTATCAGAAGAGATGGTTTGGTTGGCGAGCGGAGATATTATTTTTATCAGCGGCTTATCGGCGGAAGCTGGCGTTCCGGAATTGATTGGTGTTGAAGAAGCGTTTTTTTTCGCCCAGAGCTTAACCGCGTTTTCCCAAATATTAAATTGGGGGTCTAAAGCGGGATCAATCGGCGCCGGGCCTAAAGGATCGTTTTTATCGACATAATATAAAATATCATGATAACCAGGGCCGGTTTTGGTTCCAATCAGTTCAAGCGGAGTTGAACTGCCGGCCGGTAATCCGGTGGTAATATCAACTTGAGTAGTTTCAGCGGGGATAATCCCGTCTAAAATAGGTTTGCCGGTTTTATAATTATCAGGAGCTTTAAAAGTTTCTGTCGGGGTGTCTCCTAAAACCTTGGCCATAAAGTCATGCCAGATCGGCGCGGCTAAAACGCTGCCGTCAGCCTTGCCCTTCATGGCTTTGTTGTCGCTGTTGCCGACCCAGACCCCGGTAACGATTGAGGGGGTATAGCCGATGGTCCAGGCGTCATGAAAATCATTCGTGGTTCCGGTCTTCACGGCCACCGGGCGATTACCGAGAGTCAAAGAATTTTTGGCGCCGAAGATATAAGTTCGGGCTTCGTTATCGGACAAGATACTGTTTATCATTCTCGCCACTTTTGAATTAAGAACCTTTTTTTCTGACGGTCGGTATTCTTCTAAAACGCGACCATTTTTATCCTCAACTTTCAGAATGCTGACAAGGGGACTGATTTGACCGTCACGGGCGAAAGCGCTGTAAGCGTTCACATGCTCTAAAAGTTTGACTTCCGCTCCGCCCAAGACCAAAGAGAGGCCAAAGCGGCTGCGGGGGTAAAGAGTCGTATAGCCTAAATTCTCCGCCAGATCGATAACATTATTAATATCGGCCAGATAAATCGCTTTTACGGCCGGGATATTTAATGATCCGGCTAAAGCCTGGCGGATGGTAACCGGGCCGCGTTCCTTAAGGTCGTAATCATGCGGAGTGTAAGGGTCGGCCGGATTGGTTGAAAAATTAGTGACGACATCGTAAAGAATAGTGTCGGGGGTATAGCCTTTTTCAAACAAGGCCGCATAGACGACGGGTTTCAGTGAAGATCCGGGCTGGCGCGGCCGAGTCGCCACGTTAACTTGGCCGTCGATAGAGTCGTCAAAATAATCGCGGCTGCCGACCATGGCCAATATCTGTCCGGTCTTCGGATCGATAGCGACAAGAGCGGCGTTGTTGGCCCCGTATTTTTCCGGATAATCTTTAGTCTTATTGGCGATTGCTTCTTCAGCCGCCCGCTGTTTATATAAATCAAGAGTGGTATATATTTTTAGCCCTTCTTGTTCTACCATTTTTTCGCCGTATTTATCCGCCAAAACATCTTTGATGTACATGACAAAATGCGGAGCGGTAATATTCGTTTCCGGTCCTTTGAATTTTATCTCTTGAATTTTAGCGGCGTCGCGTTCAACTTCGGAAATATAACCTTGTTGCGCCATCAGATCTAAAACATAATCCTTTCTGCCTAAAAGGATATCTTTATTGGGGCCGTAAGGGGAATAACGACTCGGGACCTGGACTATGGCTGCCAAGACGGCCGCTTCCGCCAAAGAAACATCTTTAACATTCTTGCCGAAATATTTTTGGCTGGCGGCCTCGACGCCATAAGCGGTTGATCCATAAGGAATTTCATTGAGATACATCTGAAGGATTTCATCTTTAGAGAATTTTTTTTCCAGACGATAAGCTAAAACCAATTCTTTCACTTTGCGAGGAATGGTTTTTTCCGAAGTCAGGACGGCGTTCTTGATGAACTGTTGGGTTAAGGTGGACCCGCCGGCGCTGCGGTTGAAAACAATATTGGTTATTACCGTTCGAAACATTGACCAGAGACTGAATCCGCCGTGCTTATAAAAATTCTTGTCTTCTATGGCCACGGTGGCCTGTTTAACGTAATCCGGGATATCCTTTAAGGCTACCAAAGTTCTTCTTTGATTTCCGCTAATTTCATATAAAACATTTTCTCCAGTCCGGTCATAAATCTTAGTGCTTTGGGCCACCTCTCTGGTCATCAGTTGATTAGGATTAGGCAGGTCGCGAGAAACCCAAAAAACATAAATAATGGCCAATATCAGTAAAAAAAGAGCTAATAGTAAGGCTGATTTTATAAAATGTCTGGTTTTTTTATTATAAGGAGATTTTTGGCCGGGGTATTGGTGATTTTTTTTCCAGTTTGAGGAGGTTCTCCTTAGTTGCGGAATAGGCATATTTGTATATTTATGGGATAATTATATCATAGGCCGAAGTAATGAATAAGGGGGTCTTGCTTAATTTGACATAATGTGTTATAATATTATGATAAAATCATGAGAAATATTTGAGAAATAATACTGATTCAAACTTATTTTAAAATCTATGAATTTTCGCCATCTTTTTGAAAAGCCCATTAAAAACGTTCCTCAATTAGAGACGGTCTCTTCTGAAACAGCCAAATTTAAGCCTTCAGCTAAGATGTCTAAAGAGAAAATTGCTTTAGGAGTAGGCGCGGCCGCTTTAGTTTTTGGAAGTGTCCAGGCCGAAGCAATGAACGGCCCGGAAACGAAAGATGATAAAAAAACTAAAATAGAAACTAGCGCCGATAATTCAGATAAAAGACCGGAGTCCCCGACAACCTATCGGATGAGCGGAGCGGATTTTGCTCCGGCTGAAACTAATCGAGTCGGCGGAGCGGATTCCCCGATTCGAGTCGGCGGAGCGGACCCGTCTAAAGCGCGAAGCTGGATAGAAAAACAAACAAAAGAAAATGGCCAAGAATTAGTGCGTCTTAATTTTGCCATTAATTTTTTTGTTGATAAGGCGGATATCTCCCCTGATGACGCGAAAGAAATCGCGGCGCAGTTTTCAGAATTTTTAGATAATATCAAGCCGGAAAATTATCAACAGGTTCTAGAATCGGAGTGGGTCGTTTTTAGTTCTTGCAGTGAAGAACAAACGCTTAATTGGGGGGAAGAGGGTAATAAAAATTTGGCCGAGGCGCGCGGCGCGGCGACTATGGAAATTTTAAAAAAAGAATTAGCGACGCATAATTTTTCCGCTTTGGACGCCGGGAAGGTACCGGCTTTAAAAGATAAAAAGATCGACGTTACCATTGCTTCCGAGCACTCGGAAAATTTAGGAGTTACTTTGGTAACTGATTTAAATAATCCGGACACGGGAGAGAAGTATACTGCTTCTGAAGTGGAAAAAATGAAGAAGGATGATCCGGAAAAATATGAGCAGCTAAAAGCGAAAAATCGATTCGCCTATTTTAAAGCGGAAGTTGTCAGTGAATCGGAAAAAACTTCGGGAAATATCGTTAAATTAATTTCTCAATATGATCGTTCGATTTTTATGGCTGATAAAAGCGGTTCTATGAGGGATGATTTGAAGGATATGTATAATGAGGTGAAAGAGGAAATAAGCTCTTTGCCTGGGACCGAGCTTCTTTTATCTAATTACTCCGATAAGTTTGAAGGGATAAAGGAATTTAACGTTAATAAAGTTGAAGAAAATTTCAGTGCCAAGATCGGTCCTTGCCAAGAAACGACTATTCCGGTCTTGGCAAAATTATTGGAGCATTTATCGGCCGATTCGTCGGCTAAGGAAAATTTAAAAACCATTATTACCGTTCATACCGATGAATCTTTGCAGTTTTTTAATTATTACGCTTTAGAGTATATTGATAATCTAGCTAAAAAATCCCGAACCGAGATTGTGTTTGTTTTTTATTCCAAACCTGACCCCAAGTGGAATAATCCCGACGACCCGGCCTTTAAAGGTGAAAAGGTTATGGTGTCCTTGGATGACGTTATGAAAAATACCGCTAATTTTCTAAAATTAGATAGCATTAGCGCTACTGATAAAGAAAAAATAGATAAGGCTAAAGTAAAAATAATAGATTTGAGCGATTTTAAGAATAAAAATGGTCGGACAGTCTCTTTGCCAACTTATAATTAAATGATCTTCCCGCTTCTTTAGGGAAGGAACATAATTTGAAATAATTTAATTCAGATTTTAAAGCCGCGCTTTGAAAAGCGGGGCTTTTGTTGTTATAATGGAAACGGTGCGATAATAATAAAATTATGATTACCAGTTTGGCCAATAAGACGATTAAAGACGCGGCCGCTTTAAAGAAACCGAGAGAACGGAAGAAAAATGGGCTGATTCTAATCGACGGTTCCAGGGAAATTGAAATGGCGCTATGCGCCCGAGTGGAAATAATTTCTTTGTTTTATTGTTTGGAGCTCATCGCTGATAAGTCGGATATTTTTAATCTTGTCGATTCGGAAAAAAGAATAGAAGTTTCCGCGGCCGTCTTTAAAAAAATTTGTTACAAGGAAAACCCGGACGGGTTTTTGGCGATCGCCAGACCAGAAAATAAAAAATTGTCCGATTTGAAATTAAGCGCCGAGGCCCTGGTGGTTGTTTTAGAAAATATTGAGAAGCCGGGGAATTTAGGAGGGATAATCAGGACGGCTTACGCGGCCGGGGTGGAGGCGATAATTATCAATAGCGCCCAGACCGATATTTATAATCCGAATGTAATCCGGGCAAGCGAGGGGCATATTTTTAAGGAGGATATTGCCAGCGCTTCGATTGGTGAAACCATTAAATGGTTAAAGAAAAATAAAATAAAGAGTTTCGGGGCGGCTACGATTGGGGCGAAGATTTATACGGAAGTTAATTTACGGGGACGGGTGGCGATGGTTTTAGGATCAGAAGCGGAAGGATTGAGTAAAAAATGGCTGGAAGAAGCGGATAAATTAATTAAGATACCGATGAAAGAAGGGATTGATTCTTTAAATGTTTCAGTGGCGGCAGGTATTATTATTTATGAGGCGTTGCGGCAGAGAACGGTAAAATAGAAGCGGCAAGTCGATTTGAGACACCTGATAGAAATAGGTATTTGACAAGAATGAATATTTTTATTAATATTAACCTAAATTATCGCACAGGATAATTTATTTATTTGCGCCCGTAGTTCAGCGGATAGAACGGGAGCCTTCTAAGCTCTAGACGAGGGTTCGACTCCCCCCGGGCGTACGTTTCGCAAAATAGTTGACAGACCGAGTTGTTTCACAATACAATAGCATTACATATGCCACAAGTTAAATGTAAGATATGTAATAAAGAATTTTATGCCAAACCGAGTAATTTAAAACGAGGTTATGGCAGGTTTTGTTCTCGGAAATGTCAGTATGAAGGGCAAAAAACAGGTAAATTTATCGTGTGCGATATTTGCGGTCAGGAGGCATGGAAAACTCCTAAAGATTTAAGAAATTCAAAAAGTGGTAAGTATTTTTGCAGTAAAAAGTGTCAAGCCATTTGGAGAAATAAACACTATAGAGGTGAAAGGCATTCTAATTGGCGGGGTGGTGAATTTATTTATCTCAGGATAATGAAAGAAAGTAAGGTTGAACCAATTTGTAATGTTTGCGGGATTAAAGATAGACGGATATTGCTCATCCACCACCTGGATCATAACAGGAAACATAATACGATAGATAATCTTATATGGTTATGCTGGAATTGTCATTATTTAGTTCATAATTATAATCAGAAGATTATAATTAAAAATTAGAATGGTGCCTATAGTTTAATGGTAGAACAATTGGTTGTGGTCCAATTAGCGAGAGTTCGATTCTCTCTAGGCACCCAGTATAAAATAACAGCCATTCGGCTGTTGTTTTTTTTCTGTGGTATAATCTAATTATGACGGATAATACCTCTCAAATTAATAACGCCTGCCAACCGGAGCCGCTCGTTGCCTATTTCAGCATGGAAATCGCTCTGGAAAATAATATCAAAACTTACGCCGGCGGACTTGGAGTTCTGGGCGGCGATATTCTGCGCTCGGTCGCTGATTTAAGATTTCCGATGATCGGGGTTACTCTTTTTAATCGCGATGGTTATTTTAAACAAGTTATCGGCGATAACGGGGACCAAGAAGCCTATCCGGACAAGTCTGATTTTTTACGTCTGGAAAAGATGCCCCAAATCGTCGCGGTTGATATCGGCAAAGAAAAAGTTCTTGTCGGAGTTTGGCGCTACTTGATAAAAAGCGAAAGCGGTTTTAAAGTTCCGGTTTATTTTTTGGATACGGATTTGCCGGAAAATGCGCCAGCTAATCGTGAACTGTGCGGCGTTTTATACGGTGGCGATGAAGGGTATCGCTTAAAACAAGAAATAATCCTAGGTCGCGGCGGAATAAAGATGCTGGCCGCTATCGGCCATCAGCATATTAAGAAAATTCATTTAAACGAGGGCCACGGCGCTTTGGCGGCCGTAGAATTATTTTTAAACTCTAAACAGAAACGAGAAAAAGACAAACTTAAAGAAGTCAGAAATAAATGTGTTTTTACCACCCATACGTCGCTTCCGAAAGCGCAGGATATTTTCTCCCTCTCGTATTTATTAAGTTTTCAGCCGGATTTTCCGGGGTCTTTGACCGGGTTGATTAAGAACAATGAAATTAATCTAACGCAAACCGGTTTTTATTTTTCCGGCTTTGTTAACGCGGTCTCGGCGGCGCACCGGCGAGAAGCGCGGAAAATTTATAAGAATAACCGAATCAAGGCGGTAACTAACGGAGTTGATTCTTTGTTTTGGACGGCGCCGGAATTCAAAGAACTTTATGATAAGCATATCACCGGGTGGAGAGCGGATAATTCTTTATTAAGAAAAGTTAAACAGATAGCGGCAACTGAAGTTTGGTTGGCGCATCAGCGGGCTAAAAAGCGGCTGGTGGATTATATCAATAAAAGACAGGAGATTAAACTGGATTATGATATTTTTACCATCGCGTTCGCTCGCCGTTTTGCGGTTTATAAACGACCCGAATTCCTTTTTCAAGATTTAAGCCGCTTGCTGAAAATAAATAATAAGAGGCGTCTGCAATTAATTTATGCCGGTAAGGCCCATCCCCAAGACTTAGAAGGTAGGGAATTGGTCAAAAAGATAAATTTGCTTTCCCAAGAGATGAGCCGGAACATCAAACTAGTTTTTCTGGAAGATTATGACCTTGATAAGGCGCGCCTGTTAACGGCCGGGGCCGACCTTTGGCTGAATAGCCCTTTGCCGCCGAATGAAGCCTCGGGCACAAGCGGTATGAAAGCGGCCCATAACGGCATTCCGCAAGCGAGTACCTTAGACGGCTGGTGGAAAGAAGGCTACAAGAAAAATAAAACCGGTTGGCTGATAAAAGAAAAGAAAAGCGGAGAGATTTATGATTTGCTGGAAAAAGAGATTTTGCCGCTTTATTATGATTTTCCTGAAAAATGGCGGAAGCTGATGGTTTCTACAATTAGTCTAAACGCTTCGCGCTTCAATGCGCAGAGGGTCTTGAAGCAATATATAGGCAAGGCTTATAAAATAAAAAAATATTGACTCGGATAAAATTAATTTGGATAAAAAAAGAAGGACCGGATTTATTTCCTGGTCCTTTTCAATTTTCTTGTTTTTATAGATTCTATGGTCTCGCCAATTTAGCGGTAAAGGTCATTACCGTCCCTTTACCGAGCACGCTACTGGCGAAAATTGTTCCGCCCTGTTCTTTTATCAGACTTTGGCATAGTCGCAGACCCAGTCCGGTGCCGCCCTCATCGTTCGTTCCCTTAGTTGAATAGAATTTAGGGCCAAACAATTTTTCTAGATTTTCCGGTTTGACACCGATTCCAGTATCAGTCACTGAAACCGAGACGAAACCATCTATGGTAATTGCCGAGATAATGATTCTCCCTTCAGGGTTAGTGAATTTTATGGCGTTAAAGACCAAATTTCTAATCACCGCCTGAATGGTATTGGCGTCGGCGTAAATAATAATTTCAGCGGATACATCGTTGTGGAGGCTGACCTGTTTTTCGTCGGCGTTCAGCTGTAACAGGCCGATGACATTATCGCCTATTTCTTTCAAAGAGATATTGGCCAGAGAAATTGGCTGTTTTCCTAGTCGCATTTTAGACCAATCTAGTAAATTTTCTAGCAGAGCAAAGATTTTTTGGGCTTGTTTATTAATCATCCGAGAAGATTCTTTGCGTTCGACCGCAGTTAAATCATTATAATTATATTTTAACAATTCGGTCAAGCCCAGCAAGCCGACAAAAGGACTGCGAAGATCGTGAGCGATAAGGGAAAATAGTTTTTCCATTTCCTGAACTTTTTTATTTAGTCCTTTGTTTTTGGATTCTAGTTCTTCGATTTTTTTCATCAGTCGGGCGGCGGATCCGATGTTTCTTAAATTTATTAAAAAATTTTTAATCATTTTTTCTATCATGGCTATTATTTTTTGTTTTTAAGGTTCGTTAATTGTGAAAATTCATCATAACACATTTTTAATATTTGTGCAAGAGTCTGGTAATTTTATAATATCTTTTGACTAAAATAAGCCATTTTAAAAAGAAGATTTTTTGTATTTTCCATATTTTCCAATTCGGCCGGAAAGAGCTATAATGTTTGTATTAGTATTAATAATATTTAATTTTATGCCCAAAAAGAAACAAGCCAAATCTTCGGGAACGACCACCGAACAATTTAAAGTTTACGGTCACGAAGCCTTAAAAAAGATTAAGGAATTAATCAAAGAAGGCAATATCCGCCGGATTATCATTAAGGATGAAAAGGGTAAGATTCTCATGGAGATTCCGATGACCTTCGCCGTCGTTGGAACTGTTTTCGCTCCGGTCTTGGCGGCCATCGGTGCTTTGGCGGCCGTTTTGAATAAGTGCACTATAGAGGTGGAGAGAAAAAAATAATCAGTTGAATGATTCGGATATAAGAAAGCTCAATATAAAAAGACTCCTGATAATAGGAGCCTTTTTTATGTTGGTCAAATTTTAAATTATTGCGGCGACTTTTGAGCTATTGCATCAGAGTCAAGACTTCGTCTCGTTTCTTTTCCATTATTTCTCGGCTGATTGCCTCTAAATTCAAACGTATTTTCGGCTCGGTATTTGAGCCGCGGACATTAAACCAGAAGTCCGGGTATTCTATCGTCAAACCGTCTAAGCGCGTAATCTTTCCGTCGCCGTATTTAGCCAGAACATTGTTAAAGACCGCTTCTTTATCGCCGACCAAACGATTTATTTCTCCGGAATGGAAGTATTTTTTATATTGGGAAACATAAGCGGCGATACCGTTCGGTGTTTGCGAAACCAAGGTTAAGAGTTTTAGGATAATAATGCTCGGGTATTCAAAACAGCCGGCCTCGCCGCGCAGATAGAAATGGCCGGAAGCTTCACCGGCAAAAAAAATGTCTTCTTTTAACATCTGCTCCTTAATTAAGGAATGACCGACGCGGGTCATTACCGGAATGCCGCCGTTTTCTTTTATCAGGTCGATGGTGATACGACCCGGACGGGCGTCATAACCTATTTTCGCTCCGGGCTTAATTTCTAAAAACATTTTGGACAAGAGGCCGCGGGTAATTGACTGGTCGATTGTGTCTCCTCTATTATCAAGAAAAAACAGGCGGTCGCCGTCGCCGTCAATCGCGATACCAAGATCCGCTCCTCTCATTTTAATCTCGGCTTTTATTTGGATAAGATTTTCTTCTTTAATTGGGTCGGCTTCATGAGCAGGGAAAGAACCGTCAAGAGAAAAGTTTAAGGGAATCAACTCACACGGAAGATTAGTGAATAAGGATTTAACGTAGGTCGCGCCCATACCGTTAGCGGTATCAATCACCACTTTCAAAGATTTTATTTTAGAATGATCGGTAAAAGAAAACGCGTAATCGGTTTCGTCTTGTAGGGCTTGGTCATTTTTGGATATTTCTCCGGGAATGGCCGCCGGCAGGAAGTGATTGGCTAAAACTTTGTCTTTTAAATAATTGATTCCCGTCTCGCCGCTAATCGGTATTCCTTGAGCGCGGACCAGCTTGAACCCGTTCCATTCTTTGGGGTTGTGCGAAGCGGAGACGATGATGCCGCCGTCATATTTATAATGGCCGACGGCAAAATACATGGTCGGGGTAGAAATCATGCCCAAATCAATAACATCG
Organism: Candidatus Falkowiibacteriota bacterium; assembly: GCA_026396805.1. Lineage (GTDB taxonomy): Bacteria > Patescibacteriota > Patescibacteriia > Patescibacteriales > UBA12465 > UBA12465. The sequence goes on from JAPLVZ010000009.1 coordinate 40,218, forward strand.
GCGCCGGCTTCGGCCAATCCCCTGATTAAGTTCTCTTTCAACTCCGGAGAAGACAGGCGCATATCGGTGGCGACAGCGACTTTTAATTTTTTGCCCTTGATGTGGTCGGGGTCGTTTTTTCTGAGTTCTACATAGGCCAAGCCCAAGAGGCGACCGAGCTCATTATCAAAATCCCGGCCGTAGACGCCGCGGATATCGTAAGCTTTAAAGATTTCCGGATTTATTGGTAGCATAGAACCAAAGGCCTCCTAAACCGAGCCAGACGGTGATTAAGCCGAATATCCAGCCGACAAAGGGGATAGAAAATAATAGCCAGCAGATAATTACTCCCGGCACCAGAGACCAAGCTAAAGGCAAGCTCTCTTTTTTCAGTATTTTTTTAATAAGGATGTTGCCCAACAAGATGGCCGTTAATATCTTGGCGGCATAAATCGCTATCAGCCAAATCGCGCCCAGGATAAGAGCCAGCGGAATCCCGATAACGGTGAACATTAAAACCAAAGCGACCGGAGGTAAGACGAAGAAGAAAAGTAGCCCTGGGATAAGGGTTCGGATCGGTTTTTCTTCTATCAGGCCGATAGTTTTATAAATACCTTTCTTACAGACGGTAGTCATGACTAAGCCGACAACGATGGCGGCGAAGATAGCGAAGAGGCGTCCCCAAAGCCAAGGCCAAAAATGGTCATTAATTTTTACTGCCGGAGTTTTTTGTTGGATATTGCCGGCGATGCTGGCTCCGGGAGAAACACTGGCGGCTGTTTTGGAAGTGTAATTAATATCACCGTTGATTATCGCGCCGGAAGCGACGGTTAATTTTTGAGTAGTGCCGCCGTTTAATTTTAGATCAATATTTTTGCCGATTTTGCCGGTGATTAAAGCCTGCCCGGCATAGCCGCTTAAACTGCCGTCAATAATTCCTCTGGCCGATAGGTTCGATCCGGCGATATAAGCGTCCCAGCCTATTTGAGATTCTGTTCCTAGAACGACGTTAGCGCCGAAAGCGTTGATGTTGCGAGCGACCGTTCCGTTGATGGTGAGAGTATTGCCGGCGATGCGAATATTGCCGCCGACATCCCCATTGACCGTTATGTCTTGACTGGCGGCGATGATGTCTCCCTCTACTCGTCCGTTAACGGTGATGACTTGGGCGGCGGCGATAAGATCGCCGCTAATAGTGCCGTCGATTATAATAGATTGTCCGGCGGCGTAGAGATTGCCGCTGACGATTTCTTCTTTAGGGACATAGATATTTCCGCCTGTCTTGGTTCCGGCGGCTTTTAAGGCGGAGAAAGGTATTAAGAATAAGACCAAAAACAAGAAAATTTTGGCGATTTTTTTAGTCATAGCGATATTGTTAAATTTTAAAAAATGATATAGTATAAGAGGTCTGAATATAATAGAATACTTTGATTATAGCCCAAATATATGGGGGAAGCAATAAAGGACCTGCTTTTAAATTATGCTTCCGGTTTTAAGAATCGGGATGATTTAGAAGCCGGGAAAAGGATAATCTGCAAGCGTTATGGCTTAGCGGCCGTTCCTAATTCCGATATTCTGAAAGAGTATCGTTTTTTGTTGTCTGAAAATAAGATTGTCCAAATTCTCCCTCTGGAAAAAATATTACGCAAGCGCGCCATCAGGACTTTATCGGGGATAGCGCCGGTTGCCGTTCTGACTAAGCCCTATCCGTGTCCGGGCGCCTGCGCTTATTGCCCACACGAAAAAAATGTCCCGGCCAGCTATCTGTCTAACGAACCGGCGGTAATGCGCGCCATCCGTTGCGGCTATGATCCTTATAAACAGATCGTCTTGCGTTTGAAGGCGCTGGAAAATAACGGCCATGAGCCGACTAAGATTGAATTGATAGTTATCGGCGGCACCTGGAGCTACCTGCCGATTAAATATAAATATTGGTATATCGTGAATTGTTTTCGAGCGGTTAATGATTTTGTAAAAGTAGGCCGGTTAGTTTTTAAGCGTCCGGGAGGAGAAGAGAAATTCAATATTGGCTTAAAATCTCCTTACGCTAAAAATTTATCTTTAAATAAATTAAAGGCCGCACTTACCAAGGAACAGAAAAAGAATGAAGGCGCCGTTTATAGCCTTATTGGCTTGACCCTGGAAACTCGGCCGGATTATATTAATACTAAAGAAATTCTGGAAATGCGCGCCTTGGGAGCGACTCGGGTAGAGATCGGCGTCCAGGCGGTTGATGATAAGATTTTGAAATTAAATAGGCGCGGGCACGGCGTCAAGGAAATCGCGGCGGCCACTAAATTATTAAAGGAATACGGTTTTAAAGTCACTTATCATTTAATGCCGGCCTTGCCGGGCGCGACGCCAAAAAAGGATTTAGCGTTATTTAAGAAATTATTCAGCGACGAGCGCTTCCAGCCCGATCAGATTAAATTTTATCCGACTGTCGTAACCGCCGGAAGTTTATTGGCTCGTTGGTACAGCCAAGGGAAGTATCAACCTTATACTGACAAGCAACTTCAGGAGTTGATCGTGAAATGCAAAGCCATTGTTCCGCCTTATGTCAGAATAATCCGATTAATTCGGGATATCCCGGGCGAGTCGATTATCGCCGGCAATAAGATTACGAATTTACGTCAGATTCTGAAAGATAGAGGCGTAAAATGTAATTGTATCCGTTGCCGCGAGGCCAAGGAACAAGTTATCGCTTCGGATTATAAGATTAGAGCAATAAAATATCCGTCTTCCGGAGGCCTAGAATATTTTATCAGCGCGGCCAGCCGGGACGGGAAAACTTTATACGGATTTTGCCGCCTAAGAATAGATCAGAATAGTCCGGTGGCTCCGGCTATCATCAGAGAGTTGCATGTTTATGGCGTACTAGTTTCTATCGGCGGAGCTAAAAAGGTCCAACACAGCGGACTAGGAAAAAGATTAATGAAAGAGGTGGAAGAAATCGCGGCTAAAGCCGGAGCGATTAAAATTGCCGTCATTTCCGGGGTCGGAGTAAAGGGGTATTATAAAAAGCTGGGCTATAAGGAAAAAGATACTTATATGGTCAAGAATTTTATTTAAAGTTAGACAAATTATTTTTTTAATTTTTTTTGGAGTTTAAGTTAGAATATGCTATAATTAATATATTATGTTGATTACTAAAAATATTACAACTTGGTCGGGATTTACTTCCGCATCTCTTAGACTCTATTAACCCAGGGTGTATTTAGTAATTCTAAAGCACCCTTGGGGGTGTTTTTTTATTAATTAAAAACAACTTTATTATGTCTTCAGATATTAAGTTTTTAGAACAAATTCCCGTGTCTCCGGAAAAGATTAGCTTCAAAATTATAATTGCTTTAACTCTTTATTTGGTTTCGCTTTTTGCCGCCAATACATTGGGTCTAAAAATAATGCCTTTTATTTTTGGCACGCATTTGTCAGTCGCTGTTTTCTTTTTTCCGTTTGTGTTTTTGATGACCGATATCATCGGTCAGGTTTACGGCAAACCAATGGCCAGAAATTTCGTGCTGGCCGGCTTTATCAGTATTTGTTTATTCATGGTTTACTCTTTCATTTCCTTATTTGTGCCTTGGGCGCAAGAAGGCCTGAGGTTCAAAGATAGTTTTAATACGATTTTCGGCCTTTCGTTAAGAATGTCGTTAGCCTCGCTCTTAGCTTATCTGATTGCAGAATATCAGGATGTCGCGGCTTTTTTCTTTTTTAAGAAAAAATTTAATAAAAGCGCTTTTTGGCTACAATCCAATCTCTCTAACCTCTGGTCGCAACTTTTAGATACGGCTATTTTTATGCTTGTTGCTTTTGCGGGCGTATATTCTATTAAGACCATACTACTTATCGGGCTCCCCTGGTGGTTATATAAAGTCGGCATGGGATTTATCTATACCCCCTTATCTTATTTAGGTATATATCTCCTTAAATATGAAAATAAAAACATTTAAAACCTCGATCTTTAAGCCGAATGAAAATTTATTATCTTTTGTTGCGAGATATTTGCAAAAGATTCCTGATAACAGCATCTTGGTCGTTACTTCTAAAATAGTCGCTCTATCTGAAGGGCGATTTATTAATGACGCAGATGAAACAACTAAAGAGAGGATAATCAGGCAAGAAAGCGAAACAGTTTTAAAGACTAAATATGTTTATTTGACGATTAAAGACGGAATAGTTATGGCTAACGCCGGTGTGGACGAGAGTAACGGTAACGGTTTAATAATATTATTGCCGCAAGACAGTTTTAAGGCGGCGTCAAAAATTCGTCGTCACTTTAAGAAGAAACTTCGGCTCAAAAATTTTGGCGTAATCATTACCGACAGTCGCTGTTTGCCTCTTCGCGCTGGGATTACCGGGGTAGCCTTGGGTTATGCGGGCTTTAAAGGACTAAAAAGTTATCAGGGTAAATTGGACATTTTCGGTCGGCCTTTTCAATATTCTCGCGTCGATGTGGCCGACAGCTTGGCCACGGCGGCTGTTTTTTGCATGGGTGAAGGCCAGGAAAAACAGCCGCTGGCCCTTATCAGCGAGGTCCGACTGGACTATGTTGAAAGAATAAATAAAGATGAGTTAAAAATTGATCTGAGGGAGGATATGTATGAGCCGTTATTTAGAAAAATTAAATAATAGTTAGTTTCAATAGCTAGTTTTTGACAAAAGACTTCGTCTAAACTAAGATTAAAAGATAATATTAATAATATGAAATACGATCACTTAAAACAACAAGATCCGGCCGTTTGGGAAATAATTGAGAGAGAGGAAAAACGGCAGAATGAGGAATTGGAGCTTATTGCTTCGGAAAATTACGTTTCTCCGGCGGTTCTTGAAGCGATGGCCACGGTTTTGACCAATAAATACAGTGAAGGCTATGCCGGCCATCGTTATTACGGCGGCAACGCGGTTATTGACGAGATTGAACTCTTGGCGATTGAGCGGGCCAAAAAATTATTTGACGCCGAGCATGTTAACGTCCAGCCTCTGTCCGGGTCTCCGGCCAATGCCTCAGTTTATATGGCTTTTTTAAATCCTGGCGATAAGGTTTTGGGCCTAAAACTTGATCACGGCGGTCATTTATCGCACGGACATAAGGTTAATTTTTCCGGCCGCTTATATAATTTTGTCCAATATGGAGTTAATTTGGAAACCGGAATAATTGATATGGACGAAGTCAGGGAAATCGCTCTGCGCGAGCGGCCGAAAATGATTGTCGCCGGTTTTAGCGCTTATTCCCGAGAAATTGACTGGCAGAAATTTAAGGATATCGCCGATGAGATTGGCGCGTATACGTTCGCGGATATCGCTCATATCGCGGGATTAATTGCCGCTAAGCAGATTAAGAATCCGGTGCCGATATTTGATGTCGTGTCCACGACGACGCATAAGACTTTACGCGGTCCGCGCGGAGCCATTATTATGTGCAAGGAAAAATACGCTAAGCAGATAAATAGCGCGGTTTTTCCGGGCATGCAGGGCGGTCCGCATGACCATATCACCGCGGCTAAAGCGGTGGCTTTCGGCGAAGCGCTGAAGCCGGAATTCATTGAGTATTCTAAACAGATTATAAAAAACGCTCAAGCCATGGCCCAAGAATTCATTAATCTCGGCTATCGGATAATTTCCGGGGGGACGGATAACCATTTGATGGTTCTGGACTTGACCAGCAAGGGAACGGTCGGCAAGGAAGCGGAGAAAGCGTTAGAAAAGATAGGTATTTCCATTTCCCGCTCCACTATTCCGAATGATCCGAATCCGCCGATGAATCCGAGCGGAATCAGGGTTGGCACGCCGGCGGTTACGACCCGAGGCATGAAAGAAGCGGAGATGAAATTAATTGTCGGCTATATCAATGAGGCCCTGGAAAATAAAACTGACGAAGGAAAGCTGGATAGCTTAAAAAAACAGGTTAAAGCTTTATGCAATAAATTTCCGATTCCGACAAAGTAAGAGACGAAAGTTTTAAATAGTTAATAATTAAATGGTAAAAAAAATTGACGGGACGGCGATTGCTGAAAAAGTAAAAGATGTCATCGCCCAAAATATATTCAAGCTTAAAGGACCAAGGCCGAACTTGGCCATTGTTTTAGTGGGTGAACGCGCGGATTCCCAACTCTATGTGGCCCTAAAAGAAAGAGAGGGCAAAAAGGTCGGCGTGGAAACGCATGTCTATAAATTGCCGGTTGATATTTCCGAAGAGGAATTATTTGATGTTATCGGTTTTTTAAATAAAGACGCTTCTATCGACGGCATTCTAGTTCAGTTACCTTTACCGGAAAAATTTAATACCGATAAAGTAATCGCCGCAATTGATCCGCTTAAAGATGTGGACGGTTTTCACCCACTCCATCCCGACTATATAATTTCTCCGGTGTCGGCGGCTATTCTGGCTTGTCTGGAAGATATAAAATTCTCCGGCGCCGGTAAATCGGCTTGCGTCTTATATAACTCCGAAGTCTTTGGTCAGAGTATTAAAGATATTTTAGAGAAAAAAGGATTAAAAGTCAGCTTGAAAGATAATCCCGAGAAAGCGGATTTGTTAGTAACGGCTTTAGGTGAACCGCATAAGATAAAAAAAGAAATGATTAAAGACGGCGCGGTGATAATTGATATTGGGATTACCAAACAAGACGGTAAGGTTCTGGGCGATGTGGATTTTGAAGATATTAAAGATAAGGCGAGTTATATTACTCCGGTACCTGGCGGTATTGGACCGATGACTATCGCTTTTTTATTTAAGAATGTCTGGGAAATATTTCAAAGGCGGAAAAATGGTAATTTTAGCTAATATTAAAGGATGATAAGTCAAAAAAAACAGCAATTAAGAGAGCTTTTAAAGATTCATTTCGGCTATGAATCTTTTTTGCCTGGGCAAGAAAAAGCCATTGATAACATTCTGGCCGGACAAGATACGCTTGTCGTTTTGCCGACCGGGGGCGGGAAATCCTTGATTTATCAGCTTCCCGCGTTAGTTTTAGAGGGGATAACTATCGTTATTTCGCCGCTCATCGCTTTAATGAAAGATCAAGTTGATTCTTTGGAACGCGTCGGCATTCCGGCCACCTTTATTAATTCTTCTATTTCTCCGGAGGAAATGACCAAGCGTTTGGCGAAAATAAAAAGCGGCGCCTACAGAATAATTTATATCGCTCCGGAGCGTTTTTATAATCAAACTTTCTTAATGGAGCTCAAAAATATTAAAGTATCCTTATTTGCGATTGACGAGGCGCATTGTATCAGCCAATGGGGCCATGATTTTAGGCCGAGTTATTTGCGCCTTAAAGACGCGATTAAACTGGTCGGTTCGCCGACCGTGGTCGCGTTGACGGCGACGGCTACCCCGGAAGTGCGCGATGATATTATCAAGCAGTTAGATATGTCCGATGTGGATATGGTTATTACGGGTTTTGCTCGTCCGAATTTACAGTTCGCGGTTGTACCGACGCCAAACGGGCAAAAAATTGAAAATATTATTAATCTTTTTACGACCGGTTCGGACATGGGCAGCGGAATTATTTATGTCGGAACCAGATCAAAGGCCGATGAACTGGTTGAGGCGTTGACGGATAATAATATCAAAGCCGTTGTTTATCATGCCGGCATGGATGCCAATAGCCGCGATTGGGTTCAGGAGCAATTTATGGAAGGAAAGGCCCAGGTCGTCGTGGCGACGAACGCTTTTGGTTTAGGAATAAACAAAAAAGATATCCGTTTCGTCATCCATCATGACTTACCGGGGACGATTGAAGCTTATTATCAGGAAGCGGGTCGCGCCGGACGCGACGGCATCCCCAGTTTCTGCTTATTATTCTATCATCAGCAAGATCGCTATCTGCGTGAGTTTTTTATCAAGGGCGATAATCCCGATCCGGCCATAATTATCGAGGTTTATGATTTTCTTCTGCGCCGCGCCGGATTGGAAGTAGACGCGCAGGCGTCTATTCTGATTACTTACGCGGAAATCGCCCAGAGCTTATCGGAATCGGTTCCGGAAATGGCCATCGGAACAGCTTTGAAGATTTTAGAGAAAGAAGGCTATCTGTCGCGGCCGAATGAAAAAACTTCCAATTCCTTTTTGAAAACTAAAAAAGATTGGGTGGAGATTGTCGCTTCTTTAAGCAAGCGCGCCAAGAGCCAATTAGAAATCGTGAGTGATTTAGGCTTAAAATATCGGAATGAATTAATCGCGGGCTGGGAGTTCAATCCCGAAGAAGTGGCCGTAGTCTTAAAAATAAAAAAAGATTCGCTGCTTCGAGCCGTTAAGAAGCTGGCGGAGAAAGATCTGGTTGAATATAAACCGCCTTATCGGGGCACAGAAATAAAAATTTTAAAAGTAGTGGAACCGGCTGACCTGAATCTAGATTTTAAAGCGTTAAAAGCCAAGGCGGGGCGCGCTTATGAAAAATTAAATGAGATGGAAAATTATGTTTATCATCTTGGTTGCCGCCAGTCCTATATCTTAAATTATTTTGGCGATTCGCGCTCCGCGCCTTGCGGCCAGTGTGATAGCTGTTTGAAATTAAAGAAGAATAAGGACCAAGGCAAGAGTGATTATCGTTATAAAGAATATTTAAATTAATGCGATAGAGAATATTTAAGTTAACGCGCCAGTATTTATGAAACCGGAACAAGCGGAAAAATTATTAAATTTAGTGAAGCGGAATTACCAGGAGATTGCCGCTAGTTTTGACGCGACCAGAAAAAAGGAAATCTGGCCGAAAATAAGAGAACTGGCGGACGCGGTTCTTGACGGCGACTGCGTCCTTGATGCCGGTTGCGGTAACGGGCGATTACTAGAAGCTTTAAAAAATAAAAAAATAAAATACCTCGGCCTGGATAATAGCGCCGAGCTGATTAAGGCGGCCAGCAAGAATTATCCGCTCCATGAATTCAGGGAAGCGGACATTTTGGATTTAGCTAATGTGCCTGAAAAAGATTTTGATCATATTTTTTGTTTGGCGGTTTGGCAGCATATCCCCGGGGAAGAATTAAGAGTGAAATTTTTAAAGAACCTGGCCGCCAAAATAAAACCTTCCGGCCGGATTATTATCAGCGTTTGGAATCTTGGGCGCCTGCCAAAATACCGGAAAATGATTTTGAAAAATTATTGGCGGAAATTTATCGGTCGGTATGAGCTTGAAGTCCGCGACCTTATTTTTTCTTGGAAGAATTCTTCGGGTCAGTCTGTCAGCGAGCGTTATTACCACGTATTTACGCTAAGGGAAATAAAGCGCTTAAGCGCGATTGCCGGCTTGAAAATAATTGAAATAAATCGGGATAGGCATAATATTTGGGTGCGTTATTGACGCTTTTAAATGGTGCGATATAATGAGATTACTAAATGATTAAATTAGATTGCTAAATAACTAAAAAGTAATTATGTCTAACGCCAGCGAGTTAACAAAGAGTAACTTTACCGCCGAGGTTTTAAGCAGCCCGATACCGGTTTTAGTCGATTTTTGGGCGCCCTGGTGCATGCCCTGTAAAATGATGGCTCCGATTCTTGATGAATTGGCCGCGGAAATGGAGGGCAAATTGAAAATTGCCAAGGTTAATACGGAAGACGAGGCTAATCAGTCTTTGGCCATGGAATATCAGATTCAAAGTATTCCGAATATGAAATTATTTAAGGGCGGCCAGGTGGTTGGAGAATTTATCGGCCTAAGAAATAAAGAATCTTTGAAGAAAGAGATTAAAAATTTATTATAAATAAAGCCGGCGTCCGCTTAGGACGCGGTTCTTAATAATATGAGTATTTTCGAAGATAATAATCGGCGTTTAGCCGATATCAGAGAACTGGAAGGAATAAGTGAAGCGGAGATGTCCGTTTTAGATAATCCGGTCCAGACTAAATACGCCGAATTGGAAGTTAACGGTCGGAAATATCCGGCTTGGCGCATTGTTTATAACCGCGCGCTCGGTCCGGGCAAGGGCGGCATCAGATTCCATCCCGACGTCAGCGAAGATGAAGTTAAATCTTTGTCTTTTTGGATGGCCCTGAAAAACTCATTGGCCGATATTCCTTACGGCGGCGCCAAAGGCGGAGTAAAATTCAATCCGAAAGATTCTAATCAAGAAGAACTGGAAGCAATCAGCCGCGCTTATATTCGCGCTTTCCATGAATATTTGGGCGAGAACAAAGACGTGCCGGCGCCGGATGTTTATACGAACGCGCAGATAATGGCCTGGATGCTGGACGAGTTTGAAAAAATAAATGGCCGCCATGAACCGGGTATGATTACCGGGAAGCCTTTAGAAATCGGCGGTTTGGCCTTAAGAGGCGATGCGACAGCTCGAGGCGGGTATTTAATTATCAAAGAAATGGCCGCGGAGTTCCTCCGAGGACGCCGGAATAAGAAAATTAAGATTGCTATCCAAGGCTTTGGCAACGCCGGTTTATTCATGACGGAAAAATTATTTAATGACGGCTATAAGATTATCGCCGTTTCCGATAGCCAAGGCGCTGTCTATAATGAAGACGGCTTAAATATTCCTGAAATCATCAAGCTGAAAAACAGCGGCCAGTCGGTCGGCGTATATAGCGGCGGAAGAAAGATAAGCAACGCGGAACTCTTGGAATTACCGGTCGATATCTTAGTCTTGGCGGCTTTGGAAAATCAGATTATAAAAGAGAACGCGCCGCGCGTCAGAGCGGATTATTTGGTGGAACTCGCAAACGGGCCGATAAGTTATGAAGCGGATTTGATACTGGAGAAAAATAAAAAGATAATCGTGCCGGACATCCTGGCTAATTCCGGCGGCGTCATCGTCAGTTATTTCGAATGGGCGCAGAATAAGACGGGGCAGATCCTGGACGAAGAATACCTGCGCGGATTATTGGGAAAAAAGATGAAGCTGAATTGGCGGCGAGTTTATGAAAAATATTCAGAAAAAAACGGAGCGATAACTTTGCGTCAAGCGGCCTATATCTTAGCCATCCGAAAAATATTAACGGCGGAAAAATGGCGCGGCTAAGGAAGCCCTCAAAGGATGACGCCTCAATGAGAAAAAATGGAAATAAAAAAGACGGGAATTAGATCCCGTCTTTTATTTTAAACCCGGAGCTTATTTTAAGACTTTTACTCGCAACCGGCGGCGGCGGTTCCGGCAGTCGCCGTTCCGGAACCGAATCCGGCGGCGGGAGCGGCGCTGGAGAGCGTAGCTTCGCATTCTTTCGGTTGAGTATTAAAAGCGCTGCAAATAGTCGCCAGTAGAGAAGCGGAATCGCGGGCACCGGCGATTTCCTGGCCGTTGATGACTAAAGTTGGAGAGCCGCCAACTTTATATTTATCGTTAGCTGCTTTATCAACCTCGAAACCGGGGTATTTGCCTTGATAGCCAATATTATCAGTGAAATTGCTGGTTACTTTAAAACTGCTATCGGTTTTGGAAACGCAAGCGGCCAGTTTAGTCTTGTCAACCTTGGCGGAGTCAAGACAGGCGGTCGATTCGCTGGATTCCAAGAAACATTTTAAGTAAGGGCTAAGCTTGCCGTTCTGTTCTTTCTGGATACAATATTGGGTCAGGTTTTCGTTTAATTCTTTTTGGCCATGCATGGCGTAGCTGCAGAACTTTAGTTGGAAATTAATCTTATTACCTAGAGCCGCTAAAACGGGCAGGATGCCTTTTTCAATCTGGGTGCCGTAGGGGCAATAGCTCATGACGAATAACTCCACGGTCGGTTTAGCGCTTTTAACGGAAACAGTCGCGGCCGGGGCGGGTTTCCCGGCGGCGCCGTTAGCGCCGGTCGCGTCGGCCGCCGTCTTGACGGTCTCATCAATATTTAAAGCTTGAGGGAAGAATAATTTTCCGTCTTTAGATAAGTATGATTCGACGACATCGCTGACGACATCTATTTTAAACTTATAAAGTCCGTACTCGGTCGTTGTTTCTTTAATGGTCGCCTTGCTGCCGCTTTGCATTAAATTATCATTGATAAAATTTTCGGCCCTGGTTTTAGCTTCGTCCGGATTTAAATTCTTCACCGGCCGATGGAAAGAGAACAGGCCGATTATAACTAGCGCGATTACGAGAATAATCGGCAGGACTATCCTCATGAAAACTTCTTTAGAAAAGAGCCTTTTTATAGCGTTTTTCATAATGTTTTATGATTATTATTTATTATTATTCCTCTATTATAGTAAAAATAAGAAGAGTCGTCAAAGAGTCGTCAAGGCCGGGCCAAAACACTCGTTAATTACGCGGTAGAGCCGCTTGCAGTTCTTTAGGCAGGCCAATCCGGAAATCTTGGGTCACGCCTTTTAGATCACGGAAACTTAAATGATCGGCTACCAAAAAGACTCGGCCGAGATTAAGTTTTTTATTTTTTAGTTCGGTTTTCTTGGTGCAGTATAAATTGTCGCCGACGAGCGGATAGCCATACGCAAAAAAATGGACGCGGATCTGGTGAGTTCGGCCGGTCTTAAGGCTGATTTTCAATAAGGTGTAATTAACGAATCTTTTCAAAACTTCGAATTCAGTCAAAGCGGCGCGCGATTTCAACCAACTGGTAATATTTCCTTGATCGCGGCCTTTCGGATGACGCCGACTTAACAGATCCTCGGAACCGGACGGCAGAGCCGCCATCTTATAGCCTTCTTGCGAGCGGGTGATCGGAAAATTTATCGCGCCGAAATCTTTGGTAACCCGGCCGTGAACCAGGGCGACGTATTCTTTATTGATTTCGCGTTCCTTGAATTGATTTTTAAGATTATCAAAACTGGCTTGAGTTTTGGCGATAACCATCAGTCCGCTGACCTCTTTATCCAGGCGATGAACAAGACCGGGACGGATAGGGTCGTCGCCGACATCTTTTATTTTTTTATAATTGGCAATCAGCCAATCGGCCAACGTCGGCTCGGTTAAATTTCCTCCGGCATGCGCGGCTAATCCGGCCGGTTTGTTGATAACCAGATATTCGGGGGTGGCCGCGATTATTTCCGGAACCAATTCTGGCGCCAAAACAGTTTTAGCCATAATTTAAAAGTTAGTATTATTATAAGTCGGGCCGCCGCTCTTTTTTTGGCGGCTGAAGATAATCTCCAGGTCGGAACGTTTTACGCCGCCCAGCAGGCAGAGAACAATAAAATAAATGGCGCCGGCGGCTATTATGACAATAATCAGGCCGCTCAAGCCGGTCCGACTGAAAGGCGCCAGCCAATAAAGACCCAGCCCCATGATAGCCGCGCTGGCCAAAGATTTTAAGCTTAAGACTAAATTCGGCCGGAAGCGGCTGTATTTAAATACGCAAATGGCGGAAAAAATTGCAATCAGGACTTCACTGTATATGGTAACGGCCGCCGCGCCGAAATATGAATATTTGGGAATAAGGAAAAGATAGGCGGCCACGGCGGTCAAGCTGGTAAAAATATAATAGCCGATCATTTTTTTCTGACGGTCTAAAGCAATGACGGCGTGGGAAAACATTGTGCCCAAAAAGACGGCCGCTACCCCGAAAATAAGGATTTGCAAGATCAAACCGGAGGCGGCGAAGTCTTTGCCGGCAATCGCCGTCATTATCGGTCGGCCGAGAAATTGTGCGCCGACGATAAGAGGAATAGTGATGAACGCCATAAAATCAAAAGATTTTTGGAGCACGCGTTTAAAGTAGTCAGAGGCTTTGTCCGACCAGGCGGTCGTCAGAATCGGCAAAATTAGACCGGCGAACATAAAAGGAACAGTCGTTAAGACATCAATTACCTTATAAGTAGCGCCGTATAAGCCGACTTCATCAACGCCTCTGAATAATGAAAGAAATAAAATATCGGCGCGCAGATAGATCAGATTAAGGACTATCGTAATCGCCAACGGCCAGGATTTGAACCAGATCTGTTTCCAAATCGCCCAATCAAATTCCAGTTTGATAAAGGCAAATTTTGCGGCCAGCAGGTAATGGCCGGCAAAACTGGCGGCGGCCGAAGCGACGCTGGCCCATAAGATTCCGTTTAAGCCGGCATCAAGCTTTTTGGTCAGGATAATCCCGATAAGAAGCACGAGACGGCTGATAACTTCAGCGACCGCGTCACGACCCATGCTTAATTTTTTTTGGAAGAGACCGATGATAACTTGATTGAGCGCCGGGAAGATAAAAGAGGCGAGAGCGACCAAGACCCCGATTTTTATCGCCTGGCTATAAGGAAAAAAAATCACGATGAGAGGCGCCAGCCCGAGGACGGCGATAATAGAAATAAGGCGCAGGCTGAAAATATTATTCAAGATTTTATTTTCTTCGTTGCCCCGGGCGCTGATCATCTGGACAGTGACGAGAGTCAGGCCGAAATCAGCGATGACCGCGAAGAAAGTCAGGAAGGTTAAAACAGTCGTATATTCGCCGAAACCGGTCCGACCCAGATAGCGCGTGATAAAAGCTAAAGCTAAAAGGCCTAAAACCGTGGAGATAATTTTACCGGCGATTTGGATTATTGTATTATGAGCCACCCTTTTCGCTAAACTCATTTTCTTGTCTTTTAAGCGTTATTTTTATATAATATTAAAGTCTGGATTAATTATATCATATTTACAATACCTTTATGAAAATCGCCAAAAAACAGGTTTTATCTCTTATTTTTCTAGTCGTTTTCGGCCTTATCGCTCTTAGCGCCGCTTGGCCGGCTCAAGCCGATCAAAGTTTACTGGATAGCCAGATCGGCCTGAACAATGCCGGACAAGTCTATGGAAATACCACAGCGCCGGATATCCGTTATACCATCGCTAAGATAATTAATATTGTTTTAGGCTTTTTGGGAATAATTTTTATCGGTTTGACTATTTTTGCCGGTTTCCAATATATGACGGCCGGCGGCAATGAGGAAAAAAACAAGAAGGCGGTCGGGTTGCTCACGAACGCCGTTATCGGCGTGCTGATTATTTTAATGGCCTGGGGTATCACCAGATTCACTATCAGGCAATTGGGCCGAGCGGCCAATAACGCGGTTGATTATCAAACTTATAGTCCGTATATGCCATAATCGATCCGTCTTGGGTTGACAATAGTTTAATTTGTGGTATTATTGTCATTAGAAAGCTAGTTGTTCATCACAATTAGCTTTTTCTCTTAATAATTAATTTAATTTTCATTATATGTCGGAAATAAGCAGTGCCATTAAGCAGTTATGCGAAGAAAAAAATCTGGATTATAAGGCGGTCATTTCCGCCGTGGAATTAGCTTTAGCGGCCGCCTACCGCAAGGATTACGGGGAGCGCAATCAGAATATCCACGTTAAATTCGATCCTAATACCGGCAATTCGGAGATTTTTGATTTGAAAACGGTCGTGGAAAATTTGCCGGAAGCCGAAGAAGCGGAAATGCTCCATAATCTCTATAATCCTAATCTGAAGGAATTAAGTAAAGAGGAATTCCGAAACGAATTTAAAAATGATTTCAGGAATGAAACCAGAAAAGAAGAAGTCTTGGTCGAAGACGGCAAGAAAAAATTCAATCCGAAGACCGATATCCAAATCAAGGAAGCGATGATCTTAAAACATGACGCCAAAGTCGGCGATGAAATTATGACCGATCTGCCGGCTCCGGAAAGTTATGGCCGGATGGCCGCGCAGACCGCGAAACAGGTTATCATCCAAAAATTCCGGGAAATGGAACGAGATATGATTTTCAGCGAGTTCAAAGGCAAGGAGAGAGAAGTTGTTTCCGGCATTGTTCAAAGACGCGAAGGCCGTTTTGTTTTTGTCGATCTCGGCAAAGCCATCGGCGTCTTACCGGCCGAAGAACAGATTTACGGTGAGCGCTATAATCCCAGCGATCGCATTAAAGTGTTTATTAGAGAAGTGCGCGAAGGCCACAAGGGTCCGGAAATAATCCTTTCCCGACGCTCCGAAGAAATTTTGCGTAAGGTTTTCTATTTGGAAATTCCGGAAGTGGCTAACGGTTTGGTGGAAATAAAATCCGTCGCGCGTGAAGCCGGTTCTCGTTCTAAAGTCGCCATTTGGACTGACGCGGAAAATGTTGACCCGATCGGGTCTTGCGTCGGCCAGCGCGGTTCCAGGGTTCAGACTATTATCAGCGAATTGGGCGGAGAAAAGATTGATATTATTGAATATAACGAAGACGACGCCAAATTCATCGCTAACGCGCTCGCTCCGGCCAAGGTCATTTCGATTGATTTGGTGGAGTCTGAGCATAAAGCGATTGTTAAAGTCAGTCCCGATAAATTGTCGTTGGCAATCGGTAAGGCCGGGCAGAATGTCCGTTTGGCGGCGCGCTTAACCGGTTGGAAGATAGATATTATTGAAGCCACCGAAGACGGCGACAAGAAAGTTTTGGGCGTTGATGAAAACAGTGAAGAGTTGGGCGGGGAAAATGAGATTATCAAAGTAGCGGAAGCGAGTGAAACGGAAGTGGTTAAAGAAACGGCCGGAGAAGTTAAAGCCAAAGTTGTGGAAGGAACTGCCATCGAGGCCGCTCCGAAAACGAAGTCTAAAAAAGTCAAAAAGGTCAAAAAAGAATAATAATAAAAAATAAATAAAACCTAATTTATGTTAACAAACTTATTTATTCTCGGGAGCGCTCTGGTCGCTCTCATCTATGGCGGAGTGGTTATCGTTTCTATCCTGCATAAGCCCGAAGGAAACGACAAAATGAAAGAAATCGCGGCCGCTATTCAAGCCGGCGCTAAAGCTTTTTTAAATCGTCAGTATCGCGCGGTGGCGCTCGTGGCGGCCGTCTTATTTTTACTCATCGGTTTTGTTCCGGCTTTAGGCTGGCTCACCGCTCTGGCGTTTTTAGCGGGCGCGGTTTTGTCGGCTTTGACCGGTTATATCGGCATGTATGTCAGCGTTCGCGCTAACGTCCGGACGACGGAAGCGGCTCGCGGCGGTTTAGCCAAAGCCTTAAACGTCGCCGTTTATGGCGGCAGTGTTACCGGGATGCTCGTTGTCGGATTGGCTTTGCTGGGCACGGCCGGTTTTTATTTTTTAACTCACGATTTGCACGCTTTAATCGGTTTCGCTTTCGGCGGATCGCTCATTTCTATTTTTGCCCGTTTAGGCGGCGGTATTTATACTAAGGCCGCGGACGTGGGCGCCGACTTAGTCGGGAAAGTTGAAGCTAATATTCCGGAAGACGATCCTCGCAATCCCGCGGTTATCGCCGACAACGTCGGTGATAATGTCGGCGATTGCGCGGGCATGGCGGCTGATTTATTCGAGACTTACGCGGTCACTTCAATCGCGGCCATGATTTTAGGCAGTTTGCTTTTTGCCGGCCGCGACAACATCATTTTATATCCGTTAGTTTTAGGCGCGGTTTCTATTATTGCTTCCATCATCGGTATTGGCTTTATCCGTTTAGGGAAAAAGAATAATATCATGCGCGCTTTGTATAAAGGCTTGATCGCGGCTGGCATTTTATCGGCCATCGCTTTTTACCCGATCACTAAATACATGATTGACGGCGCTTTAAGCCTTAATATTTATTTAGCTTCGCTTATCGGTTTGGCCGTTACCGGCTTGCTGGTAATTATCACTGAATTTTATACCTCAACCGCTTTTAGTCCGGTTAAAGGAATCGCGGAAGCTTCAAAAACCGGCAGCGGCACTAACGTCATCGCCGGTTTGGCAGTGGCCATGAAATCCACCGCTTTACCGGTTATCGTTATTTGTTTGGCGATTCTTGGCGCTTATTCTTTGGCCGGCTTATATGGTATCGCCGTTGCGGCCATGGCCATGTTATCAATGGCGGGGATTATTGTCACCATCGACGCTTATGGGCCGATTACCGATAACGCCGGCGGTATCGCGGAAATGGCGGAATTGGGAGAGGATGTGCGAAACGTCACCGATCCGTTAGACGCGGTCGGCAATACCACTAAAGCCGTTACCAAGGGTTATGCCATCGGTTCGGCCGCTTTAGCTGCCCTAGTCTTATTCGCCGATTTCACTTATAAGATAAAAGACGGCGGCGGCAACGCCCAGTTTATGATTGACAATCCTTATGTCTTAATCGGATTATTTATCGGCGGGTTATTGCCGTATTTATTCGGGGCCATGGCCATGAAAGCGGTCGGACGCGCGGCCGGCTCGGTCGTGGAAGACGTTCGCGCCCAGTTCCGGGAAAAGACCGGCATTATGAACGGCACGGAAAAACCGGATTACGGACGCACCGTTGATATCGTTACTAAGGCGGCCATAAAAGAAATGATCATTCCAGCCTTGATTCCGGTGGCCGCTCCGATTATTGTCGGTTTTGGTTTTAATATATTCGGCGCCGGGCGCGGTCTGGAAGCTTTAGGCGGGCTGCTCGTCGGTTCCATCGTCACCGGAATTTTTGTCGCCGTTTCGATGACATCAGGTGGCGGCGCTTGGGATAACGCCAAGAAATATATTGAAGCCGGGCATTTCGGCGGCAAGGGTTCGGACGCGCATAAGGCGGCGGTGACCGGCGACACGGTCGGCGATCCTTATAAAGATACCGCCGGACCGGCGATCAATCCGATGATTAAAGTTTTAAATATTGTGGCCTTACTGATTGTGGGGTTATTGCTCTAAACGGGTTGTTACTCCGCTTCTACTAAATTAAAATATTTATGCAAGTTATTAAAAAAGATTTACCCAAATCACAGATTGAATTGACCGTGGAGCTGTCCAACGAAGAGTTCGCTCCTTATATTGAGAAAGGAGCGGAAAAGGTTTCTAAAGAAGTCAAAATCGAAGGCTTCCGGCCGGGCAAAGTTCCGCTTAACGTCTTAAAGCAGAAGATTGGCGAGATGACTATCTTAGAAGAAGCCGCTAATTTGGCCATTCGTAAGACTATCGACGAAGTAGTTGAGAAAAATACTATGGGTCGTCAGGCTGTCGGCCAGCCGCAAGTAAACGTCACTAAGCTCGCGCCGAATAATCCTTTGGAATATAAAGTTATTGTTTCTATTCTCCCGGAAATTGCTTTAGGAAAATATAAGGATTTAAATATCAAGCCGGAAGAGGCCAAGGTAGAGGGCAAAGAATTAGAGCGAGCCATGAATGATCTAAGGGAAATGCGCGCGAGCGAAGTTATTGTCGACCGGGAAGTGAAAATGAGCGATAAGGCGGTAGTGGATATCAAGATGTTTTTAGATAAAGTACCGCTCGAGGATGGCGAACATAAAGAATTAGGATTATTACTCGGCAAAGATTATTTCGTGCCTGGTTTTGACAAAAAGCTCGTCGGCGCGAAGAAAGGCGAGAAGCGAAAATTTGAGCTTCCTTATCCCGACAATCATCATCAGAAAAATCTCGCCGGCAAGATGGTTGAGTTTGAGGTTACCGTTAAGGAGGTTTATGATCGTATCCTGCCGGAATTAAACGATGAATTTGCCACTTTTTTTCAGCTTAAGGATCTGGAAGAATTAAAGAAAAATTTGGAAGCCAGCTTGCTTCAAGAGAAGAAACATCGGGCGGATTTAAAAAATGAATCAGAGCTGCTCTCTAAAATAGTCGCCGACGCCAAATTTGGAGAATTCCCGGAAGAAATAATCCAGAACGAACTCAAGAATATGCTGGCCGAACTGGAGCAGAGCGTCGTCCGCCAGGGCGGGAAGTTTGAAGATTATTTGTCCAGTCTCAAGAAAGATCGGGCGGCCCTAATGTTAGAAATGGCGCCTAACGCCGTTAAGCGCATCAAATCAGCGCTCATTATTCGCGAACTGGCTGTTATTGAAAAGATCGCGCCGACCGAACATGAAATCCATG
This sequence comes from Candidatus Falkowiibacteriota bacterium, assembly GCA_026396805.1. Lineage (GTDB taxonomy): Bacteria > Patescibacteriota > Patescibacteriia > Patescibacteriales > UBA12465 > UBA12465. The sequence continues at coordinate 59,877 of JAPLVZ010000009.1, forward strand.
AAAAGATTGACGAGCTCAAAAAGCAATATGCGAGCAATAAGGAAGTTATGAAAATGTTGGAGGAGCCGGGTTACTATACTTATTTAGCTAATATCTTGACTAATGAAAAAGTAATCGCGAAATTAAAAGAATGGAACTATGCCAAGCCTGGCGCAAAATAAAAAAGCCCGATTTGATTATGAGATACTGGATAAATATGAAGCCGGTCTAGTTCTCTATGGCCACGAAGTCAAAGCGGTGCGCGCCGGTCAGGTCAGTCTGAAGGGCAGTTATATCTCCGTTCGGACTAAAAACGGGAAAACCGAACTCTATCTTATCAGCGCCATGATTTTCCCTTATAAGTCTGCCGGACCGATGCCGAACTATAATCAGACGCGGGAACGCAAATTACTTTTGAAAAAAGGGGAAATTAGTCAATTATTAGGCAAGAAACAGACCGAGGGCTTGACACTCGTCCCCCTCAAAATATATACTAATCATAGTTTTCTGAAGCTTGAATTCGCCGTCGCCAAAGGCAAGAAGAAATATGATAAGCGCGAGGCGATTAAGAAGCGAGAAGTAGACAGAAATCTAAGGTCATTAACAAAAAGGCGCTAGCGCCTTTACAGTGATTAAGGGGATGCAAGGCCTCGACAGCCGGCCTTTTTCTAAATATTCAAAACGCGCTTAGTTATCCGCGTTAAACTGACTAAAAAACATAATTGCCAAAACGGCAAGAGCATTCACTTGGGCTTGCCCGAGCTATGCTCCAGTTATGGCCTAATTAATAAAGCCATAGCCATCGGACACGGCCAGTCTTCATAACCGTTTTTCCGGTGTCATTAACATGAAGATAGATACTATCCGCTCTTTCCGGAAAGATATCGAAACAACAGAAAGATCGTTCCAATCGCTTTTGTTCGGTTTCTGATGATTGGGATTAAACAACAAAATCGATCTATTTTTGTAAATGTATTTAGATAAACCGACTGGACATGGGTTCAACTCCCATCATCTCCACATTAGTTAGCAGCGGTCCAGTGGTGGAACTGGTATACACGCAGCACTTAAAATGCTGTGCCGTAAGGTATGTGGGTTCGATTCCCACCTGGACCACGTAGTTTAAATTGCGGGTATAGTATAGTGGTTATTATACGTGCTTGCCAAGCACGATAGACGGGTTCGATTCCCGTTACCCGCTCCAAACGAGAAACACCATTTTATTGGTGTTTTTTGTTGTTTGTTTACCGATTATGGCTTAGGCCTAACAGGGATTGAAAAATATTAAAATTATTGACACTTACGATTAGGTTGTGCTATATTCTTTTATTACCTTAAAAATAGAATAATCACTAAAATTTATAGGAGGATTAAACATGAACTTAACATTAGACGAGCTTAAACCATATTTTGGCGGATGGTTAGAGATCAAGAAAACAAATGCATGTCATTTTCAAGGAGGAATCAGGACCCTAACTATCACCGACGGTAATATCTTAAAAATTGAGTTTGTTTGGAAGATGCAATTTGAGGGATGGCCGAGTAAAAACCCCAGATGGATCCATGTTCCAGAATTTACGGAATATAATATCAATCTTGAGGATTGCAGTGTTCCTAGTTGGGAAACGGTTAAAGAAAAAACAATTCTTCTTTACTTTGCTTCTGCCGATGGAAAAATAATATTTCATATGGCTAATGACATGAATCCCATCAAAACGCTGGATACTGAAGGCTGCCCCGTGTTGCTTAGACTGGAACTACAAAAAATGAAAGAGCAGTTTCTTTCGGTAATGGATCTAAGCAAGATATCAAGAGTTAATTTCGATTTAGCACTAATCCCCATTAAGGAGGGCTGCAGATTTATGCGAATTGATTTAAAATGGCAAGGCGCCATAAAGTCTTTCATAAGGATTCAGAAAAATGCCGAAGACAACCATGCTCGTATTTATTATGGTCTTCTTCACGAAATTGCCGGACAGTTTTCGTTAACGCACTATGACATAGAACACTTAATGTCTGATAGGGGCGGAGGATTTCTACGGCGCTTAGAAGAAAACAATATAGAAGTTTGGGGATCAAGTTCATATTTTCCTGGAGAACCGAACCATGAACTAACCAGAAGTATTTTAAGGGAAGAATTGTTTTGTCAGGTTAGTTGATAAGAGTTTGGACAATCAAAACAATGAATGATTGATTGATTGAGAATAGTAAGGCTGGGTGTAATAATATCCCAGCTTTTTTATTTTCCTAAATTTATAACCAAACTGCAAAAGGAGCTCACAAACAAAGCAGTCCAAAAGGGCTGTTTTTGTGTTATAATATGTATAATATCAATATCTCGCCATAATAAATCACAAATCTATGCCCTCTACAAAAATCTTTCTCACCTCTTCCGTCAATCTCGTCGCGAAAGATATCGCCCAAAAGATTGGCGGCGCCAAGAACAAAAAACTTCTTTATATCTATACCGCTTGCGAAAAGAAGCTTGGCGAGCCTTGGCAAATAGCCGATAGAAACGCTCTCGTTGAAGCCGGTTTCAAAGTTATTGATTATACAATAACCGGTAAAACTAAAGAAGCTATAAAAAAAGACATTCAAAAAATAGATGTCATATATTTTAGCGGCGGGAACACCTTTTATCTTCTTCAGCAAATTCAACTCACCAAATCCGCTCCTATATTTCGCGAGGTTGTAAAAAATGGCAAGATTTATATTGGCACCAGCGCCGGTTCTATTGTGGCTGGCCCGGATATTTATCCAACTTACAAATTAGACAACGCGAAGCAAGCACCAAAGTTAAAAGGTTATAAAGGTTTGGGTCTAGTGGATTTTGTTGTCTTGCCCCATTGGGGCAGCCAACATTTTAAAAAACGTTACCTTAAGCAAAGATTAGCCCATAACTATAACACCAAGCATAAGTTAGTTATTTTAAACGACTATCAATATCTGCAGATAGAAGACGGGTGGTATCGAATGGTTGAGATTAAACATAAAACTAGTTAATTAATTGTTAGTTTATATACGAGAAAGATCTCTCAACTCTACATTAATTTTAGATTTATAACCAAACTGCAAAAGGAGCTCCAAACGAGAAACGCCATTTTATTGGTGTTTTTTGTTGTCGATTTAGCTATTTTAGGTTAGGGATAACGGGGATTGAAAAGTATTGACTAAAACAAAATATTATTGTAATATTTAATGTCCTTAATTAATGTATCATTAACAACAAAAATACACAGAAAATGGAAACAGTTACAGAATTTACCGTAATGGGTGAGAAACAAAAAGTCAAAGTTCTTTTTGAGAGTGTTTTTCAAATGAAATATTTCATTCGATTCACTCGAAACATTATTATTAGTATCGCCGAAGGCAATAATAGTCGGACAACCGGCGATATATTTTTCTGGAAAAAGGGAAATGATGAAGTTTATAAATCTATTGGTTACATGGACCTCGCTGAAAGAGATACAAATGATACTCTTTGGAGAGTCCAACCGAAAAGAACATCCTGTGTTGAGCTCGGGAAAAGGATAGTTATGTTTCTGACCGATTAAACTGATTTCTCAGAAAAACCGGACTAAGGCTGAATTTGTGTCAGCCTTTTTTATATCCTCAAATTTATAACAAAACCGCAAAATGAACCCGGACGTAAAATAAACGAAAAACAGACCTGGTTCCGGTCTGTTTTTGCTGTCCAGATAAATATTCTTTTTGCGGGGCCTATAAGTTATTGATATCGGGCGACAGAATAAAGCTTTTATTTATTGAAATTTAATATAATTATGCCGCGGGCAAACGATAACTTTATCCCCATCTTTAAAAATTTTAGTGGCGTATTTGGTGGCGATTAAGCAAGGAATATTAAGCTCTCGAGAAACAATGGCCGCGTGGCAGGTGATACCGCCATGGTCGGTGACGATGGCGGCGGCTTTTTTCATGGCCGCCAGAATATCCGGGGTGGTGGCGACAGAAATCAAAACATCTCCTTCCCGCATTTTATTCATATCCGCCGTTGAATTGATTATTTTTACTTCTCCATAAATCCAATTGCCGGTTTTCCCCAAGCAAGCGGCCGTCCCTTCCAATAATTTTAGATTTTGGCCGTCTTGGATGGCCTTTTCCGGTTCGATATTTTTTTGCAAGTACTTGTCCGCCGCCGCGCCGTATAAGAATTTTTTGTCTTGATAAGGATAAACGCAATAATTGCTTCTTTCCTGCAGTTCTTGGCGGGAAACGGTTAAGCGGCCACGCAATAAATCTTTGGATTCTTCCCGGGTCAGATTAAATAGGTCTTCTTTTTTATAATCCGGCGCCAATTTGGCAAAAATCTGATACATCAGATAGAAGATCAGGAAGGCGGTATCTTTGCGGTGTATCTTTAAATAGGAAAGCAGGCCTAAGGCGTTAATGAAGTTTTGATGCCGGAGGTCAATCTTTAATTGACGATAAATTTCTTGCTTGCTGGCTTGGACTTCTTTTTCATTATTAAGCAAGCTGTTTTTTTCTTTTTCCAGCTCCGTCCTATTTTTTGCCCGGAGCTCCTTAAAAATTTGTTGAAAATATCCTAATTCAAAACCCGGACCGACATAACCATAATTAAGCCAGCGCCAACGGGAATAAATATCCTTTAATTCTTGTAGGCAGGGGCTATTTTGGCTCTTTAAGGCTAATTCTAATAATTCCAGTCTTAGTATCTGGGTATAAGTTAATTTTTCCGGAGCCAATAGCCGTTCCATGACATAACCTAAGTTCAATTTGGTCGGTTTGATTTTATTGACCAAATATTTTTTTAAATAATTGGAGAAGAGCTGATCTTTCAGATCGAAGATAGCGATAGTGTTCAGACCGATTTGAATAGAAATAATTTCCAAAAATTTATCGAAGAGCCGCAGCGCTTTATTTTTAGAAATTTGGAAATTATTTTGATAGAGTTCCTGAAAGATTTTTTTAGCCTCTTCGCCGACCGCGATACTTTCCGGATAAATGATTTTAAAAACGAAAGTCGGATTTTTCAGCAGTTTTTTTAAAGAATCCTCGGCCCCCTGTTCAATTATGTCTTTTTCGAAATAGAATTGACCATAATTTCCCCTATAAACGGCGATAGCGTCAGACACTTTTTTAATAATTCCTTTCCGGACCCCGTAATCGGACACATAAGCAATCAACATATAGTCAAGCGATAAAAAACAAACGCCGCTCTCTTCGTTTAATAAGAAATATTTTTGTTTTTGTTCATCTCGCTCCAGAAAAATTCCCTGTAAAGATTTGAAGAAACGATAATCATTGTTCAGGGAATAGAAATTCTGCCGATTTTTTTGTTTTTTGAAAACTATATTCAGTTTTATCAATTTATCTAATTCTCGTTGCACGTTCGCCTGATTTTTATCAGTCAATTTGATTATTTCCGAAGTCGATAATAATTCGGTTCGATTATCGAAAAGGACGGAAAGAATATCAAACGTTATTTGAGAAGAGAATAGTTTATTAATCATATAAGGATTATTATGCTAATTTAGTATAACAATATGTTATATTAGCATAGCTACTTTCAAAAAGCAAGACTTTTCCACTTATTTTTAGCTTATTTCGCTGAATTTTTTGCTTCTTATATAATTATTATGTAATAAAATATGCTAATCTTAGCTAAAAATTAATTTTTGGAATGATTGCTTTATTAATCTCTATTTACTTTTTATTTTGTTCTGACTATAATTGGAATACTCAAGTTATAATAATTAATTTCTAAAAATATGGGATTTTTTGAAAAACTTGGTTTTAACAACCCTAAAGCCAAAGAAGTGCCTCTATCGCGATTGGGTGCAAGAACTAGAGCAGAAAAATTAGCCGAAGATAAAGAAAAAAGGGAAGATTGGGCTATGAATAAAAAAGGTGACAGAGCGGATATGTCGGAAAAAGGCCGCAGTTTGCCTTCGCGGGAAACTCCTGATGGTTATAGTGAAAACGAAGGTTGGTATCAGGACGAGAAACGCTTGAGACAGTCGTTTGATGAAAATGATGAAAATGGGATTCCCAATAATGAAGCGGTTTCTAACGACGATTATTGTAAACAGACAGCTCAACCCGAAGACGGTGTGGTAGAAGAAAATATCGGAGATTTGAAAAAAATATTAGATAAGAAATTAGCCGGTAAATTAGCTAATACCCCCGATCGTCTGAAAAGGGCCAGGGTTTCTCTCTCCGGGAAAAGTGAAATCGAGCAAACGCTTGCGAAGACCAGGGAAGTGTATTCCGGTACCGAGGAAGAACAATTAGACGCCAAGATAGATCTCGATTTAATGAAAGGAAGAAAAGAAGCGTTTTTTCGGAGGATAGAGAGAAATAAAACCGAGAGAGCGAATAAGGAAAGTGCTCAAAAAAGTTTCGATAAAATTAAAAGAGCCGCTCCAGAATATTCCGACAGTGAAATAGCATTAATGACGAAGGCTTTCAATTGGCTGAGATTACCCGAGAAGCGACGGCAAGAATCTCCGCTGCTTGATGTTAAAGGCGGGCCGCTAAAACCCGAAGAAATTTTAGAACTGGCTAACGACTATGGCGATTACCAGGTTGAGCAAGGCGAATGGGGGAAGGCGCGTTTTAAGTCGGAGAATTTTCGGGGACGAGAGCAATTAGTCAATTATAAAACATTATCGGACGGTCAGATTGAGAAATATATCGCCCATAGTGATGACCCCGGCGATTATTATTATGACTTAAAGGAAAAAAGCACCGTAGACAGTAAGAATAATGATAAGATGAAATATGTTTTTGTAAAAACCATTCCCGGGTTATTACCGCGCCGATTAGAAACCAGGGGTGGTTTACCTTCAAATCGTCAAAGAACGCCAGACGATAAAAGCAAGGCAGGTAAAAAGCCGGCGCTCGAGACACTGGCCGCTTAAATTATCTATATTAATCCATAAAAGAGATTCTAAGTAAAAAGCACCGTTTTATCGGTGTTTTTTTGTGTCTATTGAATCGCCCTATGTCAGCGGTAAGGGGAATTGAAATCTTGACTTAAACGAAGTATTGGGGTAATATAAAAAGTCAACATCAGCTCTTTAAAAAATAAGGTTAATTGGATTAATTACTAAATCCATCTAAATTCAGGTGGGGTTAAAAATTAATCCAATTATTAATTTAAATCATGTAATCATGGAAAAATATCGTAGTAAAGCTTTTATTACAACATCGGTAACACTACTTTCCTTTTCGTTCATCGTCCTTAATGTAATACCGATAATTATGCCCAGTCTTGTGGCTTATGTCTTTGGATCTAATAAGTACAGATATAAAACTCTGTATGGATTATCCAGCATTCATTTTCTGATTTCGATGCTGGCCGGCGAATTGACCTTTTTCATAATCAGTTCTTTCGCCATCAATTATATTATGGATTTTTATAATCCTAAAATATTTTGGTATATAGTTATCGCTAGCTTTATATCAAACTATTTATTCTCGGTAATTTTCTATTTTTTAGGGAGTTATCTGGCTAAAATTAGAAAAGCCAGAGGTTAAATTAGTTGTTATAGAACTTTCACAAATAAATTCACTTAATATAGGAGAACCATGAAAAAATCAAATGAATCACCAGTAGGAAAAAGGCCATTCCACGAATCAATCGTGGATGCAATTAGTTATTGCCCTTTTAGCGCCCTCGATGTTTTAGCCAGACTTATTAAATCCACCAAAATTCCACAGAATCATGATGCCATCATTGAGGCCTGGAAAAGAGCGATGGAGATTATAAATTCCGATGATGATTATGGCGTTCCTGAAAGTGTTTCAGGACAAAAGCCTGTCGATTATGTACAGTTAATGAATTCAGCCGGGAGTCTCGAAGAAGCCCTTAGGCTGGGATTTGATTTTCTTCCTCTTGACGGGAGATTTTTGGGCCCCCAGGGAAAAATATTATTATTCCGCAATAATCTTCCCAAGGGCCATGAAGAAGTCGCTGAAATAATAGTGACGGACGCTGAAAAAAATGACGGTAAAATAATTTTTTGTGCCGCCTGGGGGAAGGATTATAAAAAATACGAACTAACAGCCAATTCTGGAGATAAAATTGAGGATTGGTCTGACAAATGGTAAAAGATTAAACAGGGTAAACAAAAAGGAAGACCAAAATTTTAGGCTTCCTTTTTTCATATCCTCTATGGCGGTAGTTTTTAAATTTATAATTAATCCGCGAAAGGATCTTTAAATCAGAAATATACAAAAATAAGCTAATATTAAGCTTGTTTTTGTTATTGTATAAATACCCCCATGGTATGATTTATAAATTATTGACAATACGTAATTATTATTGTACTATATTTAGAACTTCATATTGCTTATATGAACTTATCAAAACAAAAACTCATTATCATCGACGGACCAATGGGGGCCGGGAAAACAACGACCGCCAATCTACTACATTTGAAATTAACCGACTCTACCGTCAATGGCATCTGCCGGATAAAACATTGTGTTTCCGGCTTTTCTGATAATGAAAAGGAATATCGAATCGCGACCGATGTTATCTTAGCGATGTGCCAGTGTTATCTTAATTATGGAAAATCTATCATTATTGAACAGTGTTTTCGGAAAAAAGAAATCATGGCACCTTATTTGAACTTAGCGAAGGATAATCGTCTGCCAATTTTTGTTTACGAACTTCACGCTCCCAGAAAGATTCTTTTAGCTCGTGCCAAACGGCGCCCCAAAGAATCTATCAAAAAAAATCAGGTTTCTTATCATAAAATAGTAAGGAATATTAATTCCTATCCGCGTCCCCCCTACGCTCCGGTTCGCTTATATCTTGACTCATCTCAATTATCGCCTCGTCAAATTATTAACCGGATTATGAAAGATTTGGAGGCGGTCTGAGTCCGTCCCCGTACTCTAGACATTCCCTCTTTGAATCTTTAGAATAGAAGTATATGTTTTCTATTAATAATAAGCTGGGTTTGAAGCCCGGCCAATTAGCCGGAGCCCTCGCCATCATGCTCGCCGCTCTGCTTTGGAGCATCGACGGACTTTTCATCCGTCCGCAGTTTTATGTCTTGCCGGCCGAACTGGTCGTTTTCTTAGAGCATCTCCTGGGCTTTATCGTCTTAAGCCCTTTTATTTTCATTTTTTGGCCGAAAATCAAATCTTTGAGCCGGAAGAGCTGGTTGGCTTTAGGCTGGATCAGTTTGTTCGGCGGCATGATCGGAACAATATTTATTACCAAGGCTTTTTTTGCCGCTATGGACGGCAATGTCAGTTTCGCGACCGTCGTTATCCTCCAGAAGCTGCAGCCGATATTCGCCTTATTGCTCGCCCGAGTTATCTTAAAAGAACGATTGGATAAGAAATTCTACGGCTGGGCCGCCGTCGCCATTGTCGCCAGTTATTTTATCGCTTTTGCCAAGACCGGTTTGGATCTGTCCAGTATTGATTGGTCTAAGAGCGGCGCGCTCTTCGCTTTTATCGCGGCTTTCGCTTTCGGATCTTCGACTGTTTTCGGTAAGCGCGTCGCCAACCATCTTGATTATAAAGCGGTCGCGGCTTTGCGCTTCGGTTTGACTTCGATTCTGGTTTTTATTTTAGTCGCCCTGAACGGTTCGCTCATGAGCCTTGACTTAGTTAGTTCCAGGCAATGGGAACTGCTGGCTCTCATCGTCTTAACGAGCGGGGCGGGGGCGATGTTCGTCTATTATTTCGGTTTGCGCCGCGTTCCGGCTTCGGCGGCGACTATCCTAGAGCTTTTTTGGCCATTTTCCGCTTTAGTTTTAGATTATGTTTTTAATCATAACTATCTAAACCTGGCGCAGCTTTTAGCTCTCGTTATTTTATTGCTGGCTTTCTATAAAATTTCTGTCCTGGGCCGTTTAAAAAAGATGAGTTTTTTTAGCCGAGTAATCAGAGGACAGGGAAAAGGCAAAGCCATCGGCTGGCCGACTGCGAATTTAGATAAAGTCGATCTTGATATGCCACACGGAATTTACGCGGTTAAAGTTAAACTTGCCGGCCGCGATTATCTAGGTCTGCTGCATTTCGGTTTTAAGGATATCTTTAAGAAAGAGGTTTCCCTGGAAGTTTTCATCAAGGATTTCTCCGGGGATATTTATGGTGCCAATTTGGAGATTGAAGTTTTAGAAAAGATCAGGGAAGTGAAAAGCTTCGCCAATTCCGATCTCTTGGTCGAGGCTATTAAAAGCGATCTGGAGGTTCTTAAGCGTTTTGCTTAGTAAGTATTTATTATGAGCGAAAAAATCCCTTCGGCAATCGAAAATAAGCCGCCCGCCCCGCTATTTAAAGAGGGTGAGGTTTTTGACGCTAAAAAAAGATTGGCTAATTTAAGAAAAAAGTATCACGGCGAAGAGGGCTTAGAACACTTAGAAGAATTTAAAGAAAAATTAAATTTTCAAGAATTAGGTTTTTCTTCTGTTGAAGTCAAACTTTTTAATTTAATTGAAGCCAAACCCGAGGCCTCTCTTGATGATTTAAACAGTTTAATAGAAAGCGAGGTTAAGAAGTATGCCCTAACTAAAAAACAGACGGAAATTATTTTTTCTATTTTTAAGGGATATCAAGAAAAACATCAAGCGATTAAGGAGATGACAAATCAACACCTTGACGAAAAAGGGGAAGTAAAAGGGAAGGAATTGTTTAAAGAATTTTTTAACAAAGAACCGCGAGATGAGGTGAAGGTTCTTATCAGGCCGATGACCATAAATTTTTGTCCAAAAAACCTGGATGATTACGTTTATTTAATCGACGATGCTTTTTTAGAAGGACGGGAGGCCGGCGACGACGACCGAGCGCTGGCTAAAAAATATGCCGGTCGGCGTTTGGAAGGGTCGCTTTTAAAAGGTTTTAATAATCTTGTGACTATTGAAAATCCTTTCTTTTTTGATAAAAATATTGACGAATTGTCCGCCGTTTTAAATCATGAAGAGCAGCACGCTTTTAATAGTTTAAAAGTTGATGTCCATAATGTTGAGATTGATAAATTATTGGATAAGATTAACAATATCGAGAAAGAAACCGGCGCTAAAATCCCCGAAGAATTAAAATCTTTTTTAATAAAAAATTACCAGACGGAACTTTTTATCAAAGACGAAATCTCCGCCTATTTCAAAGAGGGACTTTCTCCTAAATATATCAGTAAGGTCCTTTTAGAAAAAAACACCCTTTACGATTACGGTTTTGACTATAATAAACCGGCCGGCGGCCAGGAAAATGAATTTGATGAAAAATATGTCCAGCTTGTTAAAAACGCCATTATTGCTTTTTTCGATTTATTAAAACACGGTTATAGTAATGAAGAAGTGCAAAATCTTTTGTTTCATGAGCCGATCGGTACCTGGCCCAGGGTGACGGCCAGAATCAGCGGCCGGAAGAAGAGCCCGGAGGATAAAAAGAAGGATGAAGAAAAATATATAAGCAAAGTTATCTACCATAAATAAATTAAATCGGCACGCTTGCTTTTTTAAGATATTTTTGCTAGGATAATTAGTAATCTTAATTAAGAATTAATAAAAAAATATGCCCACATTTAATCATTATAATGCCGGCGAGTCTAAGAATGAAACCGAGCGTTTATATGGGAACGATAATGATTTAAGCGCCGAAGACAAGATTGCTAATGCTAAAGCGATTGATGGTGAAATTGTTGGTGAAACCGATGGTACGTCCATCAATGAAAAAGAGTTAATCGCTTTCGGTAAAAAATGTGATGATTATTTAAAGGGTAAAGGTGAGTTGCCGGCCAATTTAACTGAAGAAGAGGCGAGAAAGTTAGCTTTGATTTATCAAGAATCTTTGGGCACGGAAAATAAAGATAAAAAACCTAAAGTTTTGGTAAAGTTGCGGCCAAGACATATGGAAAAAGCCGCTTAATTACGAACTATAAATTAAACTCCGAAAGGGGACCCCCATAAAAAAGTACAGATAATATCTGTTCTTTTTTGTTTTAACGTTTTTATGTTAAAATACAAATATACTCTCCGACTATGAAAAAAATTATCATTATTATCGTCTTTGCCTTGCTTGCCGTAGCCCTAATAATCTTTTACCTCTTTTCCAAAAATCGCCAATCTTTTTTAGTCATTACTAACCCCGACCAATTGCTTGAAGACCAAAAAACCAATAATTCTTCTAATATTAATAATATGTTCAGTATCAGCTCTAATTTCCCTGATGGTGGTCAGATTCCTGATAAATACGGATGCCGCGGCGAAGACATAAATCCTCCTCTTAAATTTTCCGGCGTTCCCGAGGGAGCACGCGGCTTGGCGCTAATTATTGATGATCCCGGCGCACCTAGCGGCGACTGGGTCCATTGGTTAGTCTTTAATATAGATCCCAAAGCAGCCGGAATCAGTGAAAATAGCGTTCCTGCCGGTGTCACTATTGGCCTTAATAGTTCTGGTCAGGCGGCTTACAGTGGTCCTTGCCCGCCCAGCGGTACGCATCATTATCATTTCAAACTCTACGCCCTGGATATAGTTTTAAGTTTGTCGAATCCGGCCGAGAAGTTCAACTTACTGACGGCTATGAAAGGGCATATTATCGCCCAGGCGGAATTGGTCGGTACTTATAGCCATTGACAGCCGCCCATTCTTTTTGTAAACTATTATTACCTAAATTAAATATTCACCTTTTAGAAAACCCGCGGATTTCATAGCTTTCTAGTAGAGAGCTAAAGGTGGCCCGGGACTCGATTAATAATCGGGTTAAAGAAGCTTTTTTTATTAATATTAGTATAAAAAGCGACTTAATATATATATGGAAGACAAAAAAATTGAAGAAAAAAGTGAGTTTGCGGAACTCTTTGAAAAAGACACCACTAAGATCCCTCAAGTCGGGGAAGTCGTTAAGGGCGTGGTTGTGGCCGCTTCCAAGGCGGAGGTAAAACTGGACATTGACGGCGTCTTGATGGGCATCGTTCGCGGTCCGGAACTTTATAATGAAGTTGAAGAATTCGCGAATTTAAAACCGGGCGATGAAATCGAGGCGGCGATTATCAGCGCGGAGAACGAGAACGGCGAATTAGAATTGTCTTTCCGCTTAGTCGGTCAGGAGAAAGCTTGGGCGAAACTGCATCAGGCTCTTAAAGATAAGGCGACCGTTAAAGTTAAAATCGTCGACGCCAATCGAGGCGGGCTGTTAAGCCGTTATTGCCAGATTGACGGCTTCTTGCCGGTTTCTCAATTAGCGCCGGAAAATTATCCGCGCATTTCCGGAGGCGATAAGAGTAAGATTTTGGAGAAACTGAAATCTTTTGTCGGCCAAGAATTTGAAGTTACCGTTATCACTCTTAACGAAGCGGATAATAAGATTATTTTCAGCGAAAAAGATGTTTGGAACAAAAAACAGAAACCGGCGCTCGATAAATATAAAATCGGGATGGCGGTTGAGGGCCGCATCACCGCGATCACTAATTTCGGCGTCTTCGTTTCTTTCGGCGAAAACATTGAAGGGCTTATCCATATTTCCGAATTGGCTTGGCAGAGAATCGATTCGCCGAGCGAGATGTATAAAGTCAATGACAAGATCAAGGCGGAAATTATTTCTATCGACGGCGCCAAGGTTTTTTTAAGCGCGAAGAAATTATTAAAAGATCCGTGGCTGGAAGCAAGCGCAAAATATCAGATCGGCCAAGTTGTTCCGGGCACCATTTTAAAAGTTAATCCTTTCGGCTTATTTGTTAAACTCGATGACGAAATTCATGGGCTGGCCCATATTAGCCAATTGAATCTGGACAGCAAGGATAAGATTACCGATTTATTCCAGATGAACGAAGTTAAGGATTTCGCCATCGTCAGTATTTCTCCGGGCGAGCATCGCCTCGGGTTGAAGCTAGCCGACGCGGATTCTAAGACTAAAAAAACCAAAGAAGAAAAAACCGAGAAGCCGGCAAAGGCTAAAAAAGTTAAAGAAGCCAAAGAAGAAACTGAAGCTAAGGAGGTTAAGGAAGCTAAGGAGGAAAAAGAAGCTCCGAAAGAAACGGAAGCCAAGGGAGATAAGAAAGAGAAGAAAGAGAAGAAGGCCAAAACCGACAAAAAAGCTAAATAAAATTATAAAAATGCCCGTAAAAACGGGCGTTTTTATATTGCCAAAAACGCTTTTTCCGTATAAAATAAGAATAGTCACCCTTGTTTATTAATTCTTAAATACCATGAAAAAACTTATCAGAAATTTCTTATTGGTCTTCATCGTTTTTTTGTTGGTCGCCGGAATTTTTAGTTCTTTGTCCGGCGGCGATACGAAAGTTAAGACCGTCGGAATAGAAGCCTTAATCAATCAGATAAATTCCGATTCTGTTTCTAAAATTGTCGTCTCCGGCGATAAAATTAACGTTACCTTAAAAGATAATCAGGAAGAAAGCGTCTTAAAAGAACCGTCGGAATCGCTTTCTACCTTACTAAGTAATTTTAAGGTTGAGCCAGCCAAGCTGGCGGCGATAAAGATATCCGTCCAAGAAGTGAGCGGCTGGGATTATTGGCTGGCTAATATTATTCCCATTGTTTTGCCATTCCTGCTTATCGGCGCTTTTTTATTTTTTATGCTCCGCGGTGTTCAAGGCGCCAATTCTCGGGCGATGAGTTTCGGACAGTCTATCGACAAGGATTTTAAACCGGATGAAAAGAATCGGGCGACTTTTAAGGATGTGGCCGGCGCCAAAGAAGCCAAAGAAGAATTGCAGGAAATAGTGGAATTCTTAAAATTTCCCAAAAAATTCCATGAGCTGGGAGCGAAGATTCCGCGCGGGGTCTTATTATTGGGCGCGCCCGGAACCGGTAAAACTTTACTGGCTCGTTCTGTCGCCGGTGAAGCGCAAGTTCCTTTTTTCCATATGTCCGGCTCGGAATTCGTGGAAATGTTTGTCGGTGTCGGCGCTTCCCGCGTCCGCTCTTTATTTGAAAAGGCTAAAAAGAACGCGCCCTGTATCTTATTTATCGATGAAATTGACGCCGTCGGCCGCCGCCGCGGTTCCGGCTTGGGCGGGAGCCATGACGAAAGAGAACAGACTTTGAATCAGATTTTAGTGGAAATGGACGGTTTCGAACCGACGCAGAATATTATCGTCATTGCCGCGACTAATCGTCCGGACGTTTTAGATCCGGCCTTGCTCCGTCCGGGGCGCTTTGACCGCCGCGTCATGATCGATCTTCCGGATTTAAAAGATCGGGAAGCGATTTTAGCGGTGCATTCCCAGAAAAAACCCTTAGCCAAAGACACGGATTTAAAAATCATCGCGGCCAGGACAGCCGGATTTTCCGGTGCCGATTTGGCGAATATTTTAAATGAAGCGGCGATTCTGGCGGCGCGTAATAATCGGAAAGAAATCAAAAATGAAGATTTATTCGAGGCGATAGAAAAAGTTATGATCGGTCCGGAACGCAAAGGCCGGGTTATTACCGATAAAGAAAAAAAGATTACCGCTTATCATGAAGCCGGTCACGCGCTCGTCGCGCATTTTTTGCCGGACGCCGATCCGGTCCATAAAGTTTCCATTATCGCTCGCGGCAGCGCCGGCGGTTATACCCTGAAGGTTCCGTCCGAAGACCGCCACCTGCACGCTAAATCGGAATTCATTTCGGAAATCGCCGTCTTATTGGCCGGCCATTTGGTGGAAAAAACCGTATATGGGGAAGTAACGACCGGCGCGACCTCTGACTTACGGAGAGCGACCGCGCTGGCGCGCAGTTTAGTCACTGATTATGGCATGAGCGACCACCTTGGTCCGCGCACTTATGGCGAGAGGGAAGAAATGATCTTCTTGGGTCGTGAAATCCACGAACAGCGCGACTATAGCGAAAAAGTCGCCGAGAGAATAGACGAAGAAATTTCCAGCTTCATCAAGCAGGGCGAAGCCAAAGCGGCCGGCATAATTGAGAAAGAGAAAAGGCAATTGGAGAAAATCGTGGCCGTCTTACTGGAGAAAGAAACTATCGAGAAAGATGAATTTGAGGCGATTGTCGGGCCGAAACCGTTACTTTGACCGGTCGAGCCGGAACCGTTGCCTTAATTTGACTAATGCCAGTTTTAAGTTATACTGAAATTAGCTAATTAATAATTGAAAAATTGAAAATTTGAAGATGTATAATCAGAATATCGCCGGCTAAATAAATTTTTAAATCTTGAATTTTTTAAATTCTGTAAAAAATATATGGCTAATCCAAAAAAAAGAAAGACCCATAGCGGCACCCGTAAAAGCCGATCGCACTTAGCTCTGAAGAAAATCGTTTTAAACAAGTGCCCGAAATGCGGCCAGGCGGTTAAGCCTCATACCGCTTGCGCGCTTTGCGGTTCCTACAAAGGAAAAGAAATTCATAAAATTAAAGTCAAAGCGGCAAGTAAGAAAAAATAATTATGTCTAATCGGCATTTAGCTCGAACAATCGCCCTGCAAACCCTGTTTGCCTGGGATTTTAATGGACAGAAAGATGGGGATATAGAACGGCTGATAGTCGATAATTTCGCTAATTTTGCTCCCAAATTTGATGATGGCGGTTTTGTCAAAGAGCTTGTTTCCGGTGTCCGTGATCATCTGGCGGAAATTAATAAATTGATCATCAAATACGCGACCGAATGGCCGTTGGATCAGATTACGACGATTGACCGCAATGTTTTGCGCCTCGGCATTTATGAATTGCTTTACTCCGCGATTCCGCCGCGAGTCGCCATTAATGAGGCGATTGAAGTCGCTAAAAGTTTTGGCGGCGACGCTTCCGGAAAATTTGTTAACGGCGTTTTAGGCGCTTTGTATAATGATGAACCGGAAATTCAGAAAAGAGATAACAAGGAAGAAGCGTTAGCGGCTAAATCGGAAGAAGCAACTGTTAAAAGCGAAGATACGGACGCCGCGATTTCTTAGGTGTCCGTTTTGTTCATAAATATCCGTTTTGTTCATATGACTAATAATGATTTATTAAAATTACAGAAAAAACTGGGCGTTAAATTCAAACAGGACCGCTTTTTAAAACAAGCTCTGGTCCATCGTTCCTATCTTAACGAGCATCCGGATTTTAAGATCGGGCATAACGAGCGCCTGGAGTTCTTAGGTGATGCCGTTTTGGAAATCGTCGTGACGGAATATCTTTATTTGAATTTTACCGACACGCCGGAAGGAGATCTGACTAATTGGCGCGCCTCGCTGGTTAACGCCAAAATGCTTTATGAAGTCGCGAGCGAATTAGACATTGAAGAATATTTATATTTATCCAAAGGCGAATCGCGCGATAAGAATAAGAAATCGCGGCAATTTATTTTGGCTAACGCCGTGGAAGCGATTATCGGCGCCATGTATCTTGATCAGGGAATCGCCGCCGCCAAGAAATTTATCTTGAAGAATGTGATTACTAAGCTGGATGATATTTTAAGAAATCAGACATATTTAGATCCGAAATCCCATTTTCAAGGGAAAGCTCAAGAGGCTAAAGGCATCACGCCGCATTATGAGATTCTCGACGAAAAAGGTCCGGACCACGCGAAAATATTTACCGTCGGCCTATATCTTAACGAAGATTTGATCGCCTCGGGTAAAGGTTCGTCCAAACAAGAAGCGCAGGTTGATGCCGCCGCGAACGGCCTGAAGAAAATGGGCTGGTAATTAAGACGGGCTGGTGATTTTAATTCATATCAACATCACTTATCTATGGATATTAATAATCTTTTTAAATTAGCCGCCGTTAAAAAAGCCTCCGATATTCATCTGTTGCATGGTCGGATGCCGATTTTAAGAATTGACGGCGAGCTGGTTGATATTAATGAAGCTGTCGTCGCCGGAAATTTTGCGCCTTTGACGACGATTGATTTGGAATCTTTCTTAGACGTCATGCTGACCAAGGAACAGAAGACTAGGTTTCTTGATAAACGCGATCTGGATTTAGGCTACCAAGTTGAAAATTATCGTTATCGGGTTAATTTTTCTTTTGAAAAAAATAATATCAATATTGTCGCCCGTGTTATCGACGAGCATCAGCCGACTTTGAAAGAGATTGGCATGCCGGTCGTCGTAGAAAACTTATTGGACTTATCACAGGGTTTTATTCTTATTACCGGTCCGACCGGTTGCGGCAAATCCACGACTTTGGCGGCGATGATAAATCATATTAATTCCACGCGCCGCGCCAATATCGTTACTCTGGAAGATCCGATTGAGTTCATGTTCAAGCCGGATAAGAGTATTATTTCCCAGCGCCAATTAGGCACGGATATGCTTACTTTTGGGAGCGGTCTGAAACATGTGCTGCGCCAAGACCCGAATGTTATCATGGTCGGAGAGATGCGCGACCTGGAAACCATTTCCACGGCCGTGACTTTAGCCGAGACCGGGCATCTGGTTTTAGCGACTCTTCATACTTATAGCGCCGCCCAGACTATAGATAGAATTCTTGATATTTTTCCGCCCTATCAGCAGGGACAGATAAAATCACAATTGTCTTCGGTTTTGACGGCGGTTATTTCACAGCGCTTATTGCCGCGTATCGGCGGCGGTCGAGTGGCGGCGCGCGAAATCCTGCTTAACAATGAAGCGGTCGCCAATCTCATTCGGGAAGGGAAAATAGCTCAGATTAAATCCACGATTGAAACAAATTATTCTATCGGCATGGTGACTTTGGACAGACACATTAAAGAGTTATATCAAGCCGGGGAAATCAGTCGAGAAGTAGCCCTGGGACAAATGGAAGATACCCAGATGCTGGATAATTAGATGAATAAGACCCCTGAAAAATGGCTCCCCGTCGACCGACGGATTAGGCCATTTTTTGTGTATAAACAGTACATAAATGACCTCTTGACATTATTTTTAAAACCGTTATAATTATTATCAGTTTTAAAAGGGCATAGAAAGCCGCAAAAATATGAGTAAATCAGTAAGAAACCATGTCAAACAGCGATTCTAGATAATCAGCTATTTTGCGATTACTTAGAACCGCCAAAAGCGGTTTTTTTGCGCCCTCGGACCTTAACAATTCATGTTAGAGTAAAGACATCAAAAATATAAAGTAAGACTGGCGTCTTATCCCTGGTCTCAAATTTTTCGTCCGAGACTTAAGGGGCTGTAGTAAGATGCCAAAAAACGCGCTTTTGTAGCTTTAAAAATAAAGGCGTGGGAAAATCTCAATAAGAGTATACGGTGGATGCCTTGACATAAGAAGACGATGAAGGACGTAGCAGCCTGCGATAAGCTGCGGTGAGGTGGCAAGCAACCTTTGACCCGCAGATTTCCGAATGGGGAAACCCCCTCTCTTGAAGAGAGAGGAAGCTTAGCCTTTTAGGCTGGGCTGGAAGACCCGGTGAACTGAAACATCTTAGTAGCCGGAGGAAAATAAAATAAAAATCATTCCCTGAGTAGTGGCGAGCGAAAGGGGAGAAGTCTAAACCCAAATAACTGAGTGATTGGTCTAGTTTACTAGGTTGGTCACAGAAGGCTCTGGAGCCATATGTTTTTTCGGGGTTGCAAGATATTAGCGCCTGTTGCCAGATCAGCGGGGCGAAGTAAAAAAAGATATTTCTTAATTGAATGAGCTGGAAAGCTCGGCCAGAGACGGTGATAGCCCGGTAAGTGAAAAGAAATAACTCTTCGTGGCTAGTGTTCTTAAGTAGGACGGGACTCGTGAAATCCCGTTTGAAGCCAGGTCGACTATGACCTAAGACTAAATACTTCTTATGATCGATAGTGAACAAGTACCGTGAGGGAAAGGTGAAAAGCATCCCGATTAGGGAGGTGAAATAGTACCTGAAACCATATACTTACAAAGAGTCGGAGCCCCGTAAGGGGTGACGGCGTGCCTATTGAAGAATGAGCCAACGAGTTTGTTCTATGTGGCTTGCATAATCTCCTTTGGAGAGCATGCAGAGTGAAAGCGAGGGTTAATAGCCCGCATTGTGCTTCGCTTTTACGCATTAACTAACGTTAGTGCGTCAAGGCGAAGTACACGTCGCATGGACAAGACCCGAAGCCGGGTGATCTAACCATCGTGCAACACTATGGGATGACTTGTGGTTAGCGCAGAAATTGTAATCGAACTCGGCAATAGCTGGTTCTCCTCGAAATAGCTTTTGGGCTAGCCTCGAACGTTTACCTCAGGGGGTAGAGCACTGGATGAGGGCGGGTCGCAAGATACCGTCTTCAATCAAACTCCGAATACTTGAGGGTACAGTTCGGGAGTCAGACTATGGGCGCTAAGGTTCATCAGTCGAAAGGGAAACAGCCCGGATCACAATCTAAGGTCCCTAAATCTATACTAAGTGTAAAAGGTGGTGTTGTGACTACGACAGTTAGGAGGTTGGCTTAGAAG
>JAPLVZ010000006.1 GCA_026396805.1 Candidatus Falkowiibacteriota bacterium
AAGCTTTCTTCAGCTCAGATGGCGACTCTACAAAATAAAACCTTCTATGGCAAAGAAATAAAATCTCTGGCCTATATCATTGGTATCATGAATATGATTTTACATGGCATTGAAGCGCCAAATATCAGGCACATGGATACCGAGACTTTGAAAGTATTAAAAAAGTTGACAAAAATGGCGTTGAGTATTGGCATTCTCGAGAATTGATGCCGATTTTAGGTTATCTTAATTGGCAGAAGGCCGAAGAGGTCATTGGCCGGGCTGCCGCCGCTTGCATGAACAGCGGCGAGGATGTGGATAACCATTTTCACCAAACGGTTAAAATGGTTCCGATCGGCTCAGACGCCGTCAGAAAGGTCAGAGATTGGAAACTTGACCGTTACGCCTGTTATTTAGTGGCGCAAAATGGTGACTCAAATAAACCGGAAATCGCCTTGGCGCAAACGTATTTCGCTATTCAAACCAGGCGGCAGGAGGTATTTGAGCAATTATCCCAAGACAATAAAAGACTTTTTATTAGAGACGAAGTGACGGAGGAAAATAAAAAGCTTTTCAGTACCGCCAAGAGAGCCGGTGTTAAGAGATTCGGTTCGTTTAACGATGCGGGTTATCAGGGTCTCTATGGGATGCCCTTGGCGGACGTAGAGAAGAACAAAGGTCTTAAGAAGGGAGAGCTCTTGGATCGAGCCGGCACGACTGAACTAGCCGCCAATTTATTCCGAATTACGCAGACGGATGAGAAAATCAGGAAAGACGGCATTAGAGGAGACGATCAGGCGGCTAAAACTCATTTTATGGTCGGAGGCAAAGTTCGACAAACAATCAAAGATATCGGCGGGACTACGCCGGAGAACTTGTTGCCCGAAAAGCATATTCGCGAACTGAAGGGCGAAAAGAAAAAATTACTCCAAGAAATTAATTAGAAAATTTTTCTGCTTTAATATGACCATCTGGGATAAAATTTATCAAAATTATCAGAAGGGCGGAGAAGCATATGCGACTTTAAAGTTCGGTTTGACTCCCGAGTTTTTGGATTTTATAAAGATTCATGATTTTAAAATTAAGAAAGTTTTGGATATCGGCTGCGGTAACGGCAAGTATCTGGTATTTCTAAAAAATCTGGGTTTTAAAACCACCGGCATTGATTCCAGCTCGATGGCGGTGGAAATGGCCAAGGCGAGCCTAAAAGATGATTCCGATATTCAATGTCTTAATATGTATGAATATACTCCGCTCGCGACGCAGTATGATCTGATAATCTCTATCGCCGCCATTCATCATGGTCTTAAAAAGCAGGTGCGTGATTTAATTAAACGTATTTATAGCTCTCTTTCACCCGGCGGCTATTTTTTTACTACTTTGCCAGATAACGACGGCAGCGCTCATTGGACAATGATGGTCGATCATAAAGAAATAGAACCCGGGACCAGAGTTCCTATGCTCGGGCCGGAAAAAGGTTTGCCGCACAGCTCGTTCACTCAAAAAGAAATAAAAGAAATGTTTTCTGAATTTAAGAATGTTAAGATGGAATTATTGGCGCAGCAAGGTCGATGGATAGTGACGGGAGAGAAATAATTTTATAATCATTACAAATATGCTTTTACTATCTCTAATCTTACTAATCGTTGTTATTTATTTCATCTTTTTTATTTCCCAGTTTTATAATGTTACTTTTAAGAACTACCCGCCTTTTGTTCCGACGGACAGAGAAACGGTTCGGGAAATTATCGCCGCGGTTCAGATACCGGAACAGGCGACGGTTTATGAACTGGGCTGCGGGCGCGCGCTATTTTTAAGAGAGGTGGAGAAGGCTTATCCAAAAACTGAATTAATCGGTCTGGAAAACCTGTTCAGCCTTTATTTATTAACTAAAATTCACTTAAAATTACGGGGGAGCAAAATAGAATTATTAAAGGGAGATTTTTTTAAGGTTAATTTAAAAAACGCCGCCCTGATTTATTGTTATTTGAATAATACGACCATGACGAGGCTCGGGGAAAAGTTCAGGCAAGAATGCCGGAGCGGTACGCAGGTTATCAGTCGCAGTTTCATCCTTCCCGGGTTTGAGCCGGAGAAGGTTATCATGATGAAAAATAAACCGGTATATTTTTATAGGATATAGCTTTAAATATGTTAAATGGCGGCGGGCGGGGCTTAGCGGAATAAATCCGTCCGCCAGTGGCGGGAGAAAAATAAAGATATTCTTTAGAAAAAATTTAGATATTTTTCAGCCTCCATGTCTTATAATCACCTTATTAAATAATGTGGTTATAGAATATGGGGGATTTTTTATATGAATAAGCCGGAGAATACAGAAAACCGCTAAAATCAAAGAATCCGCCTCTGATATGAGAGCGGACCTTGAACAAAATCGGGCAAGCTGAAGCTTGCAAGTACTTTAGGCTGTTTATATACCAGCCACGGAAGAAACAATGTCCTCCGTGTACTGAATATATAATAACAAAATAAAACTGAGAGTGCAAGGAGCGGCAAATTAAGCCTTCAATCGAACCGAGGGCTTTTTTATAAACAGGCCGCCATGAGAACGGCCGTCTTTTTTAAAATTGCCGGCATGTTTTCGTCTGGCTTAATCTTTTAAAAAATCTTCTATTATTCTTCAAAATGAGCTATAATTGTTTCAGACTAGATTTATTATTTATTAAATAAAAATTTATGAGAATTTTAATTATTGATGACGACGTCAGCGCGGCCACTACTCTTAAAGCTCTCCTCATGAGCCAAGATAATTTTGAGATCGATGTGGTTTACGCCGGCCGCGAGGGGCTTAATAAGATGATTGACAATCCGCCTTACGACTTGTTGATTTTAGATATCATGATGCCCGATTTCAGCGGTATCGAGGTCTGCCGGGCGATGAGTGTTAATGAGAAATTGAAGAAAATCCCGGTCCTGCTCGCTTCCGCCCTGCCGATAACCTCTAAAGAATTAAGCGACTTAATGGAAGAATTCAAAGCGTTGAACGTGGTTAAGGGAGCTTTGGAAAAGCCGTTCGTTATTGGAGATTTAATCGCCGAAATTCGTCGCATCGTCAAATAATAAATATGAAAAAAATCATTATCGTTTTAGCGCTTTTGGTTTTGATGATTGCCTGCATCTTTTGGCTTAGCTATGATTTAAATGTCCACGGGACGCAGACAGCTTATCAAGAGCCGATTATAATCGGTTTTTCTCTTGGAGCCACCCGCGAAGAGAGATGGTTCGTCGACCGAGATTTTTTCGTGCAGAAAGCCCAGGAGCTGGGAGCGGTAGTGAGCGTTACTTTATCTGATTATGACGTCGATCTTCAGTCTTCACAGATTGAGAATCTGGCCAGCCAGGGAGCGAAAGTGATTGTGATTGTGCCGGCCGATTCCGAGGCGCTCGCTCCGGTCATTGCCAAGGTAAAAGCGGCCGGTGTCAAAATAATCGCCTATGATCGCCTGATAAAAAATAGTGCCGTTGATTTCTATCTTTCCTTTGATAACGTCAAGGTCGGCGAATTGGAAGCTTCCAGCATTGTGGCCGTCGCCACCAGTTCCAGTTTAAAGACGGGAGAAGCCCTCGCTTTCGCCTATCTCGGCGGCGCGCCGACTGATAATAATTCCTCTCTGTTAAAACAGGGAGCGATGGAAATTTTGGAGCCGAAGATAAAGAGCGGGGAAATAAAATTAGTTATCGATGAATTTATGGAGGACTGGAAACCGGACGAAGCTTATAAGACAATTAAGAATTATTTGGCTGCCGGCGGAGAGTTGGACGCGATTGTCGCCGCTAACGACGGAATCGCTTTCGGCGCTATCCAAGCTTTGGAAGAGCAGGGGCTGGCCGGAAAGATTCCGGTATCCGGACAAGACGCGGAATTAGCCGCTTATCAGCGGATATTTGCCGGCACGCAAACCTCAACCGTTTATAAGCCGATAAGTTTATTAGCTTATAAGACGGCGGAAATCGCGGTCGCCATGGCTAACGGCCGGGATCCGGAAGTAAATAATACTGTTAATAATGGTTGGGCGGATATTCCGTCTTTTTTTATAGATTCGGTTTTAGTCACGCGCAGCAACCTGATGGGGGCGGTAATCAACGACGGTTTCCATACTTACGAAGAAGTTTATAAATCAGGCGTCAAATAAGCCGATTCCGGCTTATTTTTACTATGCTTCAGAGCATCAAAATAAAACTTATCACTTCTTTCTTCGCGGTTATCATAATCCTGATAATCTCCAGCGGTTTTCATATTATCATGAATTCTATTATTATCCAGAGGTATGCCGCCTTAATGAATAATATGGTTTCGGAATATAAGATAATCGACGCGAGCACTAATTTTATCGAATCTTTCAAGACTTTGATAAAATATTCCAACGATCAAAAAAAGATGGATCAGTTTAATATCAATCGGTCCGAACTCCAAGCCCTCCTTAATAGATTAAACGCCAATATTGTCGATTATAACACCAAGGTGGCTTTTATCGCCGTGGCCAATACCGTGAACGATCTTATCTTCGAGATTGACCAGGGAACCGAGGATATCCTTTCGGGGAATCTTTTAAACATCACCGACCATTATGACGCTGCCAACAAAAAGAATACTTTCATCAAAGAAAATACGGCCAATTTGCTTTTAAATCAATTGGAATTTGCCAAAAATTTGCAGGCCGAAATTGATCGGGTTCGGGGATTCACTCAACTTATTTCTTTACTCCTGTTCATCGTCGTCGGAGCAGGCTGTATCTGGTACGCGCTTGTTTTTTCTAAAGAACTGGTGACGCCTTTGTCTCATTTGACGAAGCTGGCCAAGACCATTGAGAGCGGAGATCTGACCGCGACTGTAGACGAGAAATTACTGAAAGGCGGCGACGAGGTCGCCAGTCTGGCCAATTCTTTCAATACGATGGTTTTCTTCTTGCGCAGCAATATTCAGAAATTACAGGAATATAATCTGGAGATTAAAAATTCTCGTAATCACTTAGAATCAGAAAAAAATAAATTACAGCAATATCTGGATGTCGCCGGCGTCGTCGTCCTTATTTTTGACGTTAACAATAATACCTTGCTGATAAATAAGAAAGGCCGAGAAATCTTGAAGATTGAGGCGGACGAAATCATGGGCAAGAATTGGGTCAGCCTCTTCGTTAAGCCGACCGATCAAGCCAAGACCAGAAGTTTATTGAATTTTCTGGTCGGTAATATCACCCCGGTCGATACGATTGAAAATGTTCTTGTGGCCAAGGATAAATCCGAAAAGAATATCGTTTGGCATTTCAGCGTCTTAAAGAGTGAAAGTAATGTTTCTCAAGCGATACTCGGCACCGGCGTGGATGTGACGGAACTGACCGCCGCTAAAGTGACCATTCATCAATTAAAAGAGGTTGACCGCTTTAAGAATGAAGTTTTAAATATCGCGACGCATGAATTAAAGACTCCGCTTATCTCCATCGTCGGCTTGTCGGAGGTTATGGCCAAGCAGCCGAAAACCATGTCCGCGGAGTATCAGAATTTTATCTCGCTTATTCACGCGGAAGGCTTGAAGCTGACCAATCTTATCAAGACGATGTTAACCGCCAGCCGCAATGAAATCGGCAAGACCGCGGTCGTAATAGAAAAATTTATTTTTGACGAACTGATATTATCAATGGCCACCTCCCTCGGGGTCTTGGCGAAACAATCTAATTCCCAAGTCGTTTTTGATATTCAGGCTAAGGGCATTAATATGGAGAGCGATAAGATTAAGATATCGCAAGTGGTTTACAATTTTGTTGATAACGCGGTTAAATATGGGCCGAAAAACCAGGTGATAACCGTCTCCACGACTAAACCATCCGCCCAGACGGTCAGACTGGCCGTTAGCGGCGCCGGCCAAGGTATTCCCAAAGAGAAACAGCCGGGCCTGTTCTTAAAATTTTCCCAACTGGAACCGTCTCTTTCTCGTTCTCAAGACGGTCTGGGACTCGGGCTTTATATCTGTAAACAGAATATCGATAGTTTGGGTGGAGAGATAGGAGTAATCAGTGAAGTCGGTCAAGGAGCGACCTTTTTCTTCACTCTGCCTTTAGTTTATACGGCGCCCTTGACTCCTTTGGCCGCTCTGACCGCTAAAGTTCCGGCATCCGCTCTCGCCAAAGTTTCGGCTAAAAATAAAAAATAAACATATGAAAATTCTCATCGTTGATAACGACACCAGCACCGTGACCACCTTAAAGGCTTTGCTTCTAAGTCAAGAAGTTCCATTTGAAATAGATACGGCTTACGGCGGACAGGAAGGGCTGGATAAGATGGTTGCTCATCCGGATTATGATCTCGTTCTCCTTGATATCATGATGCCGACGATTAGCGGCATGGATGTCTGCCAGCAGATGATGAAAGACTACCGCTTGCGGGAGATTCCGGTCCTCTTGATGTCTTCGTCCCTGCCGATTCCTCCGGGAGAATTTCAGGAGTCGCTTCAAAAATTCAGTCCGCTCAGCGTCGTCAAAGGCGTCATTGAAAAACCTTTCGTTATCGGTGATTTATTGGCGGAAATAAATAAGGTCGCGCGTCGTCCTCTTTAATATATGATTTATGACGTAGCGGTAATCGGCGGCGGCGCTTCCGGACTGATGGCCGCCGGGCGAGCCGGCGAGCAAGGAGCCAAAACTATTTTAATTGAAAAAAATAATTCTGTCGGCGTAAAATTACTTATGACCGGCGGGACGCGCTGCAACCTGACTAATTATTTGGAAAACTCCAAGGTTTTGGCGGCTAATTTCGGCTTGGCGGGCCGTTTTTTAATTTCCGCTTTGACGCGCTTCGGTCCGAGAGAAGCGGTTGATTTTTTTGAAAGCCGCGGCGTCAAAACAAAAATAGAAAATAATAATCGAGTTTTTCCAATTAGCGATCAGGCCGGCGAAGTTTTAAACGCTTTAATCAGTTATGTTAAAAAATCGGGTGTAGAGATAAAGACTGGCGCGGCCGTCAGTGATATTATTATTGATCAGGGAAAAATATCAGAAATTATTTTGGTCGGAGGAGCCAAAATAAAAGCCGCTAATTATATTATCGCGACCGGCGGCCAGTCGTATCCGAAAACCGGTTCCAGCGGCGATGCTTATAAATGGTTGAAAAAAATAGGACATAATATCATCGCGCCGACTCCGGCCTTAGTTCCGATTATTGTTCAGGAAGATTTTATCAAGGAGCTGGAAGGACTCGGCCGGGAAGAAGCGGCTTTAAGCTTATTCCAAGACGGGGAAAAAATAGCCGTCAGCCGAGGCGATTTTCTTTTTACCGCTTCCGGACTGAGCGGCCCGGCGGCTTTAAATTTAAGCCGTTTAATAAAATTCCCGATAAAAAAAGGATTACAGCTGGCGATTGATTTTTTCCCGGAGTTGGATATTAGCAGTCTTGATGAGAAGCTGCGGGAAATTTTTATCGGCACTAACCGCACTCTGAAAAATAGTCTGGCGGGAATAATTCCGCCCAGACTGATTCCGGTGCTGGAATTTTTAACGGGCTTGGACATGGACGGGAAGGCTCATCTGGTAACCAAAATCGAGCGGCGGAAGCTAGGATACTTACTAAAAGATTTCCGTCTCGGCGTTAAGGGTTTGGCCGGTTATAACCAGGCGATGATAACCGCCGGCGGCTTGGATTTGAAAGAAATCGACCCGAAAACGATGCGTTCCAAAATAATTTCCAACTTATTCGTCGCCGGTGAAGTTTTAGATATCGCCGGACCGACCGGAGGCTTTAATCTTCAAGCGAGTTGGAGCACGGGGCGAATCGCCGGTGAAGCGGCGGCGGCCGATCGGACGAAGTAAGCGAGTAACCCGGGAATAAAAAATAAATAAAAAAGCGCCATTTTAAATAGCGCTTTATTGTTATCTCACTAGCCCAGGGTTTTGAATCTATTTAGCTTGGTTGACAGGCTAATAATTGTTTTGTAAAGTACCAATAGAATACTGAATATAAACCGAACCGATTAGTTCATTAAAAAATAAAAATATGGAAAGAAACCATGGTCTTGAGCTTATAATGCATAAATTTACTAATACCCATTCGCTTTTAGGCGACGCTAAGAATTACCGGCAAATATTTACTGATTTAAAAGATGTCGGAACAGTTTTTGACGGAATAAACGCCTTTTATATGGTGGCCTCAACTTTTACAAAAAACAAAAAATTGGCGCTGCTCTTGCGCGAGATAGAATTTTTAATTATAAAAAGTGTCGCCAGCTACATCAGGCTCCGGTACGAAGTCGAGTTGCTTCTTAAATATCCCGACGCCGATGTTCAGAAATATTATGCCGCCATTAAACCGCTGGCGATTGAAGACTTACTCAAGAGGTGTAATCGTATTTTAAAAAAATGCCGAAATTTAAAAGAACGCCGCCAATTAAAGTAGGCGTTTTTTATTTGGCTCCACCGAGCGACTCACTATTATTTTGAAAAATAAAAAACGGATATTGGCATTTGGCCTCACCGTTTTATTGATAAGCTTCGCTTATGAGATTTTGGTTGAACTTAATTCATTAGTCATTCAACGGCAGTCAGGTTATGGGTTACAACTTCAAATTTTTGATTTAAAATGTCATAAAACTCCTGTTCGTTAATCCCCTCTAAGTTAAAATCATATAAAGTTTCATCTTCATCATATACGTAAGGAAGATGAAACAAGTATTTTATGTTACTGAAGATGCAGTAATTGAAGACAATTACTTCCGTGCGGGTTTTATCACTTTTCCACGGGAATATAACGATGTCATAACCTTTTTCCCTATAGACATTAAATATGTCTTCAGAATGTTCTTCCTGTTTTAATGGTCTATCGACCGCTAAAATTATTAATTTTCGTTTTTCCATTTTTAGTTTTAATTGGTAGCCGCAAAAGACTTTTATAAATCTTCTCTGGCCGCCAATTAAAACAAACAATTTTAATGAACTGTTTTTAAAAAATATAGCATTATGTTATATTTTTGTCAATTATGTTCGTAGACTTGTACATTTATGACCGGGTTGGCGAATCGGCGAGTTTTCCTTAATTTCCTTTATTTTTAAGGCCAAATTTTAGCTTTACCGAAGGAGTTTGCAAGGATAGGCGTATTAATGTTACCGACAGAATAGGTGTGCAAAATTTGAGCGACGCGGAGCTCGTTAGGTTTAGTCTGGCCAATCAGAATGATTTTTTATATCTGGTGGACAGGTATAAAGGCAAGCTGATGAATTATATCCGCCGCCTGACCAATATTAATGATGATGACGCCGAAGATATTCTCCAAGAAGTCTTTATCAAGGTTTATCTTAATCTTAATGACTTCAATGCCGATTTGAAATTTTCCTCCTGGATTTATCGGATTACCCATAACCAGGTGATCAGCAGCCATCGCCGGCTGAAAGCGCGGCCGGAAGGTTATGCGGTTAATATTGATGACCAAGCCGCCTTAGGTCTGGCCGCCGATATTGATATCGTGGCCGAGGCTGACCTGCAGATCATGAAACAGAATATCACTAAAGTTTTAGACAGGTTGGACCAGAAATATCGCGATATCTTGATTTTGAAGTTCTTGGAAGAAAAGAATTATCAGGAAATTTCCGATATTATCAGAAAACCGCTGGGCACCGTCGCCTCGACCATCAATAAGGCCAAACAGGAATTTAAGAAAGAACTGGCGCGCCAAAAAATAATTTTATAAATATATGAATCCTGAAGAATTTGACCAGAAATTGACCGAGAAAATAAAAGAAGCCAAAATCGCGCCCAAACCGCGCTGGCATTTTTTATTAAAGGATTATGTCGTCTGGGTGGCGGGCGCCTTAGCGCTTCTAATCGGAGCGGCCGCGGTTTCCGTGATGATTTACTTACTAAAAAATAACGGCTGGGAATTAAGGGAAGAAACCCATAAAAGCGTCATCGAATTCTTCTTGCTGACTCTGCCTTATTTCTGGATAATTTTCCTGGGAATTTTTGTTTTCATCCTTTATTATAATTTGAAACATACCAAGAAGGGCTATCGTTACCCGGTTTGGCTAATCGCCCTAGCCGGCGTTTTGTCCAGTATCATCTTAGGCAGTATTTTCTTTTTATTCGGATTGGGTCAGAGGATTGATAATGTTTTAGGACAGAGCGCGCCTTTATACGAAATAGTGATGAACCGTCAATTATCATTCTGGTTTAATCCCGAAGAAGGGCGTTTGGCCGGAATAATCATTAGTGAGGTTGATGATGGAAATTTTTATTTGGTTGATTCGGCCGGCGACGATTGGCAAGTATTGGGTCGCAATAGCGGCAGCGATTCCCGTTCCCCTGATTTTTTGAAAGCTGGCGAACCGATTAACCTTATCGGCCAAATTCTTGAAGATAAGAAGTTTCGGGCGGATATTATCCGGCCGCTGGTTCCCGGACGCGGATTTTTTACCCGGCCTAAAATCAGACAGAACCGCGCCCACTGCTTTGACGATATCTGTCTGCCGCCCTTGCCGCCGTCAGCTAATATGATACCGGGAAATTTGATACCGGAGAATCCTCCACCAGGGAATCCAGTGCGTTAAAAAATGTCCGCCTTCCGGCGGATTTTTTTTAGGATGTCCGGCCCGACTTTTATGAAGAAATATTTTTGGCGCGGCGTATTATTAAACAAGAAGGAAAAAGAGAGCTCTCTTTCTAAAAAAATTAATAATTAACTTAATATATTTCTTCTTAATCAGCGCCAAAGTTTAAGAAGTTAATATAAAAATAGCTATGAAATTCAATAATTTAACTAAAGGCGTAATTACTTTTTCTGTTCTGTCAATGCTTGCTAGCGGGGCTTTAATGGCTAACGCCGCGTCTGATACTGCTGCGACCAGTACAGTTGATACGGCCAATAAGAATCACGGCCGCGGATTTTCAAAAGAAGCTAGGATTAAGCCGGAAGATATGACCGACGCCCAGAAGGCGGCCATGGCAGCGAAAAAAGTAGAAATGGACGCTAAAAAAGCGGAAATGGACACTAAGATGACCGCGGTTAAAGCCGCTCTGACCGCTTCTGATTATACCGCTTGGGTAGCGGCGGAAAAAACGGTTAATGCCAACAGCCCGTTACTGACCAAGATAACTGTAGATAATTTTAGTAAATATGTTGAAGCGAATAAACTACGCACGCAAGCCGATGCGATTATGAAAGATTTAGGTATTGACGGTCCGGGGATGAGTCAAGGTATGGGCGGCTTCGGTCCGGGCAGAGATGGTGGTTTCGGTCATGGTGACAAACCAGGCCAGAAGTAATAGTTAGAGTGTGGATAATAGTTAATAAACATAAAACAAATTATGAAGAAGATGAAGAAGATCGTATTTGTTTCAGCTGTTCTTCTGCTTCCGCTAGTCTTTCTGACTGGCTGCAGTAAAGTTTCATTGACCGGATCGACTAATACCGGTGCGCCAACTGGCGGTGAAATGGGTACGCCCCCTGATGGAGGTACTTTTCCAGAAGGCGGGGCTCCTCCCGCTGACGGTGGAAACCCTCCGTCAGGCGCTCCTGCCGGAACTCCGGCCAATAATTAAAGACGAGCAAAAAACAACCCGCCGAGAGTGGGTTGTTTTTGCGTAAGGAAAGAAGAAATATTAGATGTTTAGCGTATTACTAGTGATTGCGGATGGTATTTTCATATTGACAATATTTTTAAAAATAAGGATTTATGATAAAATTATCATATCTTAAATATAACATACAAAAACTATGAAGAAATTTTTCATTGTTTCTACCTCTTTTTTAGCTTTATTATTAATTCTGACCGGCTGTTCCAAATCTTCTCAAACCGCGAATAAACAGACCGGGCAAGATAATAATAATCAGCCGGGTCGGATGCGCCAGCCTGATTTCGGTCAACCTGATCGTCAGCCCGATGTTAGAGGCGTAGTGAAAACCATCGTCGGCAATGAAGTGACGGTTTTGAAAATTGATATGCCGGCGGGCGGACGTAACGCCAGTTCTACCTTGGAACAGAATCAGGGCGACAGCAACGGGTCAACGTCTAAAAACGCTATCAGCTTAGTCGGTGGAACTGGAGGCCCTGGCGGAGGAGCTGGGAGGGGGATGATGGGCGCCGGCGATCCGGGCGGACCGGGAGAACAGACTAGCGACACCAGGGCGCAGATGCTCGCGAAGCTGAAAGAAATGAGTACCGGTGAAGAAAAAATAATCATTCCGGTCGGGATTCAGATGTTGAAGACGGATACTAGTAATAATAAAAGAGAAATGGTGGAAGCGACTCTAGCCGATATTACGGCCGATAAAAATATTACAATTTGGATTAGCGCTGTTAATGCCGGTGTTACCGCCAGCACCACCGACGGCGCTGTTACCAGAAAAATAGCGGAATTCGTGCTTATTAATTAATAAATTTATGGCTCAGTCAATCCTTGAAGAAAGCAAGAAAGCGAAGCAGGGAATCTTCGGTTTCATTTTTCAAAAAAAATTCCTGATTATCGCCGCTACCGTCTTAGTCGTGGCCGGAGCGTCTTATTATTTCTTTGGTCAAGGCGGTAAGCAGTCCGCCGTGGCCGTCCAGCAGAAACAGACGACCGTCAAGAAAGAAGATCTCAAAATTTCCGTTGAATCTAGCGGCAAGGTCGTCGCTAAAGATGGAGTAGAATTATCTTTTCCGGTCAGTGGCAATCTGGAAGTAAGCAATGTTTACGTGAAAGAAGGCGATAAGGTTAAGAAGGGCGACAAGATTGCTGCCGTTAAGACCGAAAGCTTAGAGTTTGAATTGCGCAGCGCTTACTCGAATTATCAATCCGCCCTGTCTAGTTTTAATACCAAAGCCGCCGCCGCCACCGCCAGTGAAATCAGCAAATCAAAAGCCACGGTTGATCAGGCGCAAGTGTCTTTAGATCAGGCGAAAATAAGCTTAGAACAGACTAAATCCAGTACGGCGCAGAGCATTGCCAACGCGGAATTAAACGTCCAGACAGCGACCAATAACCTCAAGATAAATACTGATATTAATGACAGTGAAATTGTCCGTAACGCCTATACCAGCCTGATTAGCACGATAAAATCTATCAATATTTCTTTACAAAAGATTCTGCGCGATTCTGATAGCATCCTCGGTGTTGACGACACGATGATAAATTCCGATTTTAAATCGGTCTTAGGAGCGAAGGATTCTACGGCTTATGGCACCGCGAAAAGCAGTTATAGCGCGGTTAAACAGGCCAGGGATGAATTAGACGCGATTGCCAATTCTTTATCCAGTTCCGATACGGCGGCAGTTGATCAGGCGGCTGTTAAGGCCAACGCGACTCTGATTGTTTTTCAGGATCATTTGTACGATATGCAGGTATTATTAGAAGCCACTATTCCTTTTATCGGCCTATCCCAGACTAAATTGGATGGCTTCAAATCAACTGTCAGTTCTAACCGGACCAGTATTAATTCCACTATCGCCAGCTTGGATAGCTCCGTCCAATCGGTTAGTAACGCTAAAAGCAATTTAAATCAATACCAGTTAGCTTATAATAAAGCGGTTAATGATTTGGCGACCACCAAGAGCCAGGCCGAACAGAGCATTAATAACGCGAATATCTCGATCAGGTCAAAAGAAATCGCACTCTCGCAAGCGAAGAATGATTATAATGACTTGATTGCGCCGGCTTCCGAATCTGATTTGGCGTCCGCTCGGTCTCAGCTGACTTCGGCCGCTATTTCTGTCGACAAAGCGAAATATAACATGGAACAGGCGACCTTAACTTCGCCGATTGACGGCGTCATCGCGATGCTTAATTATAAGACCGGCGATATAATTTTGAGCGATAGCGCTAAGACCATGGCGTCTATCATTAATAATGATACTTTATTTATTGAAGCGAATATTGAAGAAGCTGATATCAGCAAGCTGAAAGTCGGTGAAAAAGCGCAAGTCACTTTCGACGCCGTTGACGGAGTTAATCTGACCGGAGAAATAAGCTTTATATCTTTAACCTCCGAAACTAGCGCTAACAGTATCGTTACTTATTTGGTTCGCGTCATCTTATCCAATACCGGGGCGACTCAAATAAGAGAGGGTATGACCGCCACCATAGAATTCGTCACGGCCGAAGCTCCCGGCGTCTTGGCTGTACCGGTGGCCGCTGTCCATAATATCGGCGGCAAGCCAGCGGTAGAAAAAGTTGACGGAACTATCGCCAATGTTACGACCGGATTTACCGATGGCAAGAAAGTAGAAGTGATCAGCGGCTTGAACGAAGGAGATGTTGTCATCTATTAATATGCCCGAAAATATCGCTATAAAATTAGAAAATATCCATAAGTCATATTATTTGGCGAACGGCGAAGAGATTCCTGTCTTGAAGGGGATTAATTTGGAAATCAAGAAAGGGGAATTCGTCGCGATTATGGGAGAATCCGGCGGCGGTAAGACGACCTTGCTTAATGTTATCGGCTGTCTGCATCCGCTCAGTCAGGGTAAATATTTTCTGGATGGGGAAAATATCGGGGAAGTCAAAGATGATTTTACTTTAGCTTTTATCCGCAATAAGAAGATGGGTTTCGTTTTCCAGCAATTCAATCTTTTTTCGCGTTTTTCCGCGCTCAAGAATGTCGCCTTGCCGGCTTTATACGCCGGTGTGCCGGCTGAAGAGCGCGAGTCTAAAGCGCGGGCGCTTCTCAAATCAGTCGGTATGGACAAACGTGTTAATTATAAGCCGACGGAGCTTTCCGGCGGACAGCAGCAGCGTGTCGCTATTTGCCGCGCTCTCATAAATGATCCGGAAGTAATTTTGGCGGATGAACCGACTGGCGCCTTGGATTCTAAATCCGGTCTGGAGGTTATGGACATATTTACGAATTTTAAGAAGCAGGGGCGGACAGTCGTGATGGTGACGCATACGGCCGAAGTCGCGAAGTATGCCGACAGGATAATCTATCTGCACGACGGACAAGTATTGAGCGATAATTATAAACTGAAGAGTTCTTATTAGAATCAGTTAGCGAATATTTTTATATGAATTGGGAAATCATAAAAATGGCCTTTGAGTCCTTAATGGCCAAGAAGACGCGGACATTCTTATCAATGCTCGGCATCATTATCGGTGTGGCGACAGTCATCGCTGTTTTTGCCGTCGGCCAAGGCGCGCAAGAATCGGTTAACTCTCAATTTCAAAATTTAAGCGCTAACTCCGTCTTGATTATGCCGAATCGCGGCCGCGGTTTCACCAGCAGTTCTAAATTAAAAACCGCCGACGCCCAGTTATTATTAAGCGCCGACCATATCGCTTCCGCGACCGGCGCTATCCAAGGAAACGCTACAGTTTCTTATGGTTCGACCGATAAGAGCTATAGTGTCGTCGGCGTGGATCAGAATTTTATCTCTATTTCTAACCTAACGGTGGCCCAGGGACGAGGGATAGAGACCGATGATATCGATAATAAAACAACTGTCGCCGTTATCGGCGCTACGGTCGTGGCCGATCTGTTCACCGACGGCCAAAATCCTCTCGGCAGTGAAATTACCGTCGGCGGCAAGAAATTGGAAGTTAGCGGAAGTTTAAAAAAATTAGGTTCGCGCGTCGGCATGATTTCAGTTGATTCGGCGGTTATTATACCGAGTACGACGGCCGAGAAAAGCATCTTAGGTTCTAGAGGACAGGTGATGATCACGACGACGGTTGATAATGTCGATAATACCGGCTTAGCGACCAGCAGCATTACCGCGATCTTACGGGAAGAGCATAAATTAAAGTCCACTCAAGAAAATGATTTTCAGATCATGGACGCGGGTAGCATGGTAACGGCGGCGCAGGAATCGGCCAAAACTATGACCGCGCTCTTAACCGCCATCGCCGCGATCACATTGCTAGTTTCCGGTATCGGTATTATGAACGTTATGTTCGTGACCGTGGCGGAGCGGACCAAGGAAATCGGCATCGCTAAAGCGATTGGCGGGAAACAGTCCGATATTTTAAGCCAATTCTTATTGGAATCGGTTATCCTTTCCATGGTCGGCGGAATAATCGGGATGATTATCGGCCAAGGAGCAATTCCACTCATTTCTTATTTTAATCTCATCAGTATGGCCTCATCCTGGACCGGACCGATAATCGGTTTTACTTTTTCCGTTCTCGTCGGCATTTTCTTCGGCTTTTATCCGGCTTGGCAAGCCAGCCGCC
Organism: Candidatus Falkowiibacteriota bacterium; assembly: GCA_026396805.1. Lineage (GTDB taxonomy): Bacteria > Patescibacteriota > Patescibacteriia > Patescibacteriales > UBA12465 > UBA12465. The sequence continues at coordinate 16,123 of JAPLVZ010000006.1, forward strand.
TGGACCCGGTTGACGCTTTGCGGAGTGAATAGCTATAATCTAGAGTAGCTATAATCTTATTATGGAAAATGTCATCATAGTCAATCCGAATAAGCTGGAAGAAATAAAAAACAATTTGCGGTCCGGCGGTCCCGGTTCCGTTCATATTTTGTCGGATTTTGACCGGACTCTGACTTATCACTGCCAGGGCGGCCAAAAAAATTCTATCTTAATCGCTGTTTTGCAGGAAGGAAATTATTTGCCGCCGGAATACGGAATCAAAGTGAGAGCCTTGTACGAGAAATATTATCCGATTGAGATTAATCCCAATATACCTCTGGCGGAGAAGAAGGCGGCGATGACTGAATGGTATCGTCAGGTATTCGCTTTAATGATATCGTTTGGCCTAACTAAAGAAATTGTGGAACGGGCGGTGAAAGATTGTCGAATTAAATTAAGGGACGGCGTAGAAGATTGGCTGGATTTTATTGAACGGCTCCAGATTCCGTTAGTTATTTTTTCCTCTTCCGGACTAGGCGGGGAAGCGATTAGTATTTTTTTAGATAAACTGAAAAAACATTTGCCGGATATCCATGTTTTAGCCAATTCTTTCATTTGGGACGAAACCGGGAAAGCGATCGGCGTCAACGAGCCGATTATGCATCCTTTTAATAAGGATGAAACCCTAATTCATAATTTTCCTTTTTTTGCGGCCATAAAAAATCGTCGTAATGTTATTTTATTTGGTGATTCCTTGGGCGATGTCGGGATGGTTGAGGGATTTGCCCATGACAATCTGCTCAAAATCGGATTTTTAAACGGAAGAGTGGAAGAGAATCTGGAAAGTTTTAAGCAGGTTTATGATGTTATAATCCTCGGCGACGTTTCTTTCGCTTTCATCAATCAGCTCTTTAAAGAAATTTTTTAGATTTTTCTCTATCGCATTTAGATTTTTACCCGCGCCCTTAGATTTTTACCCGCCGCATCAGGAGCGTATTAAAAATAACGCTGACCGAGGAAAAAGACATCGCTCCGGCCGCGATAATCGGGCTCAGAAGCAATCCGTAGGCCGGATAGAAAGCGCCGGCGGCGAGCGGCAAAGCGATTATATTATAGAAGAAAGCCCAGAATAGATTTTGTTTTATTTTTCTGATTGTCAGACGGGAAATTTTCAGGGCTTTGATTATTTTAGACAAATCGCCGTGCAAGACGGTAATATCGGCCGATTCTATCGCCACGTCCGATCCGGTCGCCATCGCAATCCCGATATCGGCCGCTGTCAGGGCGACCGCGTCATTTACTCCATCTCCGACCATCGCGACCAATTGGCCGCTTTTTTTTAATTTTTTAATTTTATCGGCTTTTTCCAAGGGCGATATTTCGGCAATCACTTCATCGATGCCGGCTAAATCAGCGATGTGGCGCGCCGGGGCGTAACGATCGCCGCTTAACATAACCGTCTTCAGGCCGAGATTTTTTAAGCCAGCAATCGCGGCCGCCGCGCCGGGTTTGATCGTGTCAGCGACGGCGATAATTCCTAAAATATTTTTACCCGTGCTGAGAATTATGGAAGTTTGTCCGGCTTTTTCTAAAGACGCAATCTTATCCAACGGCAGGGTAAGTCCTGATTCTTGCATCATTCGGACATTGCCGAGCTGATATTTTTTTCCGTTAATCACGCCGCTCACGCCTTGGCCGGCAGTGGCGGAAAATTCGAGGACGGGGATTAAGGCGATATTCTCTTGTCTGGCACGGCTAGTAACCGCTTGCGCAAGCGGATGCTCGGAATTATTTTCCAAAGAAGCGGCGAGAGTGATTATTTCCGGTAAAGAAATTACTTCCGTCCGGTAATAGGCGAGAGCGATAATTTCCGTCACAGCCGGTTGTCCGCTGGTAATCGTGCCGGTTTTATCCAGCGCGATAATTTTGACGCGGCCGAATTTTTCTAAGCTGTCGGCGTTCTTGATCAGCAACCCGTTTTTACTGGCTAAGCCGAGTCCGACAATAATTCCGGTCGGAGTCGCCAGACCGAGCGCGCAGGGGCAAGCGATGGCGAGAAAACTGATAAAACAAGTCAGTCCCAAACTGACCGCTTCCGTCCAGCCCAAATAGCGCGAGCCGATAATCAGCCAGGCGCCTAAAACCAGGACGGCGAGAGCAAGAACTATCGGCACGAACACGCCCGCGACCTTGTCGGCGAGTTTTTGTATCGGCGCTTTGGAATTTTGAGCGTCGCCGATTGCTTTGATAATACTGGCGATTGCCGTCTCGGCGCCGACTTTATTTATTCTTATTTTTAAAACACCTTGCTTATTCAAAGTTGAACCGATGACTTCGTCGCCGACGCTTTTATCTATCGGCAAGGATTCTCCGGTAATCAGCGCTTCGTCTACCGCCGAGGCACCGCTAATAACAACGCCGTCGGCCGGAATTTTCATGCCCGGTTTGACGATAACGATATCGCCAATCTTTAATTCATTAAGCGGTTTTTCTATTTTTTGCCCGTTGATTTCGACAAGAGCGGTTTTGCTTTGCAAATTGATGAGTTTTTCAATCGTATCGTTCGTTCGGAGCTTGGCTTTATTTTCCAAATATTTTCCCAAGTAAACGAGCGTAATGACAACAATGGTGACATCGAAGAAATAGGATTCGCTCAAGTTAAGCGCCCGCCTTAAAACCGGAAAGAGATAAATAAGAGTGGAATAAAAATAAGCGGTGCCCGTGCCGATGCCGATCAGCGTATCCATATTGGCGCGGCCATAACGGAAAAAGCGTCCGGCGCCGGCCAGAAAATCGCGGCCGAGCCAGAAGATTACCAGAGTCGCGACCAGAAAAACAAGCGGCAAGAAAATGGTTTCGGGAATAAGCTCAACGGGCGTGAATTTAAAATATCCGGCGCCGAGCGACCAAAAAACCGCTATCAAAATCAGGCTCATGAGCGGCAAAGCGATTTTTAATTTTTGTTTTTGGCTTTTCAGCTCCGCCAGTTTCTTATCTTTTAAGTCGCTTAAATCGTTTATTGAATCGCTTAAATTATTCATCGGATCGTTTAAGTCGTTTATTGAATCATTCAAGCCCGCCCCGGTCGGATCTTCCTGCCCTGGAACCGAGAGTCTGGCCGGGAATTTAAGACTATAGCCCAGTTTTTTTAAATTCTTATTGGCCGCTAGCGGCGAGAATAACTTCGGTTCAAATTCCAAGTCCGCTTCTTCGGTCAGCGGATTGACTTGGACGCTTATAACGCCGGGATTTTTTTTTAATTCCGTTTCCACTATTTTGGCGCAAGAAGCGCAGTGCAGGCCGCTAACGCCGACACGAATTTTATTTTCCATATATTTAAGTCGCTATTGTTTAAGTTACTTAGTATTTAATTTGTTTAATGTTGAAGCCGCCGATTATTTCTTATCGTCTAATTATTTATTTCTCAACCACTTGGAAATTTCCGGTATACATACCCATCGAGCAGGAAAAGGGAATATTGCCGATTTTTGTCGGTGTGAATTCGACGATATTTTCGCCGCGTTCCAGTTGTTTTTGGATATTTAGCGAAGGGACAATTAAAGCGCTAGCGCAGGAATAAGGCGCTTCAGCGGTAATTATCCAGCGGACCGGTTTATCCTTAATAATAGTGAACTTGTTAGGTGAGTAGCCGCGGCTGTTTTCAGTCATCCTGATTATTTGGACATTTTCTTCTGTCTGACCGACAGGATCTTTTGTTTTAACGGAATTTTTTGAGTTATCTTGGATATTAAGTTCTTTTTTTATGCCCGCGTCCGCACCCGCAGAAATTTTCAATAATTTATAGCCGTTACTAAGATTAAATAAGCCGAAGACGATGATAATGATGCCGGCCGCTTTGAAAAAGTTCAGACTCTTGCGGCGATTCAGGAGAGAAGACAGGCCGCCGATGCCCAAAAGTCCGGGAGCGGTGCCAAGGGCGAAAAGAGCCATAATCAGGCCGCCGCTTAAGAAACCGCCGGCGTTAAGCGCGTATAATTGCATGGCTTGAGTAAAGCCGCAGGGCATAAAGAAGGTAAGTGCGCCAAGCCAAAGCGGATTATTTATTTTTATGACCTTAGCCCAATTTTTGGGCAGGGAAAAATCCAGCCGGTTGAGAGCTGGAAAAATATTTAACAGCTTTAAGCCGAGAATCAGGATCATTAAGCCGACGAAAATAGTGATTAAGCTGTTGGCGAAGGCGGATAATTTAAAAACTTCGCCCAGAGACCCCAGCAGTCCGCCGAGTATAAAAAAACCGATAATGCGGCCGGCGTTGAATAATAAATGCGGGCGGAATTTCTGGCGGCGGCTGGCTTCCGGGTGGTCCTTGGCGTAATTGGCCGCCAGACCCATAACCAATCCGCCGACCAGTGCCAAGCAAGTTGACGCTCCGGCAATCAGGCCGACTAAAATAGCGAGCGGAAGCGAGAAGTCTTGATTCAGCCAGCCGCTCGGATCAAAATTAATTTTACTTAAAGCCCAGAAGAGAACAAGGACGGAACTGACTAGCGTCACGCCATTACTAAAGCTAGCACCGTGTTCGGAATTATCATTAAGTTTTTTTTCTCGGTTATTTTTTTCGGTGGTTTTGCCCAGGCTATATCCGGCCGTTTCCAAACGGATTTTTATTTCTTTTAAGTCCGGCTCTTCGCCTTCGTAAAATATTTCCGCTTCTCCTGATTTATGACTGACTGTCACTCGCTCAACATTTTTAATTTCCGTAAGCGCGTCGGCAGTTAAGATTTCACAAGCCTTGCAGTGCAAGCCGGAAACCGGCACGGTCATTTTTTTTAACATATATTTAAAATAGCCTAGATTATCAGTTAAAATAATTTTGCTTATTCACGATTTATTTTCGTAATTTATTTATTGGCCAGCTTGTTCACTTTTAAGATCTCGTCGACCATCCGTTGTTTCAACTTTTCATTTTTGGAAGCCATGGCGTTCTTGAAGCAGCTGTTCAGGTGGCCGCTCAAAAGCATCTGGTGAGCGGATTTAAGCAAGCCGATGACGGCCAGATTCTGTTGCATGATATCGATGCAATACTCTCCGCCGGCGGTCATGGTGATCAATTTTTCAGTCAAGCTTTTCGCTTTCTTAAGATTGATTAAGATGTTTTTTCTGTCTTGAGCCATAAATTTATTATTTATTAATACCTGTACCCCAGGTGTGGGTAATTCAATTATAGCTTCTTATCTTTTCGGTGTCAAGCCGGCGGAAAGACTACGGCTGGCGCGCCGCGGCCGCCGGGCCTTTTCCAGCCTGCTCATAGCCGTTTTTTCGTTTGCTTTTTGGCCGGTTTTTTGTTACAATACGAATTACTTAATTTGTTTATTCTTGAGTTCTTAATTAATTTTTTCGGGAATTTTTAATCGATTTATTATGTCTTTATATCTCTATATTTTCGGCAGTGTCCTGTTCGTCTCTCTCTTATCTCTCTTGGGAGTCTTTTTTTTATCTTTTTCCCCGCGTTTTTTGGAAAAATTGATTTTATTCATGGTGAGTTTATCGGCCGGAATCTTATTGGGCGACAGTTTTTTGCATTTGTTGCCGGAAGCGGCCGCCAAAGCCGGCGGCAGTTTGGGGATTTGGCTTTGGCTGTTGGCCGGATTGATATTTTTTTTCATTTTGGAAAAGATCGTTCATTGGCGACATTGTCATATTCTGACTGGGCCGTCTCACCCCCATCCCTTGGGTATGATGAATTTGGTTGGAGATTCGCTCCATAATTTTTTTGACGGGGTGATTATTGCCGGGTCATTTTTAGTCAGTGTTCCGCTCGGCGTGGCGACTTTAATTGCCGTTATCGCTCATGAAATTCCGCACGAGATCGGCAACTTCGGAGTTTTACTCTATGCCGGCTATACGCGTCGCCGGGCTTTATTTTTTAATTTTCTAACGGCTTTAACGGCAATTCTTGGCGCCACAGCCGTTGTTTTAGTCGGAGCAAGAATTAATAATTTTTCCGATATTATTATTCCTTTTACTGCCGGCGGCTTTATTTACATTGCGACCGCCGACCTTATTCCGGAAATGAAAAAAGAGACCGCCATTCATAAGTCCTTATATCAGTTAATCACTATTATCGCTGGTGTTCTGATTATGTTGGCCCTAAAACTTATTTTTGAATAAAAAATATTATTCGCTCATGAAAAAGCCCTGATTGTTCAGGGCTTTTATTGTGGCTGTATTTTTTAGTATCCTTCATATTCTAGATCACTCGCGGCTGCTGCTCCGATAGTGCATGCTACTACGAAGATTCCCAATGTCAATATAATAAAAATTATTAATGACACGATAGCCGGCCAGCCAAGAATCCCTTGAACTGCCAGAGGAAGGTTTAAGAAAAAATTGAGGACAAACCCGACAATCAAGATAATGATTGCAACAATGTTAATCCACAGTAATCCTCCTATTAATGTTCCCATGAAGCCGGACACGTTAACCTCATTGGTTTCAGATATTATCACCCCACCTATAATTATGTAGGCGATAATTCCGGCGAAGTACCAGACTCTGGCATTCGCGCTGGGGTTCGCTCCAGTAATCACATAGGCTGTTAAGAAGACCGCGGCCACCGTGAGAAGTGGCCAGAAAAACTTCGCCACTCTTTTAAGGTTTCTCTTTGAGAATACGGTTGCCATTTTCTGGCAAGCTTTTTCCCAAAATAAACGAAAAACATCAACGGAAATTGTTTTCATGCTTGAAGATTTGGTGAGAATTTATATGTTTTAGTTATATTTTAGTAAGGAACAAATATCAAAATAATATAGCATTATACAATATTTTTGTCAATCTTCAATTTTAACGCTAAAAGAGCTAAAATATATAAGTTATTATGATAAAAGATATCCCCTTGGCGACTTATTTCCGGCCTAAGACTTTAGCGGAATTCGTCGGTCAAGAAAAAATCATCAACGAGAAGAGCTGGCTTTACCAAGCAATCAAGAATGACCAGGTTCCGTCTCTTATTTTTTGGGGCCCGCCGGGGAGCGGCAAAACGACCCTGGCTTTTATCATTGCCAAAGAAACTAAAGCGGAATTCGTGGAATTATTCGCGACTTCCAGCGGGGTTAAGGATTTGAAAACAATCGTGGAGAGAGCCAAAGAAAGCAAGCGTTTGAAAATTAAGACGATATTATTTATCGATGAAATTCATCGCTGGAATAAGGCCCAGCAGGACGCGCTTCTGCCGCAAGTGGAAAACGGCACGATTATCCTTATCGGCGCGACCACGGAAAATCCGAGCTTTGCCATCAATGGCGCCTTACTCTCGCGTTCCAAGATTGTGGTTTTAGAAACGCTTAACGCCGCTGACTTAGTTTTGATTGTCACGCGCACCGCTAAAGAATTGAAAGCTAAAATAAACGCCGAAAGCGCGGGCTTGATTGCCAAGTTCGCTAATGGCGACGCGCGCAAAGCTTTAAATATTTTGGAGAGCGCCATTGAAGCGGACGCGAAGATCACGCCGGCGCTCATTAAAGACATAATCAATAAGCCGAATCTGCTTTATGATAAGAACGGGGAAGAACATTATAATCTGATTTCCGCCCTCCACAAATCCATGCGCGGCGGTCACGCTGATGCCGCCCTTTATTATATGGTGCGTATGGTTGAAGCGGGCGAGGATCCTTTATATATCGCGCGTCGCCTGATCCGATTCGCTTCCGAAGACATCGGTCTGGCGAACAATAGCGCGCTCATGCTCGCGACCGCGGCTTACGAAGCTTGCCATAAGACCGGCCTGCCGGAATGCGCCGTGAATCTGGCGCATTGCGTTGTTTATCTCGCCAAGTCGCCTAAAAGCGTGGTTGTATATCTGGGTTCGGAGCGCGTTTTCCAGGAAGTCCGGGAATCAGGAAACTTGCCCGTGCCTCTTCATCTGCGCAACGCGCCGACAAAGTTCATGAAAGATTTGGGCTATAGTGAAGGCTATAAATATACGCCGCTCGAAGATGATTCCGGCCAAGAATATCTGCCCGATAAGCTGAAAGGGAAGAAGTTTTTATTTTAGGACGATAAATTTTGGTTTATTAAGAACGAGCTCATGACTTTTTAAGAGTGAACTTATAATAGCTTAACGTCCGCTAAGTTTGTTAAGAGCGATTTTATAGCCGCGGCCGGTAAAAGTATGAATCAGATTACGGTTTTGGTTGATATTTAATTTACGGCGCAAACTGGCCAG
>JAPLVZ010000003.1:0-60516 GCA_026396805.1 Candidatus Falkowiibacteriota bacterium
CTCCGCCCTGGTTTGTATCATATCTTCGGATTTATTGCTTAATCCGAAGATATTACTCCAATTTGCCATATTAGTCAGGGGGGTGTGTTAATTATGTCATGGACGAGTGCACCACTCTTGACTCCCGGTTAATAATCTAGTAATATAAAAAGATTAGTCCTTTTAAATTTTTTAACGTCTTATAAAACTTTTTAAAAAATGGGAAAAAAAAATTCAAGTCTTTCGGCGAGCACGGTGGTGCTTGGAACGTTTGCTAGAACAAAAATTAAGTTTTTTGTTGGAGATGTCAAACTGGAAAATGTTAGTCAGACACTCAAAAAAGGAGAAAACGAAAAAAAGCAAAAAAAGCTTGTGAGACAACAAGCGGTGGCATTTAACGTTCAAAAGATTGACGAAAAAGATCCAGGTGTTATTCCGAAAAAAATACCGCTCTGTGCTGGTCAACTCGCTGACCTGTCAGTTTCTAAAGAGCAACTCTGCCGACGTCTCAGAACTCCTGCTACGGCCGTCTTAAGTAATATCTCCGGCTCCGGCCAAGAAAAAGGGAAACCAAAATTAATAAAAATGAACCCCCGCCGAAACTGCTGAAAGAAAAAAAGCGCTTAAAACTCTAAGTGCAAAAACCCATACAAAAACCAGCCAAAACTCCGGCTGGTTTTTTTCTATAATGACCATTTTTTATCATCAAACTTCTTTGTTTATCGTTTAACGCTAACTGCTTCCCTACTGAATAATTTCCACCAATTCGCTTAAATTTTTAATTTTGGTTAAATTTAATTTCCCGCCCTTAACTTCCACATTAGGAATAACCGCGTTTAAGAAACCGAGCCGCTGCGCTTCCTGGAGCCGCGTTTCCAGTTTAAAAACATTCCGAACCTCTCCGCCCAAACCCACTTCCCCCAAAACTATGGTCCGACGGTCAAAATCTTTATTTAAATGGGAAGAAATAATCGCCGCGCAAGCCGCCAAATCCAAGGCCGGATCGCTGATTTTCAAACCGCCGATAACGTTTAAAATAATATCTTGAGCCATTAGATTTATCTTCGTGCGCTTGGTAATAACCGCGCTTAAAACTTGCAAACGGTTTAAATCAAAACCGCTGGTTTTTCTTTGCGGATAGCCAAAAACAGTTTTCGTAACCAAAGCCTGCAAATCCGCCAAGAACGGCCGCGTCCCTTCAATCACGCAACCAATGGCCGAGCCGGAAATTTTTCCGACGCTGTTTTCCACAAAAATTAAACTGGGATTTTTTACTTCCTTAAAGCCCATCCCGGTCATTTCTAAGACCCCAAGCTCATTAATGGAGCCGAAGCGGTTTTTCGCGGCGCGCAGCAGACAGTAATTATTATTAGCTTCATTTTCCAAATACAAAACCGTGTCTACGATGTGTTCTAATGATTTCGGGCCGGCGATGGTTCCGTCCTTGGTGATGTGACCGACTAAAAAAACCGCGATATTATTCTCTTTGGCCAGTTCCAAAAATTTGATCGCCGCCGCTCGGATTTGGGAAATTCCGCCCGCTTCCGCCGGAATCAGGCTGGAATAAACCGTTTGGATTGAATCAACTATCAAAATCGCCGGCAATATTTTTAAAACCGCCGCGCAAATTTTTTCCACATTAGTCTCCGAAATAAATTTCAGATTTTTTAAATCGCACTGCAGACGGTCCAAACGGGATTTGACTTGAACGGCCGACTCTTCGCCGCTCACATAAATTGCGACCCGATCTTTCCCTAAAGCGCTGGCAATTTGCGCGACCAGAGTGGATTTTCCTATCCCCGGTTCGCCGCTTAGCAAAACGAGAGAACCCGGCACCAAGCCGCCGCCTAAAACCCGGTCAATTTCGCCGATTTCCGTCTGAAAACGCTCTAAAGACGAGGTTTTAATCGACGCTAAATCAATTACGGCCGCGCCGCCGAGCTTTTTTACCGCTTCTTTTTTTTCCATTTTAGCGTCAGTCACCTGTTCAACCAGAGTTCCCCAGGAACCGCACTCCAAACAACGCCCACTCCACTTCGGGAATTGGGCGTCGCAATTAGAGCAGACGAAGATGGTTTTGATATTTCCGGGCATAGTTTCAATCAGCTTCACGCTTAGCGAAGCGGATAAAGGACTATTTATTTCTCCCAATAAGCTTTATCCATCAGCCATTCGCCGTTAATTTTCAGAAAGCCGATGTCCAATTTTTGAAGATACGGCTCGCCGCCGCCGATTTCCGTCGTACTAGTACGACGCTCGGCCGTCACGATTATCTGCGCGGTTCCGGCCGAATCGTCAAAACTTTTTATTTCCGTGGTTAAAGCTTTAGCTTCGATGCCATAATAAGAACCGGATTTGGCGCTCGCTTTCTGTTCGGCCACGTAGGTATCGGCCCAAGCCCGCATGCCGGGAGTCATATACATCTGCAGGTCGGTAAAATTTCCATAATCGGATTGAGTTGAAAAAGAACCGAGGCGTTCCGCGTAAGCCCGCGCCCGTTGCGCCAAATCGGCGGCGTTAATCGTATGAGTCGTTTCTTTGGTAAGGTCATACTGGATATTATTGCTTGGCTGATCACTCGGAGTCGTCGTTCCTTTTTCTTCCCCCGCCGGTAATTGGGCGATCGGCGCGATCTCCGAAACCAAGGGCGTTTCAGTCGGGGTCTTTTTCGTGAGCAGAAAATAAACAATGGCCGCGATGATCGCCAGCCCGAGAAAAATGAGCAGGAATCCGATAGTTTTACGGTTAGTTTGCATATTTATTTTAAATATTTATTGGCGATTTAATTATAGTCCGATTCATGATTACTGACTAGGCCGATGATCCCTGGCTTTTAGGGCTATCCGCCCGCCTCTTCCTGGCGGCTCTCTTCAAACTCTTTTTTGGCTTCTTCAATTTCCAGAAGCTGGCGCGGATCGGAAGTAATCATCTGGTCTTCGGTGTAGGAAGCGACCGCTTTCATGGCGACGTGCTTATTGCCGGCGAAAAAAATACCCTCGCCGACGCCGCATTCCAATAATAAATATTTCTCGCCTTCAGTCAGCATGAAAGTCTTTTGCACCAGATCAATGGCCGCCGGCGACTGTTTCAACAGGATTTGAAGCGAAGAGTTATTGACGATCGCCTGGCCGTAAGGAGAGGTTAAAAAGTCGTTGACGTCTTGAGTGATCGTCGTCACCCCCAAATAATATTTACGACAGCGCTTGACGAGAGCGAAGATGAATTTGGCGCTATCTTCGTGTTGCATCATCCACCAAGCTTCATCAATGACCAGAATGCGCTTCTTCATCTCGCTCCGGACAATGTTCCAAATATAATTGACGATAGAGTAAATGGCGATGGGGCGAAGCTCGTCTTCCAGGTCGCGAACCGAAAAACAGACCAGCTGATTGTTCATTTCCACGTTCGTCTGATTATTGAGCAGTCCGGCGAAAGTTCCGGCCGTAAATTTCCGCAGGCGCAGAGCCAAATCCGCTCCGCCTTCCATACCGTCTAAAATTTGTTCAAAATCCGCCATTATCGGCGCTTCAATTTTTGTCAAATCCGAATCCGGCGTAATATCTTTCTTGGCGTAAGTTTCCAGGAGCGCCCGATCAACGACTGAATCATCGTCGTAGCTTAAATCGCCAAGCATCAAGCGCACCAAGCCTTTTAAGGTGATGACGGCGCTCCTGATAATATCTTTGGGCTTGGCTTCCCCGCCGATAGAGCGCGACAAATCAAAAGGATTAATCCTGTTTTCCGAAGACAAAGAAATATTAATATAAGTGCCGCCGACCGCTTCCGCTAAGTGCTTGTATTCATATTCCGGATCAATAACGATAACATCGGTGCCGAGCATCAGCGAACGCAAGATTTCCAGCTTGATCATGTAACTTTTGCCGGCGCCGGAAGTCGCGAAAACGACGGAATTGGCGTTTAAGAGAGAGAAGCGATCAAAAAGAATCAAGCTGTTGTTATGGCGATTAATGCCGTACAAAATACCCCGGTCGCTGGTCAATTCACTGGAAATGAAGGGAAAAGACGAAGCAATCGGCGAAGAATTCATGTTAAAAGTGATATACAATTCATCATTACCAAGAGGCAAAGTGGAATTAAAGCCTTGCTCGGACTGGTAATAAACGCGACGGGAATAAACCAGGCGCGACCCGAAAACGTCTTCGGCTTGATCGCTTAAACGATCCAAATCTTCAAGGTTATCGGCGTATAAAGTTAGATACAGAGCAAATTGAAAAAATTTCTCCGTTCCTTGAGTAAGCGCGTCGCGCAGATATTCAATATCGCGCAAGGCTGTTTCTCGCAACGGATCGCGCGCCGCGCCTTTCTCGGCGTCGGAAACTATTTGCGCCTCCAGGGCGCCGACTTTATTTTTCAGTTGTTTTAAAATAATCGCGCTTTTGACCTGATAAAAAAACATGGCGACGTCAAAAGTGACGTTCAGGCTGATTATCGGCGCGAACCAGCCGACGGAAATATAGCGCGGATAAGCGATGATAAAAATAGTGCGCAAAACCTTATCGCCCAAACAGAGATGATTGGCCTCAACTTTAAGACTGGCTGGCGCGATAATATCGCGGACGGATAAGACGCCGCGGCGAAAAGCCTTTTCCTCTTCAATAATCTCCCGAGTCAATCCCGGGTCCTCTTCAATCGGGCGAGTCGCCGATTTGGCCCCGATGACAATAGGAGTATTGAGACCGATTTTATTTTTTTGTTCTTTCTTGCTGAAATCAATCATATGAATTTAGGGCTCGACCCTGATCTTATCTAAATCGGCTAATTCCTGATTCTTGGCGGTGTCCGGATTATAAGTCTTATAATAAAGTTCAATCAGGCTTTGGGTATCCAGTCGCGCGACCGCGACGCCGAGAGACTCCAGGCCGCCGACAACACTATCAATGCGGCGACCCAGCATTTCCTGATAAGTCTTAAAGGTTTTATCCTTAAGTTTGATAATGGTCGCCGGCCGAAGCGCCTCGCTTAAAAGGCTGAAAAAACTTTTATGCTTATCGGTCATCGGATCATAAGGGACAACGACGTAAAAACGCTTATTCATAATCTTGCCCAGCGAGGTCAGTTCTTTGATGTATTCAATATAATCGGCGGTCTGGACTTTTAATAATTTATTCATCTGCTCTTTTTCTTTAGTCTTCAGATATTCCAAATAATTATCAATATCCAGCTCGCGGGACTGGATGACGATTTGCAGCGTAAAGCTTAAGTTATTTAAAAAGCGGACATAAGCGTCAATGACCGCGTTTTGTTCATCCTCGCTTTTAAGCGCGAAGTTAATGCTGGAAACGAGCAGCACGGCGCGCAAAGTCCCGTCCTTCATCACGACGGTATTATCCTTAATCTCGGCAATACTTAAATATTGCTGAGTGGACACGGTTATTTTATTCTTGGCTGGACTTTTTTCGGGCATAAACTAAAACTAAATTTATCCGGTTTTATTCTCTTTATTTATCCGGTTTTATTCTCCTTGATAGCGGCCTTTCGTGTCGACGATTAAAGCCAGCTCCGCTAAACGCGATCTTTTATAAATTTTAGGAAGGGCGGCCGGCGCGGCCGTTTTGATTCCGATATTCGGCTCTTCCGTTTTAACCGCCAGCAGGCGATTATTCCAAATTCGCAGCCCCGGGCGGCGTAAAGTCTGAAAAGCGTTAAGCATAAATAAATGGAAAGGGCGGCCGTTTATCTTGACGAAAGAGAAAAGGGCGGCCAAGATGATCATCACGACCGTGACCGTCACGAACAAGGAAAAATCAAACAACTTGTAACTGATGCCGGAAATAATCATCGCCACTAAAATAATGACGAATTGGCGCACGGTTAAAGGACCGATAATCTTATCTTCAACATCAATAAATTGCGGGACGGTAAACTGCTGCATATATCTTAAAACATTAACTGGCTATTAAGGCTGACAATCGCCTTGATTTCATCCAGGCTTAAATAATCCTGACCAACGGTTTTGCGAGCGTCGATTATTTCTTTCAGCGGCCGGCCTTGGGTAATCGCTTCTTGGCCTAAACGCAAATACAAACGACTGGCCGGACTCTGGCGCCAAGCGCGAACGCCCGCCACCATTTTATCATAGCCGTCTTTTTCCAACAATTTTATTTTCGCCAAAATTTTAGAAGTTATTTCCACCGGCGTCGCGGCGAGACGACGAAAATTAACTACATCCAAAAATTGCAATTCTTCAATCGGTCCCATGACTTTCGGCAGCGGCTTAATGTCATGCATTTGGGGACGGATATTGGACGGCGCCGGAGCTTGGCGGCCAGCTAAAGTCCGAGCCGCGGCCAAAGAAACCGGAGCGGCCGGAGCAGCCGGAGCGGTCGGAACTATTTTAGGAGCGCTCGGCCGAAGTGATTCTAAATGAGAAGCGGGACGCGATACCGGATTGATAGTCTTAACGCCGACGGTTGGTTTTAGCGGAGCCGCCGGTTTAGACAAATCTAATTGCGCTTTCAATCCGGCTAATTCATGGCTAGTATCTAAAGGCGTTCGAATAATCGGTTTAGTTTCACCTTTAGCCAGCGCTTGTTTTAAATTATATTCGGAAGTGGCCGGGGCGACTAGAGGCGCCCTCGGCGCGATTCGAGCGGCCGGAGCGGCCGCCGGAGCGACAACCGAGTCTTTAGAAACGCGAGTGTCGCAAATCTTCAAAACGCGGTCAATCTCTTCCGAACTTAAATTTAATCCGCCTATTTTTACGTCTTTGGCTAAAGTACTGCGCGTGTCTATTTTGTTTCTGACGCCGCGAACGTAAGTGGCGACAATATTCTTAAAGCGACCCACGGCAACGGCGCTCGGCAAGACTAAACCGGCCTCCTTGATTATCACTCCAATATCTTTGTCTAAATCTAAAGCGCGGATGGCCGAAGTTAATCCTAAATAATCAGCCAACGGGGCAAACAGTTTTTCTTTCAAATCACGAATCAACTGATTGGCCGCATCCGGAGTTAGCAACAACTCCCCGCTCAAGTAAGTCGGCAGATTAGAAAATGACAAGCTTTTAACCATTATCTTCATGACGACGATAGCCAAATCAACCTTATATTTCTCTTCCAATTCCAAAATTAACGCCATCGCTCGCGGCGAAGAAACCTGATCGCGCAAGTTTTTCGGAAGATTATTAAATTGTTGTAAATAATCGAACATTAAGGGGCAAATAAACAAAATAAAAAGAAAAACAAAGGTTATCGCTCTTTTTTTATTTTAACATATTATGCCAAAAAGAGGAAGTTAAAGAGTGGTTATCGGCCGACTCTGGGTGATGAAGAATTTGCCCTGTTTATAAGCCCATTCTATGTCGCAAGGAAATTTATAATGTTTCTCAATCCCGCCGCAAATTTTCGCCAGTTCCACTATCTGGCGGCCGTTTAATTTCTGTTTAGCCCGGGCTGATTTAGCGATCGGCGTCCATTTAGTTCCCCCGCCGACGCCTTTTTCAATCTGTTTTTCTTGAACCGCCACATTGATATCAATCAGAGAATAATCGCGCTTATCCAGAACATAAGAATCGGGCGTGATTGAACCGGAAACGATGGCCTCGCCCAAACCATAGCCGGCTTCAATAATCATCTGATTTTTATCCCTAGTCACCGGGTGGACCGTAAAAGCGATACCGGAAATTTCCGAATCCACCATCTCCTGGACGACGACGGCCACGCTTACTTTCGTTTTTAACAATTTTTTCTCATGGCGATAAAATATCGCCCGAGGCGTAAAGAGCGACGACCAGCATTTTTTGACGTTAAGTAATAAGGTTTTTTCCGTCGTGTTCAAATATGTCTCCAACTCCCCGGCCCAGGAAGCCGATGACGAATCTTCGGCCGTCGCACTCGATCGGACAGCCACGAATTTGGCTTTTAATTTCTTGAATTCGCTGACGATATCTTGAGCTAGGTCGGTCGGCATGGCGGCCCGACTGATCAAATTGCGTATTTTAGCCGAAGCGCCGTCAACCGAATTGATGTCCTTATAATTAACCTTATCCAACATTGCCCCCAGTTCTTGCGTCAAATCAGTCTCCTCGAGAAAACGATCGAAAGCGCCGGCTAAAAGAACGAAGCCGGGCGGTACCGGGATTTTGGCATTGGTCATTTCACCGAGCGACGCCCCCTTGCCGCCGGCCTCGAAAGCGGAGTTTTTGCTGATTTTAGAGAAATTTTTAATTAAAATTGGTTTGTCTATTGACATATTTTTTTATTTATGCTATTATAATTAATTATTAGTACATTTTAAATTGAATTATAAACCAAAAACCATTAAGGATGAAAACATCTATTGATTTTTTAATTTCGGAAGTTCACGATCTCTCCAAGGTAAAGATAATCGTATTCTCTCGTCACGGCGATAAGACGCCGGAAAATCATATAACCCTCAACTGCTTGAAGGGTATTATTGAAAACGGCATGGAAGGCCTTGATCCGAGAATTAATGTTTTACAACTCGGTTCGGCCTGTATCCGGTCCACAGAAACTGCTGGCGCCGCCGCCCTCTGGATATCAATCAACGGAGGAAAAATATCTAAATATTTGCCGGTTGATGCGAGATTGGGAAGCGATAAACTTTTTCAGGATCTTTACACCCCAGAAATTAAGGAACAAATGAAGGCCAACGACTGGAAGAATTACGAAGCCCTTTCGAAAGCTAATCTTGATGGGTTGATAAATTTCAAAATAGGGGTGGCTGCCGCAGTGGAAAAAATGTTTAAAAAAATGAGATTCGGCGATATCGCCCTGTCTGTCTCTCATTCGCCAACCGTCGAAGTAGCATTCAACTGCTTCGCCGACCCTGATCAGTCTGACGAAAAAATGCAAATTTATCCCTGCGACGGTATCATCTTGATTCAGATGGAAATCGGAAAAGGTCTTTGTATTTTCGCTTATCGGTAAGCTATTTGGGCTTTCCCGAAAAATTGAAATGCAAAAAAACAAAAAAATCTAAACTATTTAAAAATCGCATCAAGGCAGGAATAAATTTCTGCCTTTTTTGTTTATAAAATTTTTATAGTACTATTCTCGCCTTCCCTACCCCGATTAACTATCTCCGGATCATTTAATCAGTCCTAATCTCACTATCTGTTTTTTAAAACTACTGAAATCTTTATATAAAATTATTTTCACCCCGATTTTTTTGGCATAAGTTAAATTAAAATCCTGATCGTCGGTCATTAACACCTCGGCCGGTGTCAGTTTATATTTTTTTAGAATATATTTCATCATTCCCGGCGATTTCTTGTCCATTCTAAAATAATAACAATTTATAATTTTAAAATGGTCATATAATTTAAACTTCTCCACCACGTGTTTAAATTGCGCCGGCGTATTTTTGGAAAGAAGCAAAATTTTATAGCCCGTCTTCTTCAGTTTGATGGCCAGATTATAAATCGGACGATTCAAACGCTGAAAAGACAAATGTTTAGCCCTTAGCTCCGACCCTGATTCTTTTATTTTTAATTCCTTGGCGGCCAAATTAAAAGATTCGGCTTCAGAAATTTTTCCGGCGGCAGCGCGACAAAAATATTTATGATAAACGATTCGGTAGCATTCTTTATAATCTAAATCGTACTTGCGAGCCAGCCAGCGACAAGTATCTTGATAACTGCCGAAAGACATTACGCCATAAAGATCAATGATAATCAGCTTTATTTTCTTATCCATACTTTCTGCGTTCTTTATTATTACTATTATATTAGCATAAAACAGCTAAAAATATAATCTAATAAATTTCCGACCCGCGACTTTATCTTTTCTCATCTCGCGGATATATCTGATTATCAACCTTGTATTAGTTTTCATTATAGCATATAATAAGAGTTAAAGGTAACATCACGGGTAACATTTAACCTATAAAGCATAAATATATGAAAAAAGCTGACATTTTAAACATTCTAAAAAGCAACAATACGGTCTTTTCTTTTAAGGAGATATTGTTGGCCTCCGGAGAGAGTAGCCCGGCTCTTTTGAGACGCCGGATATATTACTACATAAAAAACGGACAACTCTACGGAATTCGTAGGGGTTTATATGCCAAAGATAAAAATTACAATAAGCGAGAATTAGCTACAAAAATATTTATTCCGGCTTACGTAAGTTTCGAGACCGTTTTAGTTGAAGCTGGAGTTATATTCCAACACTACGGTCAAATTTTTGTCGCTTCCTATCAGACAAAAGAAATAGATTGCGATGGACAAATTCTCTCTTTCAAGAAATTAAAAACCAATGTTCTCAATAATAATTCCGGAATAGAAAATAGCGGGTATTACTCGATTGCCTCTAAAGAAAGAGCGTTTTTGGATATTGTGTATTTAAACAAAGATTATCACTTTGATAATTTGTCGCCTTTGGATTGGGACAAGGTGTTTTCTATTTTGCCGATGTATGAAAATAAACGAATGACTAAAAAAGTCAATCAGTACTATAAAGATTTTAAATCTAAACAAAGCCAATAAATTTATGACAATAGACAGAAATACACACAAAAATATTCTTATCAGAATCCTTAAAGACATATTTACCGATCCTAACGTCGGACCTTTTCTTGGCTTCAAGGGAGGAACGGCCGCTTTCCTTTTTTATGATCTTAATCGTTTTTCAGTAGACCTAGATTTCGATCTGCTGGAGGCAACTAAAGAAGATCGGATTTTCAACAGGGTTAAAGAGATTTTAGAAAGTTACGGAACGCTTAAAGAGGCCAAAATAAAAAGGTTTAATCTTTTTTATTTGCTTTCTTACGAAGAGAAGGTTGCCGGAGCTCAAAATGTAAAAGTTGAAATCAATCGCAGAGATTTTGGTTCTAAGTATGAAGTAAAGTCATACATCGGCATCCCGATGAAAGTGATGGTTAAGGAAGATATGGCGGCTCACAAACTCTGCGCGATGTCTGAAAGAATTGGTAAAACTAACCGAGATATTTTTGATGTCTATTTCTTTCTGAAAGATAATTGGCCAGTTAATAAACAGATTGTGGAAAATCGCACCGGCCTGACATATAAAGAATTCCTGCGGAAGAATATTGAATTATTGGAAAAGACTACGGATCGCAATATTCTTTCGGGTATGGGTGAGCTTTTGGATGAAAAGCAAAAATCTTGGGTTAAGTTAAAACTCAGGACAGAGACGATATTCCTGATGAAGCTGGCGTTAGATAACGAAAAATAAATATATGCCGAAGGAAATCTATAAAAATGGAAAAAACTACTCTCAGCTAACTTAGTTGTCAAAATTGAATCAGGCAACCTGCAAGATAATAAATTCCCCCGCCAGGGGGGTTTTTATTTGGCATTCGCCTCTACTTTATTTTCCCCCTTCAATCCGATCGCGATATTCTTGCGCTAAAGCTTTAATCGGCGTTTCATCAACCGCGTATTCTTTATCACGGAACAATAATTTAACCGTCTTCTTTTTATTCTCGTCAATATCAACTTGGAATTGTATGCTTTCTCCCGGCTTTAAAGCGCCGCCGATTTCTTCTACATTCTTAAAACCAATCGCTTCCTGCAAAAAGGGTTCAATTTTTGGACCATGCGTTACATTTATTAAACGAACTTCTCTGCCCTTACGAAGCCTTTCCGTCATGCCAAGCTCTGTCGCCACCCTCTCCGCGATTTCCGTGGCGGTTTCATGACCGGTCAAAACTCCATTGGCCTTACAAATTTCCGGATTGTCCAGATACCATTGGACAATCAAAGAATATTTATCAAGTTTGGCTCCGCCCTTAATCTGCTCGTCCGCCCGGGCGCTGGCTAAAGGCATAATATTCTTAAAGTTATTTACCGCGTCCAACTCTTTCCTGGTTCTAATATTAAATTCATTGGTTTCTCTTTGGTTGTTAACTAATTTTTCCGCTTTTGTGCCTTTTAGCGACTCTGTAGTTTTATTAATTACTTCAACGCTATCCCCAACATTTTGCAACATTAAATCGACGGTTTCTTGGGCTCGTAATTTAGGTGAGGCATATCCCTTAACCTCCGGCCCTTTTACCTTTCGTCCGTCCACCATTGAGGCTTCCTTGCCTTGTTCAGTTAAAAAATCAGCGCTCATACCGGTTTCCGGATTTTTACCCGGATCCTGATGACGCTTAAATTCTAGAACGGCTTTAATGTTAGAGCCGAATTCTTTCTTCTCTCCCCCGATCGTATTTTCGATGTTTTTAAAATTGAATAAACCCATAAATTTATTGGCCTTTTTAAAAATTAAGGCTTTAATTATTAAATGTTAATTTAAATTTCACTGCAATATATTTACCATACCTGATGATTACTGTCAATTTTATTTTACCTCAATAATCCTTTCATTAAATAATTCTGACAATTCCTTTTTCCGCGTCCACTTCCACTAAATCGCCGTCTTTTAGAACGCGAGTGGCGATTTTCGTGCCGATGATACAGGGGGTATTAAATTCCCGGGAAACTATGGCGGCGTGAGAAGTAATTCCTCCCTGCTCGGTAATAATGGCGGCCGCTTTTTTCATCGCCGGTACAATATCGGGATTAGTAGCGATGCTGACTAAAATATCGCCCTGGTTCATCTTCTTCATGTCTTTAATCGAATTAATAATTTTTACGGTACCGCGCGCCCTACCGAGACAGGCCGCCTGGCCTCTGATTTCACGGACGGTAGAATCTATTTTCTGGGCGACCAGCTTTTCCCATTTTTTTACCGCTGGACCGATAAATAACAAATCGATATTTTTTTCGGCGTAATAAACGCAGGCTCTTGTTCTGGCTTTCAGTTCGATAGACATTTTTTTATCAACATATCCCGCCTGCAAGGCTTTAATTATCTCGCCCGGAAACATAAATCTAATATACATCACCGGAAGCCGCAGCCGCTTACTTAATTCGGCAAAAATAAAATCCATTTTATAAGCCCATAATAACTGGGCGTCGCGGCGGAAGACTTTAGTCACGGAAAATTCCGCGTAAACGGAAAAAATCTTTAATAATTTTCCGGAGATTTTCAATTTCTTGATTAAAGCGCTTTGTTTACGCAAATTATCCCGGCGTTGTTTGGCTTTCTGCCGCAAAACTTGGCTAGCCTTTTGCCCGGAGGCGACAAACTTCTTAATCTCCGCCAGATAATAAGCCTCATTATAAATTCCGTCCCGGCCCAACCAGAGATGTTTTAAATAAAAATATTTAGCGATATGCCTTTTCAAATTTTTTTCAAATTCTGCTCCGCGCCGCGCCTGTTTTAAGGCGACTAAATTTAAAAAAGAATCTTGCTCTTGGTCAATAACACTTTTTTCTTGGTGGACGCTCAAAGCGACTAAAGCGCCGTTCGCTTGATCGGCCGCGATCTTCTCTTCCAGCCTTTTCTTCAAGTAATTAGTAAAATTTCCATGAAACATATCGACGGCATTCGGCAACCAACCCCAGGAATACAGGGTGGCATGAAGTTTATCCAATTCTAAAAATAAATCAGCTAATTGCTTACTGCTTAAACCGGCTAACCTGGTCGAATCGATAGACGTGGCCAAGCTTTTAAGCTCCGAGGAGTAACGCCGGATTTCTTTATTGATCCGCGCTCCGAAGGCCGGCCGATTAACTATTAAAGATAAAATATGCTTGGCGAAATCATCGCTGTCTTTCGCTCCATAATAAAATTTGATATTACAGCCGTTAAAAATCCCTAAAATTTTCTGATAGTTGCGTCCGACCGTTTTTTCCAGATCATTGGCAAAGGCCGATATGAATATCTGCGAAAACAAAAAATCAACATCCGGAATATCTTCCGCCAGCATCCAGGGGTCTCGATCATTTAAATGTTTAGGAGGGTGCGCCGTTAAAGCTGATTTTGTTTTTTTCATATCTTTCATTATAATTTCATCACATCCCCTTCATTAGCGTTCACTTCCACTAAATCACCGTCCTTTAAGACTTTAGTGGCAAATTTCGTTCCCACCACACAGGGTATCCGCAATTCTCTGGAAACTATGGCGGCATGACAGGTCAAACCGCCCTCATCGGTAACCAGGGCCGCCGCTTGCCTGATTGCCGGCATTAGATTAGGACTCGTCGTCGTGGCCACGAGAATATTTCCGCTCTCCATTTTATTCATTTCTTCCGGCATATTTATTAATCTGACGATACCGGTGACACGGCCGGAGAAAGCTGTGGTTCCTTGAAGATTTTCGGGCAATTTAATTTTATGTTCTCTGGCAACCTGTTGTTTAAAAAAGGCTTCGGCGCGACGACCGACGAGACAAAAACTCTTGCTTCCACGGCGGCCGTAAATAACAAGATTCATTCTCTGATTAATGATTTCAGTGTTAACTCTCCCCTGTAGCAGTGCGGCGGCGATTTCTTGAGACAGCATCATCCTGACTTGGCGCAGACTTAAATTAAGCCGTCTGGCTATTTCTGTTAATAGGAATTCTAAATAATAATAGGAGTGACTTTGCAGTTCACGACGATAAGGCTTGATAAAAACCGCCGCGCGCGTCAATTCCACTATCTGGGTCTCGTACTGATTTAATTTAAGTTCTTTTAAAATCTTTTTTTGTTTAATTTTTAACTCTCTACTCTCTAACTGATAACTGCTTAATTCTTTTATCGGGTCAACACCGCGTCTTAAAAAATCCCGAATAATACCAATAAAATCCGTAATTTTCAGGGCCGGCCCTTCATAAACATAATTTACCCAGCAATATTTGACCGTATGATTCTTTAATGAATTAAATAATTTATGGTCGGAGTTCTGCAAACGTCTTAATAGCGCCGCGGCATCGGCGGTTTTGAATTCAGCCGTCAGTTTTTTACTATTCTTGATTCTGGCCAGTATTTTTAACAAAGCTAATTCTTGTGATTTGTTAATGGTCGAGCGGAGTGGCGTAGTTAAAACCTCGAAATATTTCTCCCGGCCTTTAATTTTTAAAATTCTGTTTAATTCATCCGATAAGAAAGTAGTATCTTGAAAATCAAGCAACGGCAATAATAATCCATAGGTATAAACCAAAGTATTCGACTTCACGTATCGCTGATAATAATTATTCAGAGTTTTATTACTTTTTCCCTTAAAACCTTGCTTAAAGATTGCGATATCTTTAATTTGTTCTTTTCCCAATTTTTCCATCAAATCATACATTTTTCTTAAAAAATTCGGGTTGGTCTTAATTTTTCCAACTAAAGCGAGATGAGCGACGTGCCAATTACTAGGCCGATTAAAATACTCAGCCGCATGGTTTTCGATTTTACAAATAAAATCGGCTGATCGGCCTAATATCTTTTGAAAGCCTTTGATAAAGGCGTCAACTAACATGAAAACAGGAAAAAGAGAAACTATATATTCGTTGGCGAATTTTGTCCATTTTTCTCCTCGGTTTTTATTCCCCATATTTTTTTATTATTTTCACCGTCCCTTTACCCGCATCCACTTCCACCAAATCCCCGTCTTTAAGGACTTTAGTCGCGATTTTAGTCCCGATAATACAGGGCTTTTTTAGCTCTCTGGCCGTAATGGCGGCATGGCAGGTTACTCCGCCCTCATCTGTTATAATGGCCGCGGCCTGCCGCATGATGGGCAAAAATTCCGGGTGAGTCATAGGAGTGACCAGAATACTGCCTTTTATAAATTTTTTAAAATCGTCTTGATGATAAATAATTTTTATTCGGCCCATAATTTTTCCGGGGAAGGCGGTTGCGCCGCTGATTTCTTCACCTTGGTCATTGTTTGCAACCCGCACTAATAGTTTCTTAATTATTTTTTTATCCGAATAAATGGAAAACCGACCGAAAGATAACTCTAAAGCAAAATTCTTCATCCGCTCACGCGCTAACGCCTGCCATTTTTTATCCGGTTTTATCAGGGCTTTCTGCAACTCATCGGCCAAGAGATAATTAGCCTCTATAAAACTAAGTTTTGTTCTTCTGGCTATTTCATGCCAAAAAGGGTGAAAAAACAAATACGCGGGCCGGCGATAATCATCGCGCATTTCTTTAAGATAAGCAAACCGGCTGGCGGCGAGTAAAAGTTTTTTATGGCGCGGATTTTTAACTTTCACTAATAATCGGCGCAATAATTTTAAATTTTTCTGCCTATTGGCCTGATAATTTTTTAGACTTTCCTTGGCCGATAATTTATCGGGCAAATGTCTGCCTATTTCTTTTTCCGTTATGGGAGCGTCAATGAATTCATACATATTCAACCAGGCATATTTAGAGCAATATTCTTTAATTTGTTTCTGTAAGTTGACGGGATGAGCCGCGATTTGCAGAAGTTCTAGATTGGCTCTCATAATCTTAGTTTCCCGGTAGGGAGTAGAGAGGGCCGGCAGGAATTTTTTTAAATCAGGCCGGAAGCGGATAAAATCCTCCGCGTCTTTTACCAATCCTTCGAGCGCCATAAAGGCCAACATCTGCCATTCGCCAAAAACTACCAGCTTAACCGCCAATTCTTTAACTAAATGACCAAGCGCAACATCGGATAATCTTGAAAAATCTTGTTTATTTATTTTAATTGACCAAACGAGCCAATTTTTGAAGATATTTTCATACTGACGGCAAAGGCCGGAAATATTTTTGGACAAAACATACTGACTAAACTTACGAAAAATATTTTTTGCTCCATCGGCCTCAATATAATAACCATGCAAGCCGCCCTCGGGTACAAAGAGTTTATCGCGGCATTTTGTCCAAATAGGAGTATCGGCTTGATAAGTTAAAAAATAAGAACTGGCGACAAAAGGCGCGTATCTTCTGGACCAAAGTAAATACCAGTTTTGTTTTTGATTAATCGGCTTTTTCATGCTTTTATCTTAATAAAATCCTATTCCGAGCTTATTTTATCTTCTTAATAATTTTAATAATCCCTTTACCCGCATCCACTTCCACCAAATCGCCGTCTTTAAGAACGCGCGTGGCTATTTTCGTGCCCACGACGCAAGGAGTTTTCAATTCCCGGGAAACAATCGCGGCGTGGCAAGTTATTCCGCCGTCATCGGTAATTATTGCGGCCGCTTTTTTCATCGCCGGCACCAACGCCGGAAAAGTGGTGTGCGCCACCATAATATCACCAGCATTCATTTTACCCATTTCTTCCGGCAAATTAATTATTTTTACCCGGCCCTTGGCTTTTCCCGGACAAGCGACCGTACCATGAAGCTCGGAAACTTTTTTGATAACTTCTTTTTCCAAACGCAAACTATTTAAAAACTTCTGGGCGGCGGCGCCGGTATAAATTACTCCTTTTTTATTCTTATGGTGATAGACGCTGAAACTGCGCCGCTCATTTAAAACATCGGCGGGAAAATGCCCGCGCCGTAAAGCCGACGCGACTTCCCAGTAAGCCAAGGCTCGGGTTTGCCCCAACGATAAATCCAGCCGAGAGCTGATTTCTTTCAATATTTTGTCCAGTACATACATGCCAAAAAATATCGCGTCTTTGCGGTAGGCTTTCAAGTAAATTATATCGGCGGCAATTTGCAATAAGCCTTTATCTTCTGGACTGATTTTTAAATCCTTAAATATTTTAGCCTTCTCGGCCTGAACTCGAGACGAATAGCCGGATAGCTCCTTAATCTTAGCGGCGGGATTAATCTTTTCTCTGGTCCAGCCCGACCAGAGGGATAAATAATAATTTAATTCATAGGCCGGTCCGATGTAGGTAAAAGGCTGCCAGCGCCACTTCTTAAAATGAGCAAGAATTTTCTGACTCAAAGCTAGCGGTAATTTATCAAGACTGTTTTCTATTAAAATAACATTTTTCTGGCTAAAAAGCGCCTCCGCTTTTTTATTTCGGCGGATTTCTTGCACTAATTTCCAAGCGGCCAATTCTTCTATCATGGCCAAACTGGGTTTTAACGGCGTCGTTAAGGTACTGAAGACATCAGCCACCTGATAGGCGCTGCCCTTAACGAGCGCCTCGGCTTTTTTCAGCAGTAACTTGGAAAAATCTTCGTCGTCGGAATCAATAAACCAGGTTGTGGAAATTGCCCAGCCATGATGAACCATTTGATGATGAATAATCTCTTGGTAGACTTCAATCAACTGATCGGTAGTTAATTTTTTTAAATTAATTTTTGAGAGGCGCGCCGAGCATTTAAAATAGACGTCAATGCGGCGAGTAGTTTCGAGGTGTATCTTATTAATCATTTCCGGTTGGGTTTGGATAACGCGCAAAGTGTGATCAATAAATTTCCGCAGTTCCTCAATCGGAAAATAAGTGGCGATATTATTATCGTCTTTCTGCGCCCAGACCAATTCTTTCAGAATTCCCTTAAAAATCGGCGGCTGATATAAGAGCATGTCAACAACGGCCGGCGTCACAAACTGATAATGGACATTAAGGATAGAAAAATTCTTGCGCCAAATTTTTTGTTTTTTATTAGCCATATTTTTACTCCTTACCTCGGCAATAGCTGGATTTATACTTCTCCGGATGAAAAGGCTTCAGCCTCTCTATCTTACAACAAAAGCGAAATTTAACAATTTCGCCCTTTAACTGCGATAAATCTACTTTTTGGTCATACCCTAAACAGATAACCTCCGGATGATATTTTTTTAAAACCAGCCAGCGGTTCTGTTTGTTACCTAAAACTGCTTTCCCTTCTATTCTCAACTCTTTTAAGGCTTGGGCGACTTTACCACGGCGAATAGACTCATCCTCTTGCGGCCGACGCCTTTTAACAACCAAAACATTTTTATCGCGGGCGATAATGACTATTAACTCATCGCCAAACTTTCCGGCCTGGGAAAAATATGACAAGTGGCCGGGATGGAGATTATCAAAAGTGCCGAAAGCCAGGACGCGCATAGTTTTTTAAACTTACTCTATTTAATCGCTTTCTTCAACTCCTCGACCTTATCCGTATTCTCCCAGCGGAACTCCGGGCGGCCGAAATGACCATAAGCCGCTGTTTTGAGAAACACCGGTTTCTTCAATTCCAAATGATCAATGATCGCTTTCGGGCGAAAATCAAAAACTTTTTCAATCGCTTTTAAAATATCTTCTTCCGTATATTTATTCGTGCCAAAGGTATCAATATAAATTCCGACCGGTTTGGCGACACCGATAGCGTAGGCAACCTGCAGTTCGCATTTATCGGCTAACCCCGCCGCCACGACATTTTTCGCCGCGTAACGAGCCATATAGGCGCCGGAACGGTCCACTTTGGAAGCGTCTTTACCGGAAAAACAGCCGCCGCCATGACGCGCCGCGCCGCCGTAAGTATCAACGATAATTTTCCGACCGGTCAGACCGGTGTCCGCCGCCGGACCGCCAAAAGTGAAAGCGCCGGTGGAGTTAATATACACTTTTGTTTTCTTATCCATGAATTTGCCTAAAACCGGTTTAATGACTTTCGCTAAGATATCGGCGCGCACTTTCGCCAGCTCAATTTTGTCGCTGTGGCAAGCCGCAATGACTACGGTCTCAACGCGTTTAGCGATACCGTCATGATATTCAACCGTTACTTGGCTCTTTCCGTCCGGTCGTAAATACGGCAAAACTTTCTTCTTGCGCACTTCGGCTAGTTTGGTCGACAATTTATGAGCGAGCGTAATCGGCAAAGGCATCAGTTCTTTGGTTTCGTTAGTCGCGAAGCCGTACATCAAGCCCTGGTCGCCCGCACCCTGTTCTTTATGCTCGCCGCTGCCTTCGTCAACGCCTTGAGCGATTTCCGCGCTTTGCGAGTGTAAAGACGACATAATGCCGACGCTATCGCAGTCAAAACCGGACTCGGCGCCGTTATAGCCGATGCTCTTTAAAATCCGACGGATGACATCGTCAACCTGGATATATTCTTTGGTTCGAACTTCGCCGCCGACGACAATCATACCGTTAGTGGCGAAAGATTCCACGGCCGCATGGCTCTCCGGATCTTTTTTTAACATCTCATCCAAGATGCCGTCGCTGATTTGATCGCAGACCTTATCCGGGTGCCCTTCGGTGACTGATTCCGAGGTGATTAATTTTATGTTCATATTTATTATTCCGCTGTGGTAACGGAAATTAAATTATAAATTTATAAATTGTAATATTTTACAATATATATTGTAATTTTTTACAACGGTCTATGTCCCCAATTCCCAAGAACTCAAATAAGCGGCTTGCTCCGCGCTTAATTTATCAATTTTAATCCCCAATGATTTTAATTTCAGCATCGCCACCCTCTTTTCAATCTTCTCTGAAACATTATGAACTTTAATCGTGAGCTTTCCGGCGCTCTTTGCAACCTGTTCGGCCGCTAACGCTTGCGTAGAAAAACTCATATCCATCACGCTTGAGGGATGGCCTTCGGCGGCCGCCAAATTAATCAAGCGCCCCTGTCCTAATACATAAATTCGTCTCTTCCCTAAAATATATTCGTCCACGTTCGCGTTAACATTATAATTAATCTTACTGGCCAATTTTTTCAAGGCCGGAATATTTATTTCCACGTCAAAATGTCCGGAGTTGCAAACCATGGCGCCGTCTTTCATGACTTTAAAATGTTCCTTATCAATAACCTTGATATCGCCGGTAATCGTACAAAAAACATCACCGACTTTAGCCGCTTCTTTCATCGCCATTACACTGAAACCGTCCATCGCCGCTTCCAGGGCTTTAATTTCGTCGACTTCCGTGACAATAACTTTAGCCCCCATGCCTCTGGCCCGCATCGCGAAACCGCGACCGCACCAACCATAGCCGGCCACCACAATATTTTTCCCGGCGACGAGGAGACCGGTCGCCCGGATGATTCCATCCAGAGTTGACTGCCCGGTACCGTAGCGATTATCAAATAAATTTTTTGTCTTCGCGTCGTTAACGGCGATGACCGGGAGCATTAATTTTCCGGCCGCCGCTAAAGATCGCAAACGGATTACGCCCGTCGTTGTTTCTTCCATACTGCCAAGAATATTTTTAGCTTGGTTCTTGTATTTATTATGCAACAGCGAAATTAAATCGGCGCCGTCATCCATGGTGATGTGGGGTTTGTTCTTTAAAGCCTGATTCAGGTGATTATAATAAGTCTTATTGTCTTCCCCGCGAATCGCTAAAACTTTCAGCCCGTGATTTTTAACCAAAGCGGCGGCAATGTCATCTTGAGTAGATAAAGGATTAGAAGCCACTAAAGTTATATCCGCCCCGCCGGCCTGAAGCGTCAGCATTAAATTAGCTGTTTCGGCCGTCACGTGCATACAGGCAGAAACTCGCTTGCCTTTAAACGGCTTGGATTTCTTAAAATCATTCTTGATAATTTCCAAAACCGGCATATCTCGTCCGGCCCAGGCCAAGCGTTTTTCGCCGAGGACGGCTAACTTCAAATCTTTTACGTGGCTAGTCATATTTATTTAAATTATATTATTAACCTCTCTTTATAATTTTGATAATACCTTTTTTTCAGCTCCGCTAAGCTGAAACGATGCGTCTGGGTCCCGAATTTTTCTACCGTATAAACCGCAACCAGCCCGGCCAATTGTCCGCAAGTCTTTAGATTATACCCCTTTATCAAACCTTTGATAAGCCCCGCCCGATAAGCGTCGCCGGCCCCGGTCGGGTCAGAGGTATTCTTAGGCTTGGCGGGTTTAATGATGATTTTCTGGCCGGCGCTATATATGATTGAGCCTTTAGCGCCGAGCGTAATTATTAAAATTTTAACCATTTTAACTAAATGGGAAAACGGCAGCTTCATCTTATCGGCTATCAATTTAATTTCATAATCATTGCCGATTAAAACCTTGGCGCCCTTAATGGCTCGGCGCAATTCAGCCGGAGAAAAAGCAATCAAGGCTTGGCCCGGGTCAAAAATATAGGGGACATTATTTTTTTGATAAGCGGCAACGTAACCCAGCATTCTCTGTTTATCGTCCGCGGCGATAATAGCCAAATCAATATTTTTAAGCGCGCCGGCAGAGCGCGCATAATCTTTCGGCCTGGCTCCCGGATAAAACGCGGCGATTTGATTGTCGGCCTTGTCGGTAATAATATAGGCCGCCGCCGTCCTGTCCGAGGAGACTATTTTAACACGGTTTAAATTAACGCCATTATTTTTCAGCCACTTATAATAATCATCAAAATCAAAACCGGCTACCCCTAGGATAATCAGTTTCTCTTGCAGTAGAGTTAAGTTATAAGCGATATTTCCGGCGGTGCCGCCAAAACTGCGGCGGCTGTTACTTAGGAAGAAGCTTAAATTCAAATTGTGAATTTCAGTGGGTAAGATGTGATCGGAGAAACGCCCGGGAAAATCCATAATTTGATCGTAAGCCAGCGAGCCGGAGACGACTATTTTTGATTTATTATTTCGCATCTGATTTCTGATCGGCCTTTTGAACTCTTTTAAACTCTGCGCTCTTTAAGCGGCTGATTTCCTGCGATATCGCTTTATGTTCAAGACTGGACTCGGAATAATTTTTTAAAAGCTGCTCTAATTCGGCGAGAGGCGAGAGGGAGGGAGCGGGTGGAACGGCGCTAGCGACGGGAGTAGAATTAAACTCCTGACTAAGTATATTCCGTTCCCTATCTCCAACATCAATACGTTTTATCTTATCCATATCAGATATTTCTTCAACATTTCCATGATTAAAAATAATCGTTTTTCCGTCTATATTCATCAACACGGAATTCTCATATCCTTCCGGACTTTGGGAAGAAATCTTCAATTTTTCATAAATATCTAAAAGTATTTTTACTTTATCTTTATCCGTGGCGTCTAGAATCTTAACGACTTTATTATTACTTAAATACTCCAATTTTTTAACCTTATCAAATTTATCCAGTCCCAAATTAGCAACAAAGTTTTTTATCCATTCGTTTACTTTCCTGGGCATTTCTTGATCAACATACTTCTGACGACTGATTAAAATACTATCACATTTTTCCAGCGCTTCGCGCATTTTCGCCTTAAAAGCGTCCCGCTCGTCTAAGTTACTGACGGAAATAAGCTCTGTCTCCAATTTTGCCCAAATATCGAACTGGGGAATCTCCAAAGCCAAACCAAAATAATTTTTTATTAAATCAACACGTTCGTCAATATCGTTTAAAAAATTAAAACCAAGAAACCTAAGTTTTATCAGATAATTATTATATTGGGCATACTCCGGGCTGTTTTTAACTAAACCGGATTTATTATTCAACCAATCTTTGACTAAATTATAACACTCGAAAGCGCCATTAAAATCATTATTAGCGATAACGTAATCTATTTCTTGTTGTAGTAAATCAAAAGTCAATTTCGGCATATTTTTTTCTAAACGATAGTATTCCTAATCGTTTCTTCAGGATTAGAAACATCGGCCCCTCCTCCGCTCTTAGCTTTATCGCAAATTTCTCTAATAATTTGAGCTACTTTCGTAGCGCCGGCTCTCTCCAGAGCCTCAAGATTCTTTTTATTCGCCCCGATAAATTGAATGGTATTAATGTTACCGGTTTTTTCCAGTTCATCCCGATAAGATTTGTCTTTAGAGGCGAATAAGGCGATTGTCGATCGGCTTAAATCCCAATGCTCGGCGTCGTGCGGTTGTCCGTTACGATAAGAACCGGTACCTAGGCGATTGACCATTCTGACAAACTGCTGAACTTGAAGTTTAGACTTCTCGGCTAGGATTGCGGCTTCTTGTTTATCTTTACCAGTTTCATCCCATTGACCGGCCGAATTCATAGTCATGGCGCCAAAAGCTTCAAAATGATTAACGGTTTTAGCTATCTCCCCGATTTCAGCCACTAAAGCCCGGGCATCCTGTTCAGTCATCCCGCCGTGAGTTTGTAAACGCTTAGACATCTCAATCATCCCGTCATAACCGGTACCGATATTCAGCTCTTTATTAAGCTCATTATAATTACTGGTTTTGGCTAATTTCTTATAGGCCGCCCCCATCAAACCTTCATCGTGTTGTTCTTCCGCTTCCTTATATATTCCGATCAACTGATCGGGATTAGCAAAATTAGCGATCTTCTTATTCGCTTCGGCTTCCATTTTAGCATTAACATCGGCGCGCGCCGACTGGACTTCTGACAATTTATTCTTCCGTAAAATATCTTTAGCCTTTTTAATCTCTTCATCGGCTGTCACAATTTTTTTAGATGGGGCCTGTTTTGCGGTTTGATAAACCGCAAGTTTAGCATCCTTGGCGTTTTGATCGGCGACAACATCGTCTTTATTATTAAGATTTTTCACCTCTTCTTGATTATTTCCTATCTTCTCATCAATCTTTTCAATTCTCGCTTTTTTCTTTGTTAAATTTTTAGTGTCATTTTCAGTAAGACTGCCCGTTGTTTCCTTGTTAATTAATTCCTGATAATCAGTACTACTAGTAATTGAGTGTTTTTCTGCACTTAACTTATTATTTTCTTCATCTAAATTTTTAATCTTATTCTTATTTTCTCTATCTTCCGCTACCGTCACCACTCGACTGGACTTCTGATCAATATCGGCTACCTCTTTCATGGCGTTTTCTTTCTTTTGTTCTTCTGCTTTTATTTTGTCGATATTATCCTTTGTTTTTTTAGGAGAACCGGCCATAATTTTACCGTCTAAAATATTCTGCCAAGCAACATCTCCGGTACTTAAAAGCGCGGCTTTGCGGCCAACCCATGTCTTCCCTTCTTCCGCCTGTTCCAAAACGTTTTTTCTTATTCTAGCCTGTCTTAAACCACGGTTATGCGTCACTTGTTCTCTTCTTCTTCTCTCTCCGGCAACCACATTTAAATCAACCCCAAGTTTTTCGCTGGCTATATCCCTCAAATCTCCCAGCTGTTTTCCGCCCCATTTTGCTAGTCCCACTCCAGCTCCCATCGCTATTCCCTGCCCCTTCTGAATCGCGGCCATTCCCTTGCCGGCCATACTTCCGGCCGCCCCGCCGATTTCTTGGGATATTTTCAAACCGCCGAGCAACATGCCGATGGCAATAACGTATTGGATTAAAAATCCCGGGGTAGAAGCGTTAGACGCGGCCACGGCGCCGGAGCCAGTCGTGTTCTCAACGTTTCCTAAATTAGAAATATCCGCTTTCGCTGATTCATTAGTTTTTGTTGTTTCACTGTCAAAATTACTTTGATTATAAGTCTGCAGAGCCGCGAATGACAACCAAATAAAGAAAGCCAACACCGGACCGACAATAAGATTTTTTACAAATTCATCCCACCACTGGGAAGCGTATTTCTGTCCGCCAGGAAAAGCGGATAAAAGATAGGCTAAAGGCGACAAAACGACATAAAGCCAAATCATCACGAGCCGCATCACGAGCATCATCATCATCGTCACTATCGTGACAATGGCGATCAGAAGGTAAATAAAACCCAAACCATAGGCGCCGACGACCGTCCATAAGGTGGCGCCGGTACCTTCTGTCTTAGCTAAAGTTACGATATCGCTTAATCCCAAGATATCCGTCAAATTAGCGCCGCCGACATCCTTAAAAGCATTAACGAAAGTCAGCATGACAATCTGCGCCGCGTCAATCATCAGGCCGCAGATAGTCTTAGAAAAATTAATCAGCACCGCCATTAAAATCAATTTCGGCAACCATTTCTTGTAGCTATATTCTTCCAAGTGGAGAATAGTCCCGAAAGCGATAATTAACAATACAACCACGAAGAACATATTGCAGATATCGCGCACTATCACCCAGCCGAGTGTCACCGCCGGCGAACCGATAAAATTCTGATAGGAAGCGATAAGAATAAGCCCCTTGATGACTATGACCAAGATAACTCCGAGCATCCAAATAAAAACACCGAGAAAGCCGGCGACAATGCTAATCACCCAATCCCAGGCCGCCAAAGCGGAATGACCGAATAAAAAAATTCCGATTACGGCGATAAGCGGCAAGATAATGGTCAAGGTTTTTTTATTTTTTAATTTCATGTTAATCGCTAATCGGGAATCACTCCCTTTAAAATAACTTTAAGTAGGCCCCAGAGGATCGTTCCTAATAATTTGGCTGCCGCTACCGGGTCGGAGATAGCTGTACCTATAATAATAAAGAAGCAAGCTATCGCTATAAAAACAAGCAAACATCCGAAACAGCACCCGCGCACCAACCATATTTCATTTGACTCTTTAACTGGAAGTTTAGCCCCCGCGGCCGCTTCTGCCGCGGGTATCATCCCCTTCCATTCGTCTCCCATTTTACAAAAAAATTTTTCGCCGAAAATAGGATTCAGAAAGAAAGCATGAATAACTACCCAAATAAACGTCGCCCCCCAACTAGGAATAATATTAAACCAGGCTTGCCTTAACCATGTCGAGGTGCTCTTTTTTATCGGCGCGACCGCGGCGGCGGCAACTTTATCGGCCGTTCCTTCGGTTCCGCTTTTGGCCGCCTCTTTTTTCTTTTCTTCCTTAACCACTTCGCGTAAGGAATTAGGTGCGCCTTCATTCTCTTGATAAGCGCCAGACCCAACCGACTTTGAACCGTCAGAACCGGCTCTTTGCGCCTGTCTTAAATCACCGGCCCGTCCAGCCGTTTGATCCGCTTGTTTATTCTGCGCCAATAACTGTTCATCGAGACTCATAAGCCTACCTTATATGCTTTATCTTTACTTTAATTATATACTATTTTCAGCGTTTTTAACAGTTTATTTATGAGCTTGTTTACCAACCCTTTTTTAAGGTTATCGGCTTCTTTTTTTAAAGTTATCTATCTCTTTTATTTTACTATAAAACGGCCATAAAGGCAAAATAAAAAAGGCTTGTTTTTTGTAAACAAGCCTTGAATGTTCTTTTGGGTCAGAACTACCAGTTAATACCTTGAACCCCAGTAATTACAAAACTGTAATTATTATTTTTTTCTACCTTTGTTCGAATAATACTCTCCGGCATGGTCGTATATGAAAGATAAGGGCTATGAATCTGCGTATTATGAACCTTAAAGGCGGTTCCAATCGACGCCTTTTGTCCTAAAAAAAGTTTTGCCGAGTCACCCCTAAATACTCTGGTAGCGCCCGGTTTGACAGAAAAATGATATATACGGCCCTCGGTAATAATGTCGTCTATATCAACGCTGACAACATTTATATCAACCACATAATAAGCGGGTAGTGTCACTCCAATAGTACTGGAGAGAGTGAATGACACGGGAGGTATATTATTAGGGTTATCTGGATCGTCGGACCCGGTCGGCCCTTTTTCGCAACCAACTATGCTTAGCATGGCGATGGTAGCGATTGCTAAGAAAAAAAACTTTGTTTTCATGATATCTTCGTTATTTTAATGAACGTTTATATTGAAATTAAGTACTAGAACACTAATATGATACAATATTGCTTAATATCTGTCAATAATTTATCCACACTTTAAATACCCTTAGTTGGGGAGATTATAAAATCCCCAATTATCATAAACAGTAACCTCCAAATCCTTAAGATTGGCAGAACTATAATAATGATAGAAAGAATGAGGGTTAGTCGGGTGCTGATCCTGACCGGTTATCACCTGCTTATTGTCGTCGCCCCAATTAATGGATATTCTCTTAAGCGGCTGCTGTTCGGCGTCAACCCGGCTATTGAATTCCAAGCGATAGACTCCGGTTTTACTAAGATTGAACCTCCAACTACGCGTACCGATGTTGGGTGTAGAAACGAGGGGAACGGCCGTATCGCCGAAATAAAGGTTTATTGGGCTTATGGTCGGATAGACCGGACAGAAAGAGCTCATTCCTTCTCCGGAACGATTGACACAATTAGTCTGAGGGAAAATGTCAGCCCCGGAAATTGTAGTATTGGCGCCGGAAACAGTATAGTCTTGATAATAGTCGGTCTCGCTAGACGTATAGAAACCATTAACGAAAGAATAGCTGTTATAAGACTTTAGAAATAATGTCCTTAAAATATTTTCATAATGCGGTTTTTCAAGATTGTCTAGGCCGTTCAATAAGGCCATGTTTTGATTTCCATTCCAAAGCGGAACGCAAATTCCTAAACCTCGACAAGTCTGCTGGGCGATGATGTCAGTTGAGCTTCCGTTATAGGCCAAGCAATAGATATTGGGATTAAGACTGCAAGAACCGATCCGACTGCAACCGAGACTGTTGACGCCATTAGCGCAACCGTAAGGCCGGCCGGCAAAAACGGTCTCTCCGTTCTGCGTAGAATATTGGTTGCGCAGTAAAACGCGGTCACTGCTAAGCAGGTCAAAATTATCCGGCCAAGTCGCCGCGCCGAAAGGCACGCTGGCGCTATTGCGCCCGTAACGGTTTAAATCGTAGTTAACGCCAGGACCGGAATAAGGACCGTAAGGTTTTTCGGTTCCACTATTATATACAAAGAAGCGCGGGGTTGCGGTCGCGTAAAGCGTATTCTGGCTTACTCTATTCGTCCAGGCTTTATTTTCTCCGGAACTGTCCACGACTTCAATGAATTTATTGCAAGTTAAGCGGTAAACTTTTTCTGTGTCGCTGTCGGAAACATATTTCAAGTCGTCTTCAGTTACCGGCGGCGCGTTATAATCATAAACGCGATAAGGAGGGACGGCATTTAAATACTCGTCCTGCACTATGCTGCCAAAGGCTATATTATCTATTTTAACGTTATCTCTAAAAACAGTACAAGGATCAGTGGACGAGCATGAGCTGGTAGCTCGACCATCATAAAGCGCCCAACCGTCCAGATAAGTCCCTTCGCACTGGTTAAAACCTAAATCAGAATATTTCCGTTCTACTGTTGTCCCCGGTAATAATCTCTCGGGCTTAGGGAAACAACCGCCCCTGAAATTAGTTCCGTGTTCTTCGCCAAGAACATAATAATTTTGACAACTTCCGCCAGGGCAATTTGCGCAAGGAACGGGATCTCCATTTTGAGCAAACCCACCTGTAGCCCTTGGAGTACAGTTGGTGTTCCAAGCTTTACCTGAACTATTGTCATGGTTTAACATCGCCCCCACGCGTTTTTCCACGACATCAAAATTACCATTCACTTCCGTACAGTAGTTTAACGGATAGGTTCCCTGATAGCCGAGAGCGGACTGGGCGGTTTTCGCGGTAGAAATCTTATCAACCGGATACCATAGCAAACAGACGCCGGGATTAAAGGAATCACGCTCTAAACAATAGCCTTCCAGCCCGTCACTGATCGTATTACTGTTTTTATTCACGCAGGTCAGGCTATCTTCAGTCGGATAAAGACGACAATCGCGAGTCGCGTATTGGCCGCTGGCAATTTCCAAGACCGGTTCAATATTGATATTGTCGAAGTAAACGAAACCGGGCTCATTGGGCCTGGTCGTATCAGAAGAGAGGTAAATCTTGATTTCAGATTGGTCTTTATTAATATTAAACCTCATAACCTTGGTCTCCCAACCGTTATTGGCCGTTGAAGTGGCTATTAATGGTCTACCGGTAAGTCCGTCACTCATAACCGCGTTAGGGGTAGGGGCTTTTTTATCGACAATAATCACTTTCGCGCCTAAGCCGGAATTCTTCGTATTGACCATATAACTTAAATAATAAGGAGTGGTCGTCCCGGATGTTTTCGGCGCTTCCAGAGTAATATAACTATTCTCGCCCAAAGGCGAAATCTGAAAAGTGGCCGGAACCTTCAGATAAGTCTGGCCGTGCGCCGGGTAATCGGTCGGCGCACCCGCCGGCTCGCGAACCAGACTGTCTTTAACAATATTCTTATTAAAGACG
Organism: Candidatus Falkowiibacteriota bacterium; assembly: GCA_026396805.1. Lineage (GTDB taxonomy): Bacteria > Patescibacteriota > Patescibacteriia > Patescibacteriales > UBA12465 > UBA12465. The sequence goes on from JAPLVZ010000003.1 coordinate 29,546, forward strand.
CATCCCGAGGAACCGCCCGAGAAATCGATATCACGGCGACAACTTAAAGCCGGAATACTCTCTTCAAAGTCGAAATGAGCCGAAGAATTAAGGCCGACTTCGCGCATGCTGCCGAAATAATACTTATTGATTAAGGAATAGCCGGTCGCGTTCATATCTTTGGCGGCAAAATTACGCGTTCCGGCGCCGCTGGAAGTAAAGTTTACGCATTCGCCTTTATCATTTAAACGATCACATTCACCGACGGCATAGCAGGTTCGCTGGGTCGTAAGCGGATCTTTAATATAAGTAATACAATCCAGCCACTTAGAACAGACCCGGTCCGGACGAACTTTCACTAATTGGTTGGCCGTGCAAGAAGATCCTGGGGTGCTCAAGGAGCATAAGGTCGTGGTCGCGCCGTCAACTGTCTTATAAGCGTCCCAGCCATTTTCCAAAGTAGTTAAGCCGGCCGCGCCGGAGATATCGCGCTCATTGAATAAAATACAACCATTATCAAATTTTACCAGGCCGTTGCAGCTCTTCTTATCAACATTGGATTTCAACTGATAATCAATGACCAATTCTTTTATTTCAGTCTTATTGGTCGCGCCGCCGCTCGACGGCGAAGAAGTAGAGTTGTTAAACGAGTTAAAAATTATCGGCGAACTGGAACCGTTAGTGATGATGCGCTTAGTGGTCGTACCCCAATTATTATTAGACAATAAAGGCCGGACGTCGTACGAAAAGTTTAAACTGACATTACTGCTGTCTTTCGTCGCGAAACTATATAATTTATTCGGCTGTAATTTAATTATCTGTCCGGCGGGCGATCCCGACGCTGGCGACCCTGACTCCGGGTTATTGGAATTTTCACCATAAACAAGATTAGCCGAGAATCGACTGACCGGATCAATATATTCCGTGCAACCGGATTCATTGGCGTCGCAAAGGCCGGCCGCCGTATCCGGCACCCAGACTTGATTACCCGCCCCGCCCAAACCGATAGTCTTAAGGGAAGAAACCGAACAAGGATAATCATTATTATCAATCAGACATTTATGGGTTCCACAATCAGCGTCGCCGATACAAATGGCGCTACCCTTTTCCGTCCCCGAAATCGTTTTATCGTCGTTAATGTCGCAGCGCTTGACGGCAATCTTATACCAAGCCTTGCCGGAAATCGTCGGGTCGGTGCTGGCGCGATAGGAACAAACGTTCGCTCCCGGATTCTTGAAATAACTAAGACTGTTGTCGGTGCTGCTGCGCCATTCTTCGCAGCCGACGCTACTTTTCTGACACAAAGTCTGCGCGTAAGTGTCCGGATTATTCTGCTTATAAACATCGGTCCAAGAAGTGATTATGGTTCCGCCCTGCCCTTGTCCGAAACGGCTGCAGCCTTTGCCGGCCGCGTTGCATAATTTCGTCGGGTCGTAAACCGCGTAAAGAGCGCTATCGCCGGACACTTTAACGCAATCAACTTCCGTCGGGTCGCAGACGCCGTTATTATTCGCGTCGTTCCAGATGCCGGCGCCGTAAGGAGAATAATTTTTCGTATCGATCATCTGCTCGCAACCGACGGCGGAATCGGAACAGAGTTTGGAAAATTGGCGCAAATTATGTTTTAGATTACCGCGATCAATATATTGCGCGCAACCGAGATTATAATCGACGCCCTGGTAATTATTTAAAATATCATAATAGCAAATATTCGGAACAAGACTGGAATTCTTCAGGAGATAATAACGGTCGGTGATTTCCGACAGGACAAAATCGTCAAATAAGAAATTGGCGTTAGCGCTGATAATCAAGCGTTCGTTCAAACTGACGATATGGTCAAGATTATCCAAATTAACTTGATACAGTTTCCATTCGTCGCCGCCTTTAACGAGCAGGGTGCTGGAAGCGTTGAAATAAGAACGGGCGCCGGTCTCTTTATTCAAGAAATATATTTTCAGACTGGCGTCGGCGGAAGCGCGCGCCAAGAATTTTACGGTGTAGGCGCTATTTTGATTAACGGAACGGCCGACAGCCAGTTGAGCGGCGACATTATCGCTCGCTAAAATCCTGTCTATCAAACGAGTCTTAGCTATCGGCACACCGGCGTCGGACCCAATCGGCTGACAATTGCTCGCGGTATCTAAATATTGCAAAGAGTGTCCGTTCTTGCTATTGGCGATACTGGAAATGCTAAGACCGCCGACGCAATTGGAAGTCCAAACGGAGGCCGCAACGCCTTCAAAATCATAGGCTGAAATCAGACGGACATTATTGCCGCTGTTGCCGTTATATTCGCGACAGCCGTTCTCGCTCGCCGAACAGGTTTGACCTTCGCCGGGAATCGCCTGATAAACACAGGCGTTATTATTCGTATCCCAAACGCCGCCGCTAAGGCAGACATTACAGGTACTGTCGGCGACGTTCCAGTGTTTGTCGGCGCCGGTACATTGGACCGCGGTCAGATTTTTGACGATATTTTTGTCGCTCAAACGGTAAGCATGGCAATCATTTGAACAGGTTATCGTCCGACTATTTAAATGATAAGAAACTTGGCCGGCGGCGTTATAAAATTCGCGGCAATCGGCGTTATAGGCCGCGTCGCTGATGGGTAAATTATAAATCGCGGCGTTACAAAATGCGCTGTCGTCGGCGGTCACCTCCGGCAAACCGTTCGCGCTCTTAAGAGAATAGGATTTTAATTGATAGCCGCCGTCAGTTCCTTCCCAAGAATAAAAGGGAGCGCAAATAGCGGCCGCGGGCTTAACGCATTGCTTCAGAGCCGTATAATATTCTTTCTGTTCTCCGCCGGCTAAGAGCGTATCTAAATTGGTAAATTCAGTGCAACCGGAAGCGGCCGCGCTGCAGACGGTTGATTTTGACGGAATAAGATTTTCCGCCGTGGCCGAATTAAAACGACTGGCTTTGGCGATATAGACGTCATAGCCCAAACATTTATCGGAACAATAATCACTGCTGACGACTTTGGCCGGAACCGCGAAGTTACCCTCGGCCGCTGAATATAATTCACAGCCGGCTTCGGCTTGATTGCATTTGCGGGCGAAGCCGGAACAAGCGACGGGCGCGCCGGTCTTCAAACTATAATCTTTGGTGGCGCTCACGGCGTCGACGTAACAAGATTTTTCCAAATAAGCCGGCAATAATTTTTCATAAATCTTGAATTGTCCATAAGCGCTATAACCGGTATCCCAACCGCTGATTTCAAATTTCAAATTCTTGAGATAAAAACCGGCCGGACCGCTCTGACTATAACCACTGATGAAAAAATCAACGTCATTATAAGCGCTGTCGGCAATCCGCGTCACGCTGATATGCTGCCAAGCGTTTTTAGCGGTAACCGTTTTGGCAAAACCTTCGCCAATCGCGCCCAAACTTAGACTGACGCTATCGCCCAGGCTTAAATAAATATCAGCGCTCAAAGTATAAGACTGTCCGGAAATAGTTTGAAAATTCGCCGGCAGAAGCGAAGCGGCCGAGTTTGAATAAATTCCGCCGCTGGTCACGGTCGTGGTCACATACAAAGCTTTGCCGCTCGAATCGCCCGGATTGAGAGCGGAGTTGACTATGGTCGCCTGGGCATTATTAAGCGGCCAGTCGTTAAGAGCCAAGGCCGAAGACGTGGCGCCGATGATATCATTTCCAAAATTAGAATTCATCACTAAATTATTGCCCCAGGTCGGTTTCAAACGCATTAGTTCCGTGCAACCGCTATCCTTATTGTCGCAAACTTTAACATTCTTATTCAGATAAACGCTCTGACCGCTGTCCCAGAACACGGAATTAGTGGAACTGGCGTAAACGCCATTAAAGGAATATCGCCGGCAACCGGAGTTTTCCGAAGTACAATTATCATAACTCAAAGTATTTTCCAAATAAGCGACCGAACTGCCACTCTCTGTATTTGAAAAAGCTTGGCAAGTATTGTTTATCGCGCTGCAGGAATCAGAACCAAAGACCCAAATCCGTCTTTCTTCACTGCAATAACCATAAGCGTCGCAACTGCCGTCGCTTTTTTCCTTGATACAGGTCTGATTATCGGCGCAATATGAATCAGCGCGGGAAATACTTAATTCGCTCGGAGTATCAGGAGCGCCGGCAACGCCTTTAGCGCCGGGCGTGACCTGCTTACTTAGAATCTGGGCGCCCACGCCCTCTTTCTTACAATAATTTAAAGGCGCTTTCAAGACCCAATTCGGATCGATAAGACCTTGGCACCAACCCTGATCGCTGGTATTAAAAGTATTGCTGAACTTATTATATTGATCATTGGAATCAAAACAGGAAATATAATCCATCAAAGTCAGCTTCTTGGGAGTGGGGTAGGCGTAAGCTTTAGTAACGGCTTCTTCCCAGCCGACCGGCAGGATTCGGTATTGGCGCAGAATAGAAATATTGCGCAAGCTATAGGCGTCGGCGCGATTATCAGTCGTCAGTTGCCAATCGCCATGGAGATAACCTTCCTTAATCGCTTCGGCTACCGTCTTCTTTTCGGCTATTCCCTGCATGAATTGAGTATCAATGACACAATCGGTCGGACCCGGATTCTTGGCATCCAGACAAATTGATAATTCGGACAAGATATCATAATCAGCTCGAACTCCGAATTTCGGCTGTAATAAAGTATTAGTGATCTCTTTTAAGGCCGTCGCGCCGGCTTCCGCTCCGGGATCGCCGTCGCCGTTTGAAATATTGCCGGGAGAAGTTGTTTTACCGAGATTCTGGAGTAAATTATTGAAAGCGGAAATATATAATTGGTTTAAAAAGACATTGGCGGCGTCGACTAAAATATCGCCGGTCGTTTTCCCTAAAGCCTGTTGGCGCGCGGCGCTCGCGTCATCGGCCGCTTTCTGCGCCGATCCCGGAACGCCTTTTAGCAAACCGGCAATATCGCGGACATCCGTCCAACCGGCGTTGGTTATAAATTCGCTTTTCTTGGTATCGACATCAACAATCTTCTTGCTGGACAGATCGGATTGCGCCGTGATAAAAATCCCGACGTCGTTAGCGCGCGGATCAAAAATATTCACGAATTCATCAAGATAATTCTTATCCTGAAGCGAAGCGATTTTTTTATTAATATCGTCGCCCCAATCCTTAATCATCTGCGAAGCCGTGCAATTCGGCGCTTGCGGCCGAGATTGATCAACGAGACCGAGACCGATTTTAACCTTAGCTTCCAAAGAGGACGGACTGCAGACATTAAACGAAGGCGTTACCTGATCGGCGGTCGTTCCCCCATTTTTAGCGGCGCAGGCCGTCGCCGCTTTGTCGCAAGCGTTATTACAAAGCGTCAAACTGGATGTTCCACCGGCCAATCCAGAAGACTGTATTCCAGAGGCGGTCTTCGAACAATCTTCACGGCACTTCTTCATCTGGTCGGAACAAGCTGTACTTTCAGTATTGTTTAAATTATTAACAAAACTCTCAATAAATTGTCCGGCTGCTTCATCGCCAATTTGCTCAAGATAAGCGCCCAGGCTCTTGGTGATAAAGAGCGGTTTCTGGCCTTTGCCGCCGGAACCGATATAATTGGCGGCGTCGTAAGCGATTTTATTTAAAGCCGAACTTAAAACTCTTTGAAATGCCAAGGAACCGGCTTTTTGCAATGCTTTTGTTAATGTCTTCCAAAGAGTATCTTTGACCGCGGTGATTGTCTGTGGGACAGATCCGGTTTCTATAACCGGAAGCGGTATCTGTGCCAAAGCATTTTTTAAAGGAAAAACCACTAAAACGAAAAAGACCAATAAGGAAACGACTAATTTCTTAGCGGTTTTGAAGGCGGTCTCCTTGGTTCTAAACTCGGTTTCCTTTTGTTTGTTTAGGCAAGACTTCATTTTATTGAAATAATATTTATTTTTACCTTTTACGATTCGTTTGGCTTATTGACTCGGCGTCTGGCTCTGTAAGATTTCCTGATAACTTCTCATTAAATCGGCGTCGCTGATTTGACTAAGTTCCTCGACCGTCTTGCCGCTCTCAATCAAAAGTTGGCGTAAAGCCGCGGCATCGCTCTGGCCGTTTAAAGCGCTCTGAAGAGCAGCTTCATTCGCGCTGGTTGAATTAAGACCGATTGAAGAACCGGCGTCGGCCGGAGTGCCGGAAGCGTTAATCGTCGCGGCGGTGCTCGTATCTATCGCCGCGCTGCAATCCTTCCCTTGCGGGCAGTTCGGATCAGTCCCATTATCAACTTCTTGTTTATCCGACAAGCCGTCGCTATCCGTATCCTCTAAATATGGCGAGGTTTTATAAACATAAATCTCATCATAATCCGACAAGCCGTCCTTATCAGTGTCGGTATTTTTCAAAAGATTAATATAATCGGCGTTGGATAAATCCGTTACCGTCGCCGTTTGATAATTAAAAGGACGATTGATGCGCGCGCTCACCTGCCAAACCCCAAAAACGATAATAAAAACCGCGCTGGCGGCCAAAATAATAACCGTGTTTTTTTGCGATTTAAACAGACCTTTAAAATTTGAATCGGTCTTATTTTCTTCCCAATTTTTTGACAGCGGCATAATAATCAAACTAAACCAAAAAACGATTTTTTCTTATTTTTATTATACCATATTATACCATAAACGGCGACAAAGCCGCAAATAATTTTTGCCAATCTTCAAGGAATAAATCTTCGGCGCGAACGGCCGTTTTTATTCCGGCGCGGGAAAGTATTTCTTCAATGGCTGGCGGCTCGATTCGAAGTCCGGCGGCCAGATTATTTTTAAGCATTTTCCGCTTGGCGCTGAAACCGATTTTCACCATTCTAAAAAAATCCTTCTCATTTTTCGCGTCAAAAACTTGAGTCTTAAGATCAATTCTGATGATAGCGCTATCAACCTTCGGTTCCGGCCAAAAATTTCCCGCTTTAACGAGGCGAATTATTTTCGGCGTCGCATAGTATTGGACGGAGAGAGCCAAAACGCTCATTTCCGGGGGCGCGGCCGCGATGCGCTCGGTTACTTCTTTTTGAAGCATCAAGACGAGCGTCTCCGGCTTATGCTCGGCCGTCAAAAAACGGCGCAAAAAAATAGATGAAATATTATAAGGCAAATTAGCGACAATCTTATATTTTAAAGGCAAACCGCGCTCTTTAAAATAAGCTTCCAAATTAAAACGCAAAATATCTTCGTTGATTATGGCCACGTTAGTAATCCCGGGCGCGTCAATTCCGGTCTGCAGATATTCAGCCAGTTGCTTATCCAGCTCCACTGCAATCACTTGTCTGACTTTAGCCGCGAGCTTGGCGGTCAAAAAACCCAAACCCGGACCGATCTCAAGCACGATATCGTCAGGCTGTAAATCGGCCGCCTTGATAATATCGTCATAAATCTTTTCGTTTATCAAAAAATTCTGGCCTTTGGAATGCGCCGGTTTTATTTCAAAAATATGGCAAATTTCTCTAGTTTTAGCCAATAAATCGGACATGCGGATTGTTTTTTATTTAACCACGATATTTAATAATTTCCCCGGCACGAAAATATTTTTCACGATTTCTTTTCCCTCCAGCCATTTTTTGATATTCGCGTTCTGGAGCGCCAAAGCTAAAGCGTCGGCTTCTTTAATATCAACCGGAACCTCTAAGGTCGCGCGCACCTTGCCGTTAACGGACACGACCAGATTAATCGTTTTGTCTTTAATCAGTTCCGGATCATATTCCGGCCAAGACGATTTAAAGATACTCTTCTTATGACCGAGCTTCTCCCATATTTCTTCCGCCAAATGCGGCGCGAAAGGAGACAAAATCTTGAGCAGACTAAAGAAACTTTCGGAACTGACCGAAGAATAATTATTCTGATTATTATAATCGGTAAGCTTATTCGCTAAAATCATCAAAGCGGAAATAGCCGTATTAAAATTAAAACTTTCAATATCTTCCCCAACTTTCTTGATGGTCTTATGAAGCAGAGATAACGCTTCTTCATCTTCTTTTTCCGGCGCGACAAAAGTAACGGACAATTTTTCTATCTTTTCCAAAAATCGGCGCGCTCCGGTCAACCCGTTCGTATTCCAATTGACCGCCTGTTCAAATGGCCCCATAAACATCTCATAAACCCGAAGCGCGTCGGCGCCGTAGCGAGCGGCGATATCGTCGGGATTTATAACATTACCCCAGCGCTTGGACATTTTTCGTCCGTCTTCTCCCATGATTAAACCGACCTGCCGAAGCTTGGTAAAAGGCTCGTCATAATTGACCGCGCCGATATCAAACAGGAATTTATGCCAGAAACGGGCGTAAATAAGATGACGCGTCGCGTGTTCGGCTCCGCCGACATAAAAATCGACCGGCGACCAATATTTTTCCAATTTTTTATCAACCAGCGCTTTATTATTATTCGGGTCGATATATCGTAAATAATACCAGCAAGAACCGCCCCATTGCGGCATAGTATTGGTTTCGCGCTTCGCCGGACCGCCGCACTTCGGACATTTAATGTTAACCCAATCTTTTATCGCGGCCAGTGGCGACTCGCCCGTCCCGGTCGGCTCATAGCTTTTAACTTCCGGCAGGACGACCGGCAATTCGCTTTCTAAAACCGGCACAACGCCGCATTTGGCGCAATGGATAATCGGAATCGGCTCGCCCCAATAGCGCTGGCGGGAAAAAACCCAATCCTTAATCTTATAATTCACTTTTCTGGCGCCTGTTTTATTATTCTCCAGCCAGTCGACCATTTTAACGCGGGCATCAGCCGAATCTAGACCGGAGAATTCTCCGGAAAGAATCAATCGGCCATCGGCGAGATACGCTTCGCTTTCTTGGGCAATGTCGTTTACGGGCAGGATAACCGTCTTTATTCTCAAACCATATTTTTTCGCGAATTCAAAATCCCTGATATCGTGCGCCGGAACCGCCATGACCGCTCCCGTCCCGTAAGAATTCAGGACGTAATCGGCGACAAAAATGGGAACTGCTGTTTTATCAAAAGGATTAATGGCCGTCAGGCCGTCAAGAATAACCCCGGTCTTGGCTTTATTTAAATCAGTCCGCTGCAAGTCTGTCTTATTTTTCGTTTCCGTTATATATCTTTTGACCGCCGGCCAATTTTTTATTTTATCTTGAAGCGCCTCAACCAAACTATTCTCCGGTGCCAAGACTATATAAGTACAGCCGAAAATAGTATCCAGGCGCGTCGTGAAGACTTTGATTGACCGGTCGCCGCCTATAACCGCAAAATCTATTTCCGCGCCCTCGCTCCGGCCGATCCAGTTGCGCTGCATTTCTTTAATCGTCTCTTCCCAACCGGATAATTTTTCCAAATCATTTAAGAGACGCTCCGCGTAATCGGTGATTCGCAAAACCCATTGGCGCATCGGTTTTTGTTCGACGAGGCTGCCGCAGCGTTCGCATAATCCCCCTTCTAAATCTTCATTAGCTAGGCCGGTCTTACAAGACGGACACCAATTTATCGGTTCGAAAGATTCATAGGCCAGACCCTTTTTCCACATCTGTAAAAAGGCCCATTGCGTCCATTTATAATAAGCCGGGTCAATCGTGCTGATTTCTAGGTCCCAATCATAAGACAAGCCGAGCAAATTAATCTGCTTCTTGAAAGTCGCGATATTTTTTTCTGTCGCTTTCCGGGGATGGAGCTTGTTTTTGATGGCGTAATTTTCCGCCGGCAAACCGAAAGCGTCCCAGCCCATCGGATGAAGAACATTATACCCCTGCATCCGCTTCAAACGCGCGAGAATATCCGTCGCGATATAGCCTTTGGGATGGCCGACATGGAGTCCCGCTCCGGAGGGATACGGGAACATATCCAAAACATAATATTTCGGCTTACCTTTGGCAACACCGGTTTTGTGCGCTCCGGTTTCGACCCAAATTTTTTGCCATTTTTTTTCTATTGTCTGATGATTATACATATATTTCCTGATTTTAACTCTTCCCTTTGGTAACCCCCAATCGACTATAATTCCAGCCCGATCGGAGCATGATCCGATCCCGTTATTTTATCTAAAATATAAGCTTTTTTTATCATTCCCCTAAGTTTAGCGGACACGCAGAAATAGTCAATCCGCCAGCCGATATTCCGCGCGCGCGCCCGCATCCGGAAACTCCACCAAGAATATTGGATTTTTTGGCCATTTTTAGCTCTAAAAGTATCAATAAAACCGGCTTTTAAAAATTTAGTCATCCAAGCGCGTTCTTCCAGGGTAAAGCCAGCGCTGCCTTCATTTTCTTCCGGGCGCGCCAAATCTATGGCTTCATGAGCGACGTTAAAATCTCCGGTAATTATCACCGGTTTCAAACGCTCTAATTTCTTAACGTATTTCAGCAAGGCGTCGTTGAATTCTAATTTATAATCTAAGCGCGATAATTCGTGATTGGAATTAGGGGAGTAAATATTCAACAAAAAAAACTTTTCGCTTTCTAAAGTCTGAACGCGGCCCTCTTTATCAAATTTTTCTATCCCGAAACCGGACTTAACGCCTTTAATTCCCTTAAAACCTTCACGTGTTAAAATCGCCGTCCCGCTATAACCGGGACGCTCGGCGCTATGCCAATGCTCCGTATAGTCGGCGAAATCAAACTCGGTCTGAAGGCGCGTCGCGTCAGAAATTTTTATTTCCTGCAGACATAAGATATCCGGTTTTTGAGATTTTAAGAAATCCGCCAAACCATGCTTAGCGGCCGCTCTTATTCCGTTAACATTCCAAGAGATTATTTTCATAAATTATGATATAATATAATTATACTGGAAACAGCGCTTTGTTTCAATTTTTGTTTTAATTTTGTTTAAATTTTATAATAATCTTATGGGTTTGGAAGAAAGAGTAAAATACGCGGCCATGAAAGCCCGGCACGAAAAAATTTTGCTCCCCTGGTATAAGAAGTGGTGGGGGGTGATTATTTTAATCTTAGCCGGCCTGTTTTTAATCGTCCTGACTATTTCCAGCCTCTATGTCGTAAATATGGCCAAGACGATTATCGCCGAACAAAACCAGGGAGTGACGGAACAGGATTATAAGACATACGCGCAGAATATCAAAGGAGACGGCACTAATTTCTTTATTGGCACCAGCACGCCCCAGGTGACTATCGTGGAATTCGGCGATTTTGCTTGTCCCTTCTCCAAAGAATCTTACCTCGCCATAAATCAATTAATCGCCGACTACCCGGATAAGGTTAGGGTGGTCTGGCGCGATTATCTGCGTAACGACGCCTCTATCGATCTCGCGGTTGCGGCCCGTTGCGCCGGCGCCCAAGGAAAATTTTGGCAGATGCACGATCAGCTTTTCGCCGACCAAGATAATCTGACGACCGAAGACGAAACGCGCCTTAACCGCTTAGTGGCTTTGGCCGTCAGCCTGGGCTTGGATGATACGAAATTCGCAACCTGTCTGACTGATCGCGCTGATTTAGATAAAATCAAAAAAGATTACGACGACGGCAACGGCCTGGCGATTATCGGCACGCCGACTTGGTTCATAAATAATTATCCTATTTCCGGCGCGTTGACGATCGATAAATTCAGAGAACTTTTAAGCGGAATCCTTAAATAATATGGAGCAGATTCGCATTCACGGACGCGGCGGGCAAGGCGTAGTTACCGCCGCCGAACTCATCGCCATCGCCGCCTTTTACGAAGGGAAAGAAGCGCAAGCCTTCCCGAATTTCGGCGTCGAACGGACAGGCGCGCCCATCCAATCTTTCGCGCGCATTTCCGACACGCGCATAATAACCCGCGAACAAATTTATAAACCGACTGTTCTGATTATCCAAGACGCGACTTTAATAAATACAGTTGATGTCTTTGCCGGCAGTACGCCCGATACCGTTGTCATTATTAATTCTCCAAAAAACAAGTGGCCGGCACTCGTTAAAAGATTTAAACGTTTGTATTTTACGCCGGCGACGGAAATCGCTTTAAAAATATTCGGTAAAAACATCGTCAACACTGTTATTTTGGGCGCTTTCGCCAAACATACTAAACTTGTGAGTCTGGCTTCTTTAAAAAAAGCAATCAGAGAAAAATTCGCGGCTAAGGGCGAGGTGATAATTGCTAAAAATATCCGAGCGATCACCGAGGATTATGAGAACGCGAACTGAACCGCGACTGAATTAAATGATTGGAGCTTTAATGATATGAAAAATGAAAAAGTAAGTTTGATAACCAAACCGAACACGACTCTAGCCAATAAAACCGGCGCCTGGCGAACGGCCAAACCGATGACTGATCTATTAACTTGTATCGGCTGTTCCTTGTGCGCGAAAATATGCCCGGAAGGCTGTATTGTCATGGGTGAGATTAGCGAAAGCGCCGCTAACGGCAAAAAACTAAAACCGAAAAACAAAAAACTGAAACCGAAAACCGATTATAATTATTGCAAAGGCTGCGGACTCTGCACCCATGAATGTCTGGTGAAGGCGATTAAAATGATTAAAGATTATTAAGATTATGAGTAAACCAGAATCCAAACAAATCTTGGAAGGCTCTCGCGCCATCGCTCTGACGATAAAAAATATCGCGCCGGCAGTTGTTTCCGCTTACCCGATTACTCCTCAAACCCATATCGTTGAGGATCTCGCGAAAATGAAAGCCGACGGCCAAGCCGGTTTTGAATATATCCGCGCCGAAAGCGAATTCGCGGCCGCTTCCATTGTTCTCGGCGCGAGCGCCGCCGGTTCCCGCGTTTATAGCGCCACCAGTTCCCAAGGCTTATTGCTGATGGCCGAAGTCGTTTACAATATTTCCGGTTTGCGCTTGCCGATAGTGATGACAACCGCTAACCGCGCTATTTCCAGCCCGATAAATATTTGGAACGATCACAGCGATGTGATGAGTATCCGCGACGCCGGCTGGATCCAATTATTCGCGGCTAATCATCAAGAAGCGGTTAACGCCCATATTCTCGCCTATAAGCTGGCGGAAAAATTAAAACTGCCGGTGATGATTAATGTTGACGGTTATATCCTAACCCATTCTTACGAATCGGTCATAATTCCCGAGCCGAAAAAAATAAAAAAATTCCTGCCGGCTTACCGACCCGAAAACGGGACTTATTTAAACCCCGATAATCCGGTGACGCTCGGCGCTTTCTTTACGCCGGCGCATTATATGGAAACTCGCGAGGCTTTGCATGAAGATTTACTGGCGTCTCTGGAAATAATTAAAAAAGAATATCGCGAATTTCAAAAAATATTCAAAGACGAGACGCGTTTGGCGGCCATGCCGTTTAAGGGGAATGTTTATAGCGATGGCTTAGTCGTCTATTACGGACCGAACAAACCGAAAACAATTCTCGTCGCGCTCGGCTCTTTAAACGGCACTATTTTAGAGACCATTAAAGACTTAAAAAATATCGGACTCCTAAAAATAAAAGTTTATCGCCCCTTCCCCGCTGAATCAATCAATAAATTCATCACCCGCACCAAAAATATCGCGGTCATTGAAAAAGCGATTAATTTCGGACAAGCCGGACCGCTTTACTGCGATATCAAAGCCGGCTTAAGCGCCGCGGAAGCGAAAAATTTAAATATCAAAGATTATATCGTCGGTCTGGGCGGACGCGACGTCACTAAAAAAATGATTTCTAAAATAATCAAAGACGCCGGCCGCCGCGACGCGTCAGTTAAATTTGTCGGCAATGATTAGGACCGAATTATCCGTGTTTAAAATTAGATTAGCCGCTTCTAACAATAAACCGATAAAATATGAAAAATAAAAACCAAAAAATATTAAAAGCCCTGAAAGCGTCTTTTTTAATTGTTATTTGTCTGCAAATGGCGGCCTCTTTCGCTTTAGCGAGCTGGCCGTCAAGCGCTTTGGCCATCGCCGTCGACCCCGCTACTTTAAAGTTTGAGCCGCAGATACGGATTCCCGGCTCCTCTCTTGATGCCGCCTCGGTTGATGTCGCCGCTTATGATCCAAAAACCGGAAAAATGAATAGTGATCTGATTGGCCGATATATCCAAGCTTTTTATAATTACGGCATGGCCGCCGCCGGAATTTTGGCGGCGATAGTCCTGATGGCCGGCGGCGTCTTATGGCTTACTTCCGGCGGCGACTCCGGTAAAGTCGGCCAAGCCAAAGAGCTTATCATCGGCAGTATTATCGGAACGATTATCTTGTTCAGCTCCTGGATAATCCTTAATACCGTTAACCCGGAATTATTAAATTTTAAGACGATTGACATACCCGCTATTAATAAAGCCTCCTTTAAAGATAACGGAATAATTAATGATCTTAAAGATTTACCGGCCGATACTAAATACGGATGGGTTTGTATGAATAAAGCGAACCAGCAGTGTGTAGATACCAACCCTCCGACAATTAATTTAGATATTAATATTTGTGATACAGGGCAACCCAGTAATGTAAAACCGATTAATTGTCCTTTCGGGCTACTTTGGTGTTGCGGAAAAAGCGAATCAACTATTCAACAAGGAAATATTGTTTGCCAAGGGAAATCTGATTTTACCGAATGTAAAGTTAATCAAACAGCAATTGATATGATTTGTCTCCAAGAAAAGTGTGTTAGTAAGTCAGGGGCATCTATCTGTTGCCAATGCGGTCAAGGTTGCGTGGCTGGAATATGTGTCTGGGTCACCTGTAGAAATGACTTAACTGTAAACGACTGTAAGGCTTGGTGCACTAATAATTGGGTAGGGGCTGGATATAATGCCTATTATGGTGGTAGTGAAAAATATACTTGCGCCGGCGGAGCAATGAGTTATTGCCGAACAAAATAATTTATGAAAAATTCTAATGAAAATAAATTCCTTTCCCCCGGCCATAACGCCTGCGCCGGCTGTGGGCAATTGTCCGCGGCTCAAGCGGTGATGCGAGGATTGAATGAAAATATAATAATCGCCAACGCCACCGGCTGTTTGGAAGTGACGACGACCGCTTATCCTCAAAGCGCTTGGGGTCTGCCCTGGATCCATTCTCTTTTTGAAAACGCCGCCGCGGTCGCTTCTGGAATTCTGGCTTCCTTAAAACAGAAAGGCGATAAGAAAACTAAGGTCGTCGTTCAGGCCGGCGATGGCGGAACTTTTGACATCGGTCTGGGACTTATCAGCGGTATGTGGGAACGCGGCGAAAATATCTTATATATTTGTTATGACACCGAAGCTTATTCTAATACCGGCATCCAAGCTTCCGGCAGTACTCCTTACGGCGCCAGCACGACAACGACGCCTGACGGTTCCGCTTCTATCGGTTCAACCCAAGGAAAAAAAGATATGCTCGCTATCGCTCTAGCACACGGCGTAAAATACGTCGCACAGACGACCACCGGTTTTCCCGATGATATTACGAATAAAGTGAAAAAAGCTTTAAGCGTCGAAGGGCCGAGTTATATTCAGATCCTCTGTCCTTGTATTCCAGGCTGGAAAATAAATAACGACCAGGCGGTTATGATGGGAAAGTCGGCGGTTCAAACCGCGCTGTATCCGCTTTTAGAATATAGCGACGGCCAATTAATTTCTTCCAGCCTTAAAAAAGGTTTTCAAGCTCGCCCGGCTGGAGAATACCTGAAAAACCAAGGACGTTTCAAACATCTCAAAGACAAGGACATTTCTTTAATAGAAAAACTGGCGCAAGCCAATATCGATAAATATAAAATATGAGAAAAAATATTCGAAAATTTATTAAAAAAATAAGAACCGGAATTAATATAATCCCCCTTTTAATAATTATTTTTGTCATGTGCGTCCCGGCAACAACCAGCGCCGCCGGCTGCGGATTTGTCTGTGATAGTACCACCGATACTCCCGACCTTGTTTGTTCTAAATTAGGAGCCACTTTACGCCAGCCCTTTGGTTCCGTCGACGCCCCAAACTGTACCGGAGAACCAAATTGCACCTTAGGCTATGCCCGACCAATCTGTTGTTGCCAGCCCGAAGGCAGTCTGATAACTCCGGTTTCTGGCGCTCAAACTCCAAAAACTCCAAAATTTATCATGCCGGAGTTACAAATAAATATTCCGACTTTAAAATTAACCGCCTCCAGTTCAATCAACTATATTACAGATGATAAGGGTAACACTAACGTCGCCATCCCCTGGATAAGCGAATATATCATAGCGATTTATAATTACGGGCTTAGCGTTGCCGGCATTTTAGCGGCAATAGTTCTGATGGCCGGCGGAGTTCTCTGGCTCGTTTCCGGCGGTGACGCTTCTAAAGTGACGCAAGCGAAAGAGTTAATTACCGGCAGCGTCATCGGCCTGGTAATTTTGGCTTCGTCTTATGTCTTGCTTATTCAAGTAAACCCTAACCTTGTTAAATTCAAACCGATATCAATAGGGACTATAAAATATTCAGATTCTGAACCTGTTTCAAACGATGGAAATATAGATAACGGCACGGCGTGTGATAATTGCGTGGATCTGACTATTGATTATAAAGACGGTAATCAAATTAACGCCGATTTGGCCGATAAGCTGACAATGGCCTGGAATAATTCAAACGGACTGAAATGGCAAGTAACTGAAGCTTATCCGCCAGACCCAGCCGTCACACATGCCAGTGCTTGCCATTACAATGGTAGGTGCGCCGATGTCGCTTTAACTACCGACAGAAGCTGCGCCGCCGTTGATGACCTAATCACAATTTTGGAAAACGCAGGTCTATCCGTCTTGAACGAATATACTGGGTGCGGCGGGACAAGAACGGCGAATACTACCGGCGGCCATCTTCATGTTCATTAGCCCGATAAACCCCAACGAATTCAGCCCTCTCGCCATATACTAAAAATCCGCTCAAGCCGGGCGGATTTTTATTTGCTGTTTCTATTTATCCAATTTCTCTATTTAACTCCTCCGGCCGATTTCTCTATTTAAGCTCTCTATCCATCGCCTCATTGGCCAGGCGGTCGGCGGCTTCATTTTTCTCCCGCGGGACATGAGTATAAGAGATTTTCTTGAAACTTAAAGATAAATTATGAATATCCAAAAATAAAAGCGCCAAATCTTTATCTTTAACTCGATATTCGCCTTTTAATTGTTTGACGATTAGCTCACTATCCAGATAACAATCCAGTTCTTTCGCCCCCAAGTCGACCGCTTTTTTAAAAGCGGCGACGAGCGCTCTATACTCGGCTTGATTATTAGTCGCGACGCCGATATATTCGGAAATCTCCGCGATTATCTTTTTATGCTCGTTATAAATCACCGCGCCGATTCCAGCCGGTCCGGGATTGCCGCGCGCTCCGCCGTCCGTGTAAATAATGATTTTGTCCATATAACTTTAATATTATTTATCTGCGGGGAATTAAAAATTATATTTTTCCCGCCAACCTAATATCGACAATTTTTAATTGCGGCTCTTTGCGCCCGTTAAAATCATTCACCTCCAAATAATAAACCAAATCGACTTCATCGCCAACCTTAAAATCCTTATGCTCGCTCGCCGCTCCGAAAGCTATGGCCCAGAAAGAATCGGCGCGGCCGGTCGGCGAATCAACGGCTGAAAAACGAAATTTTATGTGCTGATTATCAAACCCCATGGTCGCGATATCGTCCAAGCGCAAACCGTAAGAAACGAAACGCGGTTGGGGATTATTCTGACCATAAGGCGCGAAAGCGCTTACTTTTTCGGCGAGAGCTAAATTTATCTCATTAAATTTCAAACCCGCTTCAATCTTTAATTTAGGCGTCAGCGTTTCTGGAGTCAATTTAGCCGCGGCCAGAGCCAAGAATCCAGTCTTGAATTCCGTTAATTTCTCTTCGGTCTTGATAGAAAAACCGCAAGCCATCGGATGGCCCCCATATTTATCCAATGAACCGGCGCAAGCTTCGACGGCGGCGATAAGATTGAACTCTTCCACGGAGCGACCGGAACCTTTGAAGGAAATTTTTTTGGGAACCAGCTTTTTTGTCGCCGCATCAAATTCCGCTTCCTCTATTAAGCGCGTGATTATTAAAGTCGGACGATAATATTTTTCCGCGATGCGCCCCGCGACCAGGCCGATAACGCCTTCATTCCAAATTTGGTCGGCCTGTGAGACGCCGATAATAACCAAAGGGATATTATCCTTATCAATTTGCGCTTCCACTTGGGCGGTAATCTCTTCGGTAATCTGCTGACGGCTGATATTGCGCTGATTCAGTTCCGAAGCGAGTCCGGCCGCTTCGGCGCTGTCAGTCGTCGTTAAAAGCGCGAAAGCGCTGTTAGCATGCGCCAACCGGCTGGCCGCGTTCAAACGCGGTCCGATTTGCCACCCGATATTCCAGGCTTCCAATGGCCGGCTACCGTTCACTTTGGCGACTTTAATCAATTCGTTAAGCCCCAAGCGTTTATTGGCATTCAAAATTTTTAAACCGGCTTTGACCAAGACTCGATTTTCTCCCAAAAGACTGACCATGTCCGCGACCGTCCCGACCGCGACCAAATCCAAACATTTTTCGCTGATGAGCTGCTTCTGCTTATCCGGCAAACTTGATTTAGTCAGCAGCGCGCTGACCAGTTTGAAAGCGACGCCGACACCGGCCAGATATGGCCAAGGATAACCGGAATTCGGATCGGACGAATTAATCAATAAACAATCCGGCAAATCCGCCGAGTCTTCCGGTAAAATATGATGGTCGGTAATGATTATGTCCAGCCCTTTCTGTTTGGCGTAAGCGACTTCCGCCTTATTTCTCGTACCGTTATCAACCGTGACGATTAATTTAACTCCTTGTTTCACTATCTGGTTTATCGCCATCTTGTTCAAGCCGTATCCTTCAGTAACGCGATTGGGCAGATAAACTTCCGCTTTGGCGTGAAGAGTATTTAAAGTTTCCAAAAGAATTACTGAAGCGGTAACCCCGTCGGCGTCATAATCGCCGTAAACGACGATACGACTGCCGGCCTTGATATGACTGATAATCAGATCGGCGGCCGCGTCCATGTTCTTAAACAAAAAAGGATTATAAAAAGCCGGCGTCCCCTCGCCGAGAGAATTGGTCAAAGCCGGCTCTAATTCCCCGTTCAAAAACATCTTAATCGGCGAATCCTCTTTTAACCCCCGATTATAAAGCAACTGCAAAATAACCGGATTAAGCTCCGGGTGAGCGGCCAAGAATTCGGCCGGCGCTATTTTAAGAAGCTCCCATTTTTTCATCTTTTTTGTCTTTTAAAAACCGACCATGGCGGTCCAGGAGACCATGGAAAAAACAACAATCAGTGACAGGATTATCCATAAAAGCTTGATAACTTTGCGACGTTTCATAATATTATCTCTTTAAAATCTTAATAAAAGTATCCGCCGGAATTTCCACGCTACCCTTGCCCGCGGCCATCATTTTTTTCTTGCCCTTCTTCTGTTTTTCTAAAAGTTTGCGTTTGCGAGTCACATCGCCGCCGTAAAGCTTGGCGGTCACGTCTTTGCGCATGGCCGATAATTTTTCGGCCGCAATAATTTTGCCGTGTATCGCCGCCTGAATCTTGACGGCGAACATCTGTTTAGACAAGCTGTCTTTTAAGATATCCACGATTCCCCGACCTTGGCGGGAAGCATCGTCGCGATAAACTATGGTCGCAAGCGCTTCAATCGGTTCTTCCGCGACCAGAATATCCATTTTAACGACGTCAGCCGGGCGATAATCCAAATATTCATAATTAATGGAAGCGTAGCCGGCGGAAACACTCTTAATCTTATCATAAAAATCCGTTAAAATCGCGGCGAGAGGAATTTCATAGTGGAGCAAAACACGGCTATCATCGCCTTCAGCGGAAATATATTCGGTATTCTTATAAATCCCCTTCTTTTCCTGGGCCAGCTTGATGACATTACCGAGATAAGCCTTCGGAGTAATGATATCCAGCTTTACCCAAGGCTCTTCAAGATGTTCAATTTGCGTCGGATCGGGCAAGCGCTGGGGCGAGCGGATAATCAATTCCTCGCCGTCAGACTTAAAAACTTTATAGGCGACGCTCGGCATCGTGACGATCAAATCCAAATCATATTCTCGTCTTAATCTTTCCTGAAAAACTTCCAAATGCAGGAGGCCGAGAAAACCGCAACGGAAACCGAAACCTAAAGCGTCGGAACGTTCCGGCTCATAAGACAAAGCGGCGTCATTTAATTTTAATTTTTCCATGGCTTCGCGCAATTCCTTAAAATCGTGGCCTTCGCGCGGAAAGATACTGGCGAAAACCATCGGCCTGACTTCCTTGTAGCCGGAGAGAGGCTCAACCCCCATCAACGTCTCCGCACTTCTGACGATTGTCACCGTATCGCCGACACGACAGTCCGCCACTTGTTTAAAACCGGTGACGACGTAACCGATTTCCCCGGCTTGCAGATGCCCGGTAGAAAAATAATCCGGCTTAAAAATACCGCAGTCTAAGATTTCGCTGACCGCCCCGGTGGCGAGCAATCGGATCTTATCGCCTTTCTTTAAGGCGCCGTTAAAAACGCGGACATAAGCGACGACGCCGCGATAAACATCATATTTAGAATCAAAAATTAAAGCGCGTAAAATATTTTTGGATTTAACGCCTTCGTTTTCAACGGTTTTATCTCCGCCCGACCGGTTCATTTCCGGTTCACTTGGCGTCTGACCGAAGGCTATTACTCGATCCAAAATTTCCGTTACACCGACGCCGGTTTTGCCGGACGCGCAAATTATTTCCTCTTCCCGGTAGCCGAGCAGATCAATAATTTCTCTCTTAGTCTTGTTAATATTCGCCGCCGGCAGATCTATCTTATTAATAACCGGAATAATCGTCAGATTCTGATCAAGCGCCAAATATAAATTAGCCAGAGTCTGCGCTTGGATACCTTGGGTGCAATCGACCAACAAAACGGCCGTTTCCACCGCCGCCAAAGACCGCGAAACTTCATAAGAAAAATCTACGTGCCCCGGCGTGTCAATCAGATTCAGCTGGTAGCCCTTATAATTCATGGTTACCGGCTGGAGCTTGATAGTGATTCCCCGCTCCCGCTCAATATCCATGCCGTCTAAAAGCTGCTCCCGCATTTTTCGCTTCTCAACCGTGCCGGTAATTTCCAACATCCGGTCGGCCAGAGTTGATTTGCCGTGATCGATATGGGCCAAAATGGCAAAGTTTCTAATCTTATTTATTTCTTCTATCATTTATGTTAATTAAACATTTATTTAAATCGGCAATCCTTTTTTTATGTTTTAAATAAGGTTTTACTATTTTTAAAAATTTTTCTAACGATTTACTTTCACTAACTCTTATTCTCCATAAATCTTTATTGTATTTATATCCTCGCTCTTTATTGTAAATCTGACCCTTTCTCCCAATCATTATTGGTTTGGGGCAAGATATCCTATTTATTTTGAATAAATTGAAAAACCAAAATATGGTATTTTTATCATAACTGTCAATTTTAAATCTGGCTCGCTTGTCATAAACCCCAATATTAGCCTCCGCATCAATATACCCGGCAGCAAAAGCTAGAGAAAATTTATTATTTTCGGTAATCCATTCCTCAACTAAATCACTTTTAGGCAATAAGAAATCGAAACTATCATTCAAAAAACAATTCACTGTAATAGATTTATTGTTATCATTTTTCTTTACGGTCACTTGACCATATTTTTTAAAAAGATCATTCATGACATCAACCTGATCTTGATTGGTTGTATGACATCTGGTAATAATGACCTCTGACTTTAATGTAGTCTTATAAACATTTAAATCACCTAATCGAAACCCCAACATATAAGCTTTAGCCTTCTTATCTCCGCTAAAATTTTTTTTAGTATATTTGCTCTGAATTACAGATCTGGACAATGGCTTAAAACCATATTCTCTCATTCTATTTAAAACGGTAGAAAAACTGCAACCATAAATATTCCCTATCTTATATTTAGATTTATTTTCTTTATAATAAAGTCTGGTAAGCTCATTTTTTGGAATAATTATCTTTTTTCTCATGCTGATATCCTAGCATTTTTATTTATAATGTGCAACTATACAGATAATGCTTAAATAAGCTAATTTTAAACAAAAAACGTTTAAATTAATTATTACTCGACAGTTGATCGTCAATCTTTACCTTACTGAAAGGCCAGCGATTCTTTAGAGAAGCGATAAAGCCGAAAAGTTCTTCACTCTTGAGCAGATAACAAAAGAATAAATAAACTAAGAGCCCGAAGCCGCCCGCCGCGATTAACTGGGTAAAAACTCCGCTAAACTTGGTCATATCTATAAACGGCCAGACCAGAACTTTCATAATCTGGGCCGCGCCTCCGGCCGCGATTGACCCGGTCGTAAACTTTAACACAGCGCTTAAAATATTGCCAATATCCAAAACTCCGACTCGCAAGTACAGCCAAATCCATAATAATAGGAAATTCAAAATACTGGCCGCGGAAAAGGCGAGCGCCAGACCGGCCACTCCCATTTTTGGCGCCAAGAATAAAGACAGGACAACATTGACGCCCGCAGAGGCCAAACCAAGATAAAAAGGAGTGGCGGAATTATGACGCGCGTAAAAAACTCTAATGAGCAGCGGAATGGTCGCCTGGGCGAATAAGCTGATCGCAAAAAATCCCAAAGTGTTCATGGTTAAAATAGTGTCTTGCCAATCAAAATTGCCCGTACCCAAAACAACGCGGATAATCTGCGCCCGGAGCGCAATAATCAAGAAGGTCGCCGGAATGACAAAAAATAAAATCTGCCGCATGGTTTGGGAAAAGCTGGCCGCCAATTTCTCTTTATTAAAAGCCGCCTCGGCCAAACTCGGAAAAGCGGCAATCGCGAAGGAGACGCCGAAAATCCCGATGGGAAAGGATTGAAGATTATTCGCGAAATTAAAAACCGCCAAGGAACCGGCCGATAATTTAGAAGCGAGCACGGTAATCACGACCAGATTGATCTGGGAAATCGCCAAGCCCAAAGTTCGCGGCACCATCATCTTGCCCATTTTCCAAGTATTGAAATCGCGCCAATTTATCTTTAGCCGATAACGGAAACCGAGATGATAAGCGGTCGGAATCTGAATAACCAGATGGAGAAAAGCGCCCAAAATAACGCCCCAAGCTAAACCATAAATTCCCCAGAGCGGCACGAAATATACCGCGCCGATAATGATGCCGACATTATAGAAAACCGGCGCCAGCGAATAAATCAGGAACCTCTTAAATGATTGCAAAATACTGCCGATAATTCCGGAGATGCCTAAAAATAATGGCGATAAGAACATGATGCGCGTTAAAGTGGCGGTCAGAGCCTGTTCGTCGGGACCAAACCCCGGGGCGATCAGCCTGGTTAAAGCGGGCGCAAAAATGATTCCAAAGAGAGATAAGACCACCAAACCCAATAATAAAATGTTCAAAATATTATTGGCCAGGTCCCAAGCGTCTTTATTTTTCAAATGCGGATTGCAATCTTCCGTCGGCGCGCATTTCCAGTCTTTAATGAGTGAAGTGAAAATCGGGATAAAGCCGGCGGACAAGGCTCCGAGGACGATTAAATTATAAATCAGGTCCGGAATACGGAAGGCGGCGTAATAAATATCCAAAGTCGTCCCGGCGCCGAACTGCCCGGCCAAGATACGGTCGCGAATAATTCCTAAAAGACGCGAGGCCAGGCTCGATAAAGCGACCAGCGCGGCCGCGACGGTAATACTGTTGATTTGTCTTTTAAAAATATCTTTAAACATATTAATTTATCGGCTGGAGCGCTTACTCCGCGACAACGCTTTCCGATTTCAAGAGGTTTTGCATAAGAATCAAATTATTAATCGCTTTCTCATAACCCGGATTTATTTCTAACTCGCGGTAAAATTCAGCTTGCGCCTGGCGATATTTTTTCTGGTCCAGATAAATTACCCCCAGATTGTTATGAGCCATCGGCTCTTGCGGATTTAATTTCAAAGCCTGGCGATAATATTTTTCCGCCAGAATCGGTTGCCCTTCCAGGTAATACATCGCTCCAAGATTACGTTGAGCCAGGGACGCGTTGGGCGAATCAATAACCGCTTCCCGCCAAAAAACCAAACGATTCCTAAAACTTAGACTATGCCAAATCGTTAAAATAGCCAAACCAACTAAGATTCCGCTAATTATCAAGAAATAACGGCGGCGGCCGAAAACTGGCGGTTCAACCCAAGTAAACTCACCTAATATTAGCAGAAAACCAAAAAAAGGTAAATAGAGGCGATGGGACAAGAAACCGGACGAAGTATCGGGGTTCAAGAAGGTTGGAAACAGAAAAATCCCTAACCAAAAAAGTCCGAACCAAAAACGCTTCAGACTCCGGGGCGGGAAAATAAGACTGAGCGCCAGTAACCCGGCCAGACCTAATACGCCCCAGATGAAACGCGCGTCTGTTAGAGTCGGCAGAACCGATAAATCAAAAGGCAGGATAATTTTACCGGCGAAGATAAATAAAGCCGGAAGATTATGCCAAATATCGGCCAAACTGGCGAGATGTCCGGATTGTCCGAGCCCGAAAGCGAGTCGGCGCATTATCAACCAGATAAAAATTATTACTCCCGATCCAAAAATAAGCAAAAGTTTGTCAGGTAAAACTATCCGGCCTTTATCAATGAACCAAAAATAAAAAATGATGACGAGCGGCAGACCGATAGCGCTTTCCTTGGTGAGTAAGGCACAGCCGAACAGGGCGAGAAACCCTAGATAAGTCCGGAGACGCGGCCGCTCCAAGAAATTCAAGAAAATCATGAAAGCCGTCAAGACAAAAATCGCCAAAAGCGAATCATTCCGACCGGGAATCCAGGCGACTGCCGGCGCCAAAGCCGGATGGACTAAGAAAAATAACGATAAAATAAAAGCTAAGGATCGTTTTTTAAGTAATCGATTCAATAAATAAAAAACCAACGCGGCCGCCAGAAGATGAAAAACGATATTAGAAAAATGAAAAAAGAAAGGTAGAATTCCCGTCTTAGAATCAATTAATCCCAGCTGAGAATCAATCATTAAGGACACGTTCAAGAGTGGACGATAATAAAATTTAGCTCCCGGAGCGGAAAAAAAAGCGTCGCTGGCAAAAATCCGGCCGACATTCTTGATGTTTCCTAAAATTTCCTGATTCTCCACGACCAGAGTGCTGTCGTCAAAATAAGTAAAATCAAAAAATAAAGTCTGGCTATACAATAAGAACCCGATAAGCGCTATTAGGAAGTAGGGCCGCCAGCTTTTAAGCAGATTATAATGTTTTATTTTTTCCAGAAATCTGGTCATAAAAATATTTTAAGCCCGTCCAAACCGTGCCTAAACCATATTTAACGCTTTGCCAAAAGTTGATGGATGAGGCCTCTTTAAAATACCGCACGGGTACGGAAATTTCTCCGATCCGATAGCGCCGGGCGACGATTTGAAATAATACCTGGCTGTCAAAGACGAAATCATTAGAATTGGCTGGCCAATTAATTTTTTCTAAAACCTCTCTTTTATAAGCCCGCATACCGGTATGCCATTCCGATAAATTACGGCCGCTTACTAAATTCTCAAAAATTGTTAAAGCGCGGTTAGCCAAATATTTATAGAGCGGCATGCCGGCCGCTAATGTTTCCCGACGCGACCGAATGCGCGTCCCGAGCATCACGTCAAAATAATCATCGGCGATAAAGGCCGCAAAATATTTCACCAATTTCGGGTCATATTGATAATCCGGGTGAATCATCACAACAATATCCGCCTTATGCTCTAAAGCTAAACGATAACAAGTTTTTTGGTTAGCGCCGTAACCGGCGTTGGCCTGATGCTCAAAAACAAATAAACCTAAGACGCGCGCCAAGGCCGCGGTGGTGTCGTTGCTTTTATCATCCACTAAAATAATTTCATCCACTACAGTCGGCAAATCGGCCACCGTTCGCTCTAAAGTCGCGGCGGCGTTATAAGCCGGCAGAACAACGATGATTTTTTGCTTATTATACATAGCGAAAAAAATAATCTATAAAATAATTCGCACGTCCCCGACCGCGGCGCCTTGGGTAAAGACAAAAAGCGGATTGATATCCAGTTCCGAAATTTCCGGATGGGTATTGGCCAAACGAGCCAATTTAACCATAATTTGCGCCAAGGCCTTAATATCGCATTTCTCCCGGCCGCGAGCGCCGTTTAAAATCGGATAAATCTTCAAACCGGTAATAAGCTTAAGTGCTCCGGACAGATTAAGGTCGCTGATGGCTAATTTAAAATCTTTAATTATTTCCGTATAAATCCCGCCCCAGCCGACCATCAAAAGCGGGCCGAAAATCGCGTCGCGCTTGAAGCCCAAGATTATCTCCTGGAATTTGGCCGCCTGTTCTTGAACGACCAGATAATTAGCCGGGTTCTTGAACGCCGGCGCGTTCTGACGCCTCAAAGAATCGGCCGTCGCTTTTAATTGCGCTTTATCTTCTAAATTAATGATAACGCCGCCGGAATCAGTCTTATGCAAGAAATCCGGACCGACCGTTTTCAGAACCGCCGGATATTTATATTTTTTTAATCGCGCTTCTTCGTAACGGGAAGTTCGAACGACCGGAATCTGATATTTCTTCAATAAGGAAAAAGATTTTAAATAGTCATCACTTTTAATCGGTTTTTTCGCCTTCACTCTGATTGCTTTAAAAGGCTTTAAATCCTGGATTAAGGAACGATAAGCGATGAGATGCCGGAAAGCCCGCACCGCTTCTTCCGGATAATCAAAAGCGGCAATCTGATTAATCGCCAATAATTTTCTGGCCGAGGCGACGGCTTTCCCGCCGACAAAACTCGCCATAATTAATTTATTCGGATATTTCTTTTTTATCGCCACTATGGCTTGAGCGGTTAATAACGGTTCAGTGGAAGTCTGCGGCGTTAAAAGCACTAAAAGATTATTGACCTGTTTTTTGGCTAAAGTTTTGGCCAAGGCAACACCGTAACGAGCGGCATCGGCATCGCCCAACAGATCTTGGCTATCGCCTAAAGGCAGTTTCTGGCGGCTGATTTCATCGGCCGTTAAAACCGCGACTCCGCCGGCGTTGGTGATCACATGAAGTTCGGGCGCTCCGGCGTTAAACCAGGATTTCTTGTTATATATCATCAGCAGATTAAACATGTCTTCCAGATTATCCAGCCAAATCGCCCCCGCTCTCTCTACGCCGACTTTAACGGCGGCGGCCGATCCGACTAAAGACCCGGTATGAGACAACGCCAGTTTTCCTCCGGCCGCGCTCGTCCCGGCTTTTAAAATCGCGACCGGCTTACGTTTGGCTAAGCGCGAAATAATTTCCATAAATCGGCCCCCGTCTTCTATTTCTTCCAGGTAAGCGATAATCAAATCAACTCGTGAATCAGTCGCCAAATATTCAATTATTTCATTCTCATCCAGAACCGCCTTATTGCCGAGGCTGATGAAATATCCGAAATTAAAATCCTTAACCTTCAACCAATCAAGCGCACCGGCGCCGATAGCACCGGATTGCGAAAGCAGGGCGCAAGTTCCAGTGGCCGTATCGGCGGCGGCAAAAGTCGCGTTTAATTTATGCCAAGTATTGATGAGCCCCAAACAATTCGGACCAAGAATATTTAAGTGATGACGGCTGGCGATAACTTTAATCTCCGCTTCCAGTTTTTTCCCGGTTTCGCCCGCCTCCTTAAAACCGGCGGTGATGATAATGATATTTTTAACGCCCAAGCCGACGCATTTCTTTATCTCGGCGATAACAAATGGCGCCGGAATGGCGATAACAACCAAGAGCCCGGCCATTTCCGCCTTCGGCAAAGCCTCCAGGCTGGAGAAAGCTTTTAATTTAGCGATTTTTTTCTCTTGCAAATTAATCGGATAAATATGCCCCTTAAAACCACCCTTGATAATATTATCAAGAATCTGGCGACCTAATTTGGCCGGACTGTTGGAAGCGCCGACAACCGCGACCGAACGCGGGTTAAAAAAATAATTTAAAGACATATGTTTTAATTAAAATATCGAAAAATTTAAATATTATCATTTCCGAATGGGCGGCGAATTCTTTGTCAGCGCGATCAGACCGACGATAAACCAGAGAATTATCAGATAATTCAGATTAAAGTAAGCGAGAATAATATTGGGCCAGATAATTTCCAAAATTATAAAAACTCCCAAGAGGGCGGTAAAAAAATAGAATAACTCCTGAATTATAAGACCTTTCTTAGACATTATGATTAGTAAAAACTTAGCTTAGATTATTTTTCTAAAAACCCGGATTTTCCCCTAAAAATGTAAATTATTTTCTAAAAAACTCTCCGACTTTTTCAAATATAGTCTTGCCGGTAAGTTTAATCTCTATCTCTTTAATCTCCAAATAATCAGCCGCCCCGGCCGCGCCGTCTAGTCCCGGAATAGAAATCAAAAAAGTATATTTATTTTTTTCGCGAGCGGCGGTTTTTAAATCCAGAGTCGCGCGGGCGGTTTTTAAACCATTATCTTCCAAGGGGCGCTCATAAGCGGCGATAATATATTGAATACCGTCTGATAAAGAAAAATATCGGTCAACCTTCTTGACTCCGGGATTAATAAGATTAGCCGCGGACAAAGCAAAAACGCCGCTATTTTCCAGGACTAAATCGTCTTTTTTCAAGACTATTTTATTAATCCCGCTATCTCCCAGGAAGGAAAACTGCTTATATGTCTTATCAAGATTAAATTTTTTTCCGCCCAAGCTGATTTCGCTCAAGCTGGCCGGATTAACGGTGGTCACATTTATATAAGAAGCATCGGTAAATAAAGTCAAACTGCCCGCTCCCGACACCGGCCAAATCTTATTGATAAAAGAAATCTTGTCCGATGAGCTATTCAGTTTGGACATCACAATATCATCGCTGACTTTAATTTCTACGCGACACAGTCCGGCCGTCTCCTGCCCGCTAAGAATAATTTTTTTGGCTTCGCTCTGGCCGTTATCCGGAGTCGGGTTATTATCGGCCAGCGTTTCCGTAGCGATAACTTTATCGCCGGAATAAACATTAACCGTAATCGGATCCTGGCCTTTATCAAGATTCAAGTCCACGAAATCAAAAGCCAAACGCCAAGACCCGGCTTTGAAATAAACATAAAATTGGTGCGCGCCTCTCAAGGGCTGGCTGATAACCGTCGGAGAAATAGCGCTGTAGTCCGACAAGCGAAAATCAAAATTCAACGGATAATTATAGGCCGCGACGCAAGACGCCGGACCGCCGGGACACCCTTTGAGGTTTCCAGCCCGCAAATCTTTTTCAAAATCAGCCGAATTATCATAATATTTGGCCGTTTGTAAAATTAACCTTTCCGCGCTGTCTTCCAGGCGCGGGAGCGAGAAACGATAGCGATCAACAATATCGTTCTGAATCGGTTTCAGTTCATATTGGCCGGTCAGTTTATCGCGTAAAACGCCGACCTCAATAATCGGAGTAGTTGTTGCTAATTTGTCCCGGTATTTAATGGATATCTCCGCACTATTAAACGCTCGCGGCGCGTAGAGGCTAAAATAAACCGGGTCGGCGACTAATCTTAGAGCCGAAGAACTGGCCGCGTCTATTCTTTCCGCCGGTTTAAAGTCATAAATAAAACCCTTGCCCGAAGCTAGTCCCCGAGGCCAAGTCCGGCCATAAGTAATATGCCCGAAAGGGACAATTTTTAAATACAAAAAAACGAGCACTAAAATCAAGGCGATGGCCCCTAAAGTAAAGCGCATTTTAAACAAAAATGACCTTTTCGCGAAAAAAGATTTTAACTTCTTCATACCTCTATTTTACTTTATTTTTAGTAATAAAAAAAGGGCGCTCGAGCTTATAAGCATCCCTTAAAAATATATTTACGTGGCTTTTAGAGCCATATTTTAGCACGGCTCTTCTTAATTAAAAAACTGACTGTTGCCAAATATGTAAAAAAATGTCATAATATAATGTTAACCAATCCGGCCCTTTTACTTAATTTATAGGCATTCCCATGTTTTAGCAGTGCCGAGTAGGCAGCCCGAGTTGCCAGTTCATTATTTTGTTCAATTCTTTTCAGCATCCGGTGCTTGGTCGTTGTTCTCAAAACCCGATGATTCATAAATTGTACCCAACCTAAAAAATCAACACCGCCGGCTAAGGTTTTGAAAAAAGTTTTCTTGGGATGTAAAGACAATTTCAAACGTTCATTTAAAAATGTTTCCAATTTCGGCCGCAAGGCGATTAGCTCTTCTTTATTCTCGCTCAAAAACACAAAATCGTCGGCATAACGGATATAATATTTTATTTTCAAAACGCGCTTAACAAACTGATCAAACTCATTCATATAAACATTAACCAATAACTGCGAGGTTAAATTGCCCAGAGGCAGACCCGTCCCCGGCTTTCCATCCGTATTAAAACTACCGATTACCTGTCCGAACAGCCATAACAAATCTGGATTATTTATATATTTAGCAAGAATATCTTTCAAAATTTTATGATCAATGCTCGCAAAAAATCTCCTAATATCGCATTTAAGTATCCAGACGGTCCTTTGGTTATTTTTAGAAACCTGATCACTGAATTTCGCCAAACGACGAACGGCGCGATGAGTGCCTTTGTCCAGACGACAAGAATAAGAATCGTAAATAAACTGTCGATCAAAATACTGATAGGTTGACCGATATAACAGGTGATGAAGCAGACGGTCGCGGACAATGGCCTTGTGGATATTTCTCGGTTTGGGGTCGGATATATTAAAAGCCTGATAGTCGCCGTGCTGATAATTTTTTTCTTTTAAATCGCGGTAAAGATTAATAATATTATCCATTAACCGGCCCTGAAAATCAACCACATCGCGGCGCTTCCTCTTGCCGGTCAAAAATTCTTCCCAGGCCAAAAGCAGGTTAGCCGTGGTAATGATGTCTTCATATTTTTTAATAAATTTTTTCATAATAAACTTATGAGTACAATTCTCCGCCCTCCAATCGTACTCGTTAAAACTAAAGAAGCTTACAGCCTTTGGTTTCATGCTCTCGCGGATTTTCCCAAGATTTATCGCTATAATCTAGGCGGAAAAATTGAAGGCTGTTTTTTATCTCTCCTGGAAAATACATTTATCACAGCCTACCTGTCCGGCGAAAGAAAATCGGCTCAACTATCAATGGCTATTTTAA
>JAPLVZ010000003.1:60529-70953 GCA_026396805.1 Candidatus Falkowiibacteriota bacterium
CAATGGCTATTTTAAAACTTGATAGCCTTAAATTCTTTCTGCAGTTGGCCTGGGAAAACAAATGCCTCTCCAATATTAAATACTCCGCTTTGTCCGAACAACTCGATGAAGTGGGACGAATGCTGGGCGGCTGGAAAAAGGGTTTGGAAATGAAAACTCCTCCGAAATAAACGAAGGAGAAAATGAATAGTTGCGGGACAACCACGCGATGAAGGTTCTCGGCATTCCAGACGTTATCGTTCTCGAGCCGGTTGACATTGACGTTCAGACCGTCACCATTCACGTTCACGTTCGCCACGAAATGTATAACGCCCCTCCCGTCACACCGCCGTTCTGACAAGAAAGAAAGAAACGGCTGAATATTATTCGAGACTTAAAAGTCCGCTAGAGCGCTATACCAACTAAATTATTTTTTAATTTTAAAAATATTTCCTCTCTTTTGCGAGCCTTAACCGGCAAAATTCTCAAAAATGTTTTTAAACAATTTTGGCTCGCGAGCCGTAACCGGCGAGCAACTCAAAACCGTATTTTCATTATACAAAAAAATCCCTCGGAATCCAAGAGCTTAGTTTAAAACTAAGTTCAAAGGATCCGAGGGACAAAGGAACAAAATTAAATGGTCTAAGCGGCCAGTTGCGGGACAACCACGCGATGAAGGCCCTCGGCATTCCAGACGAAATCGTTCTCGAGCCGGAAGACATGGACGACCAGACCGTCACCAAGCACGCGCACGCGCGCCACGAAATACTGATCTTCAACCTTGAAAAGGAAGAAAGTTCCGTAGCCGTCGGTGCGCAGCCAGTTAGCATGCTTCTTGCAAAATCTCTTTATCTGGTGCTGCGTGAGGCACAGCTTGTCCAGATCGGTTCCAAGAAAACCGAACATTTGCACAAAAGTAGCATCTTTAACCATTTCATAAACCTGAACTGCAGTATCTTCAGTCGCCTGCCCCGGTTTATCAGTTCCCCACTTTTTAAAATCGGAGTCAACACCGGATTTAAACGTATCCTCAGCATTAGCGATTGTTTCCGAGCCGTCGCAGGAATCAATGATGATAGACTCGCCTCCGGAAATCATACGAAGGATCGCATCGTTGGCGGTTTTTTTGTGGTTAAACTTGCCCTCGATAATATCTTGGAGGGCGATAGTAATGAATTCGGGGTCAATTGGACTTCCGCTTTTTAAACGGAGTTGGCGTTTGATTTCGAGCATTTGTCCGTCAATGCCGAAGTGTTGTTCGCCTGTGACATTAAATTTTGCCATGATAACAATTTTTTTTATTATAAATGTGCTTCCGTTCTGTCTCCCGACAGATTAGGGTAATACTCTATAATTTGAGCATTAAAACATTATATCACAAAATTTATTTTATGTCAATCTTAAAAAAATCTAAAAAATCTTACAAAAAAATAGACCCAAACCGAGCCTATTTTTTATCTAAAGCTAAACAAATTTCAATTTATCACCAAAGCTGCTTCCTATTTCCCGTAATCCATACGCTTTTTCTTGCCTTTATAGCCGGTTCCGGCCGGAATCAAACAACCGATAATAACGTTTTCCTTCAACCCTTCAAGATAGTCAATCTTACCATTGACCGCGGCGTCAATCAGCACGCGAGAAGTTTCTTGGAAAGAAGCGGCCGACAAGAAGCTGTCGGTCGATAAAGAGGCTTTGGTAATACCCATTAACAAACGGTCGGCTTTAGCCGGATTTTTTAAGCCCTTATTCACTTGATTAAACACTTCTTCTTCAACGGTTTCGCCGGATAAGATGGCGGCGTCGCCGGCATCGGTAATCAGATAACGGGAGAACATTTGGTGGGCGATAATTTCCACGTGCTTGTCGTTTAACGGCTGGCCCTGGGAACCGTAAACGTATTGAATCTCCTTAATGATATACTTTTGAGTTTCCAAACGGCCTTTTAACTTATATAACTCGCGCAAATCAAGACTGCCTTCGGTCAATTGCGTTCCGCGTTCGATTTCTTCTCCGTCTTTAACCATCATCATCGTGCCTTTTAGAATCGGGTACTCTTTGACTTTTTCCACCTCTTTGGCGACGGAAATATATTTTTCCATGATCGCGGCTCGACCGGCGGTTTTGGCTCTGACGATTTCAGCGCCGACTTTAAATAATTCCGTATTTTTAGAGACCGCTTCGCCGTCCTTAACCAAGACTTTGACCTCCAGTTTCTTAGTGTCTTTGGCGCTCAAGCCGCCGGCTAATTTCAGTTCGTTGACTTTCTCGGAAAAATAATATTTGTCATGGTCCTTACCCCGGTAATAAACGCTTAAAATTTTGGTCTGCGGATTATTGACGGAAATTTCCTTGCCGTCTTTATCCTTGATTATCTTTTGAGCGAATTCAATCTTGACTTTGCCGGCGACATCGGAAATCAAAGCTCTTTTCTTCGGACTGCGCGCTTCAAAAATTTCTTCAACGCGCGGCAGACCTTGAGTGATATCGTCTTGCCCGGCGACGCCGCCCGTATGGAAAGTTCTCATCGTCAACTGCGTGCCCGGTTCGCCGATTGACTGCGCCGCGATCGTCCCGACGGTCGCGCCCATCTTGACTTCCTTATTATAGGCCAAATCCCAGCCATAGCATTTCGCGCAGATGCCTTTATGCATCTTACAGCTTAAAACCGAACGGACATGGACTTTCTCAATATCTTTAGTTTTTAATAATTTGATCTTTTCTTCGTCCAAGAGTTCGCCGGTTTCCAAAATCACCTTATTTTTATTATCCAATAAATCTTTAGCCAGGAAACGGCCGGTCAAACGCTTAAAAAAGTCTTCACCGTTTTTTTCTATTTCCGCGCGGCTCAAATCAAGACCGATAGTATCGCCGCAATCGTCGTCGGAAATAATAATGTCTTGAGCGACGTCAACCAGACGGCGAGTCAGATAACCGGCGTTAGCGGTTCGAAGCGCGGTATCGGATAAACCTTTGCGGACGCCATGGGTAGAAATAAAATATTCCAAAACGCCGAAACCTTCCTTGAAATTTCCTTTGACCGGCAATTCAAAAATGGCGCCGGACGGCGAGGTTACCAGCCCTTTCATGCCCAAAATCTGAACCGGCTGCGCCCAGGAACCGCGCGCTCCGGATTCAATCATGGAATAAACCGGCAAGATATTAACCAAACCCTTTTTACAGATGACCGCGATTTTATCCTTGGTCCCGGTCCATTCTTCTATAACTTTGGCATAGCGTTCGCTTTCCGTGAGCAGACCTTCATTATACTGTTCTTGGATAAGTTCAACTTTCTTGTTCGCTTCCTCAATCAATAAATCTTTCTCCGGCAAACTCGGCAAATCGCCGAAACCCCAAGACAGGCCGGACTTGGTGATGAAAGCGAAACTGCGATTTTTTAAGCTGTCGATGAACTTAACCGTCTCTTCTTCGCCATAGATGCGCAAACATTCACGGATCAAATCTTTTAATTTGCCCTTGCCGACGATTTCATTGAGATAACGGAGTTTGGCCGGCAACAAGGAATTAAAAATCAAGCGACCGACTGTCGTCTTCAGCATAGCGCCGTCATATTTAACGTTAATGGCTTCATGCAAGTCAATACCCCGGCTTTCATAAGCCAAATAAGCCTCATCGGCGTTATAAAAATAATGCATGTCCTCAACCTTCTTGCTCCCGTAATCAGCTTCCACTAAAGTGATGTAATAAGTTCCCCAGACGATATCTTGAGCCGGCGTGACAATCGGATCGCCGGTCGCCGGTTTCAACAAATTATGAGTGGAAAGCATTAAGGTTTCGGCTTCATGTCTGGCCTCCTTGGTTAAAGGCACATGAACGGCCATTTGATCGCCGTCAAAGTCGGCGTTAAAAGCCGTACAAACGAGCGGGTGAATCTGAATGGCCTTGCCTTCGATTAAAATCGGACGAAAAGCCTGAATACCCAAACGATGTAAAGTCGGAGCGCGATTCAAGAGGACAAAAGCGCCTTTAATGATTTCTTCCAAGATATCCCAAACTTCATCGTGCCCGGCTTCCATGTAGCGAGAAGCGCTCCGGACATTATGGACAATTTCGCGCTTAATTAATTGGGAAATGACAAAAGGCTTAAATAATTCCAAAGCCATAATTTTCGGCAAACCGCACTGGTCCAGATTTAAACGCGGATTGACGACAATAACGGAACGACCGGAATAATCGACGCGCTTGCCCAGTAAATTCTGACGAAAACGACCCTGCTTTCCTTTTAAAGTATCGGCTAAAGATTTTAATTGGCGTTTCTGCCCGGTTGAGGCGGTAACGGTTTTGGTATGGCGCGCGGAATTATCGATTAAAGCGTCAACCGCTTCCTGAAGCATACGCTTTTCGTTGCGGCAAATAACTTCCGGCGCGTTTAAATCCATTAATTGTTTCAAGCGATTATTGCGGTTAATGATCCGGCGATATAAATCATTCAAGTCGGAAGCGGCGAAACGGCCGCCGTCGAGCGCGACCATCGGACGCAAATCCGGAGGAACCACCGGCATGACCGTCATAATCATCCATTCCGGACGAATGTTGTTATTTCTCAAACCTTTTAATAACTTCAAACGTTTCACCAATTTTTCTTTTTTAGAATCGACCGCGCCGGAGAGCTTCTCTTCCAGAGACCTGATGCTCTTCCCTAAATCAATCTGAGCGAGCAGTTTACGGATAGCTTCCGCGCCGATAGAGGCGCCGAAGATATGGCCGAACTTTTGGCTTAATTCTTGATACTGCTGTTCGGATAAAATCAGGAGCGGTTTTAATTCCTTCAGCTCTTTTTGAACTTGGTCAAAATCTTCCTCTAACCGCGCCAAACGCTCCGTTTTGGCCTTAAGAGCATCTTTCACTTCTTTACTATTCTCGGCGGCGTGGCCGGCTTCTTTTATCTTCTTGAACTGGTTATTATATTCATTGTCGATGTTCTTTAATTTTGACTTATATTCCGCCTTGACCTGATCAATCGTGGCTTCTTTCAAAGTCTCGTCGACTTCGGTGACGATAAAGCTGGCGTAGTAAATAACTTTTTCCAAAGACTGGATACCCAACCCTAAGAGCAAGCCGATCTTGGAAGACAGGCCTCTTAAAAACCAAATATGAGAAACCGGAACCTGCAGGGTGATGTGGCCCAAACGTTCGCGACGGACGATACTGCGAGTAACCTCCACGCCGCACTTGTCGCAAACAATTCCTTTGTACCGGATTTTCTTATATTTGCCGCAAGCGCATTCCCAGTCCTTAGTCGGACCGAATATTTTTTCACAGAAGAGACCGTCTTTTTCCGGCTTCTGCGTGCGATAGTTGATAGTTTCCGGCCGGGTTATTTCGCCGTGAGACCAGCCGAGAATTTCTTCGGGACTGGCCAATTTAAGGCGGATAGCGGCGAAATCACTGGTTTTTATTGGATTTAACATATTTTATAGTTTAAAGATTGAAAAATTAAAAATTGAAGAATCGCAAACGACCGAAATATTATTCTTCAATTTTTCCGACTTCCTTGGCGGCCGCGATTATTTCCGGTTTATCATAAGCGAATTTTTCGTCCAGTTTGATTTCCTCGTCAATGTCCGTGACGACTTCCGAGGCCGGATTTCCGCCGGCGCTATCCAGTAATTCAACATTGAGCCCCAGTCCTTTCAGTTCACGGATAAGCACGTTGAAAGATTCCGGCACATTAAGTTTCTCGATTTCTTCGCCTTTTATAATGGCTTCGTAGGCCTTACTGCGTCCCGGAACGTCATCAGATTTAATCGTCAGCATTTCTTGCAAGGTATGGGCGGCGCCGTATCCTTCCAAAGCCCAAACTTCCATTTCTCCGAATCTTTGACCGCCGAATTGGGCTTTACCGCCTAAAGGCTGCTGCGTAATCAAGGAATAAGGACCGATGGAGCGCTGATGGATCTTATCTTCAACCATGTGGTTAAGCTTCAAGATATATTTATAACCGACCGTAATCTTATTGTCGTACTTATCTCCGGTCTTCCCGTCGTATAAGGGAATCTTTCCGTCTTCCGGTAGTCCGGCCGCTTTTAGTTCGCTTTTTATCTGCGCTTCGGAAATACCGTTTAAAGCCGGAGTCATCACGCGATAACCTAATTTTTGCGCGGCAAAACCCATATGAGTTTCCAGCAACTGACCGAGATTCATACGGGAAATAATGCCCAAGGGCGATAAAATAACGTCAATCGGGGTGCCGTCGGCCATAAAAGGCATATCTTCAATCGGGACAACCCGAGAAATAACACCTTTATTGCCATGACGTCCGGACATCTTGTCGCCGACTTGGATTTTTCTTAAATTAGCGACCGCCACCTGGATTGATGTTAAAACGCCAGCCGATAACTTATCGCCGGCTTCACGGGAAAATATCTTGATATCCACGACTTTTCCGTGTTCGCCATGCTCCAAATACATCGAAGAGTCGCGGACGTCTTTGGCTTTCTCGCCGAAAATCGCGCGCAATAATTTTTCTTCGGCCGAGAGCGTGGTTTCGCCTTTCGGAGTAATCTTACCGACTAAAATATCGCCGGAAGAAACTTTCGCGCCGATACGGATAATGCCCTCCTCATCAAGATTCTTTAATTTTTCCTCGCTGATATTGGGAATGTCATTAGTGATAACTTCCGGACCGAGCTTGGTGTCGCGGACGTCAATGGTATAATTTTCGATATGAATGGAAGAATAAATATCTTCTTTCACCAAACGTTCGGAGATAATAACCGCGTCTTCGTAGTTAAAACCTTCCCAGGTCATGAAGGCGACCAGGACGTTTCGCCCCAAAGACAATTCGCCGTTATCGATGGCCGGACCGTCGGAAAGGATTTCACCTTTTTTGACTTTCTGGCCGACTTCCACGACCGGATGCTGATTGATGCAAGTAGAGGAGTTAGAGCGTAAAAATTTATTTAAATTATAAGTGATTATCTTGCCCTTTTTACCGGCTAATTCAATCATACCGGCGTCGGCTTTAGTGACGACACCGTCTTCGGCGGCGATAACGACATGGCCGCTGTCGCGAGCCGCGCGTTCTTCCACACCGGTACCGACAATCGGCGCTTCGGATTTAATAAGCGGAACCGCCTGACGCTGCATGTTCGTACCCATGAGTGATCTCTGCCCGTCGTTATGTTCCATGAACGGAATCAGACTCGTCGCGACGGAAATAATCTGATTGGCGGCCAGGCCGACAAAATCAATCTTGCCGACTTCAGACATGCCCGGCTGGCCGTTCCTTCTGACCTCGTGCTTACTGACGATAAAATAACCGTCCTTATCGATTGGAATAGTCGCGTCGACGGTAATATATTTTTCTTCTTCAAAAGCATCCAAATAAACAACTTCGTCGGTGACTTTAGTTCCCTTCTTATCATGAGCGGTCTTTCGATAAGGAGTCTCTAGAAAACC
Organism: Candidatus Falkowiibacteriota bacterium; assembly: GCA_026396805.1. Classification (GTDB taxonomy): domain Bacteria; phylum Patescibacteriota; class Patescibacteriia; order Patescibacteriales; family UBA12465; genus UBA12465. Next base: position 67,928 of record JAPLVZ010000003.1, read on the forward strand.
ATAAGTATTCAAACGGGCATAGCTGGCTAAGTGGCCGACCAGGCCGATGTTCGGGCCTTCCGGAGTGGCGATCGGGCAGATGCGGCCGTAATGAGTCGTGTGGACGTCGCGGACGTCAAACCCCGCGCGTTCGCGGGTCAAGCCGCCCGGGCCCATGGCTGATAAGCGGCGTTTATGTTCCAATTCCGCGAGCGGGTTAGTCTGATCCATGAACTGGGATAATTGGGAAGACATGAAAAATTCGCGGACGACGCCGATAACCGGACGGGCGTTCACGAGCTTGGAAGGAGTTAAAGAAGCGACGTCCGAGGTGGACATGCGATCCTTGATGATACGTTCCATTCTCGCCAAGCCGACGCGGAAGCGATTCTGAATGAGTCCGCCGATGGCGCGGATACGGCGATTGCCCAAATGGTCAATATCATCTTCCGGTTCCTTAACAATATTCAAACGGATAATTTCTTTAATGATTAAAACCAAATCTTCTTTGCGCAAAATCCGATTCTCTTTCTTATTGGCCGGCAAATCAAGAGAAAAACGGCGATTTAATTTATAACGCCCGACTCGGCCGAAATCATAGCGGTCAAAACGGAAGAACATGGAATGGATGAGCTGGCGGGCGTTATCGACGGAAGCTAAATCTCCCGGACGGATGCGGCGATAAACTTCCTGAAGACCCTCGGCTTCATTCTTGGCGGCGTCTTTCTCGATCGTCGCTTCAATATAAGTCTTTTCCTCCTTGTTCTTGACTAAATCGACGGCGGCGAATAATTTTATCAATTCTTCGTCAGTTTCATAGCCGAACGCTCTAAGCAATGAGGTAATCGCGACTTTTCTTTTCCGATCAATACGCACCCAGAGAACTTTATTCGCGTCCGTTTCGATTTCCAGCCAAGCGCCGCGATTCGGAATAACTTTCGCGCCGTAACATTTTTTCCCCTTGACGAATTCCGCGGTGAACATAACGCCGGCGGAACGGATCAACTGAGAGACAACCACTCTTTCAATGCCATTGATGATAAAAGTTCCTTTATCGGTCATGAGCGGAAAGTCGCCCAAAAAGACTTCCTGATTCAAGGAGCGACCGCTCTTTTTATTTAATAATCGGGTCTTGACGCGCAAAGGCGCTTCATAAGTAATATTCTTTTCTCGGCTCTCTATTTCCGAAAATTTCGGTTCATCCAAATAATAATCTTCCAGGTATAATTCCAAATCACGGCCGATGAAATCGGTGACGGGATTTATTTCGTCAAAAAGTTCCGCTAAACCTTCTTTTAAAAACCATTTATAACTATCCGTCTGAATTTCAATCAGGTCCGGCATCGGCATAACTTCAGCCAGCGAGGAAAATGATTTTCGTTTAGACATAGGACTTATATTTATATAAAGAAAAACAAAAAACTAGAACAAACGAAAAACTGGAAAAAACAAAAAACAAAAAAATCCCTTAACAAAAAAATCCCCACCCAAATTTGGTTTGAGTTTCGTTAGTTATTAAATTAATTTATTTTTTGATAAATCACTTTTTAGATAAAAAGTGTTAAGATATTTCTATAATATTACAATAATAATTATTTGTCAATACACATCTTCTCCACAACTTCTTCACGGACGACTTCCCGTTCGTCCCAAGGGATCTTTTGGCCATTCTTAACACAGATAAATTGCTCCGCACCCTTGCCTGTTAAAAGCACTAAATCACCTTCTTTGGCTAATTCTAGCGCTTTTTTAATAGCTTCCCGACGATCCAATATTTTGAATAGGTCCTTATTAAGCCCTCGGCCGGCTTTCTCCGCCCCGGCGGCGACTTGATTAATAATAAGGAACGGATCCTCGTCGTAAGGGTCTTCATTGGTGACAACTATAAAATCAGCATATTTAGCCGCTAAACTCCCCAAAATAGGCCGCCGCGCTTGGTCGCGGCCGCCTCCGGCCGAGCCGAGAACATGGATAATCTTATTATGCGGGATGAATCCCAGAGTCTGATAAAGCTTAACCATCGCTTCCGGCTCAAAAGCATAGTCAACGATAACAGTAAAATTCTGACCGGCGTTAATAATTTCCATTTTTCCGGCCAGACCCCTAATCTCTTCCAAACCGGATTTTATCTGCGCGAAACTTAATTTCTGATTAAGACCGACGACCGCGGCCGTAAGCGCGTTAACGGCGTTGAGTTCTCCCAATAATTTTAAATTTATCGGCTGGCCGTTAATAGTTATTTTCGTCCCATTGCCGCTTGCCTTGACGTTTGTTCCTCGGACAAGCGTAAAATCTTTAACTATTGCTTCGTTTTTCATTTTTGCCGACAAGGAAACAAGGGAGACTTGTTCATTAAGAGAATAGGCCATTTTCGCTTCCGCCCGAAAATTCAAAAAGTAATCGGCGTTAGCATCATCGCCATTGACGATAATCGTTTTAAAAACCCTAGTCAAATCCAATTTCTTGAGCTGGCTGGCCGGCTTGGTTACCCGCCGCTCTTCGTTAATATATTTTGTCCGGCAATTTTTCAAATGCGCGAATAATTTTCCTTTGGCGGCTCGATATTTATCAAAGCTGCCGTGCGCCTCAATATGTTCCGGATAAAGATTGGTAAAAACTAAAACATCATAGTTGATAAAAAGATGTCGAAACTGGGCGATGCCCTGCGAAGTCGTTTCCACAATCGTGTAGCGGCAGTTGTTTCTAACCATCCGGCGTAAAAATTTTTGGATAAAAAAACGGCCGGGCATGGTCATTTTCTTATTATTGAGCCATTCGCGATTGCCGTCGGAAAAAACGGAAGTGGAGGTTAATCCGGTCTTATAACCGGCGGAGTTCAACATCCGCGCAATCATATAGACGACAGAAGTCTTGCCGGAAGTTCCGGTCACGCCGATAACCACGAGCTGATTACTCGGGAAACGGTACCATAAAGCCGCCGCCAGATTCATTAAAAAATGATAGGGTGGTTGAAGAGCTTTGAAAAGCCGGCGCGGAATGAGTTTTTTCATTGCTTCGAGCATGTGGTTATTATAACACGCGATACC
>JAPLVZ010000017.1:0-20001 GCA_026396805.1 Candidatus Falkowiibacteriota bacterium
CGTTATCTAATCAGCACCTTGGAAACACTAACCGATAAATTGGATCGGCGCTCTAAGCCCTAGGCCAAGGTGTAATCGGGAGTTATTATAATATTTTAAGTAGTCATTAATTAAAGACAAATAGCGATCGTAATTCACTGGTTTCTCTGCGCCAAAGCACTCTTCCTGGATAGTTCGGTTGAATCTCTCGATGTGGGCATTGTCGTTGCACTTCCTGATTCTGGAATGGCGATGAGCTATCTTCATTCTCGCTACGCCTCTCGTGAACCATTGAGTGAATTCTGGCCCGTTATCACTCTGTACCATCACAAAACTAAATTTAGCATGTTTCCGGGCTGATTTCAAAAACAGAACACTCCGACCGGCACTAATTTTCCTGGTCACTTCGGCATATGCCCATCTGGAATATAGGTCGATGATGGTATAGACATAGAATCGTCTCCCTGAACTAGCCATGAAATGGACAGTATCAAGTTGCAATAAATCCCCTGGTTTCAGGGCTATTGGACGTGGCAATGAATAATGCCATTTCTTCCAGGGGCTACGATATCTAGTGAGATGAGTTCTAGCCAATGTTCTTTTAACCGATGACAGACTAATGTCCATTCCACTATTCTCTAATTGCTTCTGAACTACCTCGGCACACTTATTATGTTCCAGTCTCACTTTGACTATTGCTCTGACCTTTTCTTCCGAGAGAGCGTTGGGGCGGCGATGAGCGGATGAGCTTAGAGTTGGGATGGTTTTATATAGATTGCCAGGAGCCTTTTTTAGCCACTTGGATATGGCTCCCGGCGTATAGCCATAGTATCGAGCCGTCTGCCGGACGCTCCAACCTTCATTTCTAATCTTCTTCACTGCCTCCATTCGGAGGCGAGGGATCTTGGGGTTTGTAGTATATGCCATATATGTTGATATTAACCCCTGATTATACCACTTTTATGGCTAGGTGTTTCCAAGGTGCTGAACCATTGCGGACATATTGACAAATAATTATATTTCTAACATAATATTCTTAGTTAGTTATAGTAATTTTAACAAAAACGCGATAGAAAATGATTAAGAAATTATTTAATGATGCTATCACAAGAGGTAGCACCAGAATTTTCGCAGTCACCGGGCTGATTATCGGATTGGCGATTGGCGGCTGTCTGCGGGTTTCGTTGTCTGATTTTAGTCTCCAGGCTGTGATTATCTGGGGTTTTCTCATTATAGCCACGGCGGCTATATTAATCACCTTTGATTTGGTGATAAATAAAGAGTCTCGTGACTATCTAAAAGTAATAATCCTTGTGTTTATTACTGCCATCGGATTTTTCCTGGCCTGTGTCTTCGGGATTTGGTTGGGAGGAATAATCATTCCCCCCGGCGGTTTATTTAACGGACTTTTAAGCTCTCTTCTACAGGGAGCTTTTTCATTTCTCCGCGGCATCCAAGAAATTTTCAATCTTCTTATCAATATTTTTCGGAGTAATTTTATGTTTCTTATTATATTCCAATTGCTTGACGCGACGACGCTCGGCTTCTTTAATCGCTTTTTTTATTGACGCGGTCTTCTTGTCGGCGTAAAGGATAATCTTGCCCTTAACATTGCGCGCGGCGCGACCCATAATCTGCATCAGCGAAGTTTCGCTGCGTAGAAAACCTTCGCGGTCGGCGTCCAAAATCGCGACTAAAGTCACTTCCGGCAAGTCCAGACCTTCGCGCAAGAGATTGACGCCGATTAAAACATCAAACTTCCCTTCCCGGAAATTTTTTAGTATTTCCGTTCGTTCAAAAGTTTTGATATCGGAATGAAGATAATTGGATTTGAGGCCTTGACCGCCGAAGTAAGTATTCAAATCCTCGGCTTGTTTTTTGGTCAGAGTATTGATAATCGCCCGTTCGCCCAGCGCGGCGATTTTTTTAATCTCCGCCATAACATCGTTTATCTGACTATAATTTTCTTTTTTATTGAAAACCGGGCGGACTTCAATTTCCGGGTCAACCAAGCCGGTCGGACGGATAACCTGTTCCACTATCTGTTGAGAATGCTTTAGTTCAAATTCTCCCGGCGTCGCGGTCGTAAAAATCATCTGACCGACGCGCGCCTCAAATTCGTTAAATTTTAAGGGACGATTGTCCAGCGCCGAAGGCAAACGCCAGCCGTATTGAATTAAGGTTTTCTTGCGCGCTTGGTCGCCGTTATACATGCCTCTGATTTGGGGAACGCCAATATGAGATTCATCAATAATCGTCAAAAAATCCGGCTGACCGTCTTTCCAGGGAAAATAAGCGAGTAAGGCATCGGGCGCTTCGCCGGCCAGCTTGCCGGTCAGATGGCGCGAATAATTTTCAATGCCGTGGCAATAGCCTAAAGTCCGAAGCATTTCCAGGTCATATCTTGTCCGTCTTTCCAGACGTTCCGCTTCCAGGAGCAATCCGGCTTTTTTAAAATAGGCTAAACGCTCTTTCAGTTCCTCTTGAATATTCTTAATGGCCGCTTCTATCTGCGGAGCGGTGGAAACGAAATGTTTCGGGGGAAAAATAACGATTTCTTCCAGATCGCCGATAATATTTTTAGTCGTGTTATCGATAATGCATAAATCACTGATAGTCTGGCCGTTAAGCTCCAAACGGTAAATGATATTTTCTGATTTTGGCCGAATTTCAAAGATATCCCCGCGGACGCGAAACTGGCCGCGCTCAATTTCTCCACTCGTCCTTTCAAATTGAATCTTTATCAATTGCTTTATCAAGTCAACTCTGACCATCACCTTGCCTTTTTCTAAAACCAGTTTCGCTTCCAAATAACTGGACGGAACGCCGAGATTATAAATACAGGAAACCGAAGCGACGATAATCACATCGCGGCGGGAAACCAAGGCCGAAGTCGCGCCGTGGCGCAAACGGTCAATCTCTTGGTTGATCATCGCTTCCTTATCAATATAAGTGTCAGTTATCGGGAGGTAGGCCTCCGGCTGGTAATAATCATAATAAGAGACGAAATAATGGACGGCATTTTCCGGAAAAAAATTCTTGTATTCGCGATAAAGCTGGGCGGCGAGAGCTTTATTCGGGGCCATGACCAGAACCGGTTTATTAAATTCCTTGATAACGTTAGCGACGGTAAAAGTTTTTCCCGAACCGGTGACGCCCAAAAGCGTTTGATAATTAAAACCCTTCTTCAAGCCGAGCACAAGTTTTTTTATGGCCTCCGGCTGGTCGCCAGCCGGCTTAAAGTTGGATTTTAGTTTGAATATTTTTGACATTTAATTTAGGAAATATAGGGTTTAATTTTATAAAAATATAGGCCTTACTTTAACGAAAGGCGAATTTAGATTTTATAGTAAAATTAGACAATTGTAAATATATAGTAACATATAATTGACCTCGTTTAAAGCTGGATTGATATAAAAAAGCCTCATTTTATGAGGCTGTTTGGATTTTAGGTTTGAACCTGAAGTTAATTCTTAAGCTCAGTTTTTGAGCCTTGGAAAGGCTTAAAGCCGGCTTCCAGGAGGTTTAGTGTGTCAGAACCATAATAACACACTTCTTTATCCTCCAAGCGATCAATGGAGTACCATAGTACTAGTTTTCCGTGATTTCCGAGAGCAACTCCTTGGATTGTTACCAGTTCCTCTCTGGGCGTTAAAGCCTTCTTCTCATGGAGAAACCCAAGTGGTTCACAGGCCTGTGCTGAAGTGTCTAATGATATTTTTCGGCGGACAGTTGTTTTTGGATGGCCGGCGACGGAGAATTCTTTGAAATAAGATTCCCCCGAACTCGATTCATTAATTTCTGCTGTCATTACTTAATGAATTTAATCAATTAGAAAATAATTTTTTCGCTTCTTCAACCATGTGACAAATACGCCACGGCCGTAAACTTATAACTGTCCCGAGTTCAATGGCGTTCGCACCGTAGGCTCTTAGCGCTCTGATATCGCTAACGGAAAAGATTCCGCCGCCGGCTTTTATGGGTATCTGGATACAGTCACGTCTGATACTCATGATTTTCTCGCACAACGGCCTAAACAAAGGCCGGCCCGACAATCCGCCGCCGCCGAATTTTGCCAGCGGAGAAGTTTTCCGCCACCAAAATAATTTCTTCCAGTTAATCCCAAATCCTTCCGTACCATATTTTATGGTGTTGGAAATGGTTATTAAATCACAGAGATCTTTTTGCCAGATTTCTTTTATGACTTTATTCGGCATTAGAAGATTAACTTTCAGATCAATAACGAGGTTATAAGATTTCCTTAGGTACTGAAATTGTTCTAAAATTTCAGTAACGTTATCTAAAACCAGTTGATGATGTTCCGGCCCGGTATTCGGGCAGGAAACATTTATCTGAATCCAGATGGGCGATGCGAAACCATTATATTCAATAACTTTAATAAGTTCACACTTGAACCAGCTGGTTTCACGAAGCATTTCTTCTAAAGTATCGCCGACGGGCATAAAGGAAATTCCCAAAGCCGGTCGGATAATATTTTGCCATTTCCCGGTCGCCAACAATTTCTTAAACCCCGGTCCGCTTAAGTTAACGGAGCCAAGGATAAAGCCCCTAAGCGGATACGCTTTGATACATTCGGGAAAGAGTTTCTTAGGAGTATAATCCTCATTTAAGAGGAGATTGCCGATTTGCAGATCGGTGGTTGTCGTTTTGGCTACAAAGCTCATATCGCCTACTGTTTGAGCGAACGACGGAAAAAGGCTCTCATACCATTTATGAAACCAATACCCTTCTCCGAACCAGCCTAAGGCGCCGGAAGCGGCATTGACGTTAAATTCAATTCCTTTAATTCTCATGATTTTCCTCCATTTCTTATTTAATTTGTTAATGTTCTGCTAATGTTTAAAAAAGATGATAATTATTTCATTTTCAGAAAATTAATTATCATCTTAAATTATCAGATTTTACGGTTAAAGTCAAACGAAATATCAAACGAAATGTCAATTTTTTTGCGCTCGGCGAGCGAAGCGCGCTTTGACGATTTCCATCATTAAAATATTAGCCAGAGCCACGGCCAGAACTATGAGCCAAGACTTGACCGATAAAGGTTCGGTTTTTAATAATTTATTTAAAAACGGCAGATAAACGGCGGCGATAAGCAGAGCCAAATCAACGCCGAGGGCCATAAATAAATAGGGATTGGTGAACTGTTTTATCTTATGGAACGGAAGCGTAAAACTGCGCAGACTGAAAATGGCGGTGATGGATTTGACTACCAAGATGGCGACTAATAATGTTCTTAAATAACTAAGGCTCCAATCCAAGACCGCCAGATGCGTCGCGCAATAGTAGAAGCCGGCGAATAATAAAACTTCTCTTATAAGGCCGACGCCGAAGAGAATCGCTTTCATTTCCGGCGTAAAAATAGATTCGCTCCTTTTAATCGGCCGGCGTTTCATGACGCCGTCGTCATTAGATTCAAAGGCCAGGGAAAAACTGGGCAGGCCGTCATTTAAAATATTTATCCAGAGGATTTGCGTCGGCAGTAAGGCGAGCGGCAGATTAAAAAGGATGGATCCTAAAATAAGAATTATTTCCGAAAAGCAATCGGAAATCAGGTAGGTCAGGGATTTCCGGATATTATCAAAGATAATCCGACCTTGCCTAATCGCGCTGACGATGACGCTGAAATTATCGTCGAGCAGGACGATGTCGGCGGTTTCTTTGGCGACTTCCGTGCCGGAGCCGAGGCAGATGCCAATATCGGCCGCTTTCATGGCCGGCGAATCGTTCAAGCCGTCGCCGGTCATGGCCACGACTTCCCCGTTCTTTTTTAAAGCGTTTACGATGCGCAATTTATGATCCGGGCTGACGCGGGCGTAAACCGCGACGGTCTTCACTAATTCTCTTAGTTCGCTCTCATTAAGTTTTTCCAAAAATTCTCCGCTGATAACCCCGGCCGCGCCCAAATCCATTTTTAATTCTTCGGCGATGGCTTGGGCGGTATTAGGATGGTCGCCGGTGATAATTATCGGCCTGATGCCGGCCCCCTGGCATAAGGCGATAGTTTTTCTGGACTCGTGCCGGAGCGGATCTTTAAAAGCCGCCAAGCCGAGAAAAGTTAAATCCTTATCCACTAAATTCCAATTTTTTTCTTCCGCCGTCGGATTAAAAGGCAAGGTTTCTAAAGCGCGATAAGCGAGAGTGATAACGCGCAGGCCGCCACGAGTCAAATCTTCATAAAGAGCCAAAATTTTTTCTTTGTCTTTATTTTCCAGCGTTCTTATTTTCCCGACATCTTCAAGCCAAACACATTTTTCCAAAACGATTTCTCCCGCTCCTTTTTCATAAAGACTGAAAGCGTTTCCTTTTTGATGCAAACTGATCATGAATTTCCTGGCGCTGTTAAACGGCAGTTCGCTCAAGCGCGGTTCGTCCTTCATTAATTCTGATTGGCTCACGCCTAAATCCAAAGCGACTTTTAGAAATGATACTTCCAGCGCCAGCCCGGAACTTTTCAAAGTTTCCGGATCAATAACGGCGTTATTGCATAAGACGCCGGTTTTTAAAGCCAGCATAAAATCTTTTAATTTCGATAAGTCTTTTTGACCGGCCAATTTTGCCGGCGCCAAACGTCCGGAATATGAAACGATTTCTTCCAGACGCATTTTTCCTTCGGTCAAAGTTCCGGTCTTATCGGAACAGATGGCCGTAATAGATCCCAGCGTTTCCGCGGCCAATAATTTTCTGGTCAGAGCCTTCTTTTTGACGATATGTTTCATGCCGATGGCGAGAATAACGGTAACGGCAACGGATAAGCCTTCGGGGATGGCGGCGACCGATATCGCAATCGCGGCCAGAAGAATATTTAAAAAACTCAAGCCCTTCAAGACGCCGGCGATGACAATAATCAGACAAATGGTGACGACGCTCAAACCGAGAAGACGAGAAATCCTAGTTAGGCGTTCCTGCAGAGGCGTCGGACCGCTTGCGGCCGTCTTGACCATGGCCGCGATTTTTCCGACTTCGGTTTTGCCTCCGGTCGCGACCGTAATCGCGAGTCCGTGCCCGCTGATAATATTGGTTCCGGCGTAGACCATACTTTTACGATCGGCTAAACCGGTCAAGGGCGCGCACGGCTGGATACTTTTGGCCACGGCCGAAGACTCGCCGGTCAGACTGGCTTCATTTATTTCTAAATCAAAATCCTGAAAAACGCGAGCGTCGGCCGGGACTATTTGGCCGGCTTTTAAAATTAAAACGTCGCCGCTTGCGACCGCCGCGGTCGGAATCTCTATTTCCCGCCCGTTTCTTTTAACGTAAACTTGATGCTCCACTATTTTTTTAAGTTTGCTTAAAGCGCTATTGGCCTTATCTTCCTGAATAAAACCGATAATGACATTAACTAGAACGGCGGCGGCGATTACTTGAGCGTCTATAGTTTCACCGACGGTGAGAGAAATAACGCCGGCGCCCAGGAGAATATAAATCAAAGGATTCTTGAATTGGGATATAAAAACTTTCAGGCGGCTATAGGGTTCTTCTTCCACTAAAACATTGAGCCCGTCTTGAGCCAGCCGTTTTTTCGCCTCTTCGGAGCTTAGGCCTTCAGGCGAGGAATTAACGGCTTTAAAAACCGCTTCCGTTTTTAATTCATAAAAATTGTTCTGACTTTTATTGGCCATATTTTTATTTTCTGATTTATTCTTTCCTTAGCGCGTCAATCGGATTCATTTGCGCCGCTTTTTTCGCCGGATAAACTCCGAAAAAAATGCCGAATAAAAAAGCGAAACTGATAGACACGACGAAAGCCTTTAGCGGTATTCTAAATTCCCAAGTCAAACCGGCGAAACCGGCGCCGACCGCGATTAATTTGGAAACGATGACGCCGAGGATAACGCCGATAACGGCGCCCAGAAGAGTAATCAGGACCGCTTCCACGAGAAATTGCGTCATGATATGGCTGTAATTGGCGCCGACCGCTTTCCGCAGGCCGATTTCCAGCGTCCTTTCGCTGACGATAACATACATGATGTTGAGTATCCCGACTCCGCCGACAATCAGAGAAATAGCGACAATCGCTAGTAGTAGCCAAGTCAAAGCGTTGGTGATAGTATCCAGCATCTTCATCATTTCTTCCATGGTGGTCACGCGGAAATCATCTTTGGCCGGATCGGTAATATCGTGATTATCGCGAACGACGCGTTTTATTTCTTCGGCGGTATCGGCCGCCAGTTTCGGGTCCTGAAACTGGTGAATCATATACATAAAATAATCAATGACCATGATTTTTTGCTGCAGCGTCCGCACCGGGACATAAACATAATCATCCAGATCCATCCCCATGGTCGCGCCGCGCGACGCCATCACACCGATAACCCGGAATCTGGCTTTACGGATGGTAATATATTGGCCGAGCGGATCAGAATCGCCGAACAACGTTTCTTTTATCTTACTGCCCAAAACCGCACTTTGACTTAAGGCCTGATCATCTTCGGCGCTGAAAAAAAATCCCGACGCCATCTTACTTTTATCAATATCCAAATAAGTGGCGCTGACTCCAAATAAACTGGCGGCGCGCGATTCATTTTTAAAAGTGACTTTTTCTTGGGCCATAACCGCCCCGTAACCGCCGACGATATTAGGAATTTTATTGATATCTTTTAAATCTTCACCGTTTAAAGTCGTCACTTGGACGCCGGAAGCGAGAGCCATCGCGCTTTCCGTATCTCCCGAAGTTCCCTTTTTAGCGGTCGGCACTTTTATTTCCGTCTCAATGATATTGGTGCCGAAAGCTTCCATCTGTCCGACCATTAAACTCCTGATGCCCTCGCCGGCCGAATAGACGATGATAATACTGGCGATGCCGATCATGACCCCGAGCACGGTCAAAAAAGTCCGCGTCTTATTCGCGTTCATGGATCTTAGAGCCATTTTTATCGCCGGAAAAATCTTATTCATAATTTAATTTATAGCCTATTCATAATCTATTCATAACTTAAAGCTTCCACCGGTTCCAGGCGGCTGGCCTGGCGCGCCGGATATAAACCGAAAATCAGGCCGATCAAAGTTGAAACCGATAAAGCCAAAATTATTGAAGAAGCGGAAACGATGAATTCATAATTATAGCCGAGCCGACGGACGATTAAAGAAATAACCCAAGAACCGACAGTTCCCAGGATTATACCGCCGGCGCCGCCAATCAGAGTCAAGGTTATCGCTTCAATCAGAAATTGCCAGATGATATGGCGGTTACTGGCGCCAAGGGCTTTACGCAAGCCGATTTCCTTGGTCCTTTCATTGACGCTGATGAGCATGATGTTCATGATGCCGATGCCGGCGACGATTAAAGATATCGCCGCCATGGCGATCAAGAAATATTTGAGCGCGTCCGTAATCGTGATAATCATATCGAGCGCTTGCGCCATGCTGCGAACGGAAAAATCATCATCCTGTCCGCTTTGATCTAAAATATCATGGCGGTCGCGCAAAACAATAATCGTATCGGCCATCACTTGGTCTACACTGGCGGCGCTGTTCGCTTTCATCCGGATAAAGCTTAAATGGTTAACGCCGTTGATTAATTTCTGGGCGGTCTGAAGAGGAATATTAATCTGGTCATCGTAATTAACAAAAGCGACTGTGCCTCGCGGCGCCATCACGCCGATAACTTCAAAAGATTGTTTCTTTATTTTTATCTGCCGACCGACGGCGTCGGAATCGCCAAATAATTCCTGCTTAACGGTTGAACCAAGCACCGCGACTTTAGCTATATCGCGGTCTTCTTCCGCCGTAAAAAACCGACCCGCGCCCACTTCTCCGCCCTCAACTTTCAAATAATCTATGGAACAGCCGTTAATGTTCGTTTCATAATTCATCTGTCCCCAACTGGCGGTCGCTAAACCGCGCGAGTAGCCGACGGCGCCGTCAAGGTTGGGCACTTGGCGCCGAATAGCTTCTAAATCTCCTTCTACCAGAGTGGTAATCGCGACGCCCATGACTGAAGCCGGCGGACCGCTGGAGTCTGATTTTCCGGGCAAGATCCCGACCAAATTTCCACCTAAACCTTTAATCTGGCTGATTATCAAGCTTTGCGCTCCCGCACCGAGAGACATAATCATCACGACCGCGCCGACGCCGATAATTATTCCCAGCATAGTCAAAAAGCTTCTAGCTTTATTAGTTAGAAGCGCGCGCACGGAGATCTTAAGGGATTGCTTAAAGGGAAAACGCATCAGCGTTTTATTATTTTAATAATTTCGTTATTTTAATAACTCACCGTCATGGGCGCGGCGGCGATGGGCAATTTTTTCGTCGCTGATAATCTCGCCGTCTTTTATTTTTATTATCCTTTTCGCGTGCTCGGCCGTATAAGTTTCGTGCGTGACAAGAATAATAGTGTTCCCTTCGTCGTTGAGCTTCTGAAGGATGGCCATTATTTGCGTCCCGGATTTAGAGTCAAGATTGCCGGTCGGTTCGTCCGCGAAAATAACCGACGGATAATTAACGAGCGCGCGGGTGATGGCGACGCGCTGTTTTTCGCCGCCGGAAATCTGATTGGTATAATAATGCAATCGATGGCTAAGGCCGACGCTCGCTAAAACTTCTTTGGCTCGTTTATCATGGTCAATCTTCTCGTCGGAATAGATGAGCGGCAATTTGACGTTATCTAACACCGTCGTGCGCGGCAATAAATTAAAAGACTGGAAAACGAAGCCGATTTCTTTGTTGCGCAGTTTCGCCAAACTGTCATCGTCTAAATGCGTGACGTTTTTCCCTTCCAAAAAATATTGGCCCTGGGTCGGGTTGTCCAGCAAGCCGAGGATATGCATCAGGGTTGATTTGCCGGATCCGGACGGTCCCATAATGGAAACGAATTCACCGGCCTCAATTTCAAAATCAAGACCGCGTAAAACCGTGGTCAGGGTTTCACCGCTGCCGTAATCCTTGCCTAAATTTTTAACGCGGATGAGCATATTAACAAATAAGCATATCAAGCGAGCGAATTAATGAGGAGCAAAAAGTTAAGCCTAATTAATTCACGACTTTAATGAATCTGCCCGACCGCCAGGCCGTCGCCGTTTATTTCTATCAGGCCGTCATTACCGGATATTCCGGTCGTTACCAAAATTTCTTGAACCTTATTGCCGTCAGCCAAGACGCGGACAATTTTTCCGCTGCCGTTCTTATCAATCACCGCTCGAGCCGGAACCAGCCAGACATCGTCTTTCTTGTTGGTGGTGATGGTGACGTTCGCGGTCATGCCCGCCTTGATGTCTTGGAGATTCGTGCCCGTGTCGGTCAGGCTTATTTTGACTTTATAGTAAGTGATGTCTTGGATAACGGTCGCCGCCGGTTCTATAAAATAGACCGCGCCGCTGAATTTCCGCGTTTCGCCGAAGGCGTCAAAATCGATTACGACCGAATCGTTCAATTTTACTTTAGAAATATCCGCTTCGGAAATATCCACTTCAATTTCAAAATTATTTTCCGTAAGCATCGTCAAGGCCGCTTTAGTGGAGACTTGTTCACCGATTTCATAATTTATCTTAGAAATTTGCCCGTCAATCGGGGCGATGATTTGGCTTTCCGATTCTTGTTTCTTTATCAAATCCAAATTCGCCTGGGCTTGCGCCAATTGCGCCTTAGTCAAATCAATATCTTCGGCACGCGCCGGAGTCTTAATACTGATTAATTGCTTTTGAGCGATATTCCAGGCTTGTTTCGCGGCGTTTAATTTAGATTGAGCGGCGGTAATTTGACTCTCGCCATTTAATTTCGCGGAATTATAGGCGTTGCGAGCGTTCTTTAAAGCGTCGTTAAGATTAACTTGAGCCGAGCTTAAAGCGTCGGTCGCGGCCGCGACACTAGTATCATAAGAAAGAAACGCGTTACGGAAAGCGTAATCGGCGCTTTGAATAGCGCTGACGCCCGTACTGACGGCGCTTAAGTTGGCGCTGACATTGGTTTTATAAGCGTCCAAAGTCGCTTGCGGCAAGACGGAAGAGACGACCGTATTTTCCAGACTCTTAAAACAGTTATTGGCCGCTTGATTGGTTGCTTCCAAATAAGCCAAAGTCAAACTGACCAGATTTTTTAAATTCGCTTCCGTGGTAAAGGCCTTAGTCGTTAGGAGAGTGACTGCGGCCGGAGTTTTCGCGTTGAGCGCCAGAGCGTAATCATTTTTAGTATTAAGGAGGGCGGTGGAATCTTTGATGCCGAAAGTATTTTTCAAGTCAGCGTCGTTTAAGAGGCGACTAATATAATCCAAAGCGCTATTGGCGATGCTTATTTTCGCGTCGGCCGTATTGAGCAAGCTATCGCGGCTATTGTCTATCGTTTGCTGGGCGCTAATCTTAGTGTTGGTTAGATTAGTCTGGGCGGTCGCGACCGCCTGTTCCAGCGGCGTGACATCGCCAGCCGAGGATGATTCTAAATCCGCTAATTTTTTAGCCGCCTGGCTTAAATTTTCGGCGCTTAGTTCCATCGTTTTCGCCAGATCGTTTTCCGCGGATGAATAGGCGCTCTTAGCCTGGGCCTCTTGAGCGGCGCTGATTGCGATTTCTTGAGCGGTCGCTCCTTTTAATAATTTATTCAAGTTGGCTTGAGCGACGTCAAAACTGGAAGCCGCTTCTTTTTCTTTTAGAATCAAGGAATTCAAATCTAATTCCATCAGGACGGTGTCTTTTTTAACCAGGTCGCCGACCTTGGCCATTATTTTATTAACCTGGCCGCTAAGCGCGAAGTTCAGTTCCAATTCCTGACTGGCCTTAACCGTGCCGACTTCGGTAACGGTCTGAATAAGAGTTCCCTTTTTCAAATCAACGGTCGTATATTCGTTTTGCGGTTTCTTCCGGAAAATGAAAAATAACGCGATAATAGCCAAAATAATCACCGTTATGATAAGCCCCTTCTTTTTCTTGCTGGACATAAATTAAATTTGATTATCTTAATAGGTCGCCCCATTTTATTATTTAATTTTATCAGAAACGGCTCTAAAAAACAAACGCCCAAAAAAACGTTGAAAAACAGATATGGGTTTGACATTCATTTGACATTTGTCCGATTTTTGTATTAATATAATTTGATACCTATAATATCTGTAAATGAGAAGTCGCAAATTTTATAATGTATAATGTTCTTTAAAACTTAAAACAATGACAGAAATTCCTAGAAATCTACAAACCGACAAATTGTCATCATATTTGTCGGGAACCGGACTCCAGCGCGTCTCTCAAGGAAAAGTGAGAGACACTTGGCGCATCGACAGCGACAGCTTATTGCCTGTTGCCACAGACAGGATCAGCATCTTTGATTTTGTCTTAAACGCCCTAATTCCAAAAAAAGGCGAGGTCTTAACCGCCTTGACTCACTTTTGGCTGACAAAAGTATTATACGAATTCAACCATCATCTGGTTGAATCCGGAACTCACCCCGGGTTTAATGACGCCTGGGACCTACGGGAAGACTTTTTGCACGCCCTGCCTCTTGAGAGGTGTTTGACGGTAGAAGACATGACGGGAAAACTTTACCCCTTTGAAATGATTTTCCGCCATCATATCGGCGGGTCGGTTTATAAGGATTATCTGAAACGGCGGACAGAAACTGCCGCTTGGTTTGCCAAAATGGTCAAAATTAGACTGGCCTATCTTCACGCCCTCAACCAAAGAAGAGGTGGGTCATGATGTTAACGTCAATTCTGATTACTTTTACAGCCAAATGGCCAAAAAGGGCCTGGGGGTAGAGGCTCGTCAAAGCGTCTATATGTTGGAACAGGTATACGCGACAGCGTATGCGTACGCCCAAACAAAGGGCATTTTGATTTTAGACACCAAGTTTGAAATCGCTGCCGGGCCAATGATTGTTGACGAGGTTCTGACTCCGGATTCTTCCCGGTTTGTTCTAAAAGAAGACTGGGAAAAAGCCATGGCCGAAGGACGCGAACCTGCTTTCATGGACAAACAACCGGTCAGGGACTGGGGAATGACGATAGAAACCCCGTTTAGAGACGAAAGCGGACAGCTGATTACCGGGATTAATAATTTAAAATCAAAAGATCCTTATCATCCAGATTTACCACACCCTGATTATCCCAAGTATGTGGCTTTTGTCCATAATTTAAAAGTTCCGGAAGAAATTATTACCGACACCACCGTCCGGTATCTGACTATATTCCGAATGCTCACCAGACAATCTTTGTCCGACTACCAGAAAAACGATATGGGC
Organism: Candidatus Falkowiibacteriota bacterium; assembly: GCA_026396805.1. Classification (GTDB taxonomy): domain Bacteria; phylum Patescibacteriota; class Patescibacteriia; order Patescibacteriales; family UBA12465; genus UBA12465. The sequence goes on from JAPLVZ010000017.1 coordinate 14,164, forward strand.
GTTTAAGAACGGGCATCCGATAGGTTATTTTCATCTGATAAGTTTTCGCAAAAACCAAAAGGGACTGCAAAACAGACCCTTTTTTATTTCTTTAAATCAAATCTTTAAATCGGAAAAATTATTTAACGGCAGTTAGCTATTATTGTTCCAAACAAAATCCCGCCCAGTTTTACTTAGGCGGGACCTTGATTTCAAGAGAGATATTAAGCGCGTTTAACATTAACCGCGTTCATTCCTTTCGGAGAGTTCTCTGTTTCAAAAGAAACAGCGTCGCCCTCGCGCAATTCATTGTATTGGACACCAACCAATGAGTTGCTGTGAAAGAATAAATCTTTTTCTTGACCTTCTACCTTGATGAAACCGAAACCTTTATCGGTTAAAGTTTTGATAGTGCCAGTCATAAAAAATTTTAGACTTAGTTTGTAAGATTGCAATTAAATAAAGAGTTTAAAAATCGACTACTTTTTTGACACACTTATTGTTGCTTAAACACTATACCACGTAAAAATTAATAAGTCAAGGATTAGAGATCCAACCCAGAAGCAGGGCTAAACAAGACTAAATAAGGCATTTGCTTATCATAAACGAAGTAGTATTGAACGAAGCAATATCAGATAAAACGCTTGCTAGATATTTATAATCTCAATATCAACCTTATTATCAGCCCCCAGACCGTAATAACTAGTAATCGGCTTGGTATAGCGCAACATGGCGTCCAAAAGGACAATTCGCCACCGGCGCAAGATATTGCGCGGCCTGGTCACAAAATTATCTCTGGCGACAAGGACCAGCCATTTTTTCGGATCGCTCGGAATCTTTATCAGCCCTTTTTCTTTTAAGTCCGTTAAGACATGGCGGATATTGGGCGTCTGCATATAGCCATAGAAAGCTTGAACGGAGACCAGACTGCCGCTTGTGATATCCGGTCTAAAATTAATAATCCGATAACGACTGCCCCGATTTGCCCGCGGACTGTTTAGAAAAACGATATTCATGAAGATTATATGTTTCGGAATATACAAACCCCATTTGGACAAGAAAGAATCCATGGCCGCCGGAATACAGTCGTGGCGGCTGGTTATCGGCCGTGAAGACATAACGACGACCGAACGGTTCAATAGCTTATCTTTATATTCCGTCTGTAACTCAACGAATTTTCCGACGGAAAGGCCGGGCAGGTTAAGATGAGCGACGTGGGCGAGCGCCCGGCCCCAATCCCAGGTAGACATGATGATAAATAGTGTGATGGCGATTATAACCGGCACGAAACCGCCCTGCCAGAATTTTAAGAGCGTGCCGGAAAAGAAAGCTAAGTCTATAATCAGTAAAAAAGAAATAAGCGGCGTAACTATCCATAAAGGCCATTTCCAAAGATAACGAATCAAGGCATAGAACACTAAAGTCGTGATGACCATCGTGCCGGTAACGGCCAAACCGTAAGCCGCTGCCAGGCCGCCGGAAGTGCGAAAAGCGAGGACAAGAGCGATACAGCTTACCGCCAGGACGCTATTTATAAAGGGGATATAAATCTGGCCGCCGATAGCCGGATTGGTGTGGACGATTTTTATTTTTGGGAACAAGCCCAAGGCGACGGCCTGACTGGTCAAGGAGTAAACGCCGGAAATAAGCGCTTGGCTGGCGATTATCGTAGCCGCGGTTGCCAGAATTACTACGCCCAAAAAAGCCCATTGCGGCGCTAAGGCATAAAAAGTATTGCCGCCGACAATCTCGCTTCCGGATAATAATAAGGCACCCTGACCGAAATAATTGATTATAAGAGCCGGATAAACCAAGCCCGCCCAGGCCCAGGTGATGACGCGACGGTTAAAATGACCCATATCGGCGTATAGCGCCTCGCAGCCGGTAATGCACAAAGCGACTGAACTTAAAACAAAAAAAGTCGACCAGGCGTGAGTGCAGACGAAGCGATAAGCGGCCAGAGGGTTGATAGCGGCTAAGACCTGCGGATATTTAATAATCGCCGGCAAGCCCAAGACGATAAGGGCTATAAACCAGATAACCATAACCGGACCGAAGAGCCGGCCGACTCGCCCGGTTCCCTTTTTTTGAATATAAAATAAGCCGATGAGAATAAGAATAGTCAGGGGAACCACGTAAGACGCCAAATTGGACGATAATATCTCAAACCCCTCGACCGCCGATAAGACCGAGATAGCCGGAGTGATGACGCCGTCGCCGTAAAGCAAGGTCGCGCCCACTAAAACCACGGCCGTGACACTGAAACCGAAAATCCGACGAACCCGGCCTTGCCGGAGCAGAGCGAGCAGGGCGAAAATTCCGCCCTCGCCTTTATTATCGGCTCGCATGATTAGTAAAATATATTTTATCGTCACGATAATCATCAGCGCCCAGAAAACCAAGGAAAGGACGCCGAGGACGTTCTCCGGGTTGCGGGCCAAGGGATGAAGTCCGAAGAAAGTTACTTTTAAAGCGTAAAGCGGCGACGTGCCGATATCGCCGAAAACAACCCCGAGAGCGCCGACGAGGAGGGATAAGCTGATTATTTTTTTAGAGAGGATTTTATTGTCCATATTGCTTGTTAGAGGATCAAATGATAATTATATTATCGTTTAAAATTACGGAAAAAGCAATAACTATTTCAAATTGACTTTTTCAACCTGTTTGCTATTATATTAGCATTACGACGAAAAGGGGTTCGAACGGTTAATTGCCTAAGGCACCCCTTTCTTTTTTCTATACGGGTGGACTTATTTTTAAAAAATGATAAAATATAACCATCACTACAAAAAAGACCCTTATGCGGTTCTGTCCGCATCGGGGGCTTTTTTATAAAGGCGATGGATATCTTCTAAATTATTTTCCCAACATTTTCTGATTATATTTCGCTAATTCTAACCTAACTTTTTTTTCCATATTATCATGAGACACGGAACCGGAGTCATTAAGCACCTCCTCTTCATTAAAGATCAAGAACGCATCTAACCTCTCAATCCAGTTTTTCATATACATCAATCTTTTTTTAACACTCTGACGTTCGGCATAAGATAAAAACTGCTCAATAAGCAGATTCAAACTTTTAAGTTCAATCTCTTCTAAATAGTTTTTCGCGATTTCGGCTTGTTCGCGAGTAATAATTTTCCCTGGCCAATTAGTCAAACCGAGATTTTGTTTATTACTGTCTATCCGACTATTAATTATCTCCGCGGCCGTCAGTCCGCTGATGGCGTAATGAAATTTATTTTGCACCATCGCGAAAAATTTCTTGGCATAATCAGTTTTTGGATTATAATCGACGCTAGTCGCAAACACATCCCTGACCTTTTGATAAAAATTAGCCTCCGAGGTCCTTATCTTTCTGATCCGATCCTCCAATTCCTGAAAATATGATTTTTTAACTCGACCATCAGCCAAACGCTCATCATCTAGAACAAAACCCTTAATAATATACTCTTTTAGCTTCTGTGTCGCCCAAATGCGAAATTGAGTGCCGCGCAGTGAATTGATTCGATAGCCGACGGAGATAATAGCGTCTAAATTATATAATTTAATAGGTCTTTTCACCTCCTTATCCCCTTCTTTTTGAACTACCGAGGAATCCTCGGTAGTTTGATTTTCGCTAAGTTCAGCCTCATTAAACACATTTTTAAGATGCAAACTAATATTATCGGTGCTGCAGTCAAACAACTCCGCCATTTGCTTTTGACTTAACCAAACAGTCTCATTTTCAAGCTTGACTTCAATCTTCATCTTTCCGTCTTCCGTGCTGTAAATAATGATTTGATTGTTTTTCTTGTCCATAAATTTAAAATTAATAATAATTTCCCTATTATAACAGCTTTCATAACCGATATCAAGGCTAATATTAGATAAAATATTGATAAAATTTTTATAAATAAAACTTAAATATTTCTCCATAAAAACCGCTAAGCCTCTTCCCCGCCCAAACACAAAAAGACCTCGCTTTTAAGCGAAGTCTTTTTTATAATCTTGAATCTCAATTATTAAATTATCTTTCCCACATAATCTCTTGCATCCTATCTCTTCGCGCCCGAATAAGCGATGGCGCGGACAATATTCCAAGCCAAGGCAGTCACCGGATTATGGCCATAAACCCATCTAAAGGTGACGATAGCGACCCTAATCGCGTTCTCGTCAATGTTATTTGTCATCACCGCGTCGCGAACATAGACTTTCTTAAATTCTACCTTGGCTCGCGCTTCGGTCGCGGCATTGCGCTCGCTCGGCCAACGACCGTTGGCAATTTTTAAGACATCGGACCATTCCGCTACGCTGTTAGGCAACCGGCCATAAGCCTGATAATAGGAATTGATGACCGCCGCTCGTTCGCCGGCACCGAGAATATGCGTAGTGAGAGTCCCGTAGATAATAAAATCATTAATAGTCGCTTTCTCGGCGGCGCTGATTCTACTATCCAGCCCCAAAATCGTCTTATATTTTATCAGACTCGCCTGTTCCATAGTCGTACTGGCGCTGATACCAAGATGAGTAAGAAGCCAATTAGTGTCTCCGGAGAATAAAATCTCCGCTTCTGTGGCGATATTAATTAACATAGTATTGCCGGAGGAGGAGCCTGACGGGGTTGAGGTGTCTACCGGAGGAGTGGAAGTCGCTATCGGAGGCGTAGAAGTGGCAATCGGACAAGTCCGTTGCGTATCAAGCTGTTGAGCGGACGTCAGGGAACAGCCGCTGGGCGTACTGGAAGCGACAGTCCGAGTTTGTATATTGGCAAAACAAGTTGCGTTCCAATCAGTATAAGTAACGGCCGTACAATAAACCGTTGATGATCCGCCACCGCCGCCACCGCCGGAAATGATGTAAGAAAAGCTGACAACATTAGACGGCACGGTACTGCCCGCGGCATAGCAAGCAATCGCTCTAATGGTTTTTGAAGCATTAATAGTAATCGCGCCCGCATAAAGCGTGCCAGTCGCCGGACAAGCCGGAGCAGAACCGTCGGCCGTATAACGAATAGAAGTGGAATTAGTGGCCGATAGAGTCACCGTAAAAGCGGAAGTAGCCGAATGACCGCTCGCCGGACTGGCGACCGGGTCATTGGGAATACCGCCGGTAATGCCGGAGACCAAACCGCTCTCCCCTAAATTACCGGTTATCTCGGTAGCGGAAACTAAGGGCGCGAAAAACAAGAATAGAGCCAGGGATATAATTAAAATTGGTATTTTTTTCATATAGTTCTCTTAGATTAGTTAGTTATTTCCCAGCCGGCGCCCGACTCAAATCCGACGCCGGCTAGTGGAGGATACCAAAATTAATTTTCTAGGCCATAGCTAGTGCTATATGAGCCACTGGCTTGACCGCTAGGAATCTGAACTTGGATATGAATATTGGTTTGCATACCCGGGGAGTCCGTACTAGTATTATCATCAGTATTTAAGACGATATCAGCCGGATAAGTACTCGCGGCCGTGATTAAGACTGGGTTGCTCTCACTACCGATTAAACCGGCTGTAATCTGTTCTGACCAATATTTCATGTTACTAGTTGCATTACTAAAGACTGGTAAAGTGTTACCGCCGGAGTTCCAGTCAGCGAACTTCAAATGGAAATGATTAGCGTCAGTCGGAATAGTCGCATACATGACCCATTCCCAACCATTAGCATACCCGCCCGCCGGAATGCCCCAGAATCTAACCTGTCTGATGTTATCGACTGATAAGGCGCCGGTCGGCTGGGCAATAGTATGGAAATGATGGCTGGTCTTGTTGCCAACAGTCCAAGTACTTACTAAAGCATCACCATCATCATAATCCTGAACATTGCCATTGACTGTGATGTAGTAAGAAGCGCCATACTCTAAATTCGCGGCCGGCAGTAATT
>JAPLVZ010000017.1:20038-20742 GCA_026396805.1 Candidatus Falkowiibacteriota bacterium
GGCAGTAATTGGACAATGGTTTTATTGGCGCCGTTCTGAATCATTACTGAAGATAAAGTAACTTCTGTCCCGTCATCTTTATAAAGCTTGATATTGTTGGTCGTCAGACTTTGTTCATACATTAATTTATCAAAGGTCAGAGAAATAGCATCTTGCCCTGGACCGATGACCACGCCGATAGTTTCATTGTTGCCAGGCAGGAATGACTCAATGGTCGGAGGAGTAGCCACGTAACCGACATAAGTGAATTCCTGGAGAGCCTTGGTCGTATAGGCGGTCATAGTATTGCCGGCCAAATCCTTAGCGCCGGTAATATAGAAGTAATAATGTCCGCCATAAACAATATCGGGATTAATTATAAATGTCCGAATACTGGTTGTGCTTTGGGTAACAAAGATACTAATCGGGGCATCAGTAGTATAATCACGCATCTGGATATTCGTAGAATTAATCGTACTTACATCCATATCTTCATCGAAAGTCACGGTCGGATAGACATCAATTGCTACGTCCGCGGCATTATCAAGAGGATATTGAGCGAAGACGGATGGGGGAGTGACGGCGGCCGCGACTGTGAAAGTATTAATCGGCGAATAACCCCAAGTGACTGAACTGCCAACTGTCTTGGAAGATTTCACCTGTAAAGTATTAGCGCCAACTACGACGGCTACACTATTAGCGGTAGTATCGGAAGTAACAGCTGT
>JAPLVZ010000012.1:0-72168 GCA_026396805.1 Candidatus Falkowiibacteriota bacterium
TACACCGATGAAAAAATATCTGCTATTATTGAACTGATGAACAACACTCCGAGAAAACGATTGGGTTTCCGGACTCCGCAAGAAGTATTCAGCGAACTTTATTTAAAAGAGCGGTGTTGCACTTGAGGGTGAAATGCGGGAACCATTATCAACTCTATAATATATCACGATAATTTATCTTGGTCAAGAAGTAATTTTCGGCTGTAATTTTGGGCACAAAAAATAAGCTTAAATATAAAGTGTTGCTAAAGATTAAATATCTTGTTAATATATTTAAACGAATATTCGTACATTTAAAAAAAGAGAATCATGAAAAAGTTTAAGAATGCTTTATTCTTTTGGCTGCTTCTTTATCCGGGAATAATCATTTTAGGCTGGCTCTTCTTCGGGCTTCTGAGATTATTCGGTGTTGTCAGAATCCATAATGAACAACTGATACCTAAATTTCCTAGAGGTTTATTATTGATTTCTAACCACCCCTCCTACTGGGAGCCTTTTGTCTTGAATTGTCTGTTTATTAGACAAGCCACTTTTAATCCGATCAGATTTTTCCCTTATAACGCCCCGGACCTGAAAAACTTTAACAAGTGGTATTGGACCACTTTTAAAGATCGTTTTGTTTTTTTTCCTCGAGGTAATCAGAGGGGCTGCGCGATCGCGCATGCTCGCGCCAGCCGCTTATTAAAACGCGGTCGAATCGTGATTATTTTTCCGGAAGGCGGTCGGACCGGAACTAATAAAAGCGACCAATGGTTTGTTTCTGAAAAGGGTTATCGTCTGCGTCCCTTAAAATCCGGAGCTACTCGTTTAGCCCTACAAACCAATTGCGATGTTTTGCCTGTTTGGGTAAAAGGAGCGGAGAGAGTGATGCCGCTAGGTTCAAGATTGCCTAAATTTTGGCGACGAGTTGATATCAGGATCGGGCCGATATTTAGGCTAGAAGGTGAAGACAATAAAGGAAATTCAATAAAAGGGACGGCTAAATTTACTAAAATTTTATTAGACCTGGCCGATGAAGATTAGGTTAAAGATTGGGTGATTAAAAAATCACCCTTTTTTATTAGTAGTCGGCCGCCGGAACTTTTTAATTTTCGGTTTTAATGCTATAATTGCTCAACAAATACTCTAACTATGAGGTACCGTTTCTACACAACTTCATATAAAGCTTGGGACGCCATGTTCAAGGCGATGTCTTCCGCCCGGAAATCCATTTATCTTGAGATGTATATTTTTTTAGACGACACGCAAACGACTCATGATTTCCCCAAACTCTTAAAGGGAAAGGCGCGCGCCGGCGTGGAGGTAGTGATTATCGCCGACGCTTATGGCAGCGGTTCTTTGGCGCCCGAAGCGATTGAAGAATTGCGAGCGGCCGGCGTGGAATTTATTTATTTTTCTCATTGGTTCCGGCATACGCACCGTAAGATACTCATTATTGATAATACCGTAGCGCTTATCGGCGGGGTTAATATTGAAGAAAAGACGCGGAATTGGCGCGATATGCAGATTGAGCTTCGGGGCCGGATTATCGGGCCGCTCTTAAAATCATTCGCTTACGCCTATGAGATGGTCGGCGGAAAAAAAGATTCTATCCTTAAATACAGCCGTCTGCCCCTTGTCCAGAAAATGAAGTCCTGGGTCATCGATAGTTTTTCAGTCACCGGAGGCGGGTATCATCTGAACGAATATTACAAGAAGAAGATTATCGGAGCGAAGGAATCTATTCAGATGGTGACTCCTTACTTATTGCCGCCGCGCTGGATGATCGCCTTGCTGGACGACGCTTGTCGCCGCGGTGTTAAGGTGGAAATACTTATTCCCGATGACACGGACGTGAAGCCTTTAAATAAAGTCAATTATCTTAATTCCTGCCGGATGTCGGCTTATGGCGTTAAATTTTATCTGCTACCGGTCATGAATCACGCGAAAATAATGCTGATTGACGGGAATGAAGGGGTAATCGGTTCGCAGAATATGGATGTTTTATCTTTTAATTGGAATATTGAAGCCGGCATTTTTTTTAGGCAGAAGCAATTGGTCGCCGCTTTGGAAAAAATCATTGAGCAGTGGAAGAAAGAGTCGGTCGTTTTTGAGGCTTTAGGAAGAAAGATAAAATGGCGAGACCGGATTATGATCGCCGTCCTGAAGATTTTTTATCCGATATTTTAAAATGTTTTCTAAAAGCCTGTTCCGACGGCGGCAGGCTTGTTTTTTTTAGCCGCTTCGGCTATAATAAACCTAATTAATTTTTTAATCGTCATAATTTACATGGCCGAGAATCTTATCAAGATTAGAGGAGCGCGAACTAATAATCTGAAGAACATCAATTTAGATATTCCGCGCGATAAGCTGGTGGTTATCACCGGTTTATCGGGTTCGGGTAAATCTTCTCTGGCTTTTGATACGATTTACGCGGAGGGTCAGCGCCGTTATGTCGAATCTTTGTCTTCTTACGCGCGGCAATTCGTCGGCTTGATGGATAAGCCGGACGTTGATTTGATTGAAGGCTTGTCGCCGGCCATTTCCATCGATCAGCGCACCGTCCTTCACAATCCGCGCTCCACAGTCGGGACGATTACGGAGATTTATGATTATCTGCGATTGCTTTACGCCCGCGCCGGCCAGCCTTATTGTCCTAATTGCCAAGTCAAATTAAAGAAGGCGGCGGAGAAAAAGAAGACGGCCAAAACTGTTCGCGGCCGGGAAATAACATCGGCGCGACTGGAGAGATATTTTTTCTGTCCGGATTGCGATTACCGGCGCGGCGAACTAGAACCGCGCGATTTTTCTTTTAACTCCGGCCATGGCGCCTGTTTGGTTTGCGGCGGCTTGGGAACGAAATCGGAAATCAATCCGGAATTGGTTTTTAACAATAATTTGAGTATTTTTGAAGGAGCGATTAAGCCCCTCTCGCACGCCAACCCGGGCGTTAACAGCCTATTCGGCGATTTGGAAGCTCTGGCGCGGCGGCATGATTTTAGTTTGCGGTCGGCGATTAAAGATTTAAACCAGAATCATAGGAACTTAATTCTTAAAGGCGACGATAAATTTAGCGGGCTCCTAGTCGCTCTTGAAGAAAAATATCAAGAAACGAAATCCAATTTCGTCAAACAAGAAATCGAGAAAGTCATGCGGACGACTTTATGTCCGGCTTGCCAAGGGGCGCGCTTAAAGCCGGAATCGCTTCTCGTTAAGATAAATGGCTTATCGATAATTGAAGTGACCAGTAAAAGCATTAAATCATTGATAGAATTTTTAAATAGTTGGTTGAAAAATTCCCTGACTCTAAACGGCGGCGCGCCAGTCGCCGAGCCGATAATTCGAGAAATTATTAAGAATCTGGAGTTCTTGGCGAACGTCGGTTTGGATTATTTGGCGTTAAGCCGCGCGGCCGCGACTCTAAGCGGCGGCGAAGCTCAACGCATCCGTCTCGCCTCGCAAGTCGGTTCGACTTTGAGCGGCGTCTTGTATGTTTTAGACGAGCCTTCTATCGGCTTGCATCAGCGTGACAACGATAAACTCATCCGAACGCTTAAGAAATTGCGCGATAACGGCAACACGGTCATCGTTGTTGAACACGACGCCTCCACCATGGTGGCGGCCGATTGGCTGATTGATATCGGTCCCGGAGCCGGTGATTTCGGCGGTAATATCCTGTTCGCCGGTTCGCCCGCGGGTATAAAAGATTGCGCCCCGTCTTTAACTGGAGCCTATTTATCCGGTCGGAAAGCCATTCAGATACCGAAAAATTTTCGGTCCGGGAGCGGTAAGTCTATAAAGATCATCGGCGCGACCGAACATAATTTAAAGAATGTGGATGTAGAAATCCCGCTCGGCAAATTAGTGGCGATAACCGGCGTTTCCGGCAGCGGTAAATCCACTTTAATGAATGATATTTTGGCAAACGCACTCAGTCGAAAATTTTATCGCGCGAAAACAGAACCGGGCGCGCATAAGGCTTTGTCCGGCCTGGAGTTTATCGATAAGGTTATAGATATTGATCAGTCGCCGATCGGCCGCACGCCGCGCTCCAACCCCGCCACTTATACCGGTTTGTTTACTTATATCCGCGATCTCTTCGCCGATTTACCGGAGGCGCGCGTCAAAGGGCTTAGCGCCGGACATTTTTCATTCAATGTTCCGGGCGGGCGCTGCGAGAATTGTTCCGGCGACGGCGTGATTAAAGTGGAAATGCAATTCTTGGCCGATGTCTATCTGACTTGCGACGTTTGCGGCGGAAAAAAATTCCAGCCGAAAGTTCTGGAGGTTCTGTATAAAGGCAAAAATATTTATGAGATCTTGGAAATGACGATTGAAGAGGCGAAAGAATTCTTTTTAGACCATTCGGCCATCAGTCAGAAATTAAAGACTCTGGACGAAGTCGGCTTGGGCTATATCAAACTCGGTCAGAGCGCCACGACTTTTTCCGGCGGCGAGGCCCAGCGCATCAAGCTGGCGACGGAACTATCGCGCCGGGCGACCGGAAAAACTTTATATATTTTGGATGAACCGACTACCGGTCTGCATTTCGCCGACATCGATCGCTTATTAAAAGTTTTGAATATGTTGGTTGATCAAGGTAATACCGTTTTAATCATTGAACATAATCTGGACGTTATCAAATCGGTGGACTGGGTTATTGATCTGGGACCCGATGGCGGCGACGCTGGCGGGTATTTGGTTGGAGCGGGTACGCCCCTGGAAATTACTAAGATTGCTAAGAGTTATACGGGAAAATATCTAAAAAATGTGATTTAAATTCTCTTGATTATAAAAAAGCCATTCTCGCGAATGGTTTTTTTGGAGTTCAAAAACTTTCATTAAGTCGTTTCTTCCTCTTGCTCGGGGTGATATGGTATAGGGAGTTCAAATCTATTTTGTGTTTTGCGGAGAGGGAATCACAATCTTGAAGTAGCTATATGATTTACGGTTTTGAGCAAAAAAAAGACTATTCATAAAAAATAGTCGGCTTTTTGACTAACGCAAATAACTTTTAATTGTACTTTAAGCAGTGCTGTTCAAATATTACTACTCATTTAAATACCGAAGCATTTCCTGAAGTGCTCTTTCTGGACTCATGCTCTGCATTTTTAAAGATATATATTCCGCTCTCTGACGCCCCCTTTCCTCTTTTGTCGGAGGTGGATTCAATTTAGCATCTTGCCAATGTATAAAATTTTCATTTATACCTGCTTGAAGAACTTCCTCATAATCCATTATACTAGTAACAATCTCCAAAAGCTCATTTTGAGCATCAATGGAATTTTTTACTTTATTCAGAGAGATTTTGTCCCACTCTTCAAAAGTAATCATAGCTGGTCTCTTCCAGTCGCAATATTCATTAAAATTGTTTATTTTATCCTTTTTTAAATCAAGAATAAAACAAGCAAAGAAGTGTACCGCTACAGCAAGTACATTTTCCGAAATAAATACAAATTCACCTTTAATAGTGTTCATGGCGTAATTCCTCCGCTTTTAATTTGTTAATGTTAATAATGTTAATGTTCCATTGATTATATTAGCATATATATTATAATATGTCAATATCTAACAAAAAAATAGGCTAAAGTTAGCCTATCTATTGCCTGCTTGGGTGATCAGGGAGGTACAAATTTATTTTAAATCGGCGATTATTTTTAAATCCAATTTTTTAGCGGTCGTATCCAGAACGGCGAAAGTGGCTTGGTGGAACGTTCCGGAGACATTGCCGGGATTGGCTATTATCGTTTCTCCATTATGTTCCAGCCAAGGCTTATGGGTATGGCCATAAAAAATAAAATCAGGCGCCGTGGAGGCAAGTTTTTGGACTGATTTAATATTTTTTGGTTCGTGACAGAAACCGATATTAAGCCCGCCGATTTCTCTTAGATCGATTTCGCCGCTGTATCGGATATTCTTATATTTATATTCAGCCAACTCGTCGGCGCGATAAATTTCCAGATTGCCGCTGACCATAAAAATCTCGCCGGGAAAATTCTCGGCGAGATAGTTGATAGTTTCTAAGGTCGTGATATCGCCGAGCTGAATTATTTTTTCAACTTCATTTCGCCGGCACCAGTCCAGGCATTTTTTTAAATTGGCGATATTATCGTGAATATCGGAAATGATAGCGATTAACATGTAATTAATTAAAAATTAAAGAGGAAATATTATTTTTACCTAATCAGATTATTTTTTCCCTCTCAACTTTATTTCATAAGCCATCTGTTCCAGTTTCCGCAAATGACCGCGCGCTTGATCGTATTTGGTGCGCAGATATCCGGTCATATCAAAGTCTATGAGTTGTGTCATAATATCTTCGGCGCCGCTTTTAATCTTGGCGACGGCGGTGAATTTTCCTTGCGCCGCCTGATTGGTCGCGTAACGAACCAACTCGCCGATCAGGTCGCAGATGCCACCGAGATAACCCTCGTAATCAAGCTGAAGTTCGGGGGTCGCCTCGATTTTTTTATTTTTAATGACGGTATAAAAAGTTTTTCCTTCCAGGTATTCTTCCACCGCCGCTTTATAGGCGCCTTCTTTATTTAATCTGGCCTGACCGAAACGCCCCGCCAAATTTTTCAGATTTTTTTCGTTTTCCGCCAATTTCGCCACGGCCGTCTTGAAGTCCTGGCGCTGGATAACGAAGATGGTTTTTTTGGCTTCAAAAAGAATATTGTTGGCGGCGCTGATAATCTGGCGGCGCTCGGATTCATTCGTCCGGTAGTCTTTCCTAAGCTGTTCTAAAAATTTTTGGTTAATCATATTTTTGTCGCGCGCTTAAATTATAAAATTACGCTTAAGCGCTTCTAGACTACCCTAAACACTTCGTCAAGACTGGTTTCGCCGTCCAGCGCTTTTAAAACGCCATCTTGGAGCATGGTGACCATGCCGTTATCAATCGCCGCTTTTTCGATGTCCGCGTCGGTGACATTTTCGGCTTGAATAAGTTTTTGGATAACCGGACCCATAGTTATGGTTTCATATAAGCCGAGGCGCCCCTTATATCCTATTTGGCCGCATTTGATACAACCGACCCCGGTATAGAAAACGAGACTGGAAGGGATAGCGACATTGGGATTTTTAATCGCGCCTAAGATATCCTGGACGTATTTCAGTTCTTTCGGTTTCAGGTCAACAGTTTTTTTGCAGTAAGGACAGAGGCGGCGAACCAGGCGTTGACCGATGGTAAATTCGATGGAGTTCGCCAGAGTCTGGCGGTCGACACCAAGACCGACGAAACGGGAAATCGCGCTGGCGGCCGAATTCGCGTGGATGGTTGATAAGACTAAATGGCCGGTTAAAGACGCTTCAATCGCGATCTTGGCGGTTTCGCTGTCGCGGATTTCTCCGATCATCATGATATTTGGGTTCTGGCGCAAAAGGGAGCGCATGGCGGAAGCGAAAGTATAACCGCGTTCTTCGTCAATCTGGGTTTGCATGACGCCGGCGAGCTGGTATTCAATCGGGTCTTCAACCGTAATTATTTTAACGTCCGGTTTGTTTAATTTATTTAAAATACTGTATAAAGTTGTAGTCTTGCCGCTGCCGGTCGGGCCGGTGGTTATAATAATACCGCGGGTCTTTTTCATCGCTTCTTGCAGGGAATCATAGGCGACGGAAGTTATGCCGAGCTTATTCATATCCAGATTCGCCGCCGAAGTGGAGAGCAGGCGGATAACGATAGTTTCGCCATAGCCGCCGGCAATGATGGATAAGCGGCAATCAATCTTATTATCCGGCAGATAAATCGTGAAGCGGCCGTCAAAAGTAGCGCGGCGGACATTAGTCGGAGCGCCGGCCAGGATTTTTATTTCCGATAATAATGGCAAGTAACTGGTCTTCGGCAGATTAAGAATATTATGCAGGACGCCGTCAATGCGAAAGCGAACTTTAACGTCTTTTTCGGTCGGTTCGATATGGATATCGCCGGCGTCGCTGATGGCCCCGAGCGCCATAACCAGATTTATCAGTTCACCGGTCGGAATTTCTTTAACGGTTTTAGGAATTTCAGCGATGTTATGATTTAATTCTTCAGCTCTTTTAAATTCGGCCGGTTTAATCTTCACGCCGCGCCCGATGGTCTGCGAGATGACGATATCATATAATTCATCGATATAACCAAAATCGCCGCTGACGCGATAGACCTCTTTGACGGAAGTTATGCCGTCCAAAACTTTTAGGATGCCATCTTGGAGCATGGTAATCATGCCGTCTTCAATGGCTTGCTGCAAAATCTTGAAAGAGGGAGCTTGGTCAATGGTTAATTGTTTGATTTTATCGCTCATCGTAAAGATTTCGTAAATACCGACCCGGTCTTTATAACCGATGAAATTACATTTAGCGCAACCCGGTCCGGCTTGATAGATTGTCGGCAGGGTGGCTGGAACGCTGACACCGGCCTTAGGCGACAAAACCGCTAGAATCTTATTAACCTGTTCGGCTTCGGAATTTTCTAACTTATGTTCGACGCGACAATACGGACAGAGCTTCCTGACCAGGCGTTGGCCGATAATGACGTTGATAGACGGAGCCAGGAAATATGGTTTGACCCCGATGTCTATTAAGCGCGGGATGGAACTGGCCGCGTCGTTAGTGTGCATAGTTGTTAAGACTAAGTGACCGGTCAAAGAAGCCTGGATGGCGATTTCCGCGGTTTCTAAATCGCGGATTTCTCCGACCATGACGATGTTCGGGTCTTGGCGCAGGATAGAACGCAGGCCGTCGGAAAAAGTATAGCCGCGCTTCTCATCGACTTGGCTTTGGTTTATGCCTTTAAGCTGATATTCAATCGGATCTTCCAGCGTAATTATCTTGGTGCCCGGCTGGTTTAACTTATTCAAAGCGGCGTATAAAGTCGTGGTTTTGCCGCTGCCGGTCGGGCCGACGGTTATTATCAATCCGTTCGGTTTGGCGATTTCTTTCATTAGTAAAGGTCTGATTTCCGATCTGATTCCCAAACTTTCAAATTCCAAGGCAGTCGCGGTCGAGTCTAAAAGACGCATCACCACACTTTCTCCGTACGCGGTCGGGAGGAATGAACAGCGGACATCTATCTTCTTATTGGACAAATAAATAGTATAGCGTCCGTCTTGCGGTTTGTTTTCAATGTTTATCTTGACGCGAGCCAATATTTTCAAGCGGGCGACTATTTTGTCCCATTTGGCTCGGCTGATAACGGCCGCTTCTTGTAAGACGCCATCGATCCTGATCCTGATGACGACGCCATTTTCTTCGGCTTCAATATGGATATCGCTGCCGCCGACTTTTATCGCCGTCGCCAGCATCAGAGTGACGATATCGGTGATGTTTACTTCGTTTATTTTTTCATTCAAGCTTTTATAGCTGCTGATATCTTTTTTGAATTTTTCCAAATTCTCTTCGGTTATTTCAACGCCGCTTTCGTATTTTTTTATCTTCGGCAGGGATTTATAAGCGTCAAGTCCGATCGCGAAACTGGTCAGAGAGATCAAATATAATCTAGTGTCGGCGAAATATTGGTCGCCGAGACGAGCTAATTCGTCTTTTACTTCAGTCGTCGGGCTGACACAGCCGAGGCGGATATTTTTTCCGTCATAATAGAAACAGATGGCGCCGATTTCTTTGGCTCTCTCTTCTTGAATCAGCGACAAGGCTTCGGGACTGATCGGGAAACCGGTCAGGCTGACATAATCAAAACCAAGTTGAGCGGCCGCCCGCTTAGTTTCTTTTTCAATTTCTTTTTCTTTTATTTCCCCCTGTTTTTTAGCAAAACGACCGGCGGCGCTTTCTTCGTCATCGGTCGGATTGATCAGATTTTCAATAGAATCGAGATCACTCATAGATTTGAGGAGCCAATTATTTTTTTGCGTTTATCCGGTAGCGTCCGAAGAGGCGTTCCAATTTCGCTAAGCCGCCTTCTTCTTTTAATTGCCAGAACAGGCCGGTCCAAGAAGCGGTCTGGAAAGTCGTTAAGGCGGATCCGAAGGTGACAACCACCACTATCGCCAAGAAGAGGATTAATATCACCAGCCAGAAAAGATTAAGCATCAAACCCAGTAAGCCAAGCGGCAATAAGAATAGAGCCAGGAAAATCAGAACTAGGCCGCTGAAGAGAAAGTTAAGCAGGAATAGAATAATGGCCATTTCTAGACTGACGAGCCAATTGTCGCGGAACAGTTTCGCGCCCGCCTCTAAAGAAGCGATGAAAGATTTATTGGTTATGACTTTATAGGCGATAGCGTATTTGATTAGGAGCGATAAGCTCATGGCCAGTGGAATAAAAATAACAAAAATGATGACGTAAACGACGAATAAGACCGAGGCGTTGCTTATCGTCATGAAAAGAAGAGGCAGACCGACGATGAAAACAACAAAATAAATCAAGATTTTTATGGAGACATTTAAGCCCAGCACCGGCCAAAAATGGCGGCAGCCTTCACTAAGGCTATCGCGGATGCTTAAATTTTCCGGTTTTTTCTTGGCGGTTAAGATCTTTTTCACGCTGCCGACTAAGGCCGCTTGAGAAGTGATGGCCAGCCAAATAAAGGAAATTAATAAAATCGCGGTGATAAGTAATATGGATAAGGTGTTCAGAATCATCCAGAAGTCCTGTTGGAACAGATTGGCCAGTCCCAGACAGAAATTTTTCAAGATATCGCCGATAGCCAAGATATTTCCTAAATGGAGATATGAACCCTCAATCGGATTGCGGCCGAGATTCTGGGTTATCACTTGGTATTCCCAAGAGCCGCCGCCAGCCACTAAAGAGGCGAATAATCCTAAAAACCACAAATATTTGTGTTTCCAAGTGACTACCCAAGCTTGTTTCAAAATGTTTCTGTGTGAAAACATAAGATTAAAAATTAATTGAAAAATTCGAAAAAGTCTGATATTATTATAACATAATTTTTTAATTATGCCAAAAGTTAATATCTATATATGTCTAGAGTTATAATCGATAAAAAGCTGGTGACGGAGCTATTGACCCGGGGGGTAGAAAAAATTTATCCGAGTTACGCCAATTTGGAGAAGAAACTTTTAAGCGGTGAGAGAATCCGGCTTTATTGCGGTTATGATCCGACCGCTTCGTCTTTACATATCGGTAACGCCATTTCTATCAATAAACTGGGACAATTCCAGGCCTTGGGGCACGAGGTAATCTTCTTAGTCGGTGACTTTACCGGACTTATCGGCGATCCGACCGACAAGAAAGCGACGCGCCGGAAAATGACACGCGAAGAGATTTTGGCTAACGCCGCTCATTATCAGGAACAAGCTTCGGCTTATTTGAAATTTGACGGCGATAATCCGGCCAAAATAATGTATAACAGCGCTTGGAACGATAAATTGACTTTCCGCGAGCTGATAGAATTATCCTCTAATTTTACCGTCCAACAGATGATTCAGCGCGATATGTTTCAGGAAAGATTAAAAGAAGAGAAACCGATTTATCTGCATGAGTTCTTATATCCGTTAACCCAGGCTTACGACAGCGTGGTGCTCAACGTGGATCTGGAAATCGGCGGCAACGATCAGATGTTTAATATGATGTGCGGCCGGGATTTGTTGAGGGCGCTCAAGAATAAAGAAAAATCAGTCTTGACCATGAAGCTTCTCGCCGATGGGAGCGGGAAAAAGATGGGTAAGAGCGAAGGGAATGTGGTTTTTTTAAATGTTGCGGCTAATGATATGTACGGCCAGATAATGTCTTGGCCGGACGGGATTATTATTTCCGCCCTGGAATTATGTACCAATATTCCGATGACTGAAGTCAAAAAGATTGAGAGCGAATTGAAAAATGGAAAAGCTAATCCGCGCGATTTTAAGATGAAACTCGCTTGGGAAATCACGAAAATTAATCGCGGCCAGGCGGCGGCGGAAAAGGCTCAAGAAAATTTCGTGAGTACTATCCAGAAAAAAGAGATACCGGAGGAAATCGAAGTTTATAAGGTTACAAAAAAACAAAATACTCTAGTTGATTTATTGGTGGAGACGAAACTTGTTAAAAGTAAGACCGAAGCGCGCCAGAAAATCGAAGAAGGGGCGATTAAGATCAAACCGGAAAAGAACGGGCGAGCCAATACCGGCGAGATGATGGTCGTAAAAGACGTGAAGAAAGAAATAAACTTTAACGGCGATATGACTTCGATTATTATCCAGAAGGGAAAGTTTAATTTTGTTCGGGTGATTTTATAGATGTATTAGGCTTAGAGGTGACGACCTTATAAGATATGTATGTATAAGATATGTATATATTAGAAGACTTAAAATCAAAGATTGCCTCCGCCTTAAAACTGGAAAGGGTGAATTTTTCTTATCCGCCGAATCCGGCCCTGGGGGATTTAAGTCTTATTTGTTTTGAAGCGGCTAAAGCGGCGGGGAAAAATCCGGCGGAATTCGCATTAAATCTGGCGACGGAGTTAAAAGCCGATAAAGAACTCCAAAAATATTTTTCCGACATCAAGGCGACCGGCCCCTATCTTAACTTTTTTATTTCCCTTGGATATCTGGCTGATTCGGTCGTCAAACAGGTGAAAAAAGAGCGGGTCGCGTATGGATTTAATAAGAGCGGCGCCGGCCAGTCGGTTATGATTGAATATTCCAACGGCAATACGCACAAGGAATATCATATCGGACATCTGCGTAATATCTCTTACGGCGACGCGATAAATCATTTATTGCGAGCCAATGGTTATGAGTCCATTCCAGTTTCTTATATTAATGATTTCGGTATCCACGTCGCTAAGACTATTTGGAATTGGCGGAAGAATCCGAATTACGCGGATCGGCCGGAAAATAAAGGTTATCTCTTGGGCAAATGTTATGCCGCGGCCAGTCGCGAATTAACCGCTAATCCGGAGTATAAGGAAGAAGTGGGAAAAATTATGACGGAAATCGAAAACCGGAGCGGCGCTAATCATAAATTTTGGCGAGAAACTAGGGGTTGGAGCATTGATTATTTTGCCTCCATATATAAGGAGTTGGATATTAAATTTCAACATATTTTTTACGAGAGCGAAGTGATTGACGCCGGCTTAAAATTAGTTAAAGAGCTGTTGGTTAAGGGAGTTTTAAAAAAGAGCGAAGGGGCGATTATCGCCGATTTGGAAAAATACGGCCTCGGCGTTTTGCCGATTATCCGTTCCGACGGAACTGCGCTTTATCCGGCCGCCGATTTAAGCTTAGCTTCGGAAAAATTTAAAAAATATGACCTATCCCGTTCTATTTACGTCGTTGACGTGCGACAGAGCTTATATTTTGAACAGCTGTTTAAGATTCTTGAACTTATCGGCTATCAACAGCCGTTAGTCCACCTGACTTATGACTTCGTGACGCTTCCGAGCGGGATGATGTCTTCACGCACCGGCAATGTCATCACTTATCAGGAATTGCGCGATAAGCTTTTTGCCAGGCTATCAGAGGAGACCGGTTCCCGCCATAAGAATTGGGCTGCCGGCCGGATTAAGGAAGTGGCTCTGGCTTTGACGATCGCGACGATTAAGTTTGAGATGCTCAAAGTCAGCGCCGATAAGATAATCACTTTTAATATTGACGAGGCGGCGCGCTTTGACGGTTATACGGCTTGTTATTTAGAGTACGGTTATGCTAGATTAAAAAGTATCGTCCGTAAAAAAGGCTTCAGTTTCGGCGCCGCCGATTTAAATCGGCTGACAGAGCCGAAAGAAAAAGAATTACTAATCAGAATGGCTAAATATCCGGAAGTGATAGCGTCGGCTGGAGAGAAATATAATCCGAGCGAAGTCACAAGATATTTATTTGAGCTGGTTCAGCTCTTCAACGACTATTACCATGAGATTAATATTCTGAAAGCGAAACCGAAGATTAGAAAAGCTCGCTTGGCTTTAATTAAAACGCTGGCCCAGGTCTTGCACAACGGTTTTGATATTTTGGGTCTGAAAGCGCTGGAAGAGATGTAAAGAAAAGCGTCTCCGATAAGATAACGCTTTAGATAATAAATAGAAGCCAGAAATATATGAAGAAAAAAGAGACTGACAATTCTTTAGATAAAATTATCTCCCTGTGCAAGCGACGGGGTTTTGTTTTTCCGTCCTCGGAAATTTACGACGGTTTCGCGGCGGTTTATGACTTCGGGCCTTACGGCGTGGAACTGGCGAATAATATCAAGAAAGAATGGTGGAAAGCGATGACGCAATTGCGCGACGATATTGTCGGTCTGGATGCGGCGATTTTTATGAGTCCGAAAGTCTGGGAAGCATCCGGGCATGTTAAAGGTTTTTCCGACCCCTTAACTGAATGCCGGAAATGCCATGCGCGTTCAAGATTGGACGCCTTGCTGGAAGAAGCGGGAGTCTTCGCCGATGAAAAAATGACCGAAGAAGAAATTAATCATATTTTTGACAAAAATAAAGAAAAAATTAAATGTCCGGCCTGCGGGGCAAGTGATTTTACGCCCGGTCGCAAGTTTAATTTACTCGTCCAATCTAATTTGGGGAATTTTACCGGCGATTGGATCAAAGAACCGACTTATTTGCGCGGTGAAACCTGCCAGGGAATTTATGTTAACTATAAAAATGTTCTTGATTCGGCGCGCGTGAGGATTCCTTTTGGAATCGCCCAGATTGGCAAGGCTTTCCGCAATGAAATTACGGCGCGCCAATTTATTTTCCGGACGCGCGAATTTGAACAGATGGAAATGCAATATTTTATTAAACCGGGAGACGATAAAAAATACTATGACGAATGGAAAGAAGCGCGCTGGCAGTTTTATCTGGGGCTGGGAATCAATCCTGATAATCTAAAGTGGCATAAGCATGAAAATTTAGTTTTCTACGCGAAAGAGGCCTATGACATTGAATATCGCTACCCGTTTGGATTTAGGGAGTTGGAAGGAGTACATGCCCGCGGCGATTATGATTTAACGCAGCACAGTAAATATTCCGGTCAAGATTTGAATTATTTGGATCCGGCGACGAATGAGAAATTTACGCCGCATATCGTCGAAACTTCCGCCGGTGTCGGTCGAACTTTCTTGGCGGTGCTATGCGAGGGCTATAAAGAAGAGGAGTTAGAGGGAGAGACCAGAGTAGTTTTAAAGCTTTTACCGAAGCTCGCGCCGATTAAGATCGCGGTTTTCCCTCTGTTAAAGAATAAATCCGAACTCGTGAGCAAGGCGCGAGAAATATTTGATAAATTAAAGCTGACCTGGCGCTGTGAGTTTGATGATAACGGTAATATCGGCAAGCGCTATCGTCGCCAAGACGAGATCGGCACCCCTTATTGCTTGACGATTGATTTTGACACTTTAACTAATTCGGAAGTGACGGTGCGCAATCGTGATACTATGCAACAAGAGAGAATTAAGATAATTGATTTGGAAAATTTTTTCCGGGAGCGATTATAAGGGCCGAAAAAACTCTTGTGAAGAGAAAAAAATAAAAATCCGTCGCTCTCGGAATCGAGCGGCGGTTTTTTTTGGTAGTCAGACGAATTTTTTATAAGCTGGAGAAATTTTTGCGGGCGCGACGAAAAAATATCGCCGCTCAATCGGAAAAAACAAAAAAACTATTGCTACTTATTTCAATAAGTTATATAATTAAGATAAGGGATAAAATTTTTTAAAGAATAAAATAAATAGATTCTAATTTATTTAAGAAAGGGGGTGATATTATGAAAAAGAAAGCTGCAAAAAAGGCTGTCAAAAAAGTCGCCAAGAGAAAAGTCGCTAAAAGACCGGCGAAGAAGGCGGCTAAGAAAAAGACTGCCAAAAGAAAAAGATAATTTTTAAAATTTATTTTATTGATAAATTTTATTGATTTGAAAATTATACAGAAACCGGCCTGCGGAATCAGGGTGGTTTTTGTATTAGGGGAATATTATAGGTAAAGGGCTATTGATATAAAGCTCGAAAAAGACTATTGAAAAAGCCGTCAATTGTTGATGACGGCTTTTACGAGTTTTACGAGCGATTTTTTCGGATTTTTGTTTGTTTTGTGGTTAGAGTTTTTTAAACTCAATAAATTTTTGAGACCCAGGGATAGGAATCTGGCCGGCGTCTGTGCCAATCTTCATCCCGAAAGTAGCGCGGCAAGTACTTTTTGGTCGGATGTTCTCGTAGTTAAGTACTAATGTTTTCTTTCTACTCATTAAATCGTTTTTGATTTGGATTGTGACATCTGCTACGACTGTTTCGCCCAAAAACTGAGCATTAGTTGAGTAAAAATTTCTGTAGAGCTGAATCCCATTTTCTAATGTTAGCGTTCGGCGATAATGTGCCGGGACTGCAATCAGTTGTATTCCATCAGATAAAGTTTTTCCGTTTGGAATTAAACAGAAATGCTCAGGGCACAAAAGCAGACATTTGTCTGATACTGGTGGAAATTTCACCAGTACATTAGGTGCTTGATCAACGTGCGCAAAGGTTGCGTCTACATACAACGGCGCCTCAAGTTCATCAATAAGTTTCCTTAATTCTGGCTTTGTGATACTGGAAAGTCTTTTTCCAATATTTTCTTTTATCCAGCTAGACAGGTCGGATTGAGATCCTGTTTCTAACACTTCTGAAAATTTTTTTGTCATGATAAATCCTCCAGTTTTTATTTTTTGGTTATTATTTAATTTTTAAAGAATCTAATCATTATATAACATTTATAAGTTTTTGTCAAGGCTTTAACTTTTCTTCATATCTGATCTTTTATAATGAAAGGATGGCGTTTATATATAGGAGGTGATAATAAGCAAAATATGAAGAAAAATAGACAAAAATTGTTTAATATTATTAGAAAAACAGCTCTAGCTCTAGCGGCGCTTTTTGGACTTATTTTACTTATTTTTGCGATTTTTGGGCGACCAAATCACGAATTGGAGCTTATTTTCTTGGACGTCGGTCAGGGAGACTCCACCCTTATTAAAACTCCCGACGGTAAAACAATCCTAATAGACGGCGGACCGGACAATAAAGTCTTACGAGGATTAGGTAAAAATTTACCTTTTTATAAGCGGAGGATAAATTTTATAATTCTTAGCCATTATCATGATGACCATATCACCGGCTTAATAGAAGTTATCAAGCGTTATCGAGTCGGGACTCTTATTTATCAGAGTAAGACTCCGGATTCTTTATTAATGGCCGATCTTTTAAAAATCGCTTCTCAATATAATGTCGAGCTTAAGCCCTTAGCCGGTCAAGCGGATTTATCCTTTGGAATAGGCTGCGACCTAAACCTTTTAAACCCAGATATTTTGGGAATAAAAAAAGACCCAAATAATTCTTTAGTTTCCCGGTTAGATTGTGGCGGCCAAAAATTTCTACTAGCCGGCGATAACCCGGCGGCGGCGGAGAAGGCGCTTCTTGCGTCCGGCTGGCCCCTGGAAGCTGATGTTTTTAAAGCCTCGCATCATGGCTCAAACACTTCTAACGGCGCGGAATTTTTGGAAAAAATCAATCCGCGCTTAATAGTTATATCCGTCGGAGCGGATAATCGCTTCGGTCATCCCGGCAGTTTTTTTCTAGAAAGAGCAACGGCTCTCAATATTCCAATCAAAAGAACGGATATTGAGGGCGACGTTAAAATTTTTGCTAAATAATGCTTAATAATAACCAAAAAAGTCAAGGAAATTCGGTTGACCGAGAGGCTTTGGTTTGTTATAATAAAAATAAGGTTTCATAGCCTATTTTTATTGATTACTTATATGATTATTACCTGGCAAGGACATTCCTGTTTCAAGCTTCAAGATAAGATCGGGCCCGAAGGTGCAACCGTCGTGACTGATCCGTTTAATAAAGAAGTGGGCCTAAAGGTTCCTAATTTTGAAGCGGATATCGTGACGGTTTCGCATCAACATCACGACCATAATAATGTCAGTGCCTTACGCGGCGCCCCTTTTATTATTGATTGCGCCGGTGAATATGATTTTAAAGGCGTGCTGATTGAAGGGATTGATTCTTATCATGACGAAAAAGAAGGCGCCGAACGCGGCGGTAATATTATTTATCGCATAGAAATCGATGATATTTCCGTAACGCATCTCGGCGACTTAGGACATATACTTAACGACGCTCAACTGGAAAAACTGGCCGGTACCGATATCTTATTGATTCCGGTCGGTGGCAAATATACCCTGGATGCGAAAAAAGCGGTGGAAGTAATTTCTCAGATTGAACCGCGAATTGTTATCCCGATGCATTATAAAACCAAGGATTCTAAAAATGAACAATTAGATATTGACGGAGTAGAAAAATTCATTAAAGAAATCGGTCTAACGCCGACTTATGAAGAAAAGTTAAAAATTTCCAAAAAAGACCTGCCGCTAGAAGACATGGAACTGGTGATTTTAAGTATTTAATTCAATTAATTTTTATCATGATTATGTCACACCCCAGAGATGGCTTTCCCTTGTCTTTGTATCAGACCAAGGTGGAAAGCTTGACGAAGAAGTTTAATCTTATGAACCCCGCCGATCGCCGCGAATATTTCGAGGCCAAGGTCGGTCGCGAAATCGCGGATTTAAAAGAGCATTTTAAAACCAATACTTTCATCGCCTATTGGTTAGGCAAGAAAAATTCCGGCAAGGGTACTTACTCTAAATTGATAATGGAAATATTCGGCGCCGATAAGATAAGCCATATTTCAGTCGGCGACATCGTTCGTCGTTTGTCCGTTGATTTAGAAGATCCGAAAAAAAAGGAAGACTTGTTAAAATATTTTGCCGAGCATTATCGCGGTTATATTTCCATTGATGATGCCATTGCCGCTTTTCTCAACCGGGATACGGCTTCTCTTCTATCGAACGAGTTTGTCTTGACTTTGGTGAAACGAGAAATTGATTTGTCGCCTAAAAAAATTATTTTTATTGACGGTTTTCCCCGAACCCTGGACCAGGTTTCCTACGCTTTGTATTTCCGAAATTTAATTGATTATCGCCAAGATCCGGATATTTTTATAGCGATAGATATTCCGGAAAATGTTTTAGATGAACGCATGCGCGCCCGGGTAGTCTGTCCGATTTGCCAGACGCCGCGCAATCTAAAGTTATTGGCCACTCCGGAAGTCGGTTATGACAAGACCAAAAAGGAATTTTATTTGATGTGCGATAATCCGAATTGTAATAAGGCGCGAATGGTGGCCAAAGAAGGGGACAGTTTGGGAATCGAGGCGATTCGCGACCGCCTGGAACTGGATGACGTCCTGATTAGAAAGGTCTTTTCTTTGCATGGTGTTCCTAAAATAATGTTGCGCAATTCCATCCCGGTAAGCGCCGCTCGCGAGTTAATTGATGATTATGAACTGACCCCGGCCTACAGTTATCAGCTAGAAGGTGATAAAGTTAAGACAATCGAGGGTCCCTATGTGGTTAAAGATGATGAAGGAATAGATTCTTACAGTTTAATGGCTCCGGCCGTTGTTATCCCTTTGATTAAACAACTTCATTCTGTTTTAATCAAAAAATAATTTAAACGTCGGGAGCAAGTACGAATGGAAAAAATATAGCAATAATAAAATGAACGAAACAGAGAAGAAAAAAATATTCATAGCTCGCGTCATAATCGGCAGCGTCGCTTTTATTATTTTGATTCTTTGGGCGTTTAATCTGAAAAATGTTTGGCAAGATAGCCGAAATAATAATCAAGCTTCCAGCACCGCCTGGTCGAGTCTTAAGGATGATTTGGGAAGGACTTTAGGCGAGGCTCAAGTTAAGCTTAATCAGATAAAGGGGGATAAGGCGGCCGCGGAAAAGAAGGCCGGTGATGAATTTTTATCCGGACTATTGGAAGAAGCGGTTAAAAATGCTTCTTCGTCGGCGCTTACCGCGACTTCTTCCGCTGCCGTTGCGACCTCGTCGCCGATTTTTTCGGCTACGTCCACGCCTAGCGCCGGAAAAATTGCTTCGTCAACCAAGCCAACCGCTAATTGTCCGCAATATATAGATTGTATGCCGACCATCGGCGCGGCTAAACCTTGCGTCGTGCCGTCCGGATGCGAAGGAATAACTTTGATCGCCTACTAAATTTTTCTTTATGTCTAAAACCGAAAAAGAAAAAACCAAGAATATTAAGGAAGAGCCGGCGGAAGCTGTCGCTAATCTGCGCAAAAAAACCGAATACGGGATCGTGGAAGAACAGCCGATAGTCGAGGAAATGGGCCGGTCGTACCTGGAATACGCGATGAGCGTCATTGTTTCTCGCGCTCTGCCCGATGTTCGCGACGGTTTGAAACCGGTGCATCGCCGCATCCTTTACGCGATGTGGAGCGTCGGTTTGAAAGCGAACGCGAAATTCCGTAAATCCGCGACCGTCGTCGGTGAAGTTTTGGGTAAATATCATCCGCATGGTGATAGCGCGGTTTATGAATCCATGGTCAGGATGGCCCAAGATTTTTCTATGCGCTACCCGCTCGTCCGCGGCCAAGGTAATTTCGGTTCCATGGACGGCGATAATGCGGCGGCCATGCGCTATTGCGTTACCGGCGACACTTTAATTTTAACCGACAAGGGAATTTTGCCGATTAAGGAAATTTCTTCTAAGAGCGAAGCGTCGGTTAATTTAAAAGTTTTAAATTACCGCGGCGAGATTACGCGCGCCAGTAAATTTTTTAATTCTGGCAAACACGATATTATCAAGGTGACGACCGATCAAGGCTATCAAGTCAGAGGTTCTTATAATCATCCGCTCATGGTCTGGACCAAAGATTTATTTTTTCGGCCGACTATCGCCTGGAAAATGTTATCAGAATTGACGACGGGCGATCAGGTTCTGATCAGTCGCGGCGCTTCTTTATTTTCCGCGCGGGACTTAAAATTGCGCCAGTATCATCCGATTTATCGCGCCAAACAGACGCCGGTAAAACTTCCAACGGCGATGAATAAGGATCTGGCCTTTCTATTAGGGGCTTTAGTATCCGAAGGGAGCTATAGCCGCGGTCAGATATCTTTCAATAATTCTGATTTGAACTTCTATAATAAAGTTAAAGCCATTATTTTAGCGCAATTTTCCGGCATCAAATTATATGAGCGGAGAATCAAGGAAAATTGTTGGGAATTAAGTCTTTATCACCGGCAAGCGGTGGAATTTTTAAAAAATATCGGGTTATCTTTCGCCAAATCCGAATCCAAGGAAATTCCATTTTCAATTTTACAATCTCGTCAAGAAGTCATCCGGAATTTTTTACAAGCCCTGTTTGAAGGCGACGGTTCAGTGGGTCATTTAACGGATAAACGCCATGGCGGCGCGGCGATGGAATTGGCCTATCACTCCAAAAGCGCCAAGCTGATTCAGCAATTAAAGACGGTTTTATTAAATTATCAGATTATTACCACCGCGCCTTATCAGGATAAGCGGAATGAGTGTTATAAATTAATTATTTCCGGCGCGGCCAATATTTTAAATTTTCAACACCGGATTAATTTTTGGTCAAACCGAAAAAAGTCAATTTTAGCTAAAGTCGAGACGCTTAATCCGGGACGCCTAAGTCGGACAGATTACATTCCGTTTTTGAACGAGTATTTAAGGGCGAATTATAAGAAATCATTTATTAGCAAAAACAATTTTGACCGCTATAACAGTTTAAGCAAGAATTATGGCGCTTTGAAAAAGATTTTAAGCGCGGCCGATTTAAATATTATTGATTGGTTGTTGGCCAATAAATTTTTCTTTAACGGAATCAAAACCGTGGAGCGCCTGAAAATCAAAGAAACGGTTTATTCGGTTAAAGTGGATAGCCTTTGCCATTCTTTTATCGCCAACGGTTTTGTTAATCATAATACGGAAGCGAAATTATCGGCCGTCGCCGAAGAAATGCTTTTTGATATTGATAAAGATACGGTGGATTTTATTCCGAATTACGACGGCAGTCATAAAGAGCCGCGCCTTTTGCCCTCCAAATTGCCGAACTTGCTTTTAAACGGTACGATGGGAATCGCGGTCGGTATGTCCACGAATATTCCGCCCCATAACTTAAAGGAACTGGCGGACGCGATTGATCATCTGATTACCAACCCCGAGGCGAGCGTTGAAGATCTGATGCAATTCGTCAAAGGTCCGGATTTCCCGACCGGCGGCATTATTTATGATAAGAAAGAAATCCTGGCCGCTTACGCGACCGGCAAAGGCGGTGTTGTCGTCCGCGGTAAAGCGGAAATTGAAGAAGAAAAGGGCGGCGGTTTCCGGATTATCGTTTCCGAAATTCCCTATCAGGTCAATAAAGCCGATCTGGTCGAGAAGATTGCCGATTTGGTCAGAGAAAAGAAAATTGAAGGAATTAAAGGCCTGCGCGACGAGTCGGATAAGGACGGCGTCCGCATCGTGATCGAACTCAAGAAAGATTCTTATCCGAAAAAGATTTTAAATAGCTTGTATAAGCATACATCTTTACAGACGACTTTCCATCTTAATATGCTCGCGCTCGTTGACGGTATCCAGCCGAAAGTCCTGACTTTAAAGATGATTCTGGAAGAATATATTAAACATCGCCAAGAAGTGGTCCGGCGTCGGACTTTATTTGATTTGAATAAAGCTAAAGATCGCGCTCATATCCTGGAAGGCCTCATGATCGCCTTAAAGCACATCGATGAAGTCATTAAGACTATTAAAGCTTCTAAAGATAAAGAAGTCGCCAAGATTAATTTAATTAAGAAGTTTAAACTTTCTGAAAGGCAAGCTATTGCCATCTTGGAAATGCGCCTGCAGAATTTGGCGAACCTGGAACAGTTGAGAGTCGAGGAAGAATGGAAGGAAAAAATGAAATTAATAAAAGAACTGGAAACAATTCTTAAGTCTGTCGCTCGTATCAGAGCGATTGTTAAGGATGAACTGAAAGAGCTCGCTAATAAATATGGCGATGAGCGCCGGACGGCGGTCGTCGTCCATGGCGTCAAGGAATTCAGCATGGAAGATCTAGTGCCAAATGAAGAAACGGTCGTCATGATGACGCGCGACGGCTATATCAAGCGCTTGGAGCCGGATACTTTCAAAGTTCAGGCCCGAGGCGGCAAAGGCGTTATGGGATTGACGACTAAGGAAGAAGACACGGTGGATTTCATGTTCACTTCCCAGACTCATAACGACGTCTTATTCTTTACGACCAAGGGCCGCGTCTTTCAGCTTAAAGTTTATGAGATTCCGCAAGCCTCCCGGATTGCCAAAGGCACGCCGGTCGTCAATTTTTTGCAGCTTATCGGCGGCGAGCAGATTTCTTCTATCCTGCCTTTGGACAAAGCGGTTTTCAGCAAGTATTTATTTTTCGCGACCGCGCAAGGGCTCGTTAAAAAAGTGGAACTCGGCGCTTTCAGTAATGTCCGCCGCAGCGGTCTGATCGCGATTAAGATAAAGGAAGACGATAAGTTAATCTGGGTCAAACCGACTTCCGGCTCCGATCATATCCAATTAATTACGGCCAAAGGCCAGGCCATCCGTTTCAAAGAAACAGATGTCCGCGAAATGGGTCGCGGCGCCGCCGGTGTTCATGGCATCAGATTGCATAAAGCTGATACTCTAATCGGCGTCGGCATCGCCAAGACCGACAAGGAAAGAAAGCGCACTTATCAAATTTTGACTATCATGGCGCATGGTTTCGGCAAGCGCACGGATTTCTCCGCTTACAAAGTTCAAGGCCGAGGCGGTAGCGGCATCAAGACCGCGAAAGTTACCGATAAGACCGGCGATATCACCAACGCCTTTTTAGTCAACGCCGAGGTGATGGAGGGTCGTGATTTGATTATTATCTCCGACCAAGGCCAAGTTATCCGTACGCCGTTCAAATCGGTCAGCGTGCTTGGCCGCGATACGCAAGGCGTCAAGATAATGAGATTTAAGGAAGAAAATGACAAAGTTGCCGGAGTTACTTGGGTATAAATTGAAGAAATTTAGACTAAAATAAATATTTGATATGTAAAAATCGGTTTTTAGATCCGATTTTTATTTAGTCTTGTCAACTTTAAAAAAGTCGGAGATTGGGCTATAATTCAAATATATGAATAATTATTTAATCGTCTTTTTCTTAATAATTCTGATAATCGGCGTCGCGGCCGTGATTTCTTTGCTTTTAAAGAAAAAAGACGGTACTGACAGCGGGAAATTAGACGCCCTAGCGGAACGATTGATCCAACAATCGGAAAAATTGTCACACTTATCCCAGCAGAACGGGGAGTTGCGCGGCGAATTGGACCGGAAATTATCAGAAACGCACCGAGCGAACCAAGATCAATTCGGCCAGACCGTTAAGATAGTCCAGAATATCAACGCCCAATCGGCGCGGCTGATTGCCGATGTGACCGAGAAGCTGACTAAGCTGGACGAAACAAATAAGCAGGTCGTTAATTTTTCTTCCCAGCTTCAGAGTTTGCAGGATATTCTCAAAAACCCGAAACAGCGCGGTGTGCTCGGTGAGTATTTTTTAGAGGAGACTTTAAGAAATGTCTTACCGCCGGGTTCTTACGAAATGCAATATAAGATGGGCAAGGACGAAAAAACCGGAAAAGATTTAATCGTCGACGCGGTCGTTTTCGTTAAAGATAAAATAATTCCGATTGACGCGAAATTTTCGCTGGAAAATTATGAGCGGATTTTAAACGCCACCGATGCGGAGACACGGGAAAAACTGGAACAGGAATTCAAGAAAGACCTGAAGAATCGGATTGATGAAACGGCCAAATATGTCTTGCCGGAAAGGAAAACTCTGGAATTCGCCTTTATGTTCATCCCTTCGGAGGCGATTTATTACGATTTGCTCGTCAATAAAGTCGGCGCGATTAAGACCAATACGCGCGACCTGATTGAATACGCTTTTCGCGACAAGAAAGTCATTATCGTTTCCCCGACTTCTTTCCTGGCTTATCTACAGACGGTTCTCCAGGGCTTGAAGGCGATGCAGATAGAGGAAAAAGCGCTGGAAATAAGAGCGAATATTGAAAAATTGGGCAAGCATATGGCCGGCTATGATGAGTTTATTAAAAAATTGGGATTAAGCTTATCAACAACGGTTAATCATTATAATAACGCGGCCGGAGAATTCAAGAAAATAGATAAGGACGTGATGAAAATTACCGGCGGCAAAAGCGAGATTGAGGTTTTAACGATTGAGCGTCCGAAGCAAAGTTAATTACATGCCGGAATCTGAAATTAAACCGGAGCGTCAATTAAAAGAGGCAATTATCAAAGTGCTTGTTTTTTTTGATTTGTTCGACCATCCTTTAACGGCTTATGAAATTTGGATGAAGCTTGACAAAAAATGGGGCTTGACCGAGATTTTGGATTTTTTAGATAAGGAAATACTAAAACCCGCCGCGGCTCTTAGTCAGAGAAGCGGCTTTTATTTTTTAGTTGGCCGAGAGGAAATCACGACGATAAGACAGAGGCGTTATAATTATAGCGCCGAGAAAATGAAGATTGCCCGCCGGTTCGCGCGCATTTTTTCGCTTTTGCCGTTTGTGCGGATGGTCGCCCTGGCTAATTCGCTCGGCCAATATAATTCGCGCGCCGAGAGCGATATTGATTTTTTTATTGTTAGCGCCCCGCATCGCGTCTGGCTCGCGCGCTTATACTGTACCGGCTTGGCTAAGCTCTTAAATCGCCGGCCGAACGCGACCGATAAGAAGGATAAGATCTGTTTAAGCTTTTATGTCGCCGCCGACCGCCTCTGCCTGGATGATTTGCGTCTTCAAGGAGAAGACCCTTACTTTGATTATTGGCGCCGGTCCTTGGTTTTATTGTATAATAAGGACAAGACTTATGAACGATTCTTAGAAGTTAATGAATTATCTTTTGGGTCGGTCGCCGTTGGAGCGGCTATATCCCCAAAGCCTAATATTTTTTTAGACAAATTGGAAATTCTGGCCAAGAGATTCCAATTAGCTATCATGCCGGCCGAATTAAAGTCAAGCATGAATAATTCCGACGGCGTCGTTATTAATGATTCAATCTTAAAATTATACCGGCGCGATCGGCGCCGGGAATACGCGGAAAAATATGGAAACAAAATTAATGAAATTCTTAAAGAAGACAATTGAATATTCTTTTTATGTTTTTGTTTTTCTTTTCCCATGGCAAACTAAATTGATTCTCCGTCCGGCCGACACTAATTTCAATGAGATTAGCCTTTACGTCAGCCATTTATTATTACTCTTGATACTGATTATCTTTTTTATTTATCAGCTCAAGCGTTCGGAAAAAGGCGGTACCATTTCTTGGCTCTGGTGGGCCTTGGCCGGTTTGGAAATAGCGGTTCTCATATCCTTTTTTGTCGCACCCGACAAGGTTTTGGCTTTTTATCATTATCTCCTATTTTTAATGGGAGTCGGAGTTTTTTATCTGCTCCGAGAAGGGACCGAGAGCTTCGGTTATGAGAATAAATGTCTTGATCAAATCAAAATAATCTATGTTTTTTTAGCCAGCTTATTTTTTCAAGCGGTGCTCGGCATTTATCAATTCTTAAGCCAGAGTTCTTTCGTTTCTAAATATTTGGGGTTGGCCGCTCATGATCCGGAAACATTGGGGACGGCGGTCGTTGAGACCGCTTCCGGCCGCTGGTTGAGAGTTTATGGCGGAATGGATCATCCCAATATTTTTGGCGGGGTTTTGGCGATCGCTTTGATTCTCGCCGCTTATCTTTTGGCGAAAAAGAAGATAATCCGGACGAAGCAGAAAATCGGCGAATCCATCTTCTTGTTCATTTTTTATTTTGTCGCCCTCTTCGCCTTATTTTTTACATTTTCGAGAACCGCCTGGATCGCTTATGCCGTCAGCTTAGCCGTTCTCTTAATAAGCTTGATAAGACAAAAAGACCGCTGGGTTATCGGTCGTTATCTGGCGCTGATCTTTTTTTCCGGCGTCATGATTTTTATTATCGCTTACCCTTACCAGTCGTTGCTTCAGGTTCGCCTCCAAGGCGAGACGCGTCTGGAGCAGAAATCAACGAGCGAGCGTCTTGATTATTTAGGACAAGCGGAAGACTTAATCAAGAGCCATTATTTAACGGGCGTCGGTGTCGGTAATTATTCTTTATTTTTAAGACAGGCGGATAATTATAAGAAGGCGGTTTGGGATTACCAGCCGGTCCATAATTTTTTCTTGCTCCTCTGGGCGGAAGCCGGGGTCTTCGCCTTGTTTTTCTTTGGCGCTTTCCTCATAATGATGGTTAAAAAAAATCGCCGCGCGGTATATTCGGGAGCGATTTTGGCGGCGTTAGTCGTTATCATGTTGCTGGATCATTGGCTTTTAAGCCTGCCTTTCGGTTTGTTATTTTTATTCCTGATTCTCGGGCTGATTTGAGAACGGTGTTTTATTTCATAATTTTTCTGCAGGAACAGCAAATCATCGGTCAGATTTTTTAGAGTTTTATTTAAGACGGCGTCAGTATAGCCGTCTTTTTTAATCCGCTGTTTCAGTAAATTCAAAACGGTCGCGATCGTACCGAAATAATCAGCGCTTTTGATATGGAATTTGACGCTCGCTTCGTCTTTTAGCAAATGTATAATTGGAGTTAGTTGGTATTTTTTAGGCATGAATTAAATAATACTCGTGAATTTATTTTTACCGATAATGAGATGATCCAAAACTTCAATATCCAGGATATTTCCGGCTTCAATCAGCTTGTTGGTTATTTCAATGTCGGCTTTAGTCGCCTTGATTACTCCGGAAGGATGGTTATGGGCGATGACGACGGCGGCCGCGGAATATTCCAGGGCCGGTCGGAAGACTTCACGCGCTTGAACCAAGGAAGAGTCTAAAGTCCCGATAGAAATAACTTCATCATGGATGAGCTGATAATGCGTATTAAGATAGAGGCCGCGGAATTGTTCTTTATTAAGGCTGCCCATATCCTTCAAATATTCAAAAGCTTGTTTGGCGGTCCTGACGGTGATTGATCCCCCGGGTTTTTTCTGGTAAAAACGACGACCCAGCTCAAAACAGGCGACTATTTGGCAAGCCTTTACCAAAGGAATTTTTAAATCGCGTTCAATAACGCTCGGGTCTTTCTGATAAGCGATGCCTTTTTCTCCGTATTCTCGCAGTAGGCGGCTGGACATAGAATATACTTCTTCTTTTTTCGTGCCCACACCCAAGATGATAGCTAAAAGTTCGGCGGAACTAAGCGATCCGACTCCGTCTTTAATCATTTTTTCGCGCGGCTTTTCTTCGTCAGGCATGTCCTTGACGCGAAGAATCTTATATTGTTTGCCATGGTTCAGGACGAAATTCCGGTCGCTTATTTTATAAGGCATAATTTTTCTAAATTAATGATGATAAGCCAGATTTCCTTACTTTGAATTATATCAAAGATGTGGTAAATTTAAAACACGAGAACGGTTTGATATTTAAAATACCGAGTAATTATATGAATAGATATAAAGTTAATATTTTGTCAAATAAGATACCGTTGATCACGGTACCGATAAAAGGAGCGCCGACCGCGACCGCTTTAGTTATAATTAAAGCCGGCTCTAAGTATGAAACCGCCGCCAGTAACGGCCTGTCTCATTTTTTGGAGCATATGTTCTTTAAAGGAACGGTTAAGCGTCCGAACACCTTAGCGCTAGCCAGCGAGCTGGATTCGCTCGGCGGAGAATATAATGCCTTTACAGCCAAAGAATTTACCGGCTATTGGGTAAAGGTAGCGGCGTCAAAATTACCGGCGGCTCTTGATATCATTAGCGACATGCTTTTGGATTCTAAAATTGAAACGGCGGAAATCGAGAGAGAAAAAGGCGTTATCATCGAAGAATTGAATATGTATGAGGATAATCCGATGATGCACGTGGAAGACGTTTTTGAATCCTGTCTTTACGGCGATACTCCGGCCGGCTGGGAAACCATCGGCACCAAAAAAAACATTTCTAACTTCAAGCGCGCCGATTTTATTAAATATTTAAAAGCGCAATATGGTTCTAAGTCAATATATATTATTCTGGTTGGGGGAATAAAAGAGGAAGCGAAAAAAACGGCCGTGGAGATGTTTTCTAAATTTAAAGCCAATAAGTGGCGGAACAAGCCGGCGGTCCGAGAGACCCAGAAAACGCCGCAAATGCTGGTTGTTTATAAAAAAACCGATCAGATAAACCTGTCTCTGGGAGTTCGCGCTTGCTCGATCGGACATCCGGATGAATTCAAGATCAAGTTATTATCCATAATTCTCGGCGGCTCGATGAGTTCGCGTTTATTCATCAGTTTGCGCGAACGCAACGGTTTGGCTTATTACGTCCGGACTATAAATGAGACCTATTCCGATTCCGGCTATCTGACGACGCAAGCCGGCGTACCGATTGCGAAAACGGAAGCGGCGATTAAGATTATTTTGAAAGAATATAAAAATCTGACGACGGAACTTGTCAGCGCGCCAGAACTGAAGCGCGCCAAGGACTTATTGCAAGGCAAATCGTTGTTACAGATGGAAGCGACTGATAATCTCGCGACTTGGTACGCCCGCCAAGCGGTTTTACGTCGGAAAATAATGACGCCGGGAGAATTTCTAAAGAAGATAAATAAAGTGACGGCGAGCGAACTGCGCGTCGTGGCCAAGAAGATATTTCGGGACAGCGGTTTGAATCTGGCTTTAATTGGCCAAGCCAGCGCTGGTAAATTTAAGAGTATTTTGAAGTTTTAATTTAATTAAATACGCTTTTAGTGTCGCTTAATTCAGTTTGATGATTATAATTCTATAATCGCTAGCATGCTTTCAGAATTACTGAAACAATTGAATAAGGAACAGCAAACAGCCGCGACTCACGATCAGGGGCCGCTTTTAATAGTCGCCGGCGCCGGTACGGGCAAGACCACGGTTCTGATAAACCGCTTGGCTTATCTGATAATGGAGAAGAAAATAAAAACTGACGAAATTCTGCTCCTGACTTTCACGGAAAAGGCGGCCGGGGAATTGGAAGAGAGAGCGGACAAGATTTTGCCTTACGGCTATGTGGATTTATGGATTAATACTTTCCACGGGTTTTGTGAACGAGTACTAAGAGAATTCGGTTTGGATATCGGGCTTAATCCCGGTTTTAAACTCTTAAATTCGACCGAGCAATGGGTCTTAGTCAAGAAAAATTTAAATCGTTTCAATTTGGATTATTATCGGCCTCTCGGCAATCCGACTAAATTTATTTCGGAGCTGTTGCGGCATTTTTCCCGCCTGAAGGATGAAAATATTTCTGCCGCGGAGTATTTGAAGTATGCGGAAGAGTTGGAGTCTGATCAGGACGCCAGATTGAGCGGGAAAAAAATAGGTAAAAAAGTGCTGGTCCTGCCAAAAAAGAAGCCAGTGGCGGCTAAAACGGCCGGCGAAGAAGATGACGACGGCGAAGAATTGGAAATCGGACGCATTCGAGAATTGGCCGACGCTTATCATACTTATAATCAATTATTGTTGGAGAATAATTTTTTGGATTTCGGCGATTTGATCGTTTATGTCCTTAAATTATTCAAAGAGCGGTCAAATATTCTGAAATTTTATCGCGCGAAATTTAAATATATCATGGTGGACGAGTTTCAGGATACGAATTGGGCGCAATATGAGTTAGTGAAGATGCTGGCCGCGCCGAAAAATAATTTGGTGGTTGTGGGCGATGATGATCAGTGTCTGCCGGGCGATGCTTTAGTTTTGACTAAAACCGGACAGAAAAAAATTAAAGACATCAAGACGGGCGATGAAGTGGCGACGGCCGTCGGAAAAGGAAGTTTGAGTTATAGTCGGGTCGGGCATGTTAATAAAACAAAAAAAATCGCGTTGTTATTATCATTCGTTACTAAATCCGGCAAAAAAATAACAGCGACCGATAATCATAAAATGTTCTGTTTCATGCCCAGAATCTCCGGTAAGGAATATTTTTATGTTTATCTGATGTTCAAACAGGAATTAGGCTGGCGTTTGGGCATGACTAATGATTTGGCGCTGCGCTTAAGGCTGGAAAGGTCGGCTGATAATATTATCGCCGTTGGCTGTTATCAAACTATGGCCGAAGCGCGCTATCAGGAAGTATTATTATCTTTGAAATATGGCATCCCCACGGTTTGTTTTCAGGAGAGAGACGGTATAATGGATAAAAAGATTTGGAGTTCCAAATTATATAAAGAATTGGATGTGGCGGCCGGTATTCATCGTTTAGCCCAAGATTTGAATATTGATTTAGAAGCCTCACCCTATTGTTTGGAAGCGGTCAATCGCGGGAACAAATTGCGGATAAAAATCCATTTGGAAATGTGTTATCGGAAATATCATTCCAAGGTCGCCAAGAACGGTTTTCTTATTAATCCCGCCGTGGCACATTTATTATCAATCGACACTAGCGATCAACTGACGATTCTTAAATTAGAGAAGATGGGTTTTAAAATCAATCCCAGCCAAACCGGTCGGAGATTGCGTTTGACCAGTCCGGATTTAAGCTATTTAGGAAAAATAGCGCGCCAGGTTCAAAAAGAAATCGGCGGATTCATAGAGCCGCAGATGAAAATTGGCAAGGTTAAAGAAAAATTTTTAAAATCTATAATCGTCCCGGCTAAAAATATTTTTCCCGGCATGTATTTGCCGATTGTGACGGATGGGGGCGTTATTTATGATCAGATTGTCAGCCGTCAAGAAAACAGGCGAACAGGTTACGTTTATGATTTAGAAGTTAATCGGACTCATAATTTTGTGGCCAACGGCATCTTAGTCCACAATTCTATTTATAAATTTCGCGGCGCTTCGCTTTCTAATATTATGCAGTTCAAGGATGATTATCCGAAAGCCGAAGAGATTATTCTGACGGCCAATTATCGTTCGCGCCAAGCGATTTTAGACTATGCTTATCGCTTTATTCAAAACAATAATCCCAATCGTCTGGAAACCAGATTAAAGATCGATAAGAAACTTGTCGCTCAAGGCGAGATCAATAAAATTAAATCCGCGGGGCCGGCCGTGAAGTTTTTGAATTTTGAATCGGCTCATGACGAGCTGTCATACGTCGCGCGGCGGACAGTCGAACTTCATGAAACGGATAACGGTCAAGGGGCGAGCACGGGAGAAACTAATTGGTCGGATTTCGCGATTCTCGTGCGCGCGAACGATACGGCCGAAGCTTACGTTAAGGAATTGAGCCGTCAAAATATTCCCAACCAATTTATGTCTTGGCGCGGACTTTATTATAAGCCAATTATTTTAGATATCTTAGCTTTTTTCAGGTTACTGGATAATTATCATGAATCCGCCGCGCTTTTTCGCGTTTTGAATATGGAAATATTTAAAGTGGCGCACCTTGATCTCGTGAATATCAATAAAACGGCGGTGCGCAAAGTTTGGTCTTTGTATGAAGCTTTAAAAAATATCAACGCGATTTCCGGCGTCAGCCCCGAGAGTGTCAAGAATATCAATAAGCTTTTGGCGCTGGTTGAAGAGTTTTCAAAAATGGCGGCGACAGCCAAACCGACTAAGATTTTTTTGCGCTTCGCTTACGATTCCGGGCTGCTCGTCGGGCTAGATCATGACCGGGACCTGGAATTATTTTCATTTTTAAACCAGCTTTATCAGAAGATAAAGACCATGGAAGAAACCGAACCGGATTTGCGCTTGGGAGAATTTCTTTCGGCGATAAATATGGAGCTGGAAGCGGGTGAAACCGGTTCTTTAAAACTGGATTTCGCCGACAGTGACGCGGTTAAAATTATGACGGTCCATGGCGCCAAAGGCCTGGAGTTTAAATACGTTTTTATTGTTAACCTGGTGGATAAGAAATTCCCGACCGTCGCCCGCAGCGAAAAAATTTCTATTCCCGACGCTTTGGTTCGCGAAAAATTGGCGGAAGCGTCAGACGCGCATCTGGAAGAAGAACGCCGATTGTTCTATGTGGCGGCGACGCGCGCTAAAGCTGAATTATATCTGACCGGTGCCAAAGACTACGGCGGAGCGCGTGAGAAGAAGCCGTCGCGCTTTATTGCCGAGATGGGACTCACGAGTGCCATCGGGCCGGAACTGGCGCTAAGCGAGAAAAACGAATTTTTGCGCGATTTGCATTATCTTAACGCCCGCGAACTGGCGCCGCTTGAAAAAAGCGCGGCGGAAAAATATCCGCTCCCGGATAAATTTTCTTTTTCGCAATTGGCGGCCTATTCAATTTGTCCGCTCCAGTATAAATACGCTTTCATTTTAAAAATTCCCGCCTCCACCGATAAGGCCTCGCTCATTTTCGGACGGGTGCTCCATAATACTTTATATAATTTCTTACTCCCCTTCTTAAGCGAGCGAAAAATACTACAAGGTGATTTGTTCGCCGGATCGGAGGCATCCGCCGGTAAAAACGCGTCGGGAAAAACTGGAGCCAATCTTCTAAGCGAAGCGAGATTAATGGAATTATACGCGGAGTTCTGGCGGGCGGACGGTTACGCCTCCAAAGAAGAGCGGGAGAAATATAAGATTAAGGGCCGTGACGCTTTGAAAAAATTCTTGTCTGCTTATCAAGTGGCGTCGAGCAAGACGGAAATATTATTTTTGGAGAAGAAATTTTCTTTTAAGATCGGCAGTGACGTCATTAAAGGAGCGATTGACCGCGTTGATAAGCTCGGTGATGGAACTTTAGAGGTTATAGATTATAAAACCGGAAAGAATCGGGCGAAATTGGAGTTTAAGGATAAGCGCCAATTAATCCTGTATCAATTGTTTCTGGAAGAATTTTTGGGAGTTAAAGTCAGCGCCTTGAGTTATTATTATTTGGAGAGCGGCGAAAAGATTTCGTTTATGGCGACGGCTAAAGATATCACTAAATTGCGCGTCAGTGTCATTGAGGAAATCGCGGCTATTAAGAAACGGGATTTTACACCGACGCCCTCGCCAATGTGTCAGTTCTGCGATTTTAATTCAATTTGTGAGTTTAGAGAGGTTTAAGAAAGAAAAGCTTAATACGAGTTTAAGATTTAATTCAAAATTTAAAATTTAATCATATGTCTAATACTACCGACCGTTTAATCAGTCCGATAGAACGCCAAGGCGATGAGGCGCTTGATTTATCGTTGCGTCCGAAGTCTTTAAAGGAATATGTCGGTCAAGCTAAAATCAAAGAGAATCTGGAAATAATGATCGCGGCCGCGAAAAAACGCGGTGAGCCGATTGAGCATATTTTATTATACGGCGCTCCGGGATTGGGTAAGACGACTCTGGCGCATGTCATCGCTAATGAAACTGGCGCCAACATTCGCGTCACGTCCGGACCGGCGATTGAGAAAAGCGGCGACTTGGCGGCGATTCTGACTAATCTGGAAGCGGGCGATATTTTATTCATTGATGAAATCCATCGTTTGCCGAAAACGGTTGAAGAAATCTTATATCCGGCCATGGAAGATTACGCTCTTGATATTATTATGGGCAAGGGGCCGAGCGCGCGGACGCTGCGTTTGGACCTACCGAAATTTACGATCATCGGCGCGACGACTCTGGCCAGTTTATTATCCGCGCCGCTGCGGGATCGTTTCGGCGTCACGCATCACCTTAATTTTTATGAAAATAGCGACCTGGAAAAAATTATCGGCCGCAGCGCCGGAATCCTAAGTATTGATATGGACGCCGACGCCCGGAAAGAAATCGCCCAGCGCAGCCGACGGACGCCGCGCATCGCTAATCGTTTATTAAAACGGGTACGTGATTATTGTGAGGTGAAAGGCGACGGCCGAGTGGCGCTAAAAGATAGCCTGGAAGCTTTCAAGATGCTGGAAATAGACGAACTCGGGCTTGATTTAATTGACCGCCGGATTTTGGAAACGATTATCGATAAATTCAAAGGCGGCCCGGTCGGATTGAATACACTCTCCGCGGCCAGCGGCGAAGAAATGGAGACGATTGAAAATATTTATGAGCCATATCTCATGCAACTCGGATTTTTAGACCGTTCGCCGCGCGGACGGGTCGTAACGGCGCTCGGTTATCAGCATTTGGGTTTGAAAGGACCGGGGACGGATAAGTTGATATAAAGGGGAATTAATATAATCCGGTTGAGTTTTTATGGAAAATTATAAAATAATCTTGGGGATAGTTGTTTACTATTTTTTATTTGACTAAGATTAATAAAAGTGCTTTAATATTAGAGGAATATACATAAATAAATATCCATATGAGTAAGAAAAAAGTATTGGTCGGTTTTATCGGCCAGGGTTTTATCGGCAAGAATATGGCCGATGATTTTGAAGCCCGGGGTTATAAGATTATCCGTTACAGCGATAAAAATTACGCCGCCAATAAAGACTTGATCAAAACGTGCGATTTCGTCTTTATCGCCGTGCCGACGCCAAGCACGCCGCACGGTTTTGATGATAGCATCCTTTGGGAAGTGATTAAGCTGGTCGGCGACGGAAAGACCGCGATCATCAAATCAACGATCAAGATAGGCACGACGGAAAAAATTCAGCGCCAGTACCCGAAGAAATACATCCTGCATTCGCCGGAATTCTTGACGGAAAAGAACGCTGTCTACGATACTAAATTTCCCGTCCGTAACATTATCGGTTATACGGATCAATCCAAGCCCAAGGCCGCGGCGGTCTTAAAATTATTACCGAGTGCGCCCCATAATTTTTTGGTCGGGAGCCGGGAAGCGGAACTGGTCAAGTATATGGGCAATAATTTCCTTTTTTTGAAAGTCATCTTCGCCAATATCGTTTATAATCTGGCCAGGCGGAAGAAAATAGATTATGGCATTGTCGCCGATATCGTCGGTCATGATTCCCGTATCGGATTCAGCCATTTGGCTATCGCCCATCAGAGCGGGCTGCAAAGTAAGATAGGCCGAGGCGCGGGCGGACATTGTTTTATCAAGGATATGTCGACTTTCGTAGAAATGTTTAAGGAAGAGCCGCTTAAAAGCCAGGAGGATAAAATTGCTTTAGAATTCCTCAATCAGACCGTGAAGCTCAATAATCAACTGCTCGTAGATACCGGCAAAGACCTGGATTTACTCCGGGGAGTTTATAAAATAAAGAAATAAAGCTATGAAGATTCTGATTACCGGCGGCGCCGGATTTATCGGCTCGCATCTCTGTAAACGGCTCCTGGAAGAAGGAAATGAAGTAATCTGCCTGGATAATTTTTTTACCGGCGACGAGGCCAATATCCGGCCGCTTTTGAAAAATCCGAAATTTGAACTGCGGCGGCATGATATCACTTCCCCTTTAAACATAGAAGTTGATCAAATTTACAATTTAGCCTGCCCGGCTTCGCCCATCCATTATCAATTTGATCCGGTCCAGACTACAAAAACCTCTGTTTATGGCGCTATTAATGTCCTGGATTTGGCGAAAAGAACCAAGGCGACGATACTTCAGGCTTCTACTTCCGAAGTTTACGGCGACCCCGAAGTCCATCCTCAACCGGAAACTTATTGGGGCAAGGTCAATTGCATCGGAATCAGATCTTGTTACGATGAGGGGAAACGTTGCGCCGAGACTTTGTTTTTTGATTATTATCGTCAATACAAAACTGATATCCGGGTGATACGGATTTTTAACACTTACGGACCGAATATGCACCCCGGTGACGGCCGCGTTGTTTCTAATTTTATCGTTCAGGCCTTGAAAAATAAAGATATCACGATTTACGGCGACGGTTCGCAGACCCGCAGTTTTCAATATATTGATGATCTTATTGAGGGGATGATTAGGATGATGAATAATCAGGAGAAATTTATCGGTCCGATTAATCTCGGCAATCCGGAAGAGTTTACCATTAAGGAACTGGCAGAAACGGTTTTGCGGCTGATTCCGGAGAGTAAGAGTCGGATAATCTACAAAGATTTACCGGCTGATGACCCGCGGCAGAGAAAGCCGGATATAACCCTGGCTAAGAC
This sequence comes from Candidatus Falkowiibacteriota bacterium, assembly GCA_026396805.1. GTDB lineage: Bacteria > Patescibacteriota > Patescibacteriia > Patescibacteriales > UBA12465 > UBA12465. The sequence goes on from JAPLVZ010000012.1 coordinate 36,730, forward strand.
GAAACTGGGCTGGGAACCGAAAATAAGGCTTGAAGAGGGGCTGAAAAAGACGATTGAATATTTTAGGAAGGGAGTGAAGTGTCCGAAAAAATCGGACAGTTGAAAATGTTGGCTCAAGACGGAAAAACGCGTGAAACTCATAAAAAAAGGCGGCTAGGGCCGTCTTTTTGGATAGAGGAAAAGGGGGCGCTATTATTTATCATTAGCTAGAAATTTCGGTTGGTTACAATTTGTAACCGTTTCTATTACTTTTTTAATCTTTTTTGATTATACTTCGCCAATTCTAATCTAACTTTCTCCTCCATATCGTCACGAGACACGGCGCCGGCGTTATTTAATACTTTTTCCTTATTAAAGATTAGAAACTCGTTCAATTCATTAACCCAATCTCTCATATACATTAATCTTTCTTTAACGCTTTGCAGTTCGGCAAAAGACAAGAATTGCTCTACCAGTAAATTCAGTCTCTTAAGCTCCAATTCTTCCAGATAATTTTTAGCGATTTCCGCCTGTTCGCGAGTAATAATTTCCCCTGGCCAATTAGTTAAACCGAGGTTTTCCTTAGAGCTGTCTATCCGACTGTTAACTATCTCCGCGTCCGTCAGTCCGCTGATGGCATAATGGAATTTATTCTGCACCATCGCAAAAAATTTCTGGGCGTAATCGGTTTTAGGGCTATAATCAACGCTAAGGGCAAAAATGTCTCTGACTTTTTGATAGAAATTAGCCTCCGAGGTTCTTATCTTTCGGATTCGCTCTTTCAATTCCTGAAAGTATGATTTGGCGACCTTACCGCCGGCTAATCGCTCATCGTCCATCACGAACCACTTGATAATATACTCTTTTAGCTTTTGAGTCGCCCAGATGCGGAATTGCGTGCCGCGGAGGGAATTAATCCGATATCCGACCGAGATAATCGCGTCTAGGTTATATAAATTTACGGGTCTTTTCACCTCCTTATTTCCTTCTTTTTGAACTATCAAGTATTCCTTGATAGTTTGGTTTTCGCTAAGTTCAGCCTCATTAAACACATTTTTTAAATGTAGATTAATATTAGCGACGCCGCAATTGAATAACTCTGCCATTTGAACCTGACTTAACCAAACAGTCTCATTTTCAAGCTTAACTTCCAGTTTCATCTTCCCGTCTTCCGTGCTGTAAATAATGATTTGATTGTTTTTGTCATTCATAAGATTTGCTCCGCCTCCGCTTATTGGCGGCCACGCGGATTAAAATTAATTATTATATTATTCAGCTTAGCAAAACAGCGATAAAGCCAAGTTAAATAAAAAATAAAGGATTTTTTTATTTGACGCCGGAGACGGAAGTGAAGTGGTCACAAACCGTGACAATTTGTCACGGTTTCGTTAAGGAAGTGAGTCTGTCACAAAATGTGACAAACTGGAGATGTTGGCTCAAGACGGGAAAATGCGTGAAACTTATAAAAAAGACGGCCAGAGCCGTCTTTTTGAATAGGGGGAAAGGGAACGCTATTACCGTCTTTTAGAAACGCTTTTTATCAGTCCGATGACTCCTCTCCACGCTTAGTTTATATTCATCTATTCTCTTTACAAAATGTGTTTAATGAGGCTGAGCTTAGCGAAAACCGAACTATTCGGAAATTCCGAATAACTGCCGCTGACGGAAAAACATATGATACTAATCTTTATAATCTTGACGTAATTATTTCCGTGGGTTACCGAGTTAACTCTCTCCGTGGCACTCAATTCCGTATTTAGGCAACCCAGAAGCTAAAAGAATAAATAATAAAATTTTATAGAACTTATCCAATTGTCGCGACACTGTCACGACAATTAAGCTAGTCACATTATGTTGAGTTAATTGAGCTCCTTTGTGAAGAGAGAGGGGGCTCTTTTTTGTATGGAAAAGCAGTTTGTCCGATGTTTTCACGTCAGAAAAAGTCTTTATCTTTTCTTCATATCCGGTTTGGTATAATAGGGTGATTATTATTAATCATTTAAATTTATGAAAAAAGTAAAAATCAGCGGAATTAATAAAAGCCTGGCAAATCCAAGCGATTATGGGAATCTATTACATGAGTTAAAAGGAATTATTATTAAAGGACAAAACAAGGCCTATAAAGCCATAGATAATATTAAAGTCCAGACGTATTGGCAGATAGGCGAACGGATAGTTAGGGAGGAATTAAAAAATAAAGATAGGGCTGAATATGAAAAGTATTTAATAGAGAATCTGGCCGTAGATCTAAATATTGGCAAACGCGTTTTATATGAAATAGTTAAATTTTATAGAGCTTATCCAATTGTGCAGACAGTGTCTGCACAATTGAGCTGGTCTCATTATGTTGAGTTAATTGAACTAAGTGATAATAAAGAACGTCAATTTTACGAAAGTAAGATAGTAGCTAACTCCTGGTCTATCCGGGAACTTAAAGAGCAGATTAAAAATCGTCTCTATCAGAAAACCGATGACAAAGAAAAGGAAAAAATGTTAAAAACCAAGCTTCCGGCTGTAGTCGACCTGCAAAAAATATTCAAGCCCGATTACGATTTTAATTTTTTAGAAATAGCGCCCAGCCATCAAGAAAAAGAGCTGGAAGATAAAATCATTTCCAATATCGAATATTTCCTCAAGGAATTAGGTAATGATTTTATGTTTCTGGGTCGACAAGTACCCATATTAATCGATAATGAGAAGCATTATATCGATTTAGTCTTGTATCATCGCGGCATTCCTTGTGTTATTCTAGTCGATCTTAAGGCTGATAAACTAGATAGCCGCGATATCGGTCAAATGAATAAATATATTGGCTATTATCGCCATAATAGACAGTATGTTTACGAAAACGACACTATTGGCCTTATTATCTGTAAAGAACTGGGTCATGAAGAAGTAATCTATGCTTTAGACGGTTTAGAGGAAAAGATATTTGTTTCTCTATATAAAACAAAACTGCCAAGCGAAGAGAGAATTAAACGAGCGGTGAGAGGGATAAATTAGCAGAATTTCCCTAATCCGCTCTTCCGCAAACCCCTTAAATGAGGCATTCTTTTTTATTTGACTAAGCTTAACAAAAGTGATTTAATATATACAGATAATCGCCCAATAAAACAGTTGAAAAAGAACTGTTTATTTAAATATGAGAGAAAAACCGATAATTTCAATAGTGATTCCAATCTATAACGAAGCGGAGAACATTCCGAGATTTTTTAGGTCCTTGGCGCAAGTTTTGTCCGGTCTGGAAGAAAAATACGAATGGGAAATAATATTTATTGACGACGGCAGTTGTGATTCTTCGGCTGAAGAATTGCGTAAGCTTAACGACGGCCGGATCCAGGTTTTGGAATTTTCCCGTAATTTCGGGAAGGAGGCGGCGCTAAGCGCCGGCCTTAACCAGGCAAGAGGCGAAGCGGCTCTAATGATTGACGCGGATTTTCAGCATCCCTTGGAGTTAATTCCGGAGTTTATCGCCAAGTGGGAAGCGGGCGCGGAAGTCGTTATCGGTATTAGAAAGAGGAATAAGAAGGCCGGTCTGATTAAGAACGCCGGTTCTTTTATTTTTTATCGGATTATTCGCCGTATTTCAACCGTTGATATTATACCGAACGAAACGGATTTTCGTCTAGTCGGGCGGGAAGTCATTGACGCGTTTAATCGTCTCGGCGAGTCCAAGCGGATGACTAGAGCCCTGATAGACTGGTTGGGTTTTAGACGCGATTACCTTTATTTTGAAGCGCCGGAGCGGACTAACGGTCGCGCCGGTTATAATTTTTCTAGCGGTTAGCGCTTAATAGCTTTGTTTCTCTTAGTCTTATTCCCCTAAAACTGGTGGGATATCTGGGCATTTTCATAATACTGACAATCGGTCCTTTCGGGCTTTGTGTTATGCTAGGTAAATATGTTTTTGATTGGACATATGCCGTCAGTTTTTCCGGTCCGGCTCAGCTCGCCCTTCTGATAGCGTTTCTTATCGGTATTGTTTTATGCTCACTCGGCTTAGTGGCTTTATATATTGCCCATATTCATAATGAAGTATTAGGCCGGCCGCTTTATATCATTCGGAGAGAAAGTAATAAAATGAATACGCATGATCAAATTTAGTTTTATCATTCCGGTTAAGGCGATTAATGATTATATCCGTGAGGCCGTACCGAAGGTTTTGGAGATTAATCGGGACGATTATGAAATAATTATTTATCCGGATAAAATTGATTCCGATTTTTTCGCTTTAAAAACAAAACAAATAGCCACTGGTCATGTCGGACCGGCGGCCAAAAGAAGTTTAGCAATCAAGGATGCGCAGGGAGAAATATTAATCTTTATTGATGATGACGCTTATCCGGAGAATAATTTTTTAGAAGTTTTGGAAAGTAATTTTAACGATATAAACATTAAAGCGGTTGGCGGACCGGCAATTACTCCTAAGAATGATAGTTTCTGGCAAAAGGTCAGCGGCGCGGTTTTTTTAAGTCCGCTAGCCGGAGGCAATCCGGAAAGATATATGCCGGTCGGGAAAAAACGGCCGGTAAACGATTGGCCGAGCGTTAATTTCTCCATCAGAAAAAATGTTTTTACGGAGCTTAACGGTTTTGCCAGCGAATTTTGGCCGGGAGAGGACACTAAACTATGTTTGGATTTGATTAAAAAATATCCGAACGGATTAATTTATGATCCGGCGCTAATCGCCTATCATCATCGTCGCGCCGGCCTGGCCAAGCATTTGAAGCAAATCTGCGGTTATGGCCTCCACCGCGGATTTTTCGCCAAGAAATATCCGGAAACGTCTGGCAAGGTAACTTTTTGCAAGTTAAACTTTTTCTATTTTATTCCCAGCCTATTTTTATTGTTCGTTATCAGCGGCGGGGTAGCCAGCTTTTTTAACAAGATAGTTTTAGAACTATATGTCTTAGGTTGGATAATTTACCTAATAGCCTTAATCAAGGCGATTTTTGACATTAGTCGTTACGAAAAGAATCTTCCGGTCGCCTTAAACGCCGTTTATTATATTTTCTTGACTCACTTGGTCTACGGTTATAATTTTTTGAAAGGATTTATTTTTATTAGGAATTTGAAAAGTAAATTACGATAATATTATGAAAATATTCATCTCATATCCGCCGCTGATTTCGGAGAAAGGAATTCCGCTTTTGAGCCAGAATCGCCAATTCCAGTGGTTCAACAGCCCGACCTATATCTATCCGGTTATCCCGGCTTATTTGGCGACCCTACTGAAAGAGGCGGGCCATGAAGTCGTCTGGGACGACGGCATCGCTGAGGGTTTGCGCTATGGAGACTGGGAGAAGCGCCTATTGTCGGCGCATCCGGATTTGATTTTTTTTGAAACCAAGACTCCAGTCGTCAAACGGCATTGGGCGATTATCAATGATCTGAAAACTAAATTAGCGGCTAAGATCGTCCTGTTGGGCGACCATGTCACGGCCGAGCCGGAAGAAAGCTTGCGTTATTCCAAAGTTGACTATGTCCTGGCCGGGGGCGACTATGATTTCGGCGGCTTGAACCTGGTTCGGTTTTTAGCCGGCGAAGCGGAACTGGAGCCGGGCTGGCACTGGCGGACGGGTGGCGAGTGGCAGGCGACGAGCGACAATCAGGAGATTAACTGGCGGGACGGAGAATTCAAGGCTTTGAAAGCCGCATCTAGCGGCGAGAGGCAGAATTATGCCGCCCAGAATCTAGATACCTTGCCCATGATTGACCGCGAGCTGACCAATTGGCGGCTTTATGCCTATAAGAATGGCAATTTTAAATACATGCCCGGCGCCTATCTGATGAACGCCCGCGATTGTTGGTGGGGGAGGTGTAGTTTCTGCTTGACCGGTGAAGCGCAAGTTTTAACCATCAAAGGCGCTAAAAATATAGCGGATATAGAAAAAGGAGATCGAGTTTTAACCCATTTGGGAAATTATAAAAAAGTTAATGAAACTTTAAAAAGAAATTATGAGGGCGAACTGATCGAGATAAAGACTAATTGTCTTATGCCTTTTAAAATAACGCCGAATCATCAAGTGCTTAACTTGCCCTTGAAAGATTTAAGCCGTTGTTTAAAAGTTGGCCAGGCCGGCTATCTTTGTAAAAGCAATAATGATTTTTCTAAGCGCTTAGATTGCGCTAATTGCGAGCTCCCTAAACCCTATTTAAATTATAAGCCACAATATATAGAAGCGGGACAGATCAGTAAGGGCGATTATCTAGCCGTACCGATAAACAGAGAAATTATTAAAACTGCCAAGTTAGATTTGAAAAAAATATTAAATCTACAACCAACAATCATCAACACTTGGAAAAAAATTGCCGATTCGCTTATCAAAGAGATTTTAACTCTTAACCAGCAAGGTAAAAGCGAAAGAGATATTTCAGTTCTTCTTAAAATTGACCGAGAAACCGTTCATCGCTATATATCTTTAGAAAAAGCCGAGCAATTAATCAATAAAAGTAATCCGCTTAAATATAAAGGTGGAAAAATAAGTTTTGAGGGAGGAAAAAATTGGCTGCCGGCGGACATAGTTTTAAAAGATGATGTTTATAGATTATTTGGTTATTACTTGGCGGAGGGCTGCGTTTCTAAACTAAAGAATCGGCCGAATTCCCTGGTTATCAGCCTTACTTTTAATCAGAAAGAGCGGGAATATATTGCCGATGTTAAAAAAATATTTGAAGATATTTTTAAGGTTGAGGTTAATATTAATCAGAATAAAGTTAACCATACAACCCAAATTACAGTCGGAAATTCTTTGCTGGCCAAAGTATTTAAGAATTTATTCGGCGATAATTGTTATAATAAAAGTCTGCCGGAATTTATTATGAAGGCCGAGAGAGTAAAACAAGTAGAACTACTGCGCGGAATTTTTCGGGGTGATGCTCATTATCGACAGAGAGGAACTAGAGCGGAATATATTTTAAGTTCGGCCTCGGACAGCCTGTCGTCCCAATTAGTCATGCTTCTTTTAAGATGTTCGGCTATACCGAGCGTGAGGCGGACTAAGATAAGGGGGAAAATGACTAAAGAACAAAATATTATTACTCTTTCCAGTATTGATATTATTAATTTGTTTGCCGAGAAAAAAAGGGTGGAAAAAGTTGAATCGCTTTATAAAAAAGGCTTTATTATCGGAAATTATGCTTATTTACCCGTAACGCGACTAAAAAAAGAGCAATATAAAGGAGCGGTCTATAATCTATCGGTTGATAAAGACCATAGCTACACGGCTAATTTTGTCGGCGTCAGTAATTGTTCCTGGACCACGCTTTTCCCCGGGCAGACTTTCCGCGTCCGCTCGGCCCGTTTGGCCTTGGATGAAGTCGGCCAGCTGATTGATTTGGGCGTCAAGGAAATCATGGAAGATTCCGGCACCTTGCCGGTCGGCCCTTGGCTGGAAGAATTTTGTAACGGCATGATAGAGCGCGGCTACAATAAAAAGATCGTCATGAGTTGTAATATGCGCATCAGCGGAATTAAGGATCCCGAAATCTGGAAGCTAATGAAGCGTGCCGGTTTTCGCTTTATCTTATTCGGTTTAGAATCGGCTAATCAAAAAACCTTAGACGCGATTAATAAAAATCTGAAAGTTGAAGAAATTGAACCGGGGCTAAGAATGTGCAAGGAGGCCGGTTTAGAGCCTCATATTACCGCCATGATCGGCTATCCTTGGGAAACTTATGAAGACGCTAAAAAAACCGTGGAATTAGCGAAGGATTTATTTAAAAAGAACTGCGTTAATACCCTTCAGGGCACGGTTTTAATTCCATATCCGGGCACGCCGCTTTATGCGAAATGCTGGGCGGAAGGTTTATTGAATTTTACCGATTATGATCGTTTTGATCAAAGGGAGCAGGTTATGAAATGCCCCTTAACGACTGAACAAGTCAAGGAACTCACCCAGGGGCTATATAAGGCCTTTATGAGCCCTAAATTCGTCATTAATAAGCTAAAATCAATCAGAAGCTGGAGTGATATTAAATTCTTATGGATGGCCGGGATGAAGGTTCTAGGGCATTTGACTGATTTCAGCAAGAAATAATTGGCTAATTCTAGTTAACATTTTGCTGTTTGGTAAATCTGTAATATAATTATTACATAAATGCGTAAATTTGTAATAGTTTCATTTGACATTTGAAAGACAATAATATATACTAAAATTGATGTTTAAACATCAAAAATATATACTAAAATTGCTGTTTAATATTTTCTAATTTTAATGATTTTATGGAAAATAAGCAAATAAAACGTGATATTGAAAAAAATATCAGAGATTGGTTATTTAAAGGTAAAATAATCATTCTTTATGGCGCGCGCCAAGTTGGTAAAACAACCTTGGCTAAAAAGCTTTTAAGAGAGCATGGTCGTCCGACAGATTATTTTAATTGCGAAATTTCCTCCATCAGATCGGCCTTGGAAAAAGAAGATCCGACAGCCTTAAAAAAGTTTTTAGGCGACGGTCGTTTGATTGTTTTAGATGAAGCGCAAAAAGTAAGTAATATCGGATTAATTTTAAAACTCCTGTTAGATACCTATCCGAATATACAGATTGTCGCCACCGGTTCATCTTCTTTTGATTTGGCCAATCAAGTTAATGAGCCCTTGACCGGCCGCGCCTTAGAATTCACGCTTTATCCTTTTTCATTGCGTGAACTTAAAAATTTCTATAAAAATTATGAGCTTGAAGGGCAATTGGAAAATTTATTGATTTATGGATTATATCCGGAAATAGTAAAAAGCGATTCGACCAACGCTCGCCAGCTTTTAGATAATTTAAGCAATAAATATTTGTATCAAGATATTTTAATTTTTAATCGGATTAAAAAGTCCGGTTTGATTGTTAAATTACTGCAGCTCTTAGCTTTGCAGATCGGGAACGAGGTATCGATTAATGAATTGGCCGTTAATCTGCAATGCAGTCGCGATACGGTTGTTAATTATTTGGATATTTTGGAAAAAGCGTTTATTATTTTCCGTCTGCGCGCCTATAGCCGGAATCAGCGTAAGGAAATCGTCAAAAAACAAAAAATTTATTTTGTTGATTTGGGAATCAGGAATAGTTTAATCAGCCGTTATAATGAACTGGCGGTTCGTGATGATGTCGGCGCTTTATGGGAAAATTTTTGTATTATTGAGCGTTTGAAAAAAATTCAGGCCGATAATTTATATTGTCAAAAATATTTTTGGCGCGCAATCAGTCAAAAGAAAGTTGATTATGTAGAAGAATACAACGATCGTCTGGACGGTTATGAATTTAAATGGGGTAAAGGCAAGGCGTCGGCGCCTAAAGAATTTTTAGCTTATAAAAACAGTCGCGTTAATTTGATAAATCGTGATAATTACCAAGAATTTTTAACATAGACCTGTCGCCAATGCTAGACCGGATTTGCAAAAGATGAGCGTAGAGCAGAGAATTAAGGAGCATAAAAATGTCCCTGAAAATGTCCCTGAAACTACCCAGAAAATTATTGGGAGCTAATAAAATAGTATTATGGAAAACCTAAATTCACAAATTGTAATATATAAAGATCAAAATGGACATATCAAAATCGATGTTCGTTTTGATGGTGATACTGTCTGGCTGACCCAAGATCTTATATCAATTTTATTTAATAAAGCAAAATCTACTATAAACGAACATATAAAAAATATATATGCTGAAAGTGAGTTGTCAGAGCTAAGTTCAATGAGAAAATTCGGAAATTCCGAATTTTCTACAAAACCTACTAATTATTACAACTTAGACCTAATTATCGCTGTTGGCTATCGGGTAAAATCACCCCAAGGCACTATTTTCCGCAAATGGGCCACCGAGAGGCTCTCGGAATATATTGTTAAGGGTTTTGTATTAGATGATGAGAGGTTAAAAAACCCGGATTTGCCGTTTGATTATTTTGAGGAATTAACCCGTCGCCTTGCGGATATTCGCACAGAAATCTTGATGATATTAAATTTTTGTGGCGGGCGGGAACGAAGGTATTAGGGCATTTGATGGATCTTAGAGAGTAGATTTAATATAAAGGACTACAGTGACTATGCATTTAAATTCTTTAAAGGATAGATTGAATAATCCTAAAATCTCAGTTATAGAAATTTCTCAAAGAAATTGTTTTATTGATTGGTTGCAGAAATTGGAATTACCCCGAGATAGCAAAGCTTTATCTGTTTCGGTTGGTGATGGAGTATGGGATTATCTAGCTTTTTCAAATAATAAAAATATAACGAAGATTATCGCCACTGATATAGTCGAAAATCCCGTCAATCAAGATGATGTCGCGGCTCTTAACACTATCGGGAAATGGGAATTTGAGAAAGTTTCAGCAGAAAAACCGTTACCATTTCCCGCCGAATCCTTTAATTTAATATTTCATCAAGATGTTATTGAACACGTTGAAAAACCGTTCTTATTCCTTTCCGAACAGTACAGAGTTTTGAGAAAAGGTGGAACACTAATATTTGGCACACCAAATTTATTTAGACCAGCCAATCTACTGAAATTGATTTTCGGAAAATTAAAATTTCCTGTCAAAATCGGTTATAATTTAGAAATAGGAGATTATATACATATCCAGGAATTTTATGAGCAACAGGTCAAGATATTACTTCAAGAAGTTGGGTTTGAAAATATTGCTGTTAAATATTGTTTTTTTGGAATTCATCCATTAAACATAACGGTAAGCAAATATCCAACAAGTAAAATCGGGAGAAGTCTGTGCCATTATTTAATGTTCAACTGCCGCAAATAGTAATTTAAAGTAGCTTACCGCCAAATGTTAAAATGAAATAATTTTTTTATGAATCCTTTAGTTTCCGTGGTAATTACCACTAAAAACGAAGAACCCAATATTGAAAATTGTCTAAGGTCGATTAAAGACCAGGCTTATTCTAATCTGGAAGTTATCGTCGTGGATAATAATTCTAGTGATCAGACTAAAGAAATTGCCGGTCAGTATACGAAATTAGTCTTTGATTTATCAAAAGAGACTGATTTGATAGAAATTAAAAATTATCGCGGCGCCCAATTAAATTTTGGCGTCGGTCGAGCTAAAGGAGAAATTATTTTTTTCCCCGATGCAGATATGACTTTTTCCAAAGATTTGATAATGGAGGCGACAAAAAAATTGAAAGAGTTTGACGCTCTTTATGTTCCAGAGATTATTTGTGGGAAAAGGCTCTTTGGCAAAATCAGAAATTTTGAAAGAAGTTTTTATAACAAAACTTGTATTGACGGAATCAGAATAATAAAAAAAGATTTGTTTCTAAAAGTTGGAGGATTCGATGTCAAGAATATCGTTTTTGGCCCTGATGACTGGGATTTCACTAAAACATTGAAACGGATAAATTGTAACCTAGAAATTACAGATCAGGTATTGTATCATCATGAAGAATGGTTAACTTTAAAAGTTTATTTAAATAAGAAGAGTAAGTATGTCAGCACTTTCGACGGTTACGTAAATAAATGGGGTAAGAATGATAATGATATTAAAAAACAACTTGGCTTCAGTTATCGATATTTTGGGGTATTTTTTGAGAATGGCAAATGGAAAAAAATTATTAAGCACCCTATTTTAAGTGCCGGTATGTATGTAATAAGATTTTTAGTTGGGTTAAAGTTTGTATTTCGGTCATAATTTTGAATTATTTTATGTTTGATTTGAAGTTTAGCGTCTTGTTGCCAACTTATAATGGCGCCAAGGTCATAGAAGAAACATTAAAAAGCCTTTTATCTCAAGGGTTTGATAATTTTGAAGTTATAGTACAAGATGACGCTTCAAAAGATAATATTGAAGAAATAATTAAGGCCGTTAATGATAAAAGAATACTTTTCTATAAAAATACGGCCAACTTGGGTTATCCAAAAAATTTGGAAAGTTTGCGAAAAAAAGCTTCAGGTGATATAATTTTTTTACTCGGGCAAGACGATATTTTAGCGACGGGAGCCCTAATGAACACCTATAAAGCTTTTAAAATATCTGAAGACATTGGTGCCGTTACCAGACCTTATTATTGGTTCGATAAAGACGTGAGAATCCCCGTGCGTGCCAAAGGTCAGCTGAACAAAGACAAAGACGAAGTGGTCAATATTACCGATGAAGCTGGGAGGGTAATAAAAGTTTTTCAAACATTGGATCAATTATCAGGTTTGGCCTTGCGGAAAAAGTATATAGACCTGCCGTTCCATCCCGATATTTTTCCTTGTCATGTTTACCCCTTTGCCTCAATTTTTAAAAAGTATCCGATTGTTTTTTTAAAAGATTATAATTTGGCGGTTAGAATTAGTTCCAGCCAAACTCGGTTAATTTCTTCAATTTATGATAAATCGCCCATCCAAAGCTGGAAAGACATGTTTGTTAGTGTTTTTTATGAGCCAGAGTTTAAAAAAATAAGAGAAGAGTGTATACGAAATTTTGTCGCCGTTAATTATGTTGGCTTAGTGCAAATAAGAAATTATGCAAAATTTCGATATTTGTTGAGAGAAACATGGTATTTAGTAAAATATCGCTGGCAAAATATTTTTAGTTTACAATTTTGGTTTTTTAGTTTAGGGTGTTTAATAATGCCTTCGTCTTTACTAATCCCGTTAGTTGATTGGTATAAAGAAAAGATAAATTCCCGGAGATTAAAAGGGAAGGCGCAGTGCGTGTCGTTGTCATGATGTTTTCTAAATATCATTCGTTTTAATTAGAATTATTTTTAAAATTAATATATTATGTCCGATGACAATTTAGAAGATTTATACAATTCTAAATATTATGAACTGGGTGAATTCGGATTTGAGGATAAAGGGCGTCCTGATTTTATTTTGAATTTTGTAAAAATTAAACCCGCCGATAGAGTGCTGGAAGTCGGTTGTGGTTTGGGCGTTTTATTGAAACAAATCCCATCCGAAAATAAAATCGGCGTAGAAACTAATGATTTCGCAATCGAAAAATGCCTGCAGAAAGGGTTAACAGTTATAAAAGCGGATGCGGAAAAGAGATTGCCGTTTGAAGATTCATCTTTTGATGTGGTGATATTAATCGAAGTGATTGAGCATTTGCATAAACCGGGGCCAGTGCTTAAAGAATGTTTTAGAGTTCTATCTTCTAATGGCCGAATTTTCATGACTACGCCCATCCGTAGCTTTTTTGCTCATAATCTTGCTGAGACCCATTTCTCTGAGATGACGGTTAAAGAGCTGAGAGAATTAGTTGAAAAATGCGGATTTCAAGTTTTAGCTCATAAAGCCTGCGGGATTTCCTTTCTTTACCCGATGTTAGAAAATATATTTTTCAAACCTTTTAGGGTTTTAAGATTTGGTTTTAAAGGAAAAAGAGAAAAAGCAACTGGATTAATCGATTCTTGTCACGCCCTGGCCGATAAAACTCTTTTAAAGCCATTAAATATTTATCGAAAGAGATTTTTAGGTTTGGGCATAAACCAGTTAATATTTGCTCAAAAGAATAAGGAAAGTATTGAGTTGTATGATCAAAAATACTATCAAATGCATGAATTTGTTTTCAAAACCGAGGAACGAACTGATTATAAGCGTATATTAGAATTATTAAACCCAGAACCTGACGATAAAGTCTTGGAAATAGGGTGCGGATTTGGGGTTTTGCTAAAAAAAATTTTTGCAAAAAAAAAGATAGGAATAGAGACAAATGACACTGCTATTGAAGAATGCCGGAAGCGAGGTATTTCTGTTATAAAAGCTGATGTTGAGAAAGGGCTACCTTTTGAGAGTTCATCCTTTAGTATTGTGATTATGAATGAAGTAATCGCCCATTTAAGAAACCCTAAGTTTGTACTTGACGAATGTTTTCGCGTTTTAATGCCAAAGGGAAAGATTATAATAACTACTCCAGCGCGAAATTTATTTTTTAGAAATATTTCTCAAACCCATCTCTCCGAGATGACAATTAAAGAAACAAGGGCACTATTTGAAAAATGCGGATTTCAAATTTTAGCTCATGAAGTATGTGGCATTTCTTTTCTTTATCCGCTGTTAGAAAATATATTTTTTAAACCTTTTAGGGTTTTAAGATTCGCTTTCAAGGAAAAACAGAACGGAGCGGGTACCTTAATAGATTCCTGTCACAGGATAGCCGACAGTACGATTTTAAAACCACTCAGTTATTACCGGAAGCATTTCTTGGGACTTGGCTTAAATCAACTTATATTTGCTCAAAAAGATAAAACTAAGATTTAACTCAGTTCTCATGAAAACGACAAAATTTACAAGTATAAAATTTATTTAATTAATAATAATTTATGAACAATGAAAAAATAGTTTTATTTTATCCTCATGTCCCGGAGGCGGCAAGAGAAGAGGCCAGGAAAATATTAGATACGCGTTGGATTGGGCAAGGGCCAAAGGTTGATGAATTTGAGAATGTTTGGTTTGACCAAATTTCTCATCCTAATAAAGCAGTAGCGGTCGGTTCAGGAACCGATGCCCTTCATCTAGCCTACATTTTGGCCGGTGTCGGCAAAGGAGATGAGGTTATCACCCCTGTTTTTACCTGTACTGCTACTAATACCCCAATTTTTTACCAAGGCGCAAAACCAGTTTTTGCTGATATCAAGCCAGAAAGTCTCAATATCGACGTAAAGAGCGTTGAAAAATTAGTTAATGAGCGAACGAAAGCTATTGTTTGTGTTGACTATGGCGGACTCCCGGCTGATTTGGATGAACTTCAAGCCATTGCTGACAAATGGCACATCCCTCTTATTGAAGATGCGTGTCAGGCTCATGGAGCAATGTATAAAGGGCGTTACGTTGGTAGCATTTCCGACTTTACTGCATTTTCATTCCAGGCAATTAAAATTATTACTACCTGTGACGGTGGGATGCTAACGCTAAAAAATTCTGAGTTAGAAGATAAGGCGAAAAGAATCAGATGGTTTGGGATAGATAGGCAAGCAAAAATAGCTGATCGTTGGAAAAATGATATTATTGAAGTCGGCTATAAATATCAAATGACGGATATTTCGGCGGCCATGGGCTTAGAAGCAATGAAAATATTACCACAAACATTAGCACATCATCGAGAACTTTTTGAGGCATATCGCGAAGGTTTGAGGGGAATCCCCGGAATTACTTTTATCGGTGACGACGATGACCATCGGTCATCATGCTGGTTGTGTACTGTCTTAGTAGAAAGAAGAGAGGACTTAAAAAAGAAACTAGCCGAAAATGGGATAGAAAGTAACCAAGTCCATTACAGAAATGATATGTATACGGTCTTTGGGGGCCGAGTTTCACATTGTCCTAATATGGATAAAATTGAAAGCAAGTATTTAGTTTTACCAATACATTATTTTCTCCAAGTAGAGGACATTAAAAGAATATGCGCCGTAATTAAAAGTGGTTGGTAGTTCTAGCCTACTCTAAATATTTGCTTATGAGCGATAGGGAACGTCTAAAGGTTTCTGTAGTCATACCAACCTTCAATTTGCGGGATGTCTTATTGCAATGTCTAGAATCAATAACTAAGCAGGATTATCCATTAACGGAGATTATCGTAGTTGATAATGCTTCTACGGACGGAACGAGCGACGCGGTAGCGCAAAAATTTCCTCAAGTAATCCTCATAAAAAATCCGATCAATTTAGGTGTTACTGGTGGGGTGAATACTGGTCTTGAGCAAGCCACCGGAGATTACATCTGGTTCGTTGATCATGATAATATTTTTTTACAGGATACGCTTTCGGAAATGGTATTATTGGCTGAAACTGATTCAAAGATTGGTATCGTTGTCCCTAAAATTTATTATTGGGAGAATAAAAATATTATCTGGGCGGCGGGAACGGGAATGAATATGATTATTGGATCTAACACCTCCAGATCCGGATTAGATATCGGCCAATATGAAAAAATCGAAGAAGTCCAAATCGCGCCCGCTAATTTTTTGGTAAGAAGATCTGTTATCAACGGAATAGGATTCTATGACAACCTATATTGTATTTCTTATGAGGATGCAGATTTTTCATTTCGTACCCGAGAAGCTGGCTTTAAAATAGTATATACGCCCAAAGCTGTTTGTTACCACATGATACCACTCCTTAACAAGGAGAGTGGAAAGAAGCGTTGGCTAAGTCGGGCATATTGGGCGGCCAGAAACAAGATTATTTTTATGAGAAAGTATTCACCATTTTTTCCTCTCTTTATCACTCTTTATCCAATTTGGTTCAGTATTTATACATATCAGGCCATTAGATATGGTAGTTTCAATGATCTCCGTAATTTCTACACAGGCATAATATCCGGGCTTAAGTGGGCATTTTTTGATTACAAAAAGTCAATTAAATAAAGAAATAAAATGAAAAAAATAGATTTAAAAAAAATTTTTAAAACCCACGGAAAAGTAGATGATGAAAATGGTATTTTTTTCGAACAACTTGTCGGCTTAGGTTTCAGGAAAATTTCCGATATAATAATAAATCGTTTAAAAAATTCTAAAAT
The DNA here is from genome assembly GCA_026396805.1 of Candidatus Falkowiibacteriota bacterium. Taxonomy (GTDB): domain Bacteria; phylum Patescibacteriota; class Patescibacteriia; order Patescibacteriales; family UBA12465; genus UBA12465. Next base: position 53,154 of record JAPLVZ010000012.1, read on the forward strand.
AACACCAAACCAAATCACTATCGCTCGTTCTTTAATTTTGTTGCCAATAATTTTCTATTTTTTTTCCCGAGGGGACCAGCTGAGTAGTATTATCGGTTTTGTCTGCGCTATGGTGAATTCTTTATTCGATGTATTGGATGGCCAATTAGCTAGAGCAAAATCAATCGTCAGCAAGTTAGGCGCTTTTTTGGATGATATCTCAGACCGATTAACTTCCTATTTGGTATTTACCGCCATAATATTAGGGGCCTACCGCGTAACGCAGAATAATAATATATTAATAATGGGAGTTTTTGTTTTATTTTTTCATGGGATGCTGGCGGTTATCTCAGAAAAATACGGCCTAGCCTTCGGAGGGTATGAAGCTTTTTTCGGTCTTAGGATAAAGGAGGCCGTGCTGAATAATGAAAAATCAACCTGGTTAGATAAACTATTCTTAAATTTATTTGGATTTTATTCAGTCCCGTCTTACCTATTTTTTGCCGTGCGATATCAATTACTGCTAGGCGTAATTTTTAATATTATGCCCTATGTAATTTTTTATTGGGTTTTTGCATTTGCATTTCGTGCCGTTTTTCTATTTATTTTATATACATATATTGTAAGAGAAAGAAATACGGGAGTTTTTTTTATAAATGAATTGAGGAAAATATACGCCGAAAATATGAAATTAGAAGAGACAAATTTAGGAAATAAATATGGTGAATAATCAAAAAGAGGCCAACCTAAAGATAGTATCGGTTATTATTCCGACTTTAAATCGCGCGACAGAAGTAGCAGATTGTATTAACTCTGTTTTACAGTCTGAATATCAAGACCTAGAGATAATAGTCGTTGACAATGCCTCGGCTGATAATACCGTGAATTTAATTAATGATAATTTTAGTAGTAATTCTAAAATTAAATTAATTAGGAGTAAAACAAATTTAGGCGCTGCGGGAGGCAGGAATTTAGGAGCCAAACAGGCCAGCGGCGAATATCTACTTTTTGTTGACAGCGATAATATTATTGATAATAGGGCGATAACTAATCTGGTCAGTTTTTTTGAAAAAAACAGTGATTGTGGAATGGTCGGGCCGTTAATGCTTTATAAAGATGATCCGAACACTATTTGGTTAAGTTTCGCTGATATTAATATGGTGACTAGCCAGGCTAAATATCGGGGAACGGGCGAAAAAAGATCAAAAGAGTTGCCAGAAATAATAGAAGTCGGCCATTTGCCCAATTGTTTTATGGTCAGCAGGGAAGATTTTGAAAGAGTTAATAAGTTTGATGAGCGGTATTTTATCATGTATGAGGAGGCGGATTTAGCGGCTAGAATAAAAAAAATTCTGGGTAAAAAGATTTTTTTGTATTCGCCGGCGCTTGTTTATCATAACGTACATTTGCCGAACAAAGATCAACCCGTTAATTTTGGCTTTAACTCGGCATATCGCGCTTATCTAACTGCCAGAAACAGGGTTTATTTCATGAAAAAGAATGCCTCTTGGCTGCAATTTTTAGTTTTTTCTCTAATTTTTAATCCGCTTATTTTTTTGTATTATGAGTTCATGCTGTTAAAACGTGGTGATTTTAAAAAAGCCTGGGCGTACGCCAACGGAAACTTTGTTGGTTTTTTAAAGATGCCGAAGATTCAAACGCAGAATATTTCGGCCGAACTTGAATTTTTTGATAGAATTGCCGCCGAGCACGGCGGCATGGATACTATCTCTGAAGAAGCTTATGAAATAATTTTTAATAAAATAAAGCCTTATCTGAGAGGCAGTTTATTAGAGGCGGGATGCGGTTCCGGTCCTTTCGGTTTAAAGATAAAACAAAATTTTTTAAATATTAGTATTACCGGAGTTGATATCAATAAAAAATTTATAGACCTAGCTGAGAGGACCGGAGTATATAATAAGCTAATTTGCGCCAATTTAGAAAATAAAGATATTTTTTTCTCTAACTCCTTTGAAGTAATTATTTGTCCGTATACCGTTCACCATTTTCCGGACATCAGCCAAGTCATTAATAATTTTTTTTATTGGTTAAAACCGGGCGGTTATTTATTACTAATTGAACCTAATGGCTCTAATTTAGTTTTGCGCCTTAGTTATTGGTTAAGAATAATTTTATCAAAATTTATAAATATTAAAACCTGGGCTTCAGTTAATGAATCTCATAAGTCAGTTTCTGAATTAACGGCTAATTTGAATAATTTTAAAATTTGTTCCATAGATTCTTTCGCCCTTCAGGCCAGGAGAAAAGCCAGATTATCGCTTCTTAACCCTATCAGTATTTTGGCATTTATTCAAAAAATATTGTTGGAATTTTATCAATATTGTCCGTTTGTTAAATTCGGTGGCTCCGATCTAATTATTATTGCTAAAAAGAATGAATAAATACAAAAAGGCGGCTATTATATTATTATTTTTTTTGATTTCAATCTTGATTATAGCCAAGATTGTTTTTAGTCATGAGCTTATCGGTCGTTCTTTGGATTTTCCCGTTCCCGCTCCCGCCCAGCTAATAAAAAATATTTATTCTTCCAGTTTTTATTCCTGGCGCGGCATATCTAATGAGGGGGGGAGAAATACGTTTTCCGCCACGCTGATTCCAATAAATTTCATTTTATACTTACCAACGCTTTTTAATGCCAGCTCTTGGTTTGTCGGCCGATACCAGATAGTTTTAACCTTATTTTTGGGGATGTTTTTTTTCTATATTTTAGCATGGCGTTTATCGAGAGATTATGATATCAAGGAAAATTATAAAATTTTAATTTCCATATTCGGTGCGTTATTTTTCGTCTTAAATAATTATTTCTTTTGTGAAATAATGTTCGGAAGCAACGTTATGTATTTGACGTTCGCTTTTTTCCCCTTGTTAATTTATTCATTGATTTTGTATTTTGAAGATCAAAAGAAAATATTTTTTTTCCTCTCGCTTCTTTCTTTAATTATAATTTCTTCTACTCTACAGCATCTAGTCCTGGCTTATATAATTTTATTTTTTATCGCCGCTTTTTATAAACAAAAAAAATATTTTTTTATCTTCGGTTTTATCCATTTCTTCTTAAGTCTACATTGGATATTGCCTTTAGCGTTTGCTTCTAATGAAGTGCGGACGTTGGAACTGGCCCCTGACTACACGGTTAATCTCCTTGTCTCCTCGCAACATTTTTTAAGCGCCGTCGTCAATAGTGATTATTTTTGTAGAAGAAATTTATATAATCTGGCCTTAAATAGCGCCTGGCTGTCCGCTGTTTGGGCATTCAATGCCTTTCTTCTGGTAATTTTTTCTCTTTTTGCTTTGCTTAAATTGAAGTTTTTTAAAAAGGAACATAAAAAGTTAATAATATTTTCAACCTCATTTTTTTTGGTGGCACTCTTATTTACAAAAGGAGGTCGACCACCGCTTGGGGAGATTGTTCTTTATTTATATAATCATATATCATTATTCAACCTCTATCGATCAATCCAGCATTATATCGGCTTTTATGTCATCGGTGTTTCAATTTTATTTGTTTTTTCCAGTATTTTCTTTGTTTCTAAAAGTAAAAAATGGCTAGTAGTGATTGGCGCGCTGGTTTTAATTAACGCTATGCCCTGGTGGTATACTTTAGACATGGGAACCCAAAATATTTATCAGGGGGGGATGCCCAGCTTCTTGGGCCTATATAACCTAACCCCGGGCAATTGGGAAATGTATAATTTATCTAATAAATTTTTAAATTTTGCTCTTTTACCGATTCCTCCTGGGTATTCAATTAATTTTGAGGCCGTGGGAGCTAATAAGTATAGAACGCAAGGCGGGGACGCCGGGCTGGCTTTTGGCAATAAGAAATTCTATGCCGCCGAAAGTAGTTCCATTTTATTAAAAGATACTCTCAATAAACTGGAAAATGAGATGTATTCCAACGCCGAATTTTTCAATGACTATAAAAATCTATTTGCTTTATTGAATATTAGGTATTTTGTTTTGCGCGCCGACACTAAACCAAATTTTTCCATCAACACCAGATTATTTAATGTTGATAAGGTGCAAGAAGCGATTAGAAACAGTCATATTTTTACCGCCCAAAATACATACGATTTCATTACTATTTTAAAGAATGGCGATTTCTTGCCGCAATTTTATGTTCCCAAGATTATAATTCAGACCGATTCTTTTTCCGGATTACTCCCCCTGACGGACTATAGTCAAGATTTCCTGCCTCGTTTCGCAGTTTTTGATGATTCTATCAATGGTAAAAATTTTCCCTCACAATATATTTCCAACCAGAATCTCAATGTTGACGCAAGATATTCCACCAATACGAAAAAAATAATTTTTTCAACTGGATTATCGGCGGCGAGTCCTGATAATGGAAATATTAAAAAAGATGTTTACTATTTGGCTGGCACCATCGGCGATGTCATGCAAGTCGGGCCCAGCCGGCTTTTTACGATCAAAGAAACATTGAACGAAAGAATGCCAGTGGAATATTCATATAGCAACTTAAAATTATATAAAGTTAAAAATTCTCAAAATTTACTTAAAGACGGCTCTTTCGAAAACGGTTTTTGGCGGCCAAAAGTATTTGATTGCACGAACGATAAAGAGTATGACCAAACTTTATCAATGAAAATTTCTGATGATGCCAGCGCCGGGAAACACTCTTTAGAATTATCATCGGGTCAACATAGCGCTTGTACTTCGCGCGTATTTCCCATTAACTTGAAACAAGGGAAATTTTACAAGCTTTCTTTCGATTATAAGAATACCAAAGGCGGACAAGCGCAATATTTTTATCAATTATCAGGAAAAAATGGAAATTATCCGTTCGCCGAAACAATTAACGCGAAAAATAATGATTGGAATAAGCTAGAAACGCTGATTGAGGCGAAAGAGAATATCAATCAAATTATATTATTCTTTTATTCTCCCCCGGGTGTAGTAGAGAATATTAATGAATATGACAACATTGAGTTGGTGGAATTAACCGAGCCAGAACCAAGCAATTTTTTTAACTATTTACAACAAAATAAAGAAATCGAGACCCCCTACTTGGAATTCAAAAAGATCAATCCGACTAAATACCGAGTGGAAATTCATCAGGCTAAGGGCGATTTCCCCTTGGTTTTTAGCGAGGGTTTTCATAATAGTTGGGCAATATACTTAGGAGACAGAGAAGAAACAAATATTGATAAGACGAAGTTAGCCGATTATAAAGAGTTGGACGGCAACGAGGGTGATCAGGCCAGCCCCGCTGAACTTCAGGATTTTATTAATCAAGGATTAATTAGTTCTTTGGGAAACGGGAAAGAGAAAGAGGCTGCGCACTATAAATGGGGAGGCAATAAAGAGACGCTTGATTATATTGAGAAATACAAAATCGCTTTTATCTCCAAAAATTTTCAGGATACGATTCAGAACGATAATTTACCGAATGGACATATTTGGGACACTTGGTTTAAAAACCCTTTGCCGGAAGAAAATCATTTGATGGTTAATGGTTATGCAAATAGCTGGGTAGTTGAAACAGAAAAAATTTGTAAAGAGAATCCTGACAAATGTATAAAAAATTCCGACGGTACTTATGACTTTGAACTGGTAATTGAATTCTGGCCGCAAAGATTGTTCTATCTGGGCCTAGGAATCTCCGGCGCCACCTTGTTGTTATGCCTTGGTTATTTGGTGTATAATTGGGGAATTAGAAAGAAAAAATTAAAACAATAAACTAATAAATTAATTTTATGGATAAACTAAAAAAAGAAAAAATCGTTTACGTCGGCATGAGCGCTGATTTAATTCACCCGGGCCATTTAAATGTGATTAATCACGCTAGGAGCCTTGGCGACGTCATTGTCGGATTATTAACTGATAAAGCCATCGCTAGTTATAAACGTCTGCCATTTTTAACCTATGAACAAAGAAAAGTAATCATGGAGAATTTAAAAGGGGTAATTGAGGTTATTCCTCAGGATACTTTAGATTATGTCCCTAATTTAAGGAAAATAAAACCGGATTATGTGGTCCATGGCGATGACTGGAAAGAGGGCACGCAGAAAGAAACTAGGCAGAGGGTTATAGAAGCTTTAAAAGAGTGGGGAGGAGAATTAGTGGAACTGCCGTACACAAAAGGGATTTCTTCAACTATGCTTCATGAAAAAATTCATGAGATTGGGACCACGCCAGAGATCAGGATGAAAAGATTAAAGAGATTATTAGAAGTAAAACCAATTCTCCGGATAATGGAGGCTCATAATGGCTTGACCGGTCTTATTGTAGATAATCTTAAGATAAAAGATGAAAAAGGCATTAAAGAATTTGATGGGATGTGGCTAAGCAGTCTGACTGATTCGACCGCTAAGGGTAAGCCCGATATTGAATGCGTTGATTTGACCTCCCGATTAAGCACGGTGAACGATATTATGGAAGTGACGACTAAGCCGATAATTTTCGACGGCGATACCGGTGGCATACCAGAACATTTTGTTTTTGGGGTTAAAACTATGGAAAGAATGGGAGTTTCGGCTGTTATAATAGAGGATAAGATCGGCTTGAAGAAAAATTCATTGTTTGGGACTGATGTTGAACAAACTCAAGATAGCATCGATAGTTTTTGTCATAAAATTTCCGTAGGTAAAAAAGCCCAGGTAACCGATGACTTCATGATTATTGCCAGAATTGAGAGCTTGATTTTAAAGAAGGGTATGGCGGACGCGCTTAAGCGCGCCGAGGCGTATATCGCGGCCGGTGCTGATGGCATAATGATTCATAGCCGGGAAAAGGACCCCACAGAAGTTTTGGAATTTTGTCGGGAATATAAAAAATTTAAAAAAATAGTCCCGCTCGTGGCCGTTCCGTCAAGTTATAATCAGATTTATGAAAAGGAATTAATGGAAGCCGGAGTGAACATCGTAATTTACGCGAATCATTTATTGCGTAGCGCTTATCCGGCGATGGTAAATACGGCTAAATCAATCTTATTAAATGAAAGAGCGCATGAATGCGAGAGCGCCTGCATGTCTATAAAGGAGATATTAACTTTAATTCCGGGAGGACAATAATATGATTAACTGTGAAAAATTCTATCAATATTTATTAGAAAAAAATATAAATTTTTTTACCGGCGTTCCGGACTCTCTTTTGAAAGATTTTTGTTCTTATATTATGGATAACGCCGGACAGAACCATGTAATTAGCGCTAATGAAGGGAATGCCGTGGCCTTAGCGGCCGGACATTATTTAGCTTCCGGGAATATTGGCTTAGTCTATATGCAAAATTCCGGCATTGGGAATGCTATTAATCCTTTAGCATCGCTCGTTGACCCGGAGGTATATAGTATACCCGTCTTAATGATAGTCGGTTGGCGCGGCGAGCCTAATGTCAAGGATGAACCCCAGCATATCAAGCAGGGGAAAGTTACTACCGGTCTATTCGATGCCTTATCTATTCCTTATGATATTTTACCCGCCTCTTTAGATGAAGCCAAAGTTTGTTTAGATAAGGCTTGTAATTATATGCGTGAGAACAGTTCCCCCTACGTTATTATCATCAAAAAAGATACCTTTGAAAAATATTCTTTACAGAATAAAATAAAAAATAATTATCCGGTATCCAGAGAAGAGGCGATTAAACGTATCGTAGATACCTTATCGCCAGAAGATATTATAGTTTCTACGACCGGCAAGGCCTCGCGTGAACTCTTTGAATACCGGGATTATTTACATCAAGGGCATGATAAAGATTTTTTGACTGTCGGCTCAATGGGCCATTCTTCCCAAGTAGCGCTGGGCATCGCTCTGGAAAAGAAGAACAGAAAAGTTTATTGTTTGGATGGTGACGGAGCGGCGATTATGCATATGGGCGCCTGGGCGATTATCGGCTCAAAAGCGCCGGAAAATTTCCGTCATATAATCTTGAATAATGGCTGTCATGAATCAGTCGGCGGCCAGCCGACGGCGGGATTTAGCATTAATATGCAGATGTTGGCCCAGGCTTGCGGTTATAAAAATATTTATCTGGCCGAGACTTTAGAAGAAATTGAAAGTAAAATTAATTTACTAAAAAATAGCGTCGGGCCGTCTTTACTGGAGATAAGAATAAACAGCTCATCTCGAGAAAATTTAGGCCGACCCAACATTAGCCCGGTCGATAATAAAAAAGATTTTATAAAATTTATTCGAAATAGTTAAGTAAGAAAAAATGCCACAGAAAAATTATATTGGCATAGGCGCAATCAAAAATTTGGCCGGATATCTTCGCCAGAATAAGGTGAAGAAAGTTTTTTTAGTATCGGGAAAGAAATCTTATAAGCTTTGCGGCGCGAAAAAGATATTGGATCCGATTTTAAAAAAATATTCCGTTTTAAACTTTACTGATTTTTCGTCCAATCCGAAACTATTGGCTATTGAAAAAGGCGCGAAGTTGTTTAAAAAATATGATCCGGACTTGGTTATCGCTATCGGAGGCGGCAGCGCGATCGATATGGCTAAGGCCATAAATATTTTAGCCGTTCAAGACGGCAATCCGCGAGATTATGTTTTAAAAAAGAAAGAAATAACAAAATCAGGAAAAAAATTGATTGCCGTCCCCACTACGGCTGGTACGGGAAGTGAGGCAACCTGTTTCGCCGTGGTTTATATTAATAAAGTTAAATATTCTTTAAAGCATAAATTTATATTGCCAACTTGTTTTATTATCGATCCGCGATTTACCTTTAATTTAAATCAAAAAATCACGGCCGAGACGGGCGCGGACGCCCTAGCGCAAGCAATCGAATCATATTGGAGCGTTAATTCTACGGCTGAGTCAAAAAAATATGCGGCGCGAGCGATCAGGATAATTTTAAAAAATTTATATAAAGTCGTGAATAATCCGGATCAGAAATCAAGACTGAAAATGAGCCGAGCGGCCAATCTTTCCGGAAGAGCCATAAATATAACAGAAACAACGGCTTGTCACGCTATTTCTTATCCAATTACTTCTTATTTCGGCATAGCGCACGGGCAGGCCGTGGTTATGACTTTAAGTAGTCTTTTAAATTATAATAATTTAGTGTCTCAGGCGGATGTTTTAGACAAGCGTGGAGCGCTTTATGTTAAGAGGGTTATAAAAGATATAATTAAATTATTGGGTGCTCATAATTGTCAAAATGCTCAAGAAAAAATTGAAAGTATTTTAAAGGGAGTCGGTTTAGCTACTCGATTTCGTGAATTAAATATTTTTAGAGAAGATTTAAAAATAATTTTTAAAAATAGTTTTAATCCTGAGAGGATGAAAAATAACCCACGTTTAGTGACTAAAAAAGAATTATGGAAAATGTTATTAAATTTATTATAAATTAGAACTGGGGGTGGGATTTTGTGAGGAGGAAGAAAGATTTGATAGAGGTTGAGGAGGTTAGTGTTATTGAAGGTTAGGGGGTGGCGCTATGTGTCCGCTTGAGGGTCTGAGATGGTGCTGGGCGATTGTTTACGCAAGATAGGACTAAATTACATCAAATTTATGACTAATACTTACAAAATTAAAGATAAACTATTAATAATTGGCGACGGTCGTTATAGTAATGAAGAAATCATGGCATTATACAGAGAAATAGAAAATCACATTTTTCGTTCGGAATTTAATGAAGATTTAAATGCTTGTCTTGATGATTGCTTACATAAGATTAAAGCAACCTGGTATCATCTTTCTACTATTAAACAAGAGGTTGAAGAAATAATGACGCACCCGAAACATTATTTGCAGCAACAAGTTTTTCAGTCTTATCCAAAAATAGAATTTCAAGATAATCGTCTTATTTATGAGATAGAAGCTTTTTTATTTCAGGTAAAAAGTAATTTGGATATTATCGTACAAGTCCTAACTTTCTTTTATCCTAATTTAAAAAGTGAAAATGCCGATAGGCCTAATGGTTTTGATGGTAAAAAGAGGCTAGCTGGTTACAAAACAATTGAAAAGTTAACGACAGCTGGAGAGGCTAGATTAGCTGATTATTTTAAAGGGGAGGTAAGTGATTGGATTCAAGAAATGGTTGATTTGCGTAATACTGTCACTCACAAAACTCAACTGGAAAACTACCAGTCATTTTTAATAACGGAAATGTTATCTAACGAGCTTGAAATAAAAACACCACTAATGCCTTCGGGGCAAAAAGTGGAAGTTTATTGTCAATTAGTTTTTGATAAATTATTAAATTTTTATCGGACAGTGTTTGTAGATATTATTGGCGAATATAAAAAATAGTAAATTTAGAAGAATAAAGTGAAAAATTATAAAATAGAAGAAATAGAAACAGATCCTTCGCTCCGCTCAACTCGCCTCGCTTCGCTGGCGAAGCGGGAATGGCAAAGAAAGATTTTATAAAAACTTTATAAATATTTTATTTAATATTAGCCTTGATAATGATTATTAAACCTGCTATAATCAGGTGATAATAATTAATTATCTAAATTTATGGCTAAAAATGACAAACAAAATGAAATTAATAAAATAGTCTTGTTTAAAGGGCAAAAGATTAGGCGAATTATTTTTAATGATGAATGGTGGTTTTCTGTTGTTGATGTTTGCGGAGTGTTGGTGGAAAGTACAAACGCTAGAGATTATTGGTATAGAGTAAAAAGTAGAGTTGAAGATGAAGAAAAACTTCAACTGTCGACAATTTGTCGACAGTTGAAGTTAGAGTCGCCTGACGGCAAAATGCGTGAAACCGATTGCGCAAATACCGAAGGATTATTCCGTATTATTCAGTCTATCCCTTCGCCGAAAGCTGAACCGTTTAAACGTTGGTTGGCTAAGGTCGGCTATGAGCGAGTTCAAGAAATTCAAGATCCAGAATTAGCGACTAAAAGAACTAGAGAACTCTATAAGCTAAAGGGTTATAGCGATTCCTGGATTGAAAAGCGGCTGCGCGGTATCGCTATTCGCGAAGAATTAACTGATGAATGGAAAAATAGAGGGGCGAGAGAAAAAAAGGATTATGAAATTTTAACGGCGGAAATATCAAAAGCGACTTTTGGATTAACCCCGGTTCAGTACAAAAAAGTTAAGAGTCTGGGCAAAGAGAATTTGCGCGATCATATGGAAGATATTGAAAAACAATCTGACGCTAAAGTTGCCAGTTCGAATAATTTTTTAGGGCGGAAAAATCACCAGCTAGAATGAAGAGGAAATTGTTTAAGCGATAATAATTAATTATCTGAATTTATGGCTAAAAATTTTAACAAAAACGTCGATAAGAACATCGCCTTATTTGGAAATGATCCGGTCCGTAGAATATGGGATGAAAAGGAAGAACGATGGTATTTTAGCGTCGTAGACGTGGTACGAGTTCTCGCGGATAGTTCTCGGCCCGACGCTTACTGGGTCGCGATGAAAGCTCGGGTAAAAAGTGATGATGGAATTCAGTTATCTACAATTTGTAGGCAACTGAAGCTGGAGGCTTCTGATGGTAAAAGATATCAGACTGATTGCGCTAATACCGAAGGCGTACTTCGTATCATTCAATCAATCCCTTCCCCTAAAGCCGAACCCTTTAAGCGCTGGCTGGCTAAGGTCGGACAGGAACGGATACGGGAGATAAACGATCCGGAGATTGCTTTAAACCGTTCTCGGGAGCTTTGGCAAAAGCATGGCCGAAGCGAGTCGTGGATTCAACGAAGGATGATGGGGCAAGAAACTAGAAATAAACTGACTGATTATTGGAGCGAACACGATGTTAAAAAGGGTGATGAGTTTGCGATTCTGACTAATATTATCCACGAAGAATGGAGTGATTTATCGGTGAAAAAGCATAAAGATTTGAAAGGTTTGAAAACGCAGAATTTACGCGACCACATGAGCGAAGAAGAATTAATTTTCTCCGCCTTAGCCGAAATGTCTACTAGAAAAATCGCGGAAACGGAACAGACTGCCGGTCTGGAGGCTAATAAAATTCCTGCCAAGAAAGGCGGCAAAATCGCGAAAGATGCGAGAACTGCTTTAGAAGAGAAAACCGGCCAAAGCGTGATTACCGGTCGGAACTTTTTACCGAAGTTAAAAAATAAATAAAGAAAATAATTTATAAATTAATCACGCCGAATGAACTTATTAAATAAACTAAAACTTAATCGTCTTTCGGCCTCTTTCTGGGGCTATGTTTTGGTTATTTTAGCGATCGTTTTGCCTTGGTTTTTAAGATCCGGCTATCTATTCTTGACCGATAATGTCTGGGGGCCGATTATTAAGCTTGATTGGACCGGCTCCTGGTTCTTCCTTAAGCTTTTGCTTTCGGGCTTATCTTTTATTTTTCCGGTTGATTTTTTGGAAAAGATTTTTATCAGCGGCGTTTTAGTTCTAATTTTACTGGGCGGCCGGATGTTCGTTAAAGCGGTAACTTCGACGGTATCCCCGGGTCTGGTTTTTGTTCTGAGTTTATTCGCCCTGTTCAATCCTTTTGTTTACGATCGAGCGCTTTACGGTCAATCCGGCGTTCTTATCGCTTACGGCTTTTTATTATTTGCTGTCGCCTATTTATTAAGAACTTGGCGAACTTTAGATTTTAAGAATCTGCGTCTCGCCGCGGTTTTTAGCGCTTTAGTTTTAATGTTTGCCGTCCATTTTATTTTTTTTCTTACCCCTTTTTGTTTATTATTTTTAATCGGGATGTTTTTAAGGCGCCGGGAAATAAAAGCGGCGGGCGGGCTAAAGAAATTTTGGCTGGCTTTATTATTTTCTATTGTTATTGTTTTAACTATTAATGCCAATTGGCTGGTTGCTTTAACGCTCAAAGCTTCGCCTTTAGCTAATTTTGTCCAGCAGGGGATTACCAGCCAGGATTTAGTCGCTTTTCAGACCGCGGGTAAGAATGGATTGGAGACCTTTACTAACGTTTTATTAATGTCCGGTTTCTGGGGTAAGGATCAATATCGTTATTTCGATCTGACGACCGCGCCCGGTTGGCAAAGAAGTTTTATTCTCTTAACCCCGCTTATTTTTTATGGCGTTTACTTAAGTTTTAGAAAACGTAGTCGCGGCGAAAAAATTTTAAGCGCCGGTTTGTTTCTTATTTTCGCTTTAGCGGTTTTTTTGGCCGTCGGAATTAAGTCGCCGGTTACGCGCGGTCTGACTATGTTCCTTTATGATCATCTGCCCTTATATAAAGGTCTGCGGGAACCGCAGAAATGGGTCGCGGTTATTATTCCGGTTTATCTTTTTTACCTGACGCTCGGAGTGGCGCGTTTAGCGAAAGTTAAGATTATTCTTAATCATAAAATTTTAAGTGGTATATTTTTAGCCGCCGTGATTATCATGCAGGCGCCGTCCTTACTTTGGGGATTTAATCGCCAGGCTAAAGCCACGCCGTATCCTAGCGATTGGTACGAAGCCGATAATTTTTTAATTGACCGTACACCGCAGTCTTATAACTGTGATGATAAGATTATTTTTTTACCTTGGCACGCATATATGAGTTTTAACTGGGTCGGGAAGATTATCGCTAATCCGGCCGCGACTTTTTTTTCCTGTCCGATTTTGAGCGGTACGAATATGGAATGGGGCGGAATTTATGATAATAGTCAAGATCCCGACGGTGCGGTAATCGCCACTTGGCTGGCGCTTAAAGGGCAGGGCGGCTTGCCGGCTATTTCCGGGAACGCGCCGCGCTATATTATTCTGGCGAAAGAAGTGGATTTTAATTCTTATTTATGGTTAAATAAGATTTCCTATTTAAGCTTAATCAAAGAAACGCCGACTCTCTTAATTTATGAAGTTAAATTTTAGACAATCATTGAGCGATAAATTTATCCGGGGAACGTTCTGGCTGACGGCCGTCAGTTTTATCAGTTCGGCTTTTAATTATTTTGTCCATCCGATTTTGACCCGCCATCTCACCATTGCCGAATATGGCGATTTTCAAGCGCTATTATCTTTCGCTACGATTATCGGTATTATCGGCGCCGTCGTTGCTACCGTGTTGACGAAAGAAATATCGCTTCTTAACACCGCGCGCCCGGAAGAAATTAATGCTCTGCGCCGGCGCGCCTCTTCTCGATTATTATTCGTCGGCCTAGCTGTCCTGGCTTTAATTATTATTTTTTCCGGTCCTTTAAATAATCTATTTAAAATTAGTGAACCCGCGGTTTTGGTTATTTCTTCTTTAAGTCTGCTTTATATTTTTTCATTAGTTGTTAATCGCGCGACTTTAACCGGCGTGCAGGCTTTTTCCGCTTTATCTTTAAGCAATTTACTTGATGCCGTCGGCCGTTTAGCGCTGGTTATACTTTTAGTGGTAATTTTTCCTTGGGGACTTTTGGGCGCCGCCTATTCTTTGAGTTTTGCTAGCCTGGCCGCTTTTCTAATCAGTTTCTGGCAGATTAAAAAATTAAAATTGCCAGCGGCCGTCGCCGGTTTTAAGCCATCACTCCGAACTATGTGGCGTTACGCTTTACTTGTTTTATGGTTCACGGCTCTTTATCAGTTTTTCTATAATTTCGACATGCTTCTAGTCAAATCATTTTTCAGTCCGGAAGAAGCCGGGCTGTACGGGGCGCTGCTCACTATCGGTCGGATTATTTATTTTGTGGGCGGCTCTATACCATTAGTGATGTTTCCGGTTTTAGCCGGCCTGCAAGGCGATAAGAGTTCACGGCGCTATAAAGTTTTAGGGAAGTCATTATTATTAATGTCCGGCCTGACTATTCCCGCTTATCTCATAATCTCTCTCTGGCCGGAATTTATTATTAGAATCGTTGTCGGAGTTAAGTATTTAAGCATCGCGCCATATTTGCCGGGTTTCGCTTTGGTTATGCTGTTTTTAACTTTATTAATGGTTTTGTCTCAATACTTTTTAGCTTTGGCCAAACGTCGCGGCTTAGTCGTTTTAACCTTAGCCGCGTTAGGGGAAATTATTTTGTTAATGTTCTGGCATGATAATATTTTTGAAATTATTCGCTCGCTCGGTTTGGTTTTCGGCGGGGCGTCACTGGCGCTGATTATTCTGCTTGTTTCTGATTTCCGGCGCGCCCGGGCATTAGAGCGAAAATATGAATAAAAGAATTGATTTTAAAATTTTGTGGGAAGAACTGCGTGAAAAAATCAGGGAATTTTATCCTTATTTTTTCGGTTTTTATCTTTTGTCCCTAGTGGTTTCCATTTTTTCCAAAACTTGGAAGAGCTTTTTCTATTGGCCGGCGTTTCATGGCGCGATTATTATTTTTACCGTTCTTTTTTTACTGACTTTTAAATTGAATTGGCAGCCAAATTTTAAATTAAATTTAAACTTGAAAAATCTTAAACCGCGTTTAAATTTAAAAGAAAATTATTTATTATGGCGCGCCGTTTCTTTGAAAGTTTTTAAATTAATGATCATTTTAGCCAAAGAATTTTTTAACGTAGCCGGACGCGTAATCAAAAATTATTTTTTTTTTATTAAGAAAAAAATTTCCGCGGTCTCCAAGCGTTCCTGGTTGAAAATTATAGTTATTGTTATTTTTCTTCTCCTAGCCTTATTTGAGGGAATCGGTGTTCTTGATTTTATTGTTTTATTTTACGCTCTAATTTCTTTCCTTTTCGTTCTTGATAGCCGCGCCGCCGCCGGTCTGGCTTTGATTTTATTAGCCTCTTGTCCCTTCTGGCTGATTTTTAAGAAAGATATTTTAGCCGAAAGTGCGGCTATTTACGCTTATTATTTCCTGATTATTACGGTTCTGACGCAGATTCGGGAGCTAAAAAAAGAGAAAAACGCTTCAATTCCCGAGACTGAAGATAAAATTTAGAGGTCGGAGAATCGACTCCTTATTGCTTAAATGTTAGTTGTTTTGACCTGTGGATAACTCAGAGGTAAATTGTTTGTTAAAGTTAGATAAAAGTTGTATAATTAAATTATAAGTCGGATAAAAAATATTATAATTTTTGATAAATAATTATAAAAATTACGTAATTTTGTACTTATTTATTTTTAGAACAATGAACAAAATAAAAAGTTTTATTTTTTCGGAAAAGAAATTGTCAGGCGCGATTTTTGGTATTTTAATCTTAGTCGCTTTTGCCTTTATCTTCGGTCCGAATATCTACGCGCAATTTGCTCGTAATGATGGCGGAACTACCGGCTATGGTTACGGTTATGGTTATGGTTCCGGCTATGGTATTAATGACGGTTCCTATCGTACTGGCGGTGGTAATTTAGATCAATATGATTACGGCTATGGTTTTGCCGATACTTATACTTGGCTTCAGGGCGGATTTGGATCATGTACTGTTTCTTGTGGAAGCGGTACCCAGACTCAGACCGTAACTTGTCAAGGCAGTACCGATATAGCAGTTGCCGATTCATATTGTCTCGCTACTGTTGCAAAACCGGCTGTTTCTCAAGCTTGTAATACTCAGTCTTGCAGTTCTGGTGGCGGCGGCGGCGGTTCCTATACGCCGGCTTGCACGAGTGTGACTTATGGCGATTATGCGGCGGCCTGCTTTGCCGGCTACCAATATCGCGCTGTTACTGCCCGCACTCCGTCTCTCTGCTCCTTAACTGCGGCGCAACAGGACGCGTCCAGAAAAGTTTGCGGCGCTGTACCGGACGTGAATATAACTGGTCAAGGATTGATCAACTATCAAGATGCCAACAACACGGCTAACTTTATCGCTTTGGAAAAGAACTTGGTTAAGAAGATTAACAAAGCCTTAGCCAAGCGTTTAAGCGGTCGGATTCTCTTGCAGGTGGAAGAACATGGTGAAGCTTGGTATGTTCATCCGATTGACCTTTTGAAGTATTACCTGGGTCGTCCGGCTGATGCTTTTGCCATTATGCGGAAGTTCGGTCTCGGCGTTAGCGTTCGTTCTCGGCGTTAGCGAGAAAGATTATGCTAACTTTGCCAAAGGCACGGTTCCGGCGCGTCTCGCCGGCCGCATTCTTCTAAGAGTGCAGGCTCACGGTGAAGCTTATTATATCAATCCGGTTGATATGAAGATGAATTATATGGGTCGTCCGGCTGACGCTTTCGCTTTAATGCGGAAGTTCGGTCTGGGCATTACCAATGCTAATTTACGTCAGATTGGCGTCGGTGAGATTAAATAATTGATTTGATAGTTTTGGAAAAAAGACCCGGGCATTGCTCGGGTCTTTTGTGTTTGGGGCGGGGAAGAATATTAGCGTATCAGCCGCCGCGTTTATCTCTTAATATCAGCTTAAAACGATTTAGAAAATTTTAAGTTTTATTTATAAAGATTTTATTAATATTTTATCTAATATTAGCCTTGATAATTTCAGGTAGATTTGCTATATTGTGGGGATGAAAAATAATTTTAAAAAAAATTTTGCTTATATTGACGGCGCCAATCTTCATAAAGGAATAAAAGATTTTGGTTGGCGGCTGGATTATAAGCGTTTTCGCGTTTGGCTGAAAGAAAAATACTCAGTTGAATGCGCCTATTTATTTATCGGATTAATCCCAAAATATAAAGATTTGTATGCTTTTTTGCAAAAATCCGGGTTTACTCTTATTTTTAAAGAAACAACTTATGATGGTAATGGCAGGGTGAAAGGAAATTGTGATGCCGATTTGGTTTTAGCGGCGGTACGTGATACTTTTGAAAATTCTTATTTTAAATCAGTTTTAGTTTCTAGCGATGGCGATTACGCGGGTTTAGTGAAATTTCTTTTAGAAAAGAATAAGTTTAAAATTTTACTTTCACCGGATGAACATTGTTCGGTTCTATTAAAACGTACCAACGCCCCGATTTCTTATTTGAGTGATAAGAGAAATATCTTAGAAAATATTGATCGTCTTTATAAAAAAGCCCCCGATGCGGACAAAACCGCATAAGGGTCTTTTTTGTAGTGATGGTTATATTTTATCACTTTTTAAAAATAAGTCAACCACCTGTATTAGTCCAACACATATTAGTCGAGTTTAGAAGAAAGCTTCTCAGTTGTCCGAAAAAACCGGACAACTGAAATTATTATTAATTTTAAATTTATGGACAAGAAAAACAATCAAATCATTATTTACAGTACGGAAGATGGGAAGATGAAGCTTGAGGTTAAGCTTGAAAATGAGACCGTTTGGTTAAGTCAAAAACAGATGGCGGAGCTGTTTGACTGTAGTATCCGGAACATCAGCTTACATTTACAAAATGTGTTTAATGAGGCTGAACTTAGCGAAAATTCAGTTATGAAGGATTACTTCATAACTGCCTCTGACAAAAAGAATTACCTGATTAAATACTACAATTTAGACGCGATTATCTCGGTCGGCTAATGTTAGGGGAAAATATAACTTTTAAAAAAGAAAAATGATTAATAATAAGCAAATAAAAAATTTGGCGTTCATAGATGGACAAAATTTATACATGGGTACCGCCAAAAGACAAGTTGATCCATGGAGAATAGATCTTGATCGTTTTCGCGTATATTTGGAGAAAAAATATAATACCAGTAAAGCTTATTATTTTTTAGGATATGTCCAAAGAATGAATCAAGAATTATATGAGGAAATTCAAAACGCTGGTTTTGTTTTAGTATTTCGCGAGCATAATCCGGCGATGATTGGAAAGAAAAAGGGGAATGTAGACTCGGATATTATTTTTCAGATAATGAAAAAAATGTATAAAAAAGAAGATTTTGACAAAATTATTCTTGTCTCCGGAGATGGTGACTATAAATTGCTGGTCGATTTTTTAATTGAAGAAAACAGATTTAAAAAGATTTTATTTCCTGATAGAAGTAAAAGATCATCCCTTTACAAAAGTTTGTCAAATAAATTTTTTGCTTATTTGGACGATACCGATATTAAAAATAAGATAAAAAAAAAGAAAAGGGTGCCTTAGGTAATTAACCGTTCGGACCCCCTTTCGTCGTAATGCTAATATAATAGCAAGTAGGTTAAAAAAGTCAATATTATGATTGAGTTGGAAAACGAATAAATAAAAACACCCTTTTTCAGAAAGAGTGATTTTATTGTGCCTGCTCTTCAGCTTACTATCCTTTTCAGGATCCGGCCGAAAGGAGCCTTCGCTCACAAGCACATTATTAGTATAACAGTTTTTTTTGGAAAAGCAAGTGTTGGTTAA
>JAPLVZ010000012.1:72187-89037 GCA_026396805.1 Candidatus Falkowiibacteriota bacterium
AGCAAGTGTTGGTTAAGATAGAAAAAAAAAGGGTTTGAAATAGTTATTGCTTTTTCCGTAATTTTAAACGATAATATAATTATTAGCAGGCAAAATAATTTTAGAAAAGACCTTAAATTCGGCTCCCCGATAAATCTAATTCTCTAACGAGTAATATGGACAATAAAATTATCTCTAAAAAAACAATCAGCCTATCCCTTCTCGTCGAAGAAGGCAGATAACGAGGAGCAGGCGGAATATTTAGGCGCTTGAAATTTATTTAAGGAGTTTATTATGTCTCTACTGGTAAAAGATTTTGCTTATCATTTGCCGCTTGAACTTATCGCTCAACAGCCGGCCAGACCGCGAGACCACTCGCGGCTTTTATTGTTAAATAAAAAGACGGGGGCGACCAGGCATCATTATTTTTATGAGATTATTGATTATCTGAATAAAGGCGACGTCTTGGTTTTAAATAATTCCAAAGTTTTTCCGGCCCGCTTAATCGGTTATAAAGCGGAGACCGGCGGGGCGGTGGAAATATTTTTACATCAGGAAGTAGCTGCCGAGAAAAAGAAGAAAACTGAAAAGCCTGAAACAAAAATTTGGGAATGTTTAATCGGCGGACGAGTTAAAGCCGGTTTAAAAATTAAATTTTTAAAAAGTCCGTTAGAAGCAGTGATTGTGAAAAATAACAATGACGGCACTTGGCAAGTCGAATTTAATCTTCGCGGCGACAAATTTTGGAAAATTATTAATAAGATCGGTTTTGTTCCTCTCCCGCCTTATATCAAGCGCGACCGGAAAATGATGAGCGATAAAAATAATTATCAGACCGTCTTCGCGGATTCGCGCAAGGTCGGTTCGGCGGCGGCGCCGACTGCCGGTTTCCATTTTACGAAACATTTATTGAAGAAAATTAGGGCTAAGGGCGTAAAAATAGTAGCGGTAACCTTGCATGTCGGACTCGGCACTTTCGCGCCGGTCAAGACGGAAAAAATCATGGAGCATAAGATGCATAGCGAATTCGTTGAAATCAGCGGCCGGGCGGCTAAAGAAATTTTAGCCGCGAAGCAGACCGGCGGACGCGTTATCGCCGTCGGGACGACGAGCTGTCGGACTTTGGAAGCGGCGGATTGGGAGAAGTTCGCGGCGCAACTAAAGACCGATGGTTTTAAGAAGAAGTTAGGTTTAAAAAAAAGTAAAAGTCTCAAAGCGCAAGCTTTTTGGACTGATATTTTTATTTATCCCGGCTATAAGTTTCGAGTCATTGACGCCTTGATCACTAATTTTCATTTGCCCAAATCAACCCTACTGATGCTGGTGAGCGCTTTAGCCGGCAAGAAGTCTATTGACGCCGCTTATAAGCAAGCCGTTTCGAGCGATTATCGCTTCTTCAGTTATGGTGATGCGATGTTTATTTATTAAATGTTAGAGAAAATACCGTATTTGATTTATCAGCGATTTTCTGATATAGTAAAGTTTATATTATCTTATTTCATTTTATATTTTTCCGATATTATGAAGAAATTTTTTCTATTTGTCTGGGAGATAACAAAAGTAGTAGCCATCTCTTTAGCGATAATTTTGCCGGTCAGATATTTTCTGATTCAGCCTTTTTATGTCAAAGGCGCCTCCATGGAGCCTAATTTTCACGACCACGAATATTTGATAATCGATGAGCTTAGTTATCGTTTTAACGCTCCGGAGCGCGGTCAGGTTATCGTTTTCCGTTATCCGCTCAACCCGCAGGAGTATTTTATTAAAAGAGTTATCGGCTTGCCGGGGGAACAAGTTCAGATCAAGGACGGACAAGTTCTTGTATTTAATGCCGCTTATCCGGAAGGATTCGCCATTAATGAAAAATATCTGGCTAGTGATTTGATTACTTTCGATTCTAGCGAGTTAAAAGTGGCTGTCGGCCCAAATGAATATTTCGTGCTCGGCGACAATCGCAACGCTTCCAAGGATTCGCGCAGTTTCGGCTCGGTCAATCGGAGCTTTATCACCGGGAAAGTCTTGTTTCGCGGCTGGCCGCTAAATGAACTGACTGTTTTTAATAAAGATTATTGGCCTCAATATAATAACTAAGATTTATGCCTAGACGAAAAAAAAGCGCGTTGAGCGCGGCTCTAAAACCGGAACGCCGAAGTGAAAAAATCCCGAACCGTCTTTTGGGGATGAAAGATTGGGTCGGAGCGGAATGCCGTTATTTTGATTTCGTCGTCGGTAAAGCCAACGAATTCGCCAAGATTTACAGTTTTACGCCGATCAAGACTCCGATTATGGAGAGTTATGATTTGTATAAGAAATCTACGCGTCATAACACGGAAAGAGAATTTTACGCCGTTGAAGGAGAGAAAAGCGGAAAAATGATTTTACGACCCGAAATAACTCAAGGGGTTATACGCGCGTATTTAGAAAATAATCTGGGCGAGTCCGGACTGCCGGCGAGAATGTTTTCGCTTGGTCCTATTTTCCGCCATGAAAAACTGCAAACCGGCCATTATCGCGAATCTACCCAGATGAACCTGGAAATAATCGGCGAGGATAAGCCGCTCGCCGAAGCGCTGCTCATCACCGTCGCGCATAATTTTTTCGCCGAACTGGGAATCAAGATTCAGGTTCAGATAAACAGTATCGGCAACTCCGAATGCCGCCGGGAATATGGCAATAAGCTTTTGGCTTTTTATAAGGAAAGAGGGCGCCGCTCCAAACTTTGTAATTTATGCAAGAATAATTTAGGCCGGAATGTTTTGAGTCTGTTGGATTGCAGTGAAGACGCTTGCGTCAAGTTACGCGAGGAAGCGCCGCAAATAGCGGACTATTTATCAGTCGAAAGCCGGGAGCATTTTACCAAGACCTTGGAATTTCTCGATGAGTTGAATATTAATTATAATTTTAATCCTTATCTCGTCCGCGGTTTGAGTTATTATAATGATACCGTGTTTGAATTTTGGCCGATCAATGATGACGGTTCCATTTTAGGCAAGATCGCTCTGGGTGGGGGCGGCCGCTATGATTCTTTGGTAGAAAGTTTGGGCGGAATTCCAACTCCGGCGATCGGATTAGCCATCGGGTTGGAAAGAACCTTGGCAAAGATTAAGGACAAACAGCTCTTGATTAATAAACAAGAAAACGATATAGTATTTATCGCGCAATTAGGCGATCAGGCCAAGTTAAAATCCCTGCAATTATTTGAGGATTTACGCGCCGCCGGTTTTAATGTCCGCCAATCTTTCGCTTCCGACAGCCTGAAAATTCAATTGGAAGA
Organism: Candidatus Falkowiibacteriota bacterium; assembly: GCA_026396805.1. GTDB lineage: Bacteria > Patescibacteriota > Patescibacteriia > Patescibacteriales > UBA12465 > UBA12465. The sequence continues at coordinate 75,441 of JAPLVZ010000012.1, forward strand.
AGCGACGCTTATGCAAGCCAAAACCAGTTTGATATTAGGGAAGAAGGAGATAATGGATGGAACGATTCTAATGCGGGATATGGATTCCGGAGCGCAAGAGACCGTTATTTATAAGAAAATAAAGGAACGGCTGTCAAAAAAAGATAAATTAATTGAAAAAAGATTAAATAATAGAAAGGAAGGTGGGCTTTATGGCGGACTTTAAAAGGAAACCGGGTGAAAGTTTTGAAAGTTTTTTGAGAAAATTCAAGAAAGGTTTAAAGAACAGCAAGCGTCTGGAAAAGGCGCGTTCAAAACAGCACTTGGAACCGAAAACAACCAAGCAGAAACAGAAAAAACACGCGTTAACCGGGCTGGATTTGCGTAAGAAAAATGAATATTTGCGCAAGATCGGAAAATTGCCGGAAAGTAATATGCGCGCTTAGGATTTTTATAAGGGAAGAAAAAAATATAAAAGACCGCTGTCGTTCAAGACGGCGGTCTTTTGTTTATTTATTTTTGATACCGGGCAGGAACCGTTTGATGTTTTCCAGGGTTGATTTTTTTCCGAATTGTCTGATGCGATCGCGGGCGCGCTTAGTTTTAGCGAATTTGAGCCAATCGCGATTGGGGTAAGGGCGTTTCTTTTCCGTGATTATTTCTACAAAATCGCCATTTTTTAATTCTTGGTCCAACTTGCCCAGTTTATCATTAACGATAACTCCGGCCGCTTTATTGCCGATATTAGTATGGACGGCGTAAGCGAAGTCTATCGGTGTCGCTCCTTCCGGCAATTCAAAGACGTCGCCTTTGGGAGAAAAAACGAAAATACGGTCGCGGAAAATGTCCAATTTTATTTTTTTGACGAATTCGCTGGTAGTGGTGATTTCTTTCTGTATTTCGATAATTTCCTCCACCCAAGTCGGAGCTTTGTAGATCGACTGACCGCGTTGGTTCTTATAATACCAATGAGCCGATAAACCATAAATGCTTTCTTCATGCATTTCCTGCGTCCTGATTTGGAATTCAGTCGTCTTTCCTTCCGGGCCGAAGATGGTGGTGTGCAGCGATTGATAGCCGTTCGGTTTCGGGACGGCGATATAATCCTTGAAGCGATTAGGCTTCGGCTTCCACAGAGTATGGATAATGCCTAAGGTCTTATAACAATCATCTACGGTCGGTACGATTATTCTTAAAGCGAAGACGTCGTAAATTTCATCGAACTTGCGGTCCTTTTCTTGCATTTTTAAATAAATACTGTAGAGATGCTTGAAACGGACTTCAATAGTATATTTTAATTCGGCTTCCTCCAGCTTTGGAGTCAGGATGCTTTTGATTTTATAAAAGAAACGATTGCGCTCCACTTTTTTTTCAACTTCATATTTATATTCCAGTTCATGATATTTCTCCGGGAATAAAGCTTTAAAACAGATATCTTCCATTTGCCATTTTAAGCGCCAGATTCCCAAAAGGCCGGCGATCGGCGCGTAAATTTCTAAAGTTTCTTGGGCGATTCTTTTTTGTTTTTCCGGCGGCAGGATCTCGAGAGTCCGCAAGTTATTCAAACGGTCGCAGAATTTTATGAAAATAACTCTTAAATCGCTGGCCATCGCCAGAAACATTTTTTTCAGATTTTCGCGATAGCGCTCAATCCCGCGGTATTTTATCTTGCCGAGTTTGGTGACGCCTTCGACCAGAGTCGCTATTTCCGAACCGAAAAGTATTTTTATATCCTCTAAGGTTTTATCCGTATCTTCAGGGACATCGTGCAGCAAGCCGGCGGTGACAGTCGCCAAATCGGCCTTGATCTCCGTCAGGAGATAAGCGGTATGAAGCGGATGCTGGATGTAAGGTTCGCCATTTTTTCGGATTTGGTCTTTATGGGCGTCACGGGCGAAATCAAAAGCTAAAGACAAGATGGAAGCGTCCTCTCCGGGATGGTTCTCTTGAAATTTTTTAATTATCCGTTCAATCTTCATATTAGCTTAATTTTGAGACTAACGCCCTTTTTTATTTTAACCGATTTATGTTATAATATGTTATAATAAGGGTATCACAATCATACCATATTGAATGCCGGTTTAAAAATTTTTATCATTTTGACCAATGGCTAAAAAAGTTAAATTAATAGGCTTATCTTTGAGCTTTTTAGCGATTCTTTTGGCGACTAATCTTGTATTGGCGGCCGATTTTGGCGTTAATGAAGTCAGTAACGGTTTGGGCGGCGCGCTGAGCGCGACTGATCCGCGGATTATTATCGGTCGCATCATCCAATGGGCTCTAAGCTTTCTGGGAGTTATCGCCATCGCCTTAACGATGTACGCGGGTTTTTTATGGATGACTTCCGGCGGTGAAGAAGAAAAAGTTTCTCAAGCAAAAAAAATTTTACAAAACGCGGTTATTGGTTTAGTGATAATTTTGTCCGCTTGGGGAATCACGACTTTTATCCTTACCCGTTTAATAGCCGCCACCGGTACCAATCTCGGCGACAATAATAACGAATCCGGGACGGGTTCTTTAAATGCCGGTATCGGCTCTATCGGCGCCTGCACTATCGCCAGCACTTATCCGGAGAGCGGTCAGACCGATGTACCGCGCAACACTTCAATCATGGTTACTTTCAAAGAAGAATTACAAGTGGATTCTATCTGCGTAAATAACGCCGGCGCCTCTTGCGCCTGCAATTTGAGCGATTGCAATAAAATAAACCCGGTCGCTATCCGTTTTTATAAGACTGAACTCGGCGACGCCTGTTCTAATTCAACTTGTCCGAGCTCCAATACTAACGTCACCGATGTCCTGGTCAGCGTTACCGGCGTCAATAAGATTTTAGTTCTCATGCCTTTGAGCGCTTTAGGATCGGCCAATAGCAATACCGCCTACTCTATCAAACTGACTAGTCAAGTCAAGAAATTGGACGGGAATTCGATGTTTAAAAATTGTAATTCCAATCTGGCTCAATGGGATTTTACCGTTAACACTAAATTTGATTTAACGCCGCCGCTGGTTGTTCCAGCCGGGATTTTTCCGTTACCGGATAATCAAAAAGATGTTTATAAAGTGGTGACGGCCGCGACCGCGGCCACGGGCGCGGTTACCGTTAATTCTTGTCCGGACACCTATGCCTCGGCCAGTATAAATAGCGTCAGCCCCGCGACCGCCGCCGTGGTTCTTAATTATCATGGCGGATTGGCCAATTTTAGAGTCGTGGTTCCGGCCGACGCTCCCGACAAGGCTCAACTTTTTGATTCTTCCAATAATCTTTTAGGAGTTGCCGATTTTAACGCGACGGGAGTCGCGGTTTTCGCTAATTTTTTGACTTTAACGGCGACCAGCCATCCGGCCGGAAGTTTATGGACGATCTCTGTCACTCCGGAAAGGTTGGCCGACACTTTAACCGTTAATAATACGGTTTATACTTTCACTTCTACGGGCGAGAACAATAACATTATCGTTCCGGCGGTTTGCAGTCTTAACGCTCAAGCCGCGAATATTCAAGCTAAGCTAAGCGGCCATCCGGATATTGATGTCAGTCTTAGCGGCGTGACCGTTGGTCTTAGCGCGAAAGTCGCCGGTACGGCCGGAAATAATATCGCGGTGACGACGACCAACACCGGCGCCTTATCTTTGAGCGCTTTGTCCGGCGGTCAGAATCGTCAGGAGTTAAACCAACCTAAGGACAGGCAGGATCGACCGATGAATTCCGCTATTCAGATAAATTTTAATGAAGCGATTAATCCGGTTACCGTTTCCGGCTCGGCGAGTGAAGTCTATAAATATATTAGAGTGGTTAACGCTAACGCTTCCAGCAGCGCGGCCGGGACGGCTTGTGGCCGGGATGCTGATTGCCGATCTTATAAATGTCAGAACAGCGTTTGTGTCGGCGATTATTTGGGCGGGAAATTTACGGTCAGTAACGCTTATAGGACTTTGGAATTTATTTCCGACGTCAAATGCGGAGTTAACGGTTGCGGTGAAGAGATTTATTGCTTGCCGGCCAACAGTCATTTATCCATTGAGCTCATGGCGGCTAATCTGAAGACCTGTACGACCGACAACGATTGTTTGGCTTTCGCGCCTTACAAAACTTGCGGCGCGACGGCGTTTTCTTATCGAACTTGCCAGGATTCCGAGGGGCATAATTATCCGACCGCTAATTTAAGCAGTCTCGACGGGATTGTGGACGCGGCCATAAATTCTTTTGACGGCGACCGCAACACTTATTCCGACGGTCCTTTAGATTTTTACAATGATAATTATGACGCGACCGTGAACGTCAATAAGAAAGACAAATATAAATGGTCTTTCTATATCAATGACCAAATCAGGCTGACACCGCCCCAGATTACTTCCGTCACTCCGGTCCAAGGCCAAAGCGGAATCGGACTGGCCGATCCAATCACCATAAACTTCGATACCTTAATGCTTAATAGCACGCTGGACACCGGCAGTGCCTTGGTTAATAACGGGTCTTCCACTTTTGAACATAAATTGATTAACCTGCGCTCTTCGGCGCCGAGCGCTTTGGGTTATTGGATTTCCAGCGAAAACCAGGATGTAGCGCCTTTAGACGGAGAACCGGATCTGACAATCGTTAAGATTTTTCATTCTCCTTTAGCCGAGTCTCTGACTTTTAAAGCCCAGGTCGGTTCCGGCGTTAAAGATATTTATCAGAATTGTTATAAGCCGAGCATCGGCCCGGGTTGTAACGCTACGGCCGAACAGCCTTCTTGCTGTTTCGGTTCGGCGACCAACACTTTAGGCGCCGATGGTAACTGCCAATAAAATAAAATTTTGTGAACAAAAAAGTTTTAAAAAACTTATTAGTATTTTCCCTTCTGACTGCCGGTTTATTGGCGGCTAATTTCGCTTTAGCTCAAAATTTCGGGACTAACGAAGTCAACACCGGCTTGGCTGGTTCTTTAAGCTCAACTGACCCGCGGACTATTGTCGGCCGGATAATTAATATTGCTTTGGGGTTCTTGGGAGTGATTGCTGTCGGCCTGATGATTTACGCCGGTTTTTTATGGATGACTTCAGGCGGCGATGAAGAAAAAATCACGACCGCCAAGAAAATTTTAAGAAACGCGGTTATCGGTTTAGTTATAATATTATCATCTTGGGCGATAGCGACTTTCATCATTTCTCGTCTTAGCGGCGCGGTTAACGGAACGGGCGCCGGCTGTCTCGACGGAGAAAGCCGGTCCTGCGGTTGCGGGGGCGCGATGATTTGCAGCGGCGGATCTTATGGCTCTTGCGTCGGTTCTGATTGCAGCGGCGGTTCGGGCAATCCGACCAGCTGTGATGCCAGCGTCAATCCGGGTTGCCAGGCGGCGGCGCAAATTTGCGCTTCGACCGATTATTGCGACGCGAGCGACTGTGGGTGCAAGGCGAAAGGGAATTTAGGCGATCCTTGCGATAGTGATTTAACGAATACTTCTTGCAACGCCGATAATAATCGCTGTTCCGAATATTTAACTTGCAATCCTTCCGCCTGTACTTGCTATGGATTGCCGATTATCACCGCCATCAGTCCGCTGGGCGGTTTCTGCGACAGTAATTCGAATCAGACCTGTACTGCCGACAGCGATTGCGCGACAACTTGCAATCTTACCGCCCCTAATGGCGCCGCGGGAAATTTTATTACGATTATCGGTAAAAATTTTGGTGTTTACTCGGCGACTTCCAGCCGGGTCATTTTTGAAGGCAACGGTAATCCGCGCGACGGCCGCAACCCGGCAGAACTTAATTCCGCTTGTACTGCTACCTGGCGCGACGACGAAATCGTCGTGGCTATTCCCGGCGGCGTCAGCACCGGCGCTATCAAAGTTATTAATTCCGACAACCTTGAAGATACGACTAATAATTCTTACGGTCCGGCCATTCCTAATTTTCAAGCGAATAACATCGCGCGTCCGGGCTTATGCTATTTGAGCCCGAATAGCGGGATACTTAGCTCGCAAATCGGCTATCAAGGAATTAATCTATATTCCGGTAACGCCTACTTCGGCAATTATCAGAGTAATGTCCGAGCCCTTAGTTCCAGTTTTACTAGTCCCGTCGGCTTAACGGGGACTTCCACGACTCCGAATATTAAATCCGGCGAATCCGGCAGTTTTGTCCAGAATAATATTAACGGCCATAGCGAAAAAAGTAATTATTTAAGTTTTACCAAGGAACCGGAACCGGGCGAAGGTCCGTTTATTTCTTCGTTTGTTCCGATTGAAGGCAATGCCGGCCAATATGTGACTATCAGAGGCAACGGCTTCGGCGGCGCGCGCGGCACGGCGCAGGTTTTTTTCGGTAATTCCGAGGCGGCTTATGATTTTCCGGATATGTGTCTTAATTCCGTTTGGAAAAATAATCAGATAATCGTTAAAGTTCCGGCCGAACTCGCGGACGGCTATCAGGTTATCAAGATAGTTAAAGGCACGACAACTTTAGATACGCAAAAATTAAATCCGAACACTTTTCATTCGGATAAAAATTTAAGTTTGGCTACCAGTCTTTGCAAGATGGATCCGGAATTCGGTCCAATCGCGACTCCGATTGCTCTTTGGGGGGAATATTTCGGTCAACTTAATAATGAAGGCCTTATCCATTTCAATTATCAGAAAGCCGCGACCGGCACCATCGTGAAAGATGGACGAGCCGATACTATTAAGACGGTCGTTCCGGCCGCTTCGATTACCGGGCCGGTCCGAGTTATAAAGAACAGCCGCTGGGGGAACGAATTAAATTTCTCCATCGGCGAATGCGTTGTTAATTCTGATTGCGGTACGCAGGTCTGCTGTCCGCAAAATACCTATAAGAAAGGACGTTGCGCCAATACCCTCGCGGATTGTTTCATAAATATCCCGACTTCGGTTTTTGAATGGAGTTTTAGCACCGGTTTCGGCACGTCCACCAATCCCTACGCTTATAGCTGCTCCGGATTAGCCTCGTATTTCGGTTCCTGCCAAACGGGCAAGACTTGTCCTAACGTTCCGGGAACCTGCTCGCCTTATGCCGGCGGCGGAACTAAGACAGTCGGCAATTGCGATTATAGCTGCGTGACAATCGCGGGTTGCGGGGAATTGGGTTTGAATAATTGTTCTTATAACGCCCCGATAGATAAATGTCTCAAGAATGGAACGGGCGCGGCTTGTGATTTAGATTCCGAGTTTACTTATAGTTTGGCCGGAAAAAATTATTCGGCGACGCGGAGCTGTAATAAAGATAAACATTGGGAAATAATCGTTCCGGCTTCTTGTCCCGATAATTGGACCAGAGCGAGCGGCAATCGCTGCGTTAATTTGAGTTCTAATTGTTCTATTTGTTCGTCTGATTTTACTTGTGAAGATATTTCCGGGTCCGGGCGCTGCGCTTCCAAAAAAATCTGTCTTGGCGCCGCGACTTGCGCCGACAACCCGATTCTCGGAGAAGCCGATAAGTGCGTTGTTCCCGATCAGCCGACTTGCGATTGCTGTTGCGCTATCGGTTCTGACGCGCGCGATTGTTGTGCGCCTTTGAAATGCGAAGGCACTTGCGGTTCTGATATCGGTCGAACCAGCGGTGCGACTTTAGGCAGTTGCGGAGGTTGCGCGGCGGTCGGTACGACTCCGGCCGAACATGACGCGGCCTGTAATTGCAGCGGTCATAGCGGACAATTCTGCAATACCGGTAATTCGGCTTTTTCTGACGGTGTCTGCACAGATTGTTCTAATTTAAGCGGTTCAGATTGCACTGACCATAGCGGCGCTTGCTGCCTGGACGCCAAAAAGACCCCGACTACGGCCGACGATATTTGTCGCGGCGGCAATGGCTTATTAATTTCTTCAACTCCGGGGAACCCGGGTTACGGCTATTGCGCTTATTATAATTGTTCCATAACTAATCCGACGGAATGCGCTTCCACAACTCCGATTAAGTTCGGTAATTATGCCAGTCCGGCCGCTTGCGCCGGTGATTGCGCTAATTCAAACCCTTGTCCCGGATTAAATTTCAGCGCTTGCCAAGCGAACTCTCGCTGTTGTTTTGATTCTAAGAATACTCCGGCGCCGAACGATGACGCCTGCGTTTTAGGAACGCAGATTTCCAGCGCGGCCGGTAATCCCGATAAAGGCTATTGCGCTTATTATAATTGTGAGGCCGCTCCTACGAGCGGTAATGTTTGCGCCAGTACGACGCCGCAGCGGACAGGAGTTTATAATAATCTGAACTCCTGCGCTAAGAATTGCGCCAACCCTCCGACCGGTCCGGGCCTTTCTTGTGCCGGTAACGCGACTTCAACTTGCGCGACCGATAAGTGCACCTTTCCCGGCTTTGGTTGTTTCTCGCCGAGCGGAAGTTTAGGCACGCAGGATACGGATTGCGGCACTTGTTGCTGTCAACCGGAAGCGGCCGTTGACGCCTGCGCGACGGTAAACCAAAAATTAAAATGTTTGGCCGATAAAGGTGATTGCTCGGGAGCGAATCGGGGCTTATGTTGCGGTTGTTCCAAGGATGACGAATGCGGCTCGCCGTCTACCGTCGGTTGCGGCACTGATACCTGCTGCCAAGCGCGGCCGACGATAGCCACTACTACTCCGGCCCATATGCAGACGGATGTCTGCCGCAATGCCGTCATCAAGATTGGTTTTGACCAGACGATAGATAGCAGCAGTCTGGCCGGCAATATTTTATTATTGGAAGAGCGCGCTTACGGAAACGGCGTCTGTCCGGCCGGAACTTTTATGGCCGAGGCCGACTCGATAGAAAAATTATTGGCGCGTCAGAACCGGGGTTTATTGGCGCGCTTGATTGATGATATCAGCCATCAAGGGAAAACTTTAGCTAAACATTTCTTCGGCCCCGCCTTAGCCGATACGCCTAATCCGAATAGTCTATATTGCGCGCTGCCGGGAACGGTTGCCGGGGAAACTAATGGCAATACCACTTTCGTGTCCTTTTCTCCGAAGAAATTATTGGCCGCGGCCGCTAATTATTATTTGATAGTTCTCGGCGATACGAATTTAAACAGTCAATCCGGAGTCTTAAGCTTCGCCGGTGTCGGCTTTAACGGTTTGGGTTATAAAAATGCCGGCGTTTATATTCTAGGCAAAGATATTAAATTCAATAATAAGAATTACATTAATTCCCAGATTATAAAATTTTCCACTCTATCGGACCAGGGACCGATGGCCGGAATCTGCGCTCTTGATTCCGTTAAAATCTCCCCGTCTTCTTATTTATTTAGTACTACGGATAACGGCTTGAACGAAGATGATACTAATGTTAATAATCGAACTTTTGATACGGTGGCCGATAAAGATAAGGTCTTTACGGCTCAAGCTTATAGTCTCGGCGGCCAGCCGATTCAACCGGTCACCGCTTATTTCTGGAATTGGGATTTCCAAATTAATAATCCCGCTATCGCTTCCATTATTCCTGTTACCGGTTTGGCTCGGAATAAAGTTTTTGTAGCCGCGGCGAGCGGCGTGACTGACGCCGAAACGCAAGTTAAGGCGACGGTCAATATGAGTAATTTTCTCTCCGGGTCTTGCAACAGCGGCAGCTGTTCTTGTCTTAATGAAACTTGCTCCAGTAATTGCTGTAACGCTTATTCAGGAGGAAATAACTTCAACCAGTCAGCCGATATTTATGTTTTTTTATGTAAGAATCCGTGGCCGCCGGTAGCACCTAATGGTTTATGGTCGCCCTGGGCGGATAATTGCGCCGGTTCAATCGGCGGCGCTTGCTCCAATTATAATTATAAATTCTATTATTGCCGCGACGCCGGAGCATCGGGAACCCTAGATGATTTACCGGCCATCATTAATCAGGCGGTCATTCGCGGCCAGAGCGCTAATCTTATTTGCAGTTCTGATCGCAGCGCGTGTTCAACGAGCGGAATCGCTTGCGGTACCGACAAGACCGGCGACGGGATTCCCGACGGTTTATGTATTTGGAATGTTTTGAAAGAATCATATTTCTTCCGTGAGGCCGGCATATCCGGCGGAGAAATAACGACGGCGATTGATCTGCAGACCGGCGGCGCCGTCAGAATCAGTTGGCAATCGGCGGTCAGTCAGGTTGGTTCTTATAAGGTTTATTATTTGAAATCGGGCAAGGGAACGATGTTGGAAAAAGCGGTTGCCGTCAGCGCTTGCGTCCTGGCCGGAAATACTTATAATTGCAACGCGACTGTCACCGGTCTAACTAATGATGTGCCTTATGTTTTTAAAGTTAGTGTCGTTTCCATCAATAAAGTTGAAAGCCAGTTATCTTCAGAAAAGAGCGTGACTCCGACCGATAAAACTCCTCCGGCCGCGCCGGGAAATTTCAGAGTCAGTATTTCCAGCACAACTGTTATCTTTAGTTGGGCGATTTCCGCGGAGGCGACCCTCTATCGCCTATATCACGGCGTAGGATCTGGCGCCTACGGGGAATCTTTTGATTCCGCCAGCGGCGGGACGAGCTTGTCTTTCGACGCTAATCGCTTTGCCGGTCTGTCTCTTGACGCAACCCGTTCCGCCTCCAGCACCGATTATTTTGCCGTTACCGCGCTTGACCAATATAAGAATGAAAGCGCCAAATCCGGAGAATTATCTTGCAGTAACAGACAATGCGTCCAGCCGTAAGCGGGCGAGAGAGATCTGAATATATTATTAATCTTTTTAATCATCCGGCGTCCGATGTCAAAGAGACAGAGAAATTCATTTTTTTTATGAATATATGATAAAAAAGCATCAATTATGGCTTTTAGGCGCGGTAATGCTCATTGCCCTGTTTTTAGCGGTTTTTAAATATTCTCAAGCGCAAACCCCGTCTTTACCGACTGACGCGGCCGACGCTATCGCGGTGCGTATCATTCCGAACCCTAATCATTATAGTATCGTGCGCTGGTATGAAGCCCAGGGATTTACCGGTTCTCCTCAAGCTCTGATCGTTGACGGTTATGAAGCTATCCGCGACGGACGGACGGTTTACGTTAATGCCGCCAATGTCGATACTGGTTCTCGGCTTATTTATACTAATATTTATCTGATTTCTTATAATCAGGATTCAACCGCGCCAACCGTGGACATCTTGGGCCAAATAGTTGCGCATTGGAAATTTAACAGCAATATAGTGGAGAGTACTAATCCGGTTCCGGATTGTTCCATATCCGCTACGGCCTGCAGTCTTAATACGGATTGCGCTACGGATCAGTATTGCGCGACGTCTTCAGCCAATATCGCTTCCAGTTCTTGTCTCTTAAAGAAGCCGAAGAACTGCTTGGTGGATACCGATTGCCCGAATACCTTGTTCTGCAACAGCCTTAAATCCAAAATTACCCGCGATATTAAGCGCGTCGGCCAGCTGGAAGAATTAAAAGAAGCGTTATTTAATTTTAAAAACCATAATAATTATTATCCCCGTTTGTCTTCGGGGACCTATCTGGCGGGTAACAGCTTATCGGTCTGGCCGAGTTGGACGCAGTCGTTACTGGCCGACGCGGCAGTAAGCCAGAATTTTTTGGATCCGATCAATCGTTTAGGCGTCTGTCTCGGTTATGATGTCAAGACTTGTTGGAATTCCGATTTAAAAAAATTCGTCTCTAACCCGTCCGGCACGACTCTGATTTTGCCCGACGGCAGTTATGCTTTCGCTTACTCTACGGACGCTAATGGTTCTAATTATAATCTCTGCGCGGTGATGGAGAGTCGGGCGGCCAACTTAAATTATCATTTTTCGCCGAACGACCCGGTCAGTTCCGCTTGCGTGACCACGACCGGAATAATTTCCGGCGGCACGGCCGAAAATACCGCCCCGCGATTAATTGACCAATTTCTTATCGGACAGGCTAATCGGGAATTCAGCGGGTTCTTGAAAGTCGTTGATTTTGAGAATAATCCTCTGACCTGGTCTATCAGCGGTCCGGCCGCCTCTTGGGTCAGTTTAAAAGACACGAGTGATTTGAGTCAAAAGTCGGTTTACGCCAGTAACGCTCCCGGAGCCGGATCATATCCCCTTATTTTAACTGTTTCCGACGGTCGAGGTGGAACGCTCGCAACCACTACCCAAATAACTATCTTGGCTGACGCACCGCGGATTGAAGCGGCCGACGCCGAGTATGTTTTAGATCCGACCGTGCCGTTTAATTATAATTTTTCTTTCTCCAGCAATAATCTGAATAATCCGGCGACGGCTTATTCGGTGGTGAAAACTTCCGGTCTTCCTGATGTCTTAGGGTTAGGTCTATCTAAAACATTCCTTTCGTCTCCGGGAAATAATTATAAAGTCAATTATACCGGGATTATTCCGACCGCCAATAAATTTTATCAGGATGCCAACATAAATTATCGTATCAATCTGACCGATAAAGGTGGACATACTTACCCGAAAACTTTTAAAATAAGAATTATCGTGGATCAGCCACAACTAAATTTTGATTGTCCCGTCCAGACGCGCGCCAATAATAACTATACCTGTCCGATTGGTTCGCTGGCTCAAGGTAGCCATACTCTGACATACGCGGCCACCGGTCTGCCTTCGGGCTTGTCTTTAACCGGAGCCACCAGTACGATTATTTCCGGCCAGGCGACGTCAACTCCTTCGGATTATTCGATAAATATCAAAGCCACTAATGAATATGGCGCCTCGACCACCAAGGCTTTCGTTTTGAAAGTTAATAATTATTGCGGCGACGGCGCGAAACAATTGCCCAATACCGAGGGTCGAGGGGGAATTTATAATGACGGCTATGAGGATTGCGACATCACCGCCGGGGTCGCGATAGCGGTGTCAACCAGTTCCAGTCTTCAATATGGCTGTCGGACCGGAGTCGGTTTTTTAATTCCGGATCCGATATTAACCAATACTTATTGCGTCTTTAAATCTCCGCTTGAAGGCGGTGGTTATTGCGGCGACTCTTATTGCCAAGCCTTAATTAACGGTCAGACCATGGAGACTTGCGGTAATTGCCCGCAAGATTGCGGCGTTTGTCCTTGCACGCCTGTCTGCGTCGGTAAGTGCGGCGGCGATGATCATTGCGGCGGCTCTTGTGATGCTACGCAAAGTGTTTGCTTAAGTGGCGAGACCGCAACTTGTACCGCCACGGTTGCCGGAGGCTTGCCCGGTTACTGTACCGGTTTCACAGCGCAAGGAACAAAAACTTGCAATACTACTTGCACGGGCTGGAGTGAATGTACTGCCGTGCCGACAATAGTAAGTAATACGTCGACCGGATGCTCTTCTACGAGTAAGGAGATGACTGGTTATGGTTGTTGTGAGTTGATAAGTTGCGTTAATGACGGATGCAGATGTTGCGGAAGACCCGAGGGGGCTTCAACACCAAGCGGTTATAGTTTAGTTAAAGATTTAAGTCCCTGTGCTAATAGTGCTTGCGCCTGTACTCTTAATGAACAAATTTGTGAATGTGGAACGCCGGATTGCAATCCCGCGCCAACATGTGTAACTACCAATAAAAGTTGCAAGTTAAATCAAAGTATATCTAATAACAAAAATTGGATTGTAACTACAAATCATACCACGGCCTATTATAGATGTTACGGTGTTGTTGTCCAAACTTGCACTGATGGAACAAAAAATGGAAATGAAACAGGAATTGATTGCGGCGGAAGTTGCCCGGCTTGTACCGTTGCTCCAACTTGCA
>JAPLVZ010000001.1 GCA_026396805.1 Candidatus Falkowiibacteriota bacterium
CCAGTGAATTACGATCGCTATTTGTCTTTAATTAATGACTACTTAAAATATTATAATAACTCCCGATTACACCTTGGCCTAGGGCTTAGAGCGCCGATCCAATTTATCGGTTAGTGTTTCCAAGGTGCTGATTAGATAACGTTATGTCAGAAAAAGATAAACAAGAAAAACTTATCATCCGCGGAGCGCGGACGCATAATCTAAAAAACATCAGCCTGGAAATACCGCATAATAAATTGACGGTCATTACCGGCGTTTCCGGCAGCGGCAAATCCTCGTTGGCTTTTGATACTATATTCGCTGAAGGGCAGAGGCAATATGTTGAATCTTTATCGCCTTATATGCGCCAATTCCTGGGTCAAAAAAAACCGGCCGATGTTGATGAAATGATTGGCCTGGCGCCGTCTATTTCCATCGACCAGAAAGCCTTGTCTCATAATCCGCGTTCCACCGTCGGGACGCTGACTGATATTTATGATTACTTGCGCGTTCTCTACGCGCGCGTCGGCGAAGTCTATTGCCCGGTCTGCGGCGTGAAAATTGAAAAACTCACCGTGGAAGAAATGGTTGATATCCTCATTAATCGCGGCGCTGACCTAAAAGAAGAATACGTAACTATCCTCTCTCCGGTTGTCCGCGACCGCCAGGGCGAATATTATCAACTTTTATATAATTATTTATCGCTCGGTTACGGCGAATCCCGCATCGACGGAAAAATTCATTCCCTGCGTGAACAACTAAAATTGGCGCCGAAACAGAAACATGACATTGATATCGTGATTGATAAAGTGATGTTAAACGATCAGACGCGCCTCTTTGAGGCGGTTGAAAATTCTCTAGAATACAGCAAAGGCCTCCTCATCGCTAAATATAAAGACCAGGAATTCTTATTATCCGCGAACTGGACCTGCCCGAACGATAATTTTTCTTTTCCGGAAGTGGAGCCGCGCCTTTTCTCTTTTAATTCGCCCCACGGCGCCTGCCCGGAATGTGGCGGGCTGGGCCGAACCGATTTTTTCAGCGAAGAAAAATGCCCGGTCTGCCAGGGGAAACGTCTGCGGCCGGAAGCTTTATCGGTCAGGATTAACAATAAAAACATCGCCGAAGTGGCGACTTTGCCGATTAAGCGCGCTCTGGATTTTTTTAATCATTATTACGAAAAAATGACGAAGCGCCAGCGCGCTATCGCCGAGAATGTCGTGATTCAAATCGTCAGCCGCCTGGAATTTCTGCTTAAAGTCGGTTTGAATTATTTATCTTTGGAACGCGAAGCACATACCTTGTCCGGCGGCGAAGCCCAGCGCATCCGCTTATCTTCGCAAATCGGTTCGCATTTATCCCGGACTCTATATGTTTTAGACGAGCCGACTATCGGCCTGCATGAACGCGACACCGACCGCTTGATAAGTACGCTTAAAGCTTTGCGCGACAAGAATAATACGGTCATTATCGTGGAACACGATGAAAAAACTATTCTGGAATCCGATTACTTGGTCGATCTCGGTCCCTTGGCCGGCGTTCACGGCGGGGAAGTCGTCGCCATCGGCAATACCAAGGATTTATTAAATGAAGAAAAAAATAAAACGGCCCTAAAAAAATCTTTGACTCTGCAATTTCTAAGCGGCCAGAGAGAAATCTCCCTACCGGATAAAAGACGCGAACAGAATCATGGCGCTTTAAAAATCCGCGGCGCTTACGCCAATAATCTTAAGAACTTAAACGTCGATATCCCGCTCGGACGCCTTGTCGGCATCAGCGGCGTTTCCGGTTCAGGCAAATCTTCGCTGTTATACGATGTGATTTATAAGAACATCACTCAAATAAAAAATCGTCCGGGTAAAGCGAAGTTGGAACAGGTTAAAGAGGTTAAAGGAGCGGAATATATCAATAAGGTCGTGGTCATCGATCAATCGCCGATCGGTCGGACGCCGCGCTCCAATCCCGCGACTTATACCGGTATTTTTACTCCGATTCGCGATTTTTTCGCCTCTCTTCCGGAATCCCGAGAACGCGGCTATGCAATCGGCCGTTTCTCCTTCAATCGCCCGGGCGGTCGCTGTGAGGCTTGTGAGGGAGCGGGGGCCAACCTAATCGAGATGCATTTCTTGCCGCCGGTTCTCGTTGAATGCGAGGTTTGCCGCGGCCGGCGTTTTAATCGCGAAACTTTACAGGTTAAATATAAAAGCAAGAACATCGCCGAAATTTTAGATTTGACCATTGAGGAGGCGATTGAACATTTTGCCGGTAATTATTTTATTACCGATAAACTGAAAGTCCTGGAGTCTGTCGGTCTCGGCTATCTGAAAATCGGCCAAAGCGCGACGACTTTATCGGGCGGCGAAGCCCAGCGCATCAAAATCGCTAAAGAGCTGACTCATACTTTAGGGAAACGCACCCTTTATCTTTTAGACGAACCCACGACCGGTTTGCATTATTATGATATTGATAGATTACTCTCGGTCTTAAATAAGTTGGTAGAGAAAGGAAATTCCGTGCTGGTGATTGAGCATAATATGCACATGCTTAAATCAATGGATTATATCGTTGATCTCGGACCGGAAGGCGGAGAAGAGGGAGGACGTCTGGTCGCCGCCGGCGCTCCGGAAGATGTCGTCCGCGAACCGGAAAGTATAACGGGAAAGTATTTGAAAAAGTATTTGAAATAAAAAAAGACCGAGAAGAGATCTTAAGTTGGTGCAGATTTACGCTTGGAGTTGCACTTAACTTAAAATTCTTCTCGGCTGTTTGACCAGAGCTATCCCCAAAGGGACGTGGATGCGGAGGTGGAGCTGGAATCAAGATTTTTTTTGATTCCTGAATTTTCTCGGCTTTGGCATCCAATCATTCTGGTCTTTCCCCACCGTTTTTCCGGACGGTGGTATCAATAATTGAATAAAACCATCTTAATCCCAAATCGAAATTTAGTCAAGAAGCTGATTACAAGCCCTGTGGAAAAATAAATATGGGCCATAATGCTAAATATAATTTAAAATACGAGCCATAGTCTTATGAGTTTTAATCATAATCTTAAGAACAAATTAAAAACCATTCCCAAGAAACCCGGGATTTATTTTTGGTTGGATAAAACCGGGAAGATTTTATATGTCGGCCGGGCAACGAGCTTAAAAAATCGCCTCAGTCAATATTTTCAAAAGAACATTGATTCGCGTATCGCCGAAATGGTCGCGAGCGCGGCTAATATTAAATATGAAGTCACGGAAACGCTTTTAGAAGCGATAATCCTGGAAGCGAAAAACATTAAAAAGTATTGGCCGAAATATAATGTTCGGGATTGCGATGACCGTTCTTTTATTTATGTTGTCATCCCGAAAACCGATTTTTCCAAACCCCTCATCGTTCGCGGCACGGATTTAAAAAAATTTCCAACCACGCGTGCCAAAATCTTCGGCCCTTACCAATCTTTTCATCTTATTCAGAGCGCCTTGCGTTTAATCCGTCGCGTTTTTCCGTATGGCACCTGCGCGCCGGCCGGCACAGCGAGCAATTCTAACGGCCGAGCCTGTTTTGATTATCAGATCGGGTTATGTCCGGGCGCTTGCGTCGGAATCATTTCGCCTGAAAATTATCAGAAAAATATTGATAACATCATCCTCTTATTGTCCGGCGAGAAAAAACGCCTCATTAATAAATTAAAAAAAGATAATCCGGATAAGATAAAAGCCCTGAAGCACCTTCAAGATGTCGCTCTTCTGACGCGCGAAGATAATTTGGAAGAACATAAAATTAATCGCCTGGAAGGTTATGATATTTCACATCACGCCGGCAAAGAAAGTTATGGCGCCATGGCCGTTTTTGAGAGCGGGGAAGCCTCCAAAAAAGAATACCGGCTCTTCAAAATAAAAGAAGCGCCGGCCGGCGACGACGAGCGCGCTCTAAGCGAAATGCTCTTGCGCCGTTTCAAACATAGCGAGTGGCCGATGCCGGATTTAATAATGATTGACGGCGGAATGCCGCAAATAAGTTTTCTCTCCCGCGTCTTCAAAGCCAATAATATAAATATCCCGTTGGTGGGCATCTCTAAATTCAGCGGTGACAAGCTCGTCTTCACCCCGGAAACTAAAAAGCCCCTGCGCGGCTTGGCGGAAAATATCAAACCGACCTTATTAAAATTAAGGGAAGAGGCGCATCGTTTCGCTAATCGGGGACGAACGCTTAAAAAGATAAATCGGCAAACTAGCTCAAAAAATCGGCAAACTAGCTCAAAAAATCATAATCAGCTATAATATAAAGTAAGTCTGATTAATTTAAAAATAAAAAAGCTATATGAAAAAAACCTATGTTTTTCTGACGACCCTCGGCGTTTTGGCGGTTACCGCCATCGTCATCGTTGCCCTTGTTATGGCCGACAATGTCAATAATCAGGATCGTTTCTCGGTTACCGGCTCGGGTACGGTCTATGCCAAGGCTAATATCGCTAACTTAGAAGTCGGACTGAAAACCGGCACTAAAAAAACCGCGGCCCAAGCGACTACTGACAGCACCGGCAAGATGAACGCGATTATTGAGGCGGTCAAAGCTTTGGGTATTGAAGAAAAAGACATTAAGACCAGCGGCTATTCTTTGAACCCGGTCTATAACTGGACTAATGACAAGGGTCAGGAATTAATCGGCTATGAAGTCAGTCAGGACGTCGCCTTAAAAATTCGCGACTTGAATAAGATCGGCGACGTTATCGCCAAAACGACCGAGAAAGGGGCCAACCAAATCGGAAACATCAGCTTCACCATTGACGATGAATATGAATTAAAGAACCAAGCCAGGGAATTGGCGATTGAAAAAGCTAAAGAGAAAGCGATAATGATTGCCGAACAATCCGGGATGAAACTGGGCGAAGTTAAAAGTGTTTACGAAAACGCCGAACCATATATCAGCCCGATAGCTTATTCTAACGCTAAATTAGATATGGGCGCCGGCGTTTCCGCCGAATTGTCCGCTCCCTCCATCCAATCCGGCCAGAATGAAATCAAGGTGGAAGCCACTTTAGTTTATGAAGTGAAATAAAGAGCGATTTGGACGATTCCAAAATTCCCAGCAAACAATTTCGCCAATAAAAAACCGCCTGTTAATAGGGGCGGTTTTGTTTTATGTTAAGAAACTTTTTGTTTCTTTTTTTCTCTCACTCTTTCCTGGATAAGTCTGTTCAGATAGAATGACAAATTGTCGTGGCTAGGAATGATTTCGGTTTCTTCCAAACCGGCGTCCCGAAACTCTTTATAGGTGTTTATTCCCGAGCAGACGCCGACAAATTTGATCGGCCGGCCTTGAAGGCGGGCATTTATAACGGCTCGATAATCGTATTTTATCGTGTCGCCGAAATAAACGATGTTTTCAGCTGTCGCGCCGCCGCCAAGATCATGCGCCCAATTAATAAGTGGTATGAAGACGTTACCGTTTGGCTTATGACAGGGGTAATCATCCGTTGTCTGGATGTAGTGGAATATACCCGGATTCAAACCGATTTTTCGGGTGTATTTTCTAAAATCCATTTCTTCTCGGCTGGTTATTATGGCCGTCAGAAACCCGAATTGCGGGAGAGTAACTAAAGCTCTTAGTAAACCCCGATCAAAAACATAATCGGGGTGAATTTCTTTTTCCCGCTTCTTGAAACAAGCGGTTTGCTCTTTACTCGCTCCTTGAAGGTGACAGATAAGATCGGCCAAGTCATCCATCTTTTTACCCCAATGTTCTCTTAAAAAATCTGGGGATACCGGCGGCAGTTTAAGTTCCACCAAAATTTGGTTGACCTTCAGAAAACCGAGAAGGGTATTATCAAGTAACACTCCGTCAAGGTCGAAACAAAGAATAGTACGATTTCTCATTTATACATTTTTTGGTTAGTGTTATTTAATTTTTAAAGAAAATTTCTAGTTACCTAATTTCTATCTAAATCAGGCATTTAAAAAATACTACAAAAAATAGTAATAGTCAAGCTCGCAGATTAACTATCCGGATAAAACTAATACAAACTCTTGACAAATTCTAACAATCTGTTAACATATCAACATAACAAAATATTGCCATAGACAGCCAGCGTTTCGGGATGAATCAGATTTTTTTTCCGACTATAAGACTCGCCGAGGTATAGATACTTTATTTTTAAGTATTTTCGCCCGAGGTCTGTGGTAAAACACGGATTTTTTATTATCTAAGATATATATGCCAAAAAATAAAATTCAAAAAGGAGAAATTTTTCGAGATTTAAACGAAAGAATCAAGAAATCCAAGTCTCTGGTGTTCGCGGGCTTCAACGCTTTCGGCGTTAAGGACAACGAAGATTTACGCGACAAATTAAGGAAAGCGGGCGGTGAGTATTATGTCGCCAAGAAAACCTTAATGAACTTGGCCTTGAAAGAGAATAATTTAGACATCAACGTTAAAGATTTTGACGGTAAAGTCGCGGTCATCTTCTCTTATGAAGACGAAGTCGCTCCGGCCAAGATTCTGGGAAATTTTTGCAAAGAGAAGGACAAAGATAAAGATAAAGCCGGATGTATCTTCTTTTTGGGAGGTATCCTGGAAGGGAAGCTCCTTTCCAAGAAAGAAGTCGAAGCCTTGTCCGAATTGCCGAGCAAGATTGAATTATACGCGCGGCTCGTCGGTTCCATTAACGCGCCTATTTCCGGTTTCGTGGGCGTGCTCGCCGGTAATCTGCGCGGTTTAGTCACCGTTTTAAAAGCGATTGAAGTTAAAAAATAATTAATTAATATAAATAATTTTAATTCTAAACGTATGGAAGAGAAAAATGTAATCGTTCCGGCGAAATTTGAAAAATTAGTCGGCGAAATCGAAAAGATGAGCGTTTTAGACTTAGCGGAACTCGTTAAGATCTTAGAAGAAAAATTCGGCGTGAGCGCCTCCGCTCCGGCGATGATGATGGCTCCGGCCGCGGCCGCCGCCGCCGTAGTTGAAGAGAAGGAAAGTTTTGACGTGGAAATCACCGATAGCGGCGCCAGCAAGATTAACGTCATTAAGGCGGTTCGCGAGTTGACCGAAATGGGCTTAAAGGAAGCCAAAGATTTGGTTGACGGCGCTCCGAAAGTTTTAAAGGAAGGCGTTAAGAAAGTTGAGGCGGAAGCGATGAAGAAGAGATTGGAAGAGGCCGGCGCTAAAGTCACTTTGAAATAATTCCTTTTACTCGTTTTAAAAAGCCAACCCTTTGAACCGTA
>JAPLVZ010000013.1 GCA_026396805.1 Candidatus Falkowiibacteriota bacterium
GACTGCAGCCTCCCGTAGGAGTCTGGGCAGTGTCTCAGTCCCAGTGAGTGGGGTCATGCTCTCGCACCCCATACCCGTCGTTGCCTTGGTGGGCCGTTACCGCACCAACTAGCTGATAGGCCATAGGCTCCTCTCTAAGCGCCGGAGCTTTAATTAAAAGGCTTGAGCCCTTTAATACTATCGAGTATTATTCTCGCTTTCGCAAGGTTATTCTCGTCTTAGAGGTAGATTGCCAATGTGTTACTCTCCCGTTTGCCATGCCTGTATTGCTACAGGCATTCAACTTGCATGCCTTAGACACGCCGCCAGCGTTCATCCTGAGCCAGGATCAAACTCTCTAAAATTTGATTGACTCTACTGAAAACTTGCGTTTTCGTATATGATTCCGTTTTTAAAACGGATAAATTTTTTTGTTGAATTGATGCTAATTAGCACCAAAATATAAACCATCACCATGATTGTTTATTATGAAATTTTTAAGGTCCCAAATAGACAGAAAAAAACAGAGATATAAAACATATCTTGTTTTTATTTAAATATTCTGTTTTATTTTTAATAACCTTATTTTATACTAATTAAATATGGCTGTCAAGCCCCGCTGTTTATGATTGGTTTTTGTTTGACTTTTAGCGAATTTTGCGATATAAATATAGTATTAAATAGTGTTAAATTCAGTTGAAGAGACGAATCAATAAAACAATGCGCATTAAATTTCATCGAGTTGAAAGAAAAGAAGTTCCGAGCTTTTTATCCAACACCCAGATTCGAGTGCCGGAAGTATTTGTAATCGACGAGAACAATGATGCTCTGGGAAAAATGTCTACCGCCGAGGCTATTGCTAAAGCCCAAGACGCCGGCTTGGATTTAGTAGAGGTAAATCCTAAAGCCAATCCTCCGGTAGTTAAGATCGTGAACCTCGGCCAATTAAAGTATGAACGGGAAAAATTGGCTCATAAGCAGAAAATGCAACAAAAAAAGACCGAGACTAAGAACATCCGCCTGTCTTTTCGAATCAGCGACCATGATTTGGATATGAGAGTCGTTCAAGCTGAAAAATTCTTGTCTAAGGACAATAAATTAAAAGTGGAACTTATCTTAAGAGGTCGCGAACGTCAATATCCTCAAAAAGCCGCGGAAATAGTCAGAGAATTTGTAGCCAAGTTGCAAGCAAACCCCAAACTTCCCATTGAAATTGAGCAAGCCTTGACAAATCAGGGCGGAAGATTTACTATAATATTGATAAATAAAAAGTAATAACCGTTAAATCAGGTGTCTGCCTGTTTTTTTAATCAGGAAATATATGCCAAAAATTAAGACTCATAAAGCCACGGTCAAACGTTTTAAAAAAACCGGGAAGAATAATCTGACTCAGCGCAAGGCCGGTCAAGATCATTTTAATTCTCACGAATCGGGCAACACTACTCGCCAGAAGCGTAAGGATATTTCCGTTGATAAGACTTTTGCCAAAACCGTTAAAATTTTAACCCCTTATAACTATAACTAGTCTTTTATAACTAGCCTTTATTTATAATTTGTAACCTATCATATGCCTAGAGTAAAACGCGGAATGGCCCATGTTAAGAAGAGACGTAAACTTCACCAAGCGGTTAAGGGTTTTAAATGGGGGCGCAAGAATTTAATTAAAGTCGCCAAGACCGCCTTAACTAAAGCCGGCGCGCACGCTTATGTTGATCGTCGTAAGAAAAAGAGAGATATGCGCGGTCTCTGGCAAATAAAAATTAACGCCTTCGTCCGCGAACATGACCTTTCTTATTCTAAATTCATCGGCTTATTAAAAGCTAATAAAATTGAAGTTGATCGTAAGATTTTAGCTGATTTGGCAGTTAACAATAAAGAAGTGTTAGCGGCTCTCGTCGCTAGAATAAAGAAATAATATGATATTTGAGATTAAAATCGCTCAAATCGTCGTGGCCATACTTTTAATGGTCGCCATCCTGATGCAAAGCCGAGGGGCCGGTTTGGGAGGAGTTTTCGGCGGAACCGGCGGAGTATATCTCACGAAACGAGGTTTAGAAAAAAAACTTTTTATTGCGACTATTATTTTAGCCGCAATTTTCATACTCTTATCTTTAGGCGTTTTTATCTTGTAAAAGCTTAAGATTTGTGGATTTACTTAAAAATAAAATTGTATCGCGCTGGCGGCGGATAAGGGCGACCTGGTCTTTTTTTGGTTTTTTTAAAAAAATTCCGGTTAGTCAAGAAGAGATAGACAAAAAGTTAGTCTATTCCTTGTCGCCGCGCAAGATTCCCACCGGCGATCAGATAAAACATATTAAGAAATTTTTGAATCCGCGCGAATTTTTGATAGTCAAAATCTGCGCCTTAGTTATTTTGGTGAATGTCGTCTATCTGGGCGTTGTTTTTATCGCGCGGCATTTGGAGTATCTGCCTCTTTCCGGCGGCGAATACATTGAAGGAGCCATCGGTTATCCCAAGTCCATTAACCCTCTTTACGCCGCGAGTAGGAGTATCGATAGTGATTTAAGCCGTTTAATCTATTCAAGTTTATTTAAATACGACCAGAATGGAAATTTGAGCGAAGATTTGGCCGCCGCCGTGGATGTAAGTGCTAACGGAAAGGAATATACTATCAAGATAAAAGATAATATCAAGTGGCATAACGGAGCTGATCTGACTATTGATGATGTCTTGTTTACCTTCAATTTAATAAAAAATCCTTCCTATCGGTCTCCTCTTCGGTCCGCCCTGGTTAATGTTAACGCGGCCAAGATAGATGATCGGACGATTAAATTCGTTTTATCCGAGGCTTATGCTCCTTTTAAAGAAATGTTGACTTTTGGCATTTTGCCTAAGAGTCTTTGGGAAAACATTAATCCTGATTCCGCCGTCTTGGCCGATCTCAATCTGAAGCCGATTGGTTCAGGCCCTTATAAATTTCAATCTTTGGTCAAGAATAAGAATGGCGAGCTGAAAGAGTATCATTTAACCGTCAACGAAAGTTATTACGGCCAGCCGTCTTATTTAAAAGAAATAAGCTTTAAATTTTTTGTTGATTATTCCGAGGCGGTAAAAGCCTTAAACGATAATCAGGTCGCCGGGTTGGATTATCTGCCTTTCAGCTATCGCAAGGAATTATTAGCTCGGGATTCTTTAAATTTCCATGAATTAGTCCAGCCCCAGATTGTTTCGCTTTTTTTTAATTATGAAAAGAATAAGACTTTGTCCGACAAAGAGGTGCGCGTGGCGCTCGCTTCCGCTTTAGATAAGGACGGTCTCATAAATAAGGTGTTCGCGGGAATTTATCAGAGAGCCGATGGTCCGATTCTGGCCAGCAATTTCGCTTATAACGAGGCTATCACTAAATATAATTATTTTCCGGAAGCGGCCGCGACGACTATCAAGAGTAAACCTTTGACCGCGGTTTTAACCGTTGTCGATTCCGGTTCTAATGTGGCTGTCGGCGAACAGATCAAGGAATATTGGGAAAAGGCCGGGGTGAACGTAACTATCAGAGCGGTTTCCGGCGAACAGGCCGCTAATATCATTAAAGAGCGCGATTTTGAAATCTTGCTTTATGGCGAATCGGTCGGCGGCGATCCGGATGTCTATGCTTTCTGGCATTCCAGCCAAATCGGCGCCAAGGGTCTTAACTTGGCCGCCTATAATAACGCGGAAGTCGATCGGCTTTTAGTGGAAGGACGAACGGCTACAGACGTGGTCGAGCGTATAAATAAATATAAAAAGTTTCAAGAAATAATAACTAATGATCTGCCGGTCATCTGGCTCTATTCCCCGACATACACTTATGTTCAGGAACATCAGCTCAAAGGTTTTTCCGGCACAACCATCATCGAGCCAGCCGACCGCTTTAATGGTGTCGGCAGCTGGTATTTAAAAACCAAGAAAAAGATAAATTGGTAGACGACCTTTCGGTCTGTCCGCCTCTACTCCAATCTTAATTAATGGGCTAGTCCCCATCTCATCAAATATGAATTTTAAACAAAATTTACCGGCGAGTAACGCCGGCGCGTATGGCGTTCGCGCCCGGTCCGGTCAAATGCCGACACAGCGGGCTGTCTTCAGGACTAAGCCGGCCGCTAAGTTACCTTTGCATCGTCCAACTTTCTCCGGACCGCATCGTCCGGCTTCTTCCGCTCAACCGCCTTTCTCCGGACCGCATCGTCCGGCTTCTTCCGCTCAACCGCCTTTCTCCGGACCGCATCGTCCGGTTTCTTTCGCTCAACCGCGAGCAGTTTTTTCTACTCAGCCCAGAGCGACTTTTTCCGCCCAGCCCCGAACGATTGCGGGCGAATCAAGCTTGAAGATCTATCCGCTCGGCGGGCAAGAAGAGGTCGGCCGTAATTGCACTGTTTTTGAATATGACGGCGATATTATTATCCTGGATATGGGGATGCAGTTTGCCGATGAGGATATGCCGGGCATTGATTATATCATCCCTAACGTTTCTTCCTTGCGCGGCAAAGAAAAGAACGTCCGCGGCGTCATCTTCAGCCACGGGCATCTTGACCATATCGGCGCGGCCCCGATTCTATTGGAGCAATTAGGCAATCCGCCAATCATCGGCCGGAAATTAACATTAGCCATGATCAAACACCGCCAGGAAGATTATAAGCGCGGTACGACCAAGAATTTAAAGACTATCACTATCAATTCCCTGGACCAGAAGATAACGTTGGGAAAATTCCAGATAAGTTTTTTCCAGGTGGAACATTCTATCATCGATGCGATTGGCGTCATTATCCAAACGCCGCACGGTACTGTTATCCATCCAGGCGATTGGCTGATGGAAGATAATCCCTTAGAGGGCCCGGTTGTCACCTATACACATTTATCGCGGCTACCGTCTCCTCGCATTTTAATGTTGGAAAGTCTCGGCGTTGCTTACTCCAAAGAAAGGGTACCGGACAAAACCACGATGGCTAATCTGGAAAGGATTATCAGCGAGGCGCCCGGTCGGGTTATTATCGGTACTTTTTCTTCGCAATTGGAACGCGTCACTAATTTACTGGCCTATATTGAGAAAATCGGCAAGAAAGTCGCTTTGGACGGTTACAGCATGAAGATGAATGTGCATATCGCCCAAGAGCTTGGCTATATACCGGCCCATAAGAATATTCTTATTCCTATTGAGGATGTCAGTAAATACCCGGATGATCGGATCGTGATAATTTGTACCGGCGCTCAAGGCGAACCCAATGCGGTTTTTTCCCGGATTGTGAATAGCAATCATCGCTCCGTGACCATCAAGAAGTCTGATGTCGTTATTTTTTCCTCTTCAGTCATTCCCGGAAACGAGCGCTCGGTCCAGAAAGTCAAGGATCAGATTTATCGCTTGAGCGATAACGTCATTCATAGCAGCATTATGGATGTGCACTCGGGCGGGCACGCTAACGCCGAGGACATAAAGAATATCCTGCATCAAATCAAGCCCGATTATTTCCTGCCGGTTTACGCCAATCATTATATGTTGGTAGAGGCTAAGAAGCTGGCTTTACGTGAAGGATTTCGCAACGACCAGATCTATGTCTTAGACAACGGGAATGTCATTAAATTCCAAAGAGGCCGGAGCCCCCTCGTTCTCAAGGAAAAAGTTAATACCGACTATGTCATGGTTGACGGGCTCGGCATCGGCGATGTTTCTGAAATCGTGTTGCGCGACCGCCGCCTGATGGCTGACGATGGCATGATCGTCGTTATTGCGACCATTGACGCCAAGACGGGAGCGATTATCGGTAACCCCGAACTGATTTCTCGCGGCTTGTTTATATGAAAGAAAATCGCGATCTAATCGAGAAGACTCGGACGAAAGTAAAGAAAATAGTGAAAGATAAGAATCCGATGACTCCGGCCGATGATGATTATATTAAGAATAAGATCCGCAATGAAATCGGCCAGTTCTTATTCACGGCTACTAAGCGTCGCCCCATGGTCTTGCCGGTAGTTATTAAGGTTTAAAATAATTTTAACCAATATTAAATAAAAAAGCCTAAGAAAAGTCTTGGGTTTTTTTGTGGTTAAAGTGTGGATAAAGAGGGGTGAAAAAGTATTGACATGCTATCTATTATATGATATAGTAATGAGTTGTTTTAAAAAAACAGATTTAGAAAAGACCGCTTTAAACGGGTCAGGCACGACAAGCATGGGGATTTTCTTGTTAGGATTTTTCCGGCTTTATGCTCGAAAGTGCCTAAAAGAAATTTTCTTGCCTACCCGTTTAAGTCGGTCTTTTTTATTCAAACATCCGATCCTTCCCGACTATAATATTAACGTGATCTTTTAAGATACCGATTTCCACCGGGGTATTTATTTCCATGACGCCGTCAACAATTAATTTTTCATGTTGGTTGGAAATCTTAAGACTCTTGGCGCTCAAATAAGTCCTATCTTTTTTCCTGGTCCGAATAAGGACATCTAAGAGTCCGTCGTGGGGATTGGATTTTATGTCTTCACTTTTGTCTTTCAGAAGGTTGATTATTTTTATTTCTCCTCTGGCCGTCGTTTCCACGGAATAATCCCTTATTTCTAAGGTCGTTCCCAGGCTTTGGATCGAGGCTTCATTCAAGAAGTAATGATTGCCGGCCAGGCCCAGATCTATTTTTTCGACGCGGCGCGCCAATAATATATTGCAGGCGTCTTCCGGATTATTGATGCCGAAAGAAGCGGCGATAGAGTTATCTTCCCCTATCGGAATTATGCCCAGTAAAGTCTTTTTTTGGAAATCCCCATAGATATTATCATCAATAATTGCTCCGATAATCTTATTAACTGTCTGATTATTGCCGACGGCGACTATCGTTTTCGCGCCCAGTCTAATTTCATTCTGAATAGCCGCCTTGATATTTTTTATTCCGGCTAAGCGTAATATTTTTCCGTTTAAACCCAAATCAGTCAGCCGGATTTCTACTCGGTTGATTATTCGATTGAATTTATTCTTATTAAGATAGTCGTCGTAAACGTAAACATGCATAATGTTTTTCTTTTTCGACTATTTTTCGGATGAACTTTCGGTCTCTTCTTTAACTTTTTCATTAACTTTTTCATTACGCTTATGTTCCTCGGATAACATTATCAGCTGGCCATTTACGGAGGCGCCTTTGTCGATAGAGATTTCTCCGTATTGGATATCACCGAAAATTCGAGCGGTCCCGCCAATAATCAGATATCCTTTGGTTTTAATATTGCCGCGGACTTCGCCGTTGATGACGGCTCCCTTGGATTCAATATTGGCGACAATCTTGGATTGATTTCCAATAAATACATCCGAGGCGGTTTTCAGGGACCCCTCCAGAGCGCCTTCAATGATGATGTTTCCCTGCCCCTGGAAATTGCCCTTAACCTTGATAGAGGCGCCGATGATGGTTTCGGCGTCTTTAAACCTTTCTAGCTTGTTGTCTTTGCTAAACATATTGTTTATATTAAGTAAAAAATAAATAGAGTTAGCGGAACAATCCTATGCTTATTGTAATTTAATGCCCCGCCTTTGTCAAAGGGAAAAAACGTCTATTTCATTGTAAAAACAGAATTATTGTTATAGAATAAAAGCGTCTTTTATTTCATCTTAAGCGCCTCTATGGAAGGTGGTAAAAAATAAGTCCTCGTAGTTCAACGGATAGAACGAGAATCTCCTAAGTTCTAAATCCCGGTTCAATTCCGGGCGGGGACACCAATTTTTGAGCAATATTAAAATATTTTTGGTTTATTGTCAAGTATTTGACAAAAAATCATTATTATTACTTTATTTCCCTCTTGACTTTTATTTTTACTCTAGTATTATGTAAATAGGTTTTTATAGTAGTTTTGGTTAGAAAATAGAGGTTGTTCTTTGAGGAACGATATTAAACGGGAATTATTTGGAATGTTCCTCGCAGAACAATTAAGGGCCATTAGCTCAGTTGGCTAGAGCGCTTCCATGGCATGGAAGAGACCAAGGGTTCAAGTCCCTTATGGTCCACAAACTAAAAGAACCTCACCTACGTGAGGTCTTTAAAGTTTTATGGTATAATATAAGAGGCTTTAGAGTTATTTATAATTTACTTGTTTGTTTTTAAATATGCTAAATAATATTGGGGAAATATTATCAAATTTAGTTTCTTTTAAACCGGTTTCTGTTGTTAATACTGGTTCTTCAGCTTCAAACGAAGGCGGTAAAGAGAGCGATCGGGATATAATGGTGATATTTAAGGATAACGACTATGTAGAACGTAGTAAATTGAAAGATTTATGTTTTAATAAAGTTAGAATTTATCCATTTAGAATAAGTGAAATAAGAAAGATGATTTCCCCTACCCCATTTCCTAGAAAGTTTTACTTTTGGTGGATTTCAAGGAATTCAAAGGTCCTGTATGGGGAAAATGTTCTAAGAGATCTTAGAATTAAAATTACAAAAAAGGATTTGAAAGAGGTTATTTTTTTTGAAAGAGGCGTTGCTCTTTCGGCCATGCATTCATTCCGCAACGGGGACGAAAAGACAGCGAGAATATCTTTTTCCAAATCATGTCTTTTTGGAACAGTGGCCGGTATATGGTTATTAAATAATAAATTTATTTCCAAGTACGATGACGCCGTCAGAGAAGGTAAAAAAATATTTCCGAAGAATTATAAGTTAATAAAAAAAGCGAATGATCTAAGAAAGGGAAATAGGAAACTGACGGAACAAGATGTTTTTAATAATATAAAGTATCTCCATAATATCAGCATTAAAACAAAATAAATTAATTAACATGGAAGCTAGATAAGTCTACAATAATGTAGACTTTTCTTTATAATTTGGCTAATATTAAATAAATAACATATTTAGACAAATTGTGGAAAAGTTGTTATTATTAAGAAAAAATTTGGCTAAAATTAAATTTAAGCATGACAAAAAATTCATAAAAACCTTCATTTGCTTAAAGTAAAAAAAGTGATTATAATTAAGATGAAATTAAAATAAAATTGAGAGCTTAAACGGCTCATTAATGATTTAAATTTATGTACGATTTGATTATTATCGGTGCCGGACCGGCCGGGATGACGGCCGGAATTTATGCGGCCCGTCGAGAAATGAAGACCCTTATTATCGGGTCTGAAGTCGGCGGTCAAATGGTTTGGGCCAATGAAATTGAAAATTATCCCGGTTTCTCTAAGATCAGCAGTTTTGAGCTGATCGAAAATATGAGACAACAGGTCATTAATTTCGGGGCGGAAATGAAGATTGAAGAAGTGAAGAAGATTGAGCGTAACGACAAGGGAAACTTCTTAATTTATACCAGCCGTGAATCTTTTGAAGGCCAGGCCGTTATTATCGCCATGGGATTGTCTCCGCGTCGTTTAGCAGTTTCGGGGGAAACAGAATTTAATGGCAAGGGCATATCTTATTGCGCTAACTGCGATGGGCCATTTTTTAAGAAAAAGACCGTCGTCGTCATCGGGGGCGGGAATTCAGCCTTAGACGCGGCGGAAATGATGTCTAAAATAGCTTCTCAAGTTTATCTCATCCATCGCAATGAAAGTTTCAAGGCCTTTGACGCCTTATTGGATGAGGTTAAAAACCGCCCTAATATCGAAATACTTTTGAATTCTGAAATTAAAGAAATTTCCGGCAATGGCAAAGTCGAGCAGATAAAAATTTTTAATACTAAAGATAAGAGTGAGAGGGGAATAAAGACGGATGGTGTTTTTATTGAAGTCGGACGTATCGCCAGCACTGATTTGGTAGCTGATTTTGTTAATCGTAATGACAAGAACCAGATTATCATTAATGAAAACGGAGAAACAAAAACCCCTGGTTTATATGCCGCCGGCGATGTCACCAGTTGTGGAATTAAACAAATTACAGTCGCCGTCGGCCAGGCAACAATCGCGGCCCTTAGCGCTTATCAATATCTGCAGTTGAGAGGGAACGTTCATTTCGTAGAGAAAAAATATTAATATTCTGTTATAATAGAAGGATAATATAGTTAGAACCGGGCATTCCGGAATTTTTAAAATATGTCGATGAAAAAAATCAATCTCGTCGCCGCCGATATGGGCTATGGCCATCAGCGCGCCGCCTATCCGCTAATGGATCTAAGCGCCGGAGAAATCATTACTGTCAATGATTATCCGGGGATAGCCGATTGGGAAAAAGAGTATTGGGTTGACAGTCTTAATTCTTACGAACGGGTTTCTCGCCTGAAAAAAATTCCTTTTTTAGGCTCTTTAATCTTTGAAGTGATGGACGCTTTTCAGAAGATCCGTCCGCTTTATCCTTGGCGCGACTTATCGCAAACGACCGCTCAGCAAAGATATTTTTTTCGTTTCGTAAAAAAGGGTTTGGGGAAAAATTTGATTGCCGAATTGAACACCACTAATCTCCCATACGTAACTACTTTTTTTGTGGCCGCTTATATCGCGGAGTATCATAATTATCAAGGGGATATTTATTGCATAATTTGCGATACCGACGCCTCGCGCGCTTGGGCGCCGCTTAGTCCGAAAGCGAGTCGAACTAAATTTTTAGTGCCGAGCGAAAAAGTTCGAGAAAGATTCCTGATGTATGGGGTGAAGCCGCAAAATATCATCGTTACGGGTTTCCCTCTGCCTAAAGAGAATATCGGGACGGAGAAAGAAATATTGATCGATGATTTGGAACATCGCGTCGCTTTATTGGACCCGAAAGGGATATATCGCGATCATTATAAATCATTATTAAAAACTATCGCCCCGGACGCTTTGAAACCGGAAGACCATCCGATCATTATTACTTTTGCCGTCGGCGGAGCCGGAGCTCAAAAAGAAATCGGCGCTTTAATTATGCGGAAACTAGCGTTTGCCGTCCGAGAGAAAAAGATAGTCTTAAATTTGGTGGCCGGCAACCGGTCGGAAATAAAAATTTATTTTGAAGAAGCGGCGGCGCTAAGCGGTTTACAGGTTGGGAAGGGAATTGAAATTATCTTTGCTCCCGACAAGATTGAATATTTTAAAAAATTTAATCAGTGCCTGCGCCGAACGGATATCCTTTGGACTAAGCCCTCCGAGCTGTCTTTTTATTGCGCTTTGGGTTTGCCGATAATTATGTCCGCTCCTGTCGGCAGCCAAGAAGATTTTAACCGTGAGTGGCTGTTATCCGTGGGGGCGGGAATCGACAGTCTGGCGCCGGAATATGTTGATGAGTGGCTCCCGGATTTATTGGCCTCTGGTCGCCTGGCTCGCGCGGCGGTTGACGGATTTTTGAACGCGGAGCAGATGGGCATTTATAATATTGAGAAGTTATTAAGCCAGAAATAATATATATTTTATGAATTGGATAGCCGTGGCGCTATCGGCCTATTTGTTATTGGCGGTCGCCAACTTATTGGACAAGTTTTTAGTTGATCATGTCTTAAAAAATAGTAAGGCCTATGCTTTCGCCGCCTGTCTTTTGGGCGTAATAGTTCTTCTGGCTTCGCCTTGGTTCTTGCGTTGGCCCGGCTGGCCTCTTTTTGTTTTTAACATTGTCAACGGATTCATTTTCGCCTTCGCTTTATGGATGCTTTATGAAGCTCTGCGTCGGGGCGAAGTCGCTCGCATTTTAGTTTTTATCGGCGGAGTGACGCCGATTTTTTCGCTTCTTTTTTCTCTTTTATTCTTTAAGGAACATTTTACCGTAAGCCAATGGTTGGGGATGCTTTTTATTCTTATTGGAGTCGTTATTATAATTTTTTTGCCGACAGCAAACAGCTGTTTGGCGCGAGTTTCCAAAAAATTAAAGTTTGTCCAAAACTTTAAGCCCAGAGGCCTGGGCATCGCCTTGTTGTCCGCCCTTGCCTACTCGGTATATTTTTTGAGCACGAAACAAGCGTATTCTTTTCAACCGTTTGTCAGTGCTTTTATTTGGACTCGTCTCGGCGCCGCTTTGTTTGTTTTAATATTCTTGATTAAACGCGCCGACAGACAAGCAATCAGGGCATTCTGGCATAAATCCAGCCCGAACAAAAATAAATTTCTGGTTATTTTTAATCAGGCTCTCGGCGCGAGCGGTTTTATTTTACAGAATTACGCGATTTATTTAGGGTCAGTCGTGCTGGTTAACGCTTTGCAGGGGGTCCAATATGCTTTTTTATTGGTTATCAGCACTATTTTGGCTTTTGGGGCCTCGCGACTCTTAAAAGAAACTTTTTCTTGGAAAATATTATTACAGAAAACGACGGCGGTTATCGCCATCGTCGCCGGTCTTTATTTTATCACTTTTTAATTATGGTTATCAGGGACAAAAACGCGGACAAGGATAAAGATAAGGAAATTAACGGGAATAAAGGAGATAATAAAATCTTTCCGAAGACTTTTAAGGGTTGGTATCTTCGCCATCGGAATATTTGGCGAGCGAGTTTTATTTTGATTGCCGCTTTGGCTTTTTATTTTTTAAAATTAGTCGATTATTATCCGTTGCGGGTAGACTTAAAACATCGCCCTGATTTTTTTGGCGTTACTTTTTCGACTGAATTCTGCGATGAGCTGGAATTGGATTGGCGGGAGACTTACGCCGCCATGCTTGATGAATTAAAAGTAAAATATGTCAGAATCCCGATTTATTGGGATGAAATTGAAAAGGAAGAAGGTATTTATGATTTTTCTAAATATGATTATCTTTTAGAAGAAGGTGCAAAACATGAAGTTAAATTTATTATCAGTGTCGGTCGCCGTCTTCCGCGTTGGCCGGAATGCCATAATCCGGCCTGGCTTAATCGTAAGGATGAAATCGCCACGCGCGTCGCCACGTTGAAGACTATCAGGACCATTATTGAGAGATATCGTTCTTATGATAGCGTTGAATATTGGCAGGTGGAGAACGAACCTTTCTTAAGCACTTTCGGAGTTTGCCCGGATTTAGATCCGGAGTTCCTTCAGCAAGAGTTTGATTTAGTCAGATCTTTGGATAATCGCCAGATAATTATTACCGGTTCCGGGGAATTAGAGTTTTGGAACCGTCAGGCTAAAATAGGCGATATTTTTGGCAGTACTTTATATCGCGTGGTTTATAATTCTCGGTTTGGTTTTATGAAATACCCGATTCCGACCGGTTATTATAATCTCAAGGCGAAGCTGGCCGGATTATCTCCGGAGCGTTTGATGATTTTGGAACTACAGGCCGAACCATGGGTGCCGCAAGGGAAAATGATGTATCAGAGCGAGCCAGAAACTAATAAAAGCATGGGCATTGAACAGTTTAAGGCGAATCTCCAATACGCCATTAATCTTAATTTTAGGCGTACTTATATTTGGGGCGTAGAATGGTGGTATTTTCAAAAAAAATACGGCAATCCGGAATATTGGCGGATTGCCGAGGGGTTATTTAACTAGTTTTAATAGTTTTAACTCCGGCGTCTTTAGTCTAAATATTTTTCCCCTCCAGGACTCTGATAATTTTATCATTATATTTATCAACCCATTCCTTAAAAGCGCACAACGCCGCGTCGGAACGAGGTTTTTCTTTTTGATATATTAAGGATAAGTCGAAATTTTTAGATGTGAGCGCAATCCCCGCGCGTCCCGCGTCTTTGGCATTGCACTTTTGTTCGAAATGGTTTTTGGTCGGGATCATTAAAATATCTTTTTGTAAGTAAGCGGCCTCGGCGATTGATTCAAAACCGGCCGTGCTGACATAGGCGGCGCAATTAGCTAAGCGGTTCATGAATTTTTCTCCATGCAGGTCGTGGAAAATAAGGTTTGGGTTTGAGAAAGTGATTTCTGAATCCGGTTTATTCCAAAAAGCTTCTATCTTTACATCCGGATTTTTTTCACTCCAATTGATTATTTCTTGGCCGTAGCCGGCGTTCAATAGATAGATTAAGATAAAATTTCCGTTAACCGGTTTTTGCCGTTTTAGGCTTTGACGGATAAGCGGCGGGCAGACGATTAGGCGCTGGCCGATTAAATCATCGGCGGCCGTGAAAGAAAGGGCTATTTTTAAAGCCTGGCGCGGTGCGGTTATCCAATTATAAAACTTTAATCCGAAACGTTCGCTAAAGCGGCCGGTCGGGAATTTAAAAATAGGGTGCCCGATAAAATATTGGTGGCCGATACAAAAAAGAGGGCGCTTATCACGGTAACAGCGGAAGTAAACACCGGCCAAGGGTTCGTAAAAATTAATAAGCGCGTCGGGATTTGTTTCCGCTATTATTTTTTTAATCTGTTTTAAAGATTGTCGGTAGCGGCGAAACTGGCCCAGAGTTCTTATGACGCTGGCCGGCATATTGATTCCTTGACCGTTCTTATCGACGACGAATTTAGGACTGTAAATTCTGATTAGCTTGTCTTTGAATTGTTCTTCAAAAAAATCCGGTAATTTGGAATTAGGATCCGGCCCGGCTATAACCGCCAAGATTTTGTGACCGCGTTTTTTCAACTCGGCGTAAAGAGTCAGCGCTTGAGTCAAGTGGCCGCGTCCTTCGCCCTGAACGAAAAATAAATAAGTCATATAAATGAGCGGGTAAGGGGAATCGAACCCCTCTCATAAGGTTGGAAACCTTAGGTAATAACCACTATACGATACCCGCCTGATTATCGGCGAAACTGATTTTATTAGCGTTAAATTATCTTATAAAAAAAGCCGACTAAAGTCAACCGAAACGCGCTTTTTATTTAGTGTCTTTGAGAGATAGGGAAAACCCTAATCCGAACAGCATGATTATGGACATGACCAGGAAAAGATAATTGAGCGGCCAGAACATAAAGACCAGGATAGAAATACCCGGACCGATGATGTAGGCCATCGGAGCGGTAAGACGGAAAATATTGATATAAGAAACATCCTCGGCGCTGACCGTTTTGAAAAAATAAGTCTCTCTCATCGCTTCAACTAAGGCGGCGCCGACGCGCGAAAAGAAAAGAACCGCCATCCATATCCAGGCGTTTGGGACGCTGATGTAATAAAATAAGAATAAAGCGATAGCTAGGATTATAAAGCCGATCGACATTATCTCTTTTTCACCGATATATTTATCGGCGATAAGACCGGCCGGGATTTCCAAGATTATGAAAGGAATAAGCATGACGGAAAATATCGGTCCGAGCGCTTTCCAATCCATGCCCAGGTTTTGGAAAAGATAGAGAGGAACATAGATGACGGCCGTGCTGTAGAAGAGCTGAAGCAAGAAAGCGACGAAGAAAATGCCACGGGTATTTTTTTTAGCCCAGATATTTTTTAAGGACGTTATGACGCCGACTTCTCGGTATTTGATCTTGTCTTTAAGATTCTTAGCTTGAAACAGAAAAATCAAGAAAACGGGAATTACCAGGAAACCGGCGATTAAAAATGATAAGGTATACTCGCCTTTTCCGATTAAATAGGTTGTTAGAAGCGGCGATAAGATCCAACCGGTATTGATGAAAGTAAAATAAGTCGTTCGCGTCTTTCCGGTCGAGGCGTTGGCGGAGAAGCTTTCTACCAGTACGTCCATATTTATCCAGATAAGGTTAGAGGCGACGGAAAAAAGAATAATGGAGATAAGAGCCAAACCGGCGTTAGTCGCCAACGCTAGTCCGAGAAGAGAACTGGCATAAACGATTAAGACGATCTTAGCCAGAAAGTAATTAGTCAGCTCTTTGATGAATTTCGGAAAGACCAGGATGGCGGCTACGGTCGCCAGATTAGCGGTCATGAAGAACAAACTGACGGTGTTAAGAGAGACAAACTGCCTTAAAAAATTGGATTGTATATAAGCCGGTAAGGCGGTGGATACGGCCAAGAGTAACCCTAAAAAATATAGAGTCATCAGGCGTTTTTGATTATTTTTAGGACTGTTTTTGAGAGCGGGCATGAGGAGAAAATAATAATAAAATGGCGGCGGCGATTATGGTCAGGCTGATAATCTGGGGCCAGCGCATTCCTAAGAAATAAGGAGTCGTGTCAATCTTAATAAATTCGAGCGTAAACCTCAATATTGAATATAATATCATATAAAGGCCGAGCGACCAAACATAAAACATTTTCGAAAATCGTTTCCGCTTTATCGCCCAAACATTAAGAAGAAAAAGAGCCAAAAATATCATTAAACAGCCCAAACTCTCATAGAAGAAGGTCGGATGGAAGTAGATGTCGTTTATATAGGCGGTCGGACGGTTTAAAATATTTATCGGGATTCCCCAGGACAAGCTAGTCGGCCGGCCGAATAATTCCTGGTTAAAATAGTTCCCCCAACGGCCGATAGCTTGCCCGAGAGCCAATCCCGGAACTAAAAGAGCGGATAATTTAAAAAAATTGATATTTTTGCGGCGCGCGAATAGCCAGACTATCATAACTCCGGCTATAATCGCTCCGTGTATCGCCAGCCCTCCGCGCCAAATAGCCAGAATTTGCCCGGGATGTTCTAGATAATAAGGAAGTTCAAGCAGGACATCATAGATACGGGCGCTGACAAGCCCGCCGATGATAAGCCAAAAAGATAAATCAAAAACAGTATCGCGGGAGATTTCGTAATATTTTGCCAGGTAAAAACTGATAGAGAGAGCCGTCACCACTCCGGTCACCAAACAAAGACCGTACCAATAGATATTTATCGGTCCGGCGCTAAAAAGAATGGCGGTCGGCTGGAAAGTATGAAACCAGTTAATCATAGTTAAATTTTAGCAATTTTAGCCGGCGCTCGCAACTTAACCCGGGTTACAAAAAAAACAGGCCTAGACCTGTTTTTTAGCGGTGCGGACGGAGAGACTCGAACTCTCAAGGGTTGCCCCGTTTGGTCCTAAGCCAAGTGCGTCTACCAGTTTCGCCACGTCCGCGCGTATTTCGATTATTTTTATCTTAAATGATTATTCTTATAAAGTAAAGATTGTGTTATAATTAAAACATAAAATTAAATTAAGCTAGTTATATGTTAAAAAATAAATTTGTTCATTTTTTTAAGGAGCTGACTATTAAAGACGTACCCATGGTCGGCGGCAAAAACGCTTCGCTCGGAGAAATGTACGGCCGTTTATTGAAAAAAGGCGTCAAGATTTTAAACGGTTTCGCGACGACCGCCGCGGCTTATAATTATTTTTTAGATTCAACGGGATTAAAAAATAAGATCAAGGGAATCTTAAAAGGTTTGGATACGAGAAACGTCAAAGACCTGATGAGGCGGGGAGAGACTATCAGGAAATTGATTGTCGCGACGGAAATGCCTAAAGATTTTAAGAAAGCGATAGTTAAGGCTTATCGGGAATTATCCGCCGGATATAAGGTTAAAGATATTCATGTGGCCGTCCGTTCCAGCGCGACCGCCGAAGATTTGCCGGACGCCTCTTTCGCCGGCCAGCAGGAAACTTATTTGAACGTTTCCGGGGGAAAAGATTTATTACTGGCGGTGCGTAAATGTATCGCTTCTTTGTTCACTGATCGCGCCATCTCTTACCGAGTGGATAAGAAGTTTGATCATTTTTCCATTGCCTTATCGGTGGGCGTCCAAAAGATGGTTCGGGCTGATTTGGGATCATCCGGCGTCATGTTTACGATTGATACCGAGTCGGGATTTAGGAATGTGGTGTTAATCAATTCGATTTTCGGCCTGGGGGAAAATATCGTTCAAGGCCATGTTACTCCGGATGAGTTTTATGTCTTCAAGCCGACCGGTGCGATTATTTCTAAAAATTTGAGTCGGAAGAATGTTAAGATGATTTATAATTTAAAAGGAAAAAATCCGGTTAAAAATGTCGTGATTCCGGAGGCAGATCAGCTAAAAGCGTCTTTATCCGACAAACAGGTTTTACAGTTGGCGAAGTGGGGAATGTTGATTGAGGAACATTATAAACGTCCGATGGATATTGAATTCGCGGTTGACGGCCAGAGCGGTGAAACCTATATTACTCAAGCCAGACCGGAAACGGTCCAAAGTTTAAGGGCCGTTAATATTATTGAAGATTACAAATTAAATAAGAAGGGTAAATTAATTGTTTCCGGCCAAAGCGTCGGGAGTAAAATTGGCGCGGGGATTGTTAACCGGATGATGGATGTCAAAGATATCAATAAGTTTAAGCCCGGACAAGTCTTGGTGACCGATATGACCGACCCTGATTGGGAACCGATAATGAAGATTGCCGCGGCCATCGTGACCGATAAAGGCGGGCGCACCTGTCATGCCGCCATTGTTTCCAGAGAACTGGGTATTCCTTGCGTAGTTGGCACCGGTAACGCCTCAATAAAGATAAAAAGCGGCCTGGCGGTCACGGTAGACTGTTCTGCCGGAGAAGCCGGATTTGTTTATGAAGGCAAACTCCCCTTTAAGATAGAAACGACCGATGTTAAAAATTTGAAACGACCGAAGACAAAAATCATGATGAATGTCGGTGAGCCGGATATGGCTTTTTCCAATTCATTTATTCCTAATGACGGAGTTGGACTAGCGCGTTTGGAATTTATCATCAATAACTACATTAAAATTCACCCCCTTGCTTTATTGGATTTTAAAATTCTAAAAGATCAGAAGCTGAAAGAAAAGATCTCTCAATTAACCGCCGGCTACGCCAATAAATCTCAATATTTTGTTGATCGTCTGGCTCAAGGAGTGGCCACGATTTGTGCGGCTTATTATCCGAAAGACGTGATTGTCCGTTTGAGCGATTTTAAGACCAATGAATACGCCAATCTTATCGGTGGGACCGCTTATGAGCCGATTGAATCTAATCCGATGATCGGTTGGCGCGGCGCCAGTCGTTATTACTCGCCGCAATTCTTGCCGGCCTTTAAATTAGAATGCCAAGCTATAAAAAAAGTTAGAGAGGAAATGGGATTAAAAAATTTGAAGGTGATGGTGCCTTTTTGTCGGACTATTGAAGAGGGCAAGCGCGTCCAGGAAATTATGGCTGAAAACGGCTTGAAGCGCGGCCAGAATGGGTTAGAAATATATGTCATGGCGGAAATTCCGGCCAACATTATTTTGGCGGATAAATTTTGTCACATTTTCGACGGATTTTCTATTGGCTCCAATGATTTGACACAATTGACTTTGGGCATTGATCGCGATTCCGGCGGTAGCTTGAATGTTGCCGGCGTGTCTAATGAAAAGAATGAGGCAGTAAAAATTTTGATAGGGCAACTCATTAAAGTTGCCAAAAAATATCGGCGCAAAGTCGGTATTTGTGGCCAAGGGCCGAGCGATTTTCCGGACTTTGCCGAATTTTTAGTGGAAGAAGGAATTGACAGTCTGTCTTTGAATCCGGATACGGTCATCGCTACGACCATAGCAATATTGAAAAAAGAAAAAGAGATTCGTCGCAGTCGCGGGCTTTTAAATTTATTCTTTTAAGTAAGTGTCCCCAACAGACGATTGGCCATTCTCAATAAATAAAAAACATCTCGGAAGAACTGGGATGTTTTTTATTATATCAGTAAATCAAATTATTCAATAACTTCGATGACCTGAATTTTGGCCACCTTGACTCCGAATTGAATCGCGTCGGATTTTTCCACCATCCAGACGTCAACGCGATTCGGGTGCTTTTTGTTCATGCGGTCACGGACAACGAAAATTCTGTCTCCGAAAAGTTCCGGAATCTTGACTTTGGTGTCAAATTTTAAAAAGTTAGCGGCGATAGTATCCTCTTCTCCATTGGCACAGACATCATAGCCGTTAGCGGTAATACAAGGAGAATCATCGGTCTGTCCTGCTTCAGAATTATAAGCGGTAATAGTATGGGTGCTGGTTCTGATAACCTTCATTTCCGTAGAAGAAGCGGTTATTGGCGTAGAAGAAGCTTCTGTCGAGATAGGAGAAGCAACCGCTGGAGCAGTAGAGGTAGCCACTAAGGTAGCTAATTTAGCGGCTTCTTCGCTCATTTCAGGCTCTTTAACTATAGAATCATTAGTAATAATGATATCAGCGTCATTAATCTGGATGTTGGCATAATTAGTCTGGGTTTTAGCCTTAATGACAGCCTCATCAGCCAGGGCTGGAGCGAAAAATAAGGCAAACTGGAAGACACAGGCAATGATTACTAATAAAACCACGTTCTGCTTTCTGCTTAGAGGAATGATTTCTTCGCCTAGTTTTTGTAGTATACTCATATTTGTTTAATATTAGTCAAATTAAAAATCCCTACTACAGTATATAAATATTATGAAAGCAGGGATTTTTGTTGACTGATTACTTTAGCACTGGTTCACAAATAAGTCAAGGCTGGCATGTGGATAAGGCTTGACCAATACTTTAAAATGTGATATGGTATTGGGACAGTCAAATAAGCAGGACTGGCGAAAATAGGAGCAAGTTTGCTCTTTAAAAAAATAATATTAACTATAAAAAAGGATAAGTCATGAGAAAAATTGTTATTGGGTTTTTGGCCGTTATAATGGTCAGTAATTTGTTTGGTCAGACCAGACAGGAGAAAGGGCAGATGAATGCCCTGGATAATGAAATTAAAAGAACGAATAGAGAGATCTCTATTTTGGAGAATGGCCTTTTATCTGACAAATTAACTTCAGTTAATAAAACTGCTATTCTGTACAAGATTGATGGAAGGAAAGAAAAGATTGCTGATTTGAAGCAGGAAAGGGAAAATATTTTCCGCCGCTACGCAACTGCCAGCGATGTTCCTAAAGAACTAAGTCGTCGGGAATTGAATCGTCGCCAGAGGGCTTATGTTATAAGGAGAGAGGATCTAGTTCTTCAAAAAGTGGAAGCTAATATATCTTCTTCCGCGTCTCCC
The DNA here is from genome assembly GCA_026396805.1 of Candidatus Falkowiibacteriota bacterium. GTDB lineage: Bacteria > Patescibacteriota > Patescibacteriia > Patescibacteriales > UBA12465 > UBA12465. Next base: position 20,626 of record JAPLVZ010000013.1, read on the forward strand.
TCGATAAATCCTTCTAATTCCCCAACAACTAACGCCGGTTATAAAATTATTTTGGCTAACGATTATGTGTTGCCAACTCTGTTCACAATTTCTCCTCTTAACGGAGGAGATAAAACGTCAGCATTAGTTGATCCTCGCCAGACGACGGAAATGTACCTACTCCCTGGTGTATATGAAGTTTCTTTCTTTAGTGGAAACAGTTTTTCTAAAGAAACTGACATTCTTAAAGTCGATGGAAGCAAACGAATTTTCCGCGGCAAAGAATATTTTGGGGGGGCCTATATGCCTCGCTTCTAGAGGCTAAAATATGCTTTGGTAAAATACAAAAGGAGTATTTAAATACTCCTTTTTAATTTATCTATTTAATTTTTTTATTTCCTCATAATTATTAAAAAGTTTGCCCCTGCGGTCCTCCTCCTCCCCCGAAAGGCAGATTTCTAAAGATAAAATAAGTGATCGCGTAAGCGGCCAGGATGATAACTAATCCGATAATCGTCGCCTTGATAGTCGCCTGGGCTTTTTTGACCTCTTCTTCATTTCCAGCCGCAGTCATCCAGCGGAATCCGGCCAGAATGGTTAAAATTAAGAAGATTATCGCTAAAAGACCTAAAACTATCTGAATGATTTTAGCGACCAGAACTTCGATTGTCACTTGTCCGAAATTCGCTTGAGTGGCGACGGTAGTGGTGAGGTTGTCGAGTCCGCCAGGATCAGAAGTATTGGTTAAAAGTTGAGCGGAAGCGACCTTCAAAAATAATAGCGGCGCGATAATCAAGACTAAGGACGTGGCAATAATCTTTTTCATAATTAATTGCTTAATAATATAAATCTTTGAAAGACAAAATTCCAGATACTATAGGCGGCCAAGGCGACTACCATCCCGATAATCGCTTGCTTGATAATATTTTTTGATTTCTTGACTTCTTCCTCATTCCCGTCGGCCGCCATCCAGTTATAACCGGCGATAATCATCAAGACTAAAAATACCAAACCCAAGAACCCTAAGAAAGCGCCGATAACCGTACCGACGATTTTGGGAGTTGAAGCGATATTCGGATCGGTTTGGTAGCCGCCCTCTCCCGCTACATTTTGTAGTCTTTGCATAAGGCCGGTGGCGCTCGACGTAGTCGGAGGAGTCCCCTGCGCTAAAGCTAAGCCTGGCAAGAACAATAAACATCCCAGCCAAATAGCGCAAATTATTGATTTAATATTTTTTTTCATATCTCTTATCGCTTAAAATTATTTCGTCAAGAGATTTCTAACCAATAGACCACTGAAGCCCGAGCTCAAGGCGTAAGCTATCAAGATTAAAACTACTCCGATTAGCAGATTTCTGACGGCAGTTTTCGCCTTTTTTACTTTTTCCTCGTTCCCGGCCGCTTGCATCCAATTGTTGCCTGTCCAGAACATCAAGACCAAGAATATTGCGCCCAAAACCGAAAGAGCGATGCGGATGATAGTGCTTATTCTGTTTTCCAGAGTAACGCTTGTATCATAATCGGTTTGGTTCGCCAGGGCGTTGATATTATTGTTGTATTCTTGGGTTTTATTGGCATTAATCAGGGCGGCTTCAGCCGGGCATAAAAACGGGATAAAGAGCAGTAATGAGAATAATAATGTTAAACCGACTTTTTTCATAAATTATTGCCAAAAATAACTGATTAAGAAATAACTTAAAGCGTAAGCGGAGAGAGTGATTATCAGTCCTATTAAGGCGCTCATGATTATGTTATTGGCTTTTTTACTTTTTTCTTCATTTCCTTCCGCCGTCATCCAAGTGTAAGAACCGTAAATTATCAATCCGAGAAACAATAGACCCACTAAACTTAATAAAGTATAAATAGCGCGGCTGATCAAGGTTTCTAAAGAAGTCGCGCTCGCTCCAACGTCATATCCGGCGACGTTGGCGGAGGTGCCTAAGCCGCTTTTGTCTTTAAAGTTATAAGTCCCACCGGTATCCTGGGCCAAAACAGGAGAAGAAAAAATTAAAGATAGACAGATTATCAGGGCGGCCGAAATTAGGTTTTTAGAGATAATTTTTGGCATTATAGTAAGAGTTGAGTCCCCAAGAAAGTCGTCAATGCGTAAGCGGAAAAGACGATAATGATGCCGATAGCGGCGTTTACCAAAAGACCTTTAGCTTTTTTAATTTGTTCATCGTTGCCGCTGGCGGTCATCCAAAGAATGCCGGCGTAAATCATCAGGATTAAGAAAAGAACGCCGACGAAAGAAAGAATAACCCCGATAATCAATCCGGCCTTAGTCGCTAAAAAATCAGATCCGTAAGTATTACCTGTTTGGTTCTGAAAGGCCGGGACAATATTGGCGGTTTCGTTTAATCCTACGCCCGGGTCACTGATTATCTGCGCCTGCGCCCGGCTTAGCGAGAAAGACAAAGAAATAAAAGCCAAAACGAAAATAAAAAATATTTTTTTTACCATAAAGAAACTCGTTTATTTACTGTTCTAAACCGGAAAGTTTTTCCGATTCAGAGCAGTGACCCCCATTCGGAAATGAGAATCACATATTTTTTGTTTAATTTACGGCAGTGTTAAGAGAGTTGATAACGAAGGTAGCTATTGCCCATGATGATAAGATAATCACTAAGCCGATAACGCCCGCGCCCAACAACTTTTTGGCTTCACCGGTCTTCTCTTCATTACCACCAGCGGTCATCCATTTAAAGCCTCCCAATAAGATGATACCGACAGCAATGACACCCAAGAAACCTAAAGCCATGTTAATGATACGGCCGATGACAGTTCTCGGATCGGTGTTAGATAAAGAATTGTTTAAGCCGTTGCTAACCTGGTTTAGTCCCGGGTCGAACTGGGCGTTAGCCGTTAAGGTTAAGACAGGCACAACCAAAAAAGCTAAGATAGCCAAGGAGATTAAATGTTTAGAAATGTTTTTCATAATTCACCACCTTTCTAGTTTTTTAATAATTTAAAATTTTATATCTTTAATTTTAGCATATTATTTATAACAAGACAAATAAATCCGGCCATGGTAAAATAAGAGAGGATTAGCTTATTTTAGCCTATTTTATGAAAAAATTGTTTGGGACTAATCGTTTAATTTGGGTTTTGTGGGTTTTTTTCTATTTTTTTATATTTGCTCTGCTTTTAAAGGGGTCTTTCGGATATTTGGATCCGGATTTGGGCTGGCACCTGAAAGTCGGAGAGGAAATCGCTCAAACCGGCTCCGTTCCGGACGTCAATCATTACAATTATACTTTTACCGGCAATTGGATTGATCATGAATGGTTGAGCAATTTTTTGGTTTACGGAATCTATAGCCATTGGGGTTATATCGCCCTATCTGTCTTATTCGCCCTGTTTATTGTCGGAGTTTTAATTATTCTTAATATTTGGGCGCGGCGGGCGTGTCCGGAAGCGCCACCGTTTTTTATTATTCTTTTTCAGCTTTTTGGCGTTTTCGCATCTCTTCCGCATTTCGGCGTGAGAATACAAGAAAGCGGCTTATTCTTTTTAACGCTTATCTTGCTGATTCTTTATCATTATAATAAATATAAAAACTGGAAATTGCTTTTAGTCCTGATTCCCATCATGTATCTTTGGGCCTGCTTGCACGGCAGCTTTTTAATCGGTTTCGTCGTTTTCTTCGTCTGGATCGGGATTAAGATTTTTGAGAAGTTACTTTTTCATTATTATCAAAGAGATTGGCTGGATTTTTCCAGCGTTTTGAAGGGACGGGAAATTATGATTTTTTCCGGCGCGGCCTTATTGTCAATTGCCGCCACGTTTTTAACTCCTTATAAGTTGAAGCTTTATTCGTTCCTGAACGGTTATAAGGATAATTTTTATCAAGGGCATATTCAGGAATGGCTGCCACAATTTCATTATCCCTTTCAATATCGCCAACTAGTTTACCTGGCTCTGGTTTTAATGGCGGTTTTTTTCTATGTTTATTATAGTCAAGGAAATAAAAGACATTGGCGTTTGAATTTATGGACTCTCGGCTTGACAGCGCTATTTGTTTTTTTAAGTTTTAAATCGCATCGCCATTTCCCCTTGATGTTCGTGGCGACTTTTATTTTTTTGATCAGTGTTTTCAGTCATCTATTTAAGACTCCGGACGAAATGAAAATTTCGGAAAAATCTTGGTTGGAAAAGAATTGGCTGAAAGGGTATTTGTTGGTTTGCTTAATTTTGGCGGCCTTATTGCAATTAGTCTCGACGAATTTCACTTCTAACCCCTTTTTATCCTTCCGCCGCAATTATCCCGTCGGGGCGGCCGAGTTTCTAAAAATACGGCCGCAATATGATTCCATCCGCCTTTTTAACGATTACGGCTGGGGCGGATATTTGATTTGGAAACTGCCGGATCGTCGTCTTTTTATCGATGGCCGTTTGCCGCAGGTAGAATATCAAGGGCGGACTTTTTTGGAAAAATATTTTGATTTTTTTCAAAAAGACGCGAATATTTCCCGGGAACTGTCTGATTATGATATTGGTTTGGTGCTTATACCCGTTAAGGACGAAGAAATAAAGGCTAAAAGATGGGAGCAGATATTATTTAGCCTTAGTAATCGGAATTTGGCCGGCCATAATTACCTACGTGATTATCTGGCCGGTTCTGAAGCCTGGCGACCCGCCTATTACGACCGGACAGCGATAATTTATAAGCGAATTAAATGATATGTTAGTTGATTTTTGCCTGCCGATAAAAAATGAAGCCCTTATTTTAGAAGTTAGTCTGAATAAGCTATTGACTTATTGCGGGCGGGCCGGTTTTAGTTTTTCCTGGCGTATTATCGGGATTATTAACGGTTCCAGCGACACTTCCGCCGATATTCTATGGGATTTTAAGCGACGCTGGCCGGGCCAGATTGATTTTATTGAAGTGGTTGAACCGGGTCGCGGCCGGGCGCTAAAAAGATATTGGTCAACGAGTACGGCCGATGTCCTCTGTTATATGGATTGCGATCTCGCCGTTTCTTTGGATAATTTACCGGCGCTGATAATGCCTTTAATTAATAATGAAGCGGATTTGGCGATCGGATCGCGACTCACGTCTGGTGCCGCCGTCAAACGGTCGTTATTTAGGGAGTTTATTTCCCAAGCTTATAATTTATTGTCCCGCTTCTTATTGAATCACAAGATCGCCGATCTGCAATGCGGCTTTAAAGCCGTGCGTCGCGAAACTTTTCAGAGAGTTAGACCTTATCTGGTTGACGATTATTGGTTTTTTGATACGGAATTAACCCTCTTGGCTCTACGTTTCGGTTTTCGGGTTAGACAGGTACCGGTTGATTGGCGAGAGAATCGTTATCAGCGCCGTCCGAGTACGGTTAAGATTTGGCGCGACAGCTGGGATTTTTTGAAAAACCTCATTGCTTTTAGGCGGCGTTTAAAAAAGATTAAAAAATATCCGGGTAGTGTCTAAGGCTCGCCAATCGGGTCGTCCGGTCCACTGAAATGACGATTAAATCCAGACGGGTCCGGTCCAAACGGATCCGATTTTTAAAACAATACTCAATGATAGCGTGTTTCAAGTTTTTTGTTTGTCGCCCGGTCAAAGGAGTTTCATTCTCGTCGGCTTTATTTTGGAACCGCGTTTTTATTTCCAAAAATATCAACCGCTCGTTTTGTTGAGCGATGATATCTATTTCTAAACGCCACGAGCGATAATTCAGGGCGATTATCCGGTAACCCGCTTTTTTCAAATATTCTTTAGCAATCGCTTCGCCGCGCTGGCCGATTTCTTTAGTTTTAATCATAATGGATTAGCTCAAATTTTTTTCACGAGATTTATAAATAAATAACCCCTTAGGGGGAAGGGGTTATTTTATTAATCGATTATCAGGGCGCGGGCGGAATTATTTAACGAGAATAAAGTTATTTAGGCAGATATTTTTTCAACTCTTGTTCTTGCTCCCGCTCCTTCTTTTTTCGCGGAATAGTCTTTAAATTCCAGAGCACCGGAATTATCCAAGCGATCATTACTAGTCCCCAAAGACCTATCCAAAAGCGGGCCGATAAAAATGGTACGGATTCGTAGTCAAAGAATAAAAGGAGGAGCCCGATGACGGCGTTAGCCAAGCAGAAGGCGTACAAACGCTTAAAGAAGCCGCGGTAAATTCCACTTGAGCCTTTGGTGATGGCGATTAGTAAAGCGACGGCCGCCAGAGCGATTACCAGAGAAATAAACAATTTTTGAGCCGGCGGTCCGAAAACTTCCGGCGCTAAGTTGAACCAATAATTAAGGGTTAATAGGTTTGACATATTTATAATTTAGTTAAGACTAAGCCGTAATGATAAGGGCCGGCCTCAAATTCTTCCGTGATATTCAAGCCGATTTTTGGAATAGCCGATTTCAGGGATTCCAGTTTAACTCGCTTCTCCGGCGCCGGACCCAAGGGCAGATCCATGTTTTTCCATTCGACTATCAATAGTTTGCCGCCTCTTTTTAGGAGACGGATGGCTTCGCGCATTATTTCTATCTTTTTTTCCGATTGGTGGAGGACGTTTATTAAGAGGGCGCTATCTAGACTGCTGGTTTCAATATTCGTAGCCTTAAATATCTCCAGATTGCTCCAGATAGTAATTATTTGCGGCCAATTGTTTTTCTTCGCTTCTTTTCTTATTTCTTCTAAGGTCGGTTTTAAGATATCAACCGCGTAGACCTTGCCTTGGCGCCCGACTAGGCGCGCCAGAGGAAAGACAAAAAAACCGAAATTTCCACAGCCTAATTCCGCCACTCGTTGTTTCTCGTCTATGCCCATTTTACTCAAAATATTATTGATGTCAAATAGGACGTTTTTTTTAATTTCCGGCATATATCTTTATTATAAATTTTTTTTCTGGTCTTTAAACTTTATCCGATTACAGCTTTATTCTACTAATATTTGGCGGGTTATTGATTGGGCGCGGCTATATTTTTTTTGAGCGCTGATAGTAAGGCTATTGAGACCCTTTTTTAGGTTGACGGTTTGGGAAAATACCCCTTTATTATTATTAAGCACGATTTCGCCGTTGATTCTTACTTCCGCTTCCGGTTCGGTCTGGCCGAAAATAGTTATGACGCTGGCTTTGGTCAGGATATTCTTGTCCGGCTGAGTGATTGTCAGATCCGGAGCCGTAATTATGTTTTTGAAGTAAAAAATCAGATATAAGAAGCAGATGAGGATGGTGGCGGCGATAAGGATATTTTTGATTATTTTCGGCCACACTAAGAGTTTACGACTCTTTAATACTTTTTGCGAAAAAGGATTGCTGTTTTCCTCGCCAAATAATTTATCGTCCAAGTCTTTAAATAATTCTGGCGGTTTTAAGCCTAAGAACAAAGCGTACTCTTTCAAAAAATTTTTGCCGTATAATCCGGCCGGCAGCTTATCGAAACGTTCGTCTTCCATGGCCATTAAGTATTCGGCGCGGATTTTTAGCTTTTTAGCGATCGGTTCAATATTTAATTGGCGGTTATGCCGAGCTTGGCGGAGTTTCTCCCCGATAGTATCTTCCAGGGCTAATTTTTTCGGAGTGAAAGTCGGCATTGATTTTAATTTACAGTGGTTGTTAAGGCCGAGAGCGGTTTTGGCACTACCGGTTTGCCTGTTTTATCGATCGCTTCTCCGTTCCAATCCAGCCCCATCGATCCCATAACAAATTTGATTATCAAAAAGCTGGCAAAGACGATAATTAAGCCGATAACGGCCGCGACGATTACTTTTTTACCTTGGTTGATTTTAGTTGATTTTCCACCTTCAGTTAAAATGTTTTCTCCTGACATTATCATTAGGAATCCTCCATAAATAAACATTAGTAACGCTAGTGATCCGACTATCCCCAAGATCCATTTGGAAACGTTAATGGCGAGGGAGACAAAATCATTGAGCTCATAGTTGCCGCAATAAGTGGCGTCTCCGCCGGCACATGATTTTCCGGTCGCCTGTGGAACAATCCCCTGGCCATAAGCCAGTGAAATATTAAAAACGAATAAGCCCAGAAAAATTATCAGTAAAATATTTTTTTTAAACATAGAGATTTTATTGTTTATTTAAATCAGGCTTATTAATTAACAGTCCGCTCAGTTGACGGTCTGTTGGATCTTAGCGACGGCCGTGTCAATTATATCTTGAATCTTTTCATTGGTATTATTAACAACGGCGTCAATCATTTCTTTAATGGCGTCTTCGGCCGCTTGAGCGTTTTTGCCTTTATACCAACTTTTGGCCGTCAGAACTTGGTCAGCGAAGACTCCGATGGCGTCGTTAATCCTTTGAGAAGCAACGAGCGAACGCAAGGCGGTCGGCTTTTGGGTTTTTTCCAGATAGCTCTTAACCTGCTCTTCCTTGGTTATGAATTGAATAAAATCCCAAGATTCGGCCGGATGCGCGCTTTTCTTAGAAACCACCTCCACCCAATAATTAGCGAAATTAATGTTAGTCGGCGGAGTCCCCTCTATCTGAGGCAGTTTGGCAACGGAGAAATTAAGTTTCGGCGCCTGGGTCTTAATAGTTGGCAGGTCATAAGCATAACCGAAATAAATCGCCAATTTGCCGCTAATGAACATTTCCAGGGAATTTGGAAGCGCGTTGTTCCAGGAATAGGATTCTTTGCCGGAGTTAGAGAAGTCGGTATAGAAGCGCAACGCTTCCAGCCCGGGGTTATAGTTTGTGTCTTTGGAGGCGGACGGAACAAGGTTAAATAGAACTTGATTATTTTCCATCATGACGGCGCCATTTTGCATCATTAAGACAGAGAGGATATCGCTGAAACGGTTGATATTAGCCGATCCGCCTAAAGCTACCCCGGATTGGATCAGTTCTTTTTTCGGGTCTTGTTTGGTCAGTTTTTTAATGTCCTGTAAGAATTCTTTATTCCAATATTGAGGGACTTGGCTGATGCCGACGTTGTTGAAAAGATCTTTATTATAAAACATCGCCAAGGTATCGACTGATAAAGGCAGGCCGTAAACCTGGCCGTCGCTGTCAATTATGTCATAACTGACGGCATCCACGAAATTATCCCTTATTTCTTTAAGAGTCGGACTGTTCGTCGTGCGCAGTTCGGAGATGACTTCTTTTTTAACAGTTCCGGTCACTACCGGATAGGCCATGGTAATCGTGGCTGGCATCGGAATTATCTTCGATTGATATTTTTTTATCCAGGTATTATGGACGGAAAAGATGTCCGGGCCGCGGTCTTCGGCCAGAGCGTTAAGAAGTTCTTTTTCGTACTCTTCATAGCGCAGTTTTCTGTATTCAATAGTGATATAAGGATGAAGGATTTTGTATTTAGTGATTATCTCTTGGAAGGCGTCACTGTCGTCAAAGACGCGCCAATAGGTTAGGGTAATGGGTTGCATCGCCGCTTTTGTTTTGGAATCGGTGATTTTACAACCGAAACCGGCGCTAAGGAGAAAAACCGCCAATAAGGAGAGAACTGTTATTTTTTTGAACATATAAATAATTTTATTTCACTGGTTGTATTATAGCAAAAAATAAGCAGATATTCCAATTAATAACTCCCCTTCTAATTAACAGGGTCGAGTTTAATCCAGTTTCGGCCGATATTGCAAAGCTTCGGCAATATGTTCGGGAAGGATGTTTGATTTCTGGTTCAAATCGGCGATAGTGCGGGCCAGTTTTAAGATTTTAAAGTAAGCGCGAGTGGACAACTTCATTTTTTCGCTCGCCTCATTGAGCAAGGCCTCCCCGCTTTTATTAAGAGGGCAAAAGTTTTTGACAAACGGGCTCGGGATTTCCGCGTTGGTCAGCCACTGGTAGTTTTTAAAACGCCGGCTTTGTATTTTTCTGGCAATTTCTACTCGGGTTTTTATTTCGGTCGAACTATCGCCCGTGTTTTCTCCGGTCAGCTTTTCCCAGGGAGTTCTGTCAACCGTGGCGTGAAGATCAATTCTGTCCAGAATCGGTCCGGATAAGCGCCGCCGATAAACGGTAATCTGCCTGTCCGCGCAGCGGCAAGGTTTTTCTTTAGATCCAAAATATCCGCAAGGACAGGGGTTCATGGCCGCTAAAAGCGTGAAACGAGCGGGGAATTTTAAATGGGCGGCGGTCCGGTTTATATGGATAAAGCCCTCTTCCAAAGGTTGGCGCAGATTTTCCAGAACTGAACGCGAGAATTCCGGAAATTCGTCTAGAAATAGAACGCCGCGATGAGCCAAGGAAATTTCACCCGGCCGTGGCCAAGCGCCGCCGCCAATCAGAGAATTAACGGAAGCGCTATGATGCGGAGAGCGGAAAGGGCGCCGGTTGATTAGTGTCAGATCCTTTAACTCGCCGGCGGCACTATAAATTTTGGTTATTTCCAATTTTTCTGCAGATACCAAATCCGGTAAGATGCCCGGCATGGCGCGGGCGAGCATTGTCTTGCCTGATCCGGGTGGTCCGCAAAATAAGAGGTTGTGTCCGCCCGCCGCGGCAATTTCTAGGGCGCGCTTGGCTTTTTCTTGCCCCTTGATATCGTTAAAATCAAAACAATTATTTTCCGGTTCCAGTTTAATTTCCGGCGCTTTGAACTCGGGAATAAGAATTTTGTTTTTCAGATGTTGAATCGTTTGCTGCAAGCTGACGACCGGAAAAATTATCAAACCGCCGATAAGCCCGGCTTCAGCCGCGTTATCATAAGGAACGAATAAAGTCGATAGGCCGGCTTGTTTGGCGGCCATCGCCATTGAGAGGACGCCGTTTATCGGCCGGATTTCGCCGCTTAAAGATAACTCGCCGACAAGCAGGAGACGGGAAAAGTCGGTGGCAAATTTATTGTTCAGAGCCAAGATACTGATGGCAATCGGCAAATCATAAGCCGGGCCGCGTTTTTTTAAATCGGCCGGAGCGAGATTGACGGTAATTTTTCGGCGCGGGAAAGGCAGGCCGCAATTGCGCAGAGCGCTTCTGACTCTTTCTTTGGATTCGGAAACAGCCATATCAGGCAGGCCGACAATAGTTATTTGCCCAAAATCGCCGCCGCCGGAGTCGGCTTCCACGGCGATTATTTTAGCGTCCAGACCGTTTAGGGCCGCCGACCAGATTTTCGTAGACATATATTTTAATTAAAAAACCGCTCCGTTTAGGAGCAGTTTTATATTAAAGGATAGGAGCTGAAGAAAAATTAAATTTTTTCTAAACAAAATCTTTATTTTGGCGCCTGGTATTTTTAACGGTCGGTGTTTTTTAAGTCATCCAGCTTGACACTTAATAATCGGCTGATTCCATCTGCTTCCATGGCGACGCCGTATAAGATGCTGGCCTTACGCATGGAGGCGCGATTATGGGTGATGATGATAAATTGGGTCTTATTGGACAAATCATCCAAGATACGAGCCAGACGTTCGGAATTAGCTTCATCTAAAGCGGCGTCGACTTCATCCAACACGACGAAGGGAGAGGGGTTGGCGCTGATAATGGCGCAAATAAGCGCGATAGCGGTCAAGGCGCGTTCGCCGCCGGAAAGCATAGTGACGGTTTGAATTTTTTTGCCCGGCGGGGTCGCCTGGACTTCCACGCCGGCTAAATCGACGGCGTTATGTTTCTTAAGGAATTTTATTTTTTTTAGTTTTTCATCGGTTCGGTTCTTTATTTCCGCTTCCGCCGGAGTCAATCCCCCTATTTCCGATTTGACGGCAGGGCCATTCTTCATTTCTTCTTTTTCCAGATCTTCCGTCATCAGCTTATAGATTTTGGCGTTACCGCCATTAAACAAGATTTTAAAATATTCGTTGAATTTTTCGGAAATAACTTTAAACTCCGCGTCAAAGCGATTTTTGATATTTACATCCAGTTCATAGATTATTTCCTCCAAAGACTTAATGGCGCCATCAAGGTCATTCATTTGGCCGCTTAAGAAATCATAGCGCTCTTTAGTCTCTTGATATTCTTTCTCCGCCTCCGGATCAATGCCACCGATTTGTTCCAGCTGGCTCTTATTACTGGACAAATGTTTTTGCAAAAGGTTAATATCGATAATTTCTTCGCTCAAGCGGTATTCCTTGATTTCGGAAATATTCAGTTCTTCGCCGCGAATATTGGCTTCCAAATCTTCTAATCTAGTTTCTTGGCGCGTCGCTTCTATCTTTAGGCCGCTAAGTTCTCCGGAAATTTCATTCACTTCCGCTTGCCAGGCCTGGATATTCTTTTGGTATTCGAATAATTGCGCCTTTTCTTTATCTTTGGCACGGTTTAATTCTTCTAATTCGTTTTCCAGTTTTTTTATGGCCGCGTTCAAGCCGTCTAATTTTTCAGTGATTTCTTCCTTTTCTTTTTTAATGCCGCCGGCGTCAAATTTCAGCTGACTTTTAGATATTTTAATTTTAATATCTTCAATTTCTTTGGTGCTTTGGATCTTTTTGGTGTTTAATAAGCGCAGGCGTTCGCTTCGAGCCGAAGCTTTAAGACGATAATCCTGGATTTTGGACAGAACCGTCTGCCGGGCGTCATTTAATTCCGCCAGGCGGTCGTTTTTCGATAGCGCGTTTATTTCTTTTTCTAAAGCCGCTATCTTTTTATTGATTTCTGATTTTTCGTCGGCAATTTTTGAAGCGTCAAATTTTGTCTGGGCTCTATCTAACCTAGCTATAATATCGGTTATTTCCCAGTTTGTCTGTTTTTCTTTTTCTTCTAAGAGGCGGCGGCGTTCGTTAATGGTGGCCAGGCGTAATTTTTCTTCATTTAAGCGGTTATTGGCGCTCTGGCGGTCTTCGGTGAGAGAAATTATTTCCGTTTGGATATCTTTTATCCTCTGAATATCATCGCCATTTCCGCCGGAAATGAGCGCTTGAATCTTATTTTGGAAATCGGTTTTGGCCGCGGCGATCATTTTTTTTATTCTGTTTAAATCGCTTTCCTGGCCGATAACATCCAACTGTTTCAGAAGTTCGTCGATCACTCGACTGATCTCTTCGTTTCTGTCGCCGGCCGCGCTAGTTCTTTTCAATTCTTTGTTTATTTTATTTATTTCTTCGTTTAAGCGGCCTAATTTTTCTTGAATGGCGCCAAGTTTATTCTCCAGATTTATTTTTTCCGTCTGGTTATTTTCTGAGCGGAGCTGATTAATTTCTTGGGACAGCTTTTCCAATTCGCCGCTCAATTCCTCTTTTTTATTATTCAGCCAAGAAACGTCAAATTGCCCCTGGATCTCCAAGTTGGCCTCTAAAATCGCTTCCAGTTTAGAAATCTGTCTCAAATATTGATCTTTAGCTATGTTCAATTGATTTATTTTTTTGGTTATCTCGTTAGCCTTGGTTATTTCCTGATTGATGAATTTTAACTCGTCGTTAAGAGATTCTTCCTCTTTTGAAGAATTACCTTTTTCATTGGCGGCGATCTCGGCTTGGACATTTTCCAGTTCGGCGCTTAACTCCCCTTGTTTATTATTTAACCAAGAAACATCGAATTGCCCTTGAGCTTCAAATTGGACTTCTAACTCCGCTTGCAGTTTGGCCAGCTGTTTCAAATATTGGTTTTTTTGGGCCTCCAAGTCTTTAAGGCGCGGGGTCAATTCATTTATTTCTCGAAAATTATCAGTGTTCCTGATTTTATTTAATTCTTCGTTGAGCTTATTAAGTTTTTTTTCGCGTTCCAATTTTAATCGCTCGCCGGCCAAGAGACGCGTGTTAAAAGAGTCTAATTTTTTATTGATGTCCTGCCAGAGATAACCGTAATAATTCAATTGGTCGCCTTTCAGCTTATTTTCTATTTCGCCGCGGCGTTTTAATTTTTCCACTTGCCGAGTCAGGCTCTTGAGGCGCGGCTTGATTTCCGCGAGCAGCATATCAACCTGCTGGAGATTTTCATAGCTGTTTTCCAGCTTGTTTAAAGAGGAGTCGCGTTTTATCTGGAATTGCTTGACGCCGGTCGCTTCATCAAAAAAATCTTTCCTGTCCGCGGCCGAAGAGCTGAGAAAATTTTCGACCATGCCTTGGCCGATAACACTATAAGTTTTTTGTCCGAAGTTAGCTTTAGCCAGAAGCATCTGAATATCGGCTAAGCGGACGCGGTTATTATTCAGCAGGTATTCGCTTTCACCGTTTCGATATAAACGACGGGTGATGATAATTTCGGCGCCGCCGAGGATGAGCTGGTCTAAGTCGCTTTCTTTTTCTATAGTTTCCGGCGCGGCCGTTTTATTTTTGTTTGCTTCGGCATTATTTAAATATAAAGACACCTCGGCTAAGCTGAGCTGGCTTTTCTGGTCGGAACCGGAAAAGATGATATCTTCACTTTTTTTGCCGCGCAGAACCTTTAGGCTCTGTTCTCCTAAAGCCCAGCGGATAGCGTCGGCGACGTTTGACTTTCCGGAGCCGTTAGGACCGACGATTGCCGTTAAGCCTCGTTTTTGTCCGTCAACCAAGCCGGAGAAGATAAGCTTATTCTTATTAGCAAAGGATTTAAAACCCTGAACTTCCAGTTTTTCTAGATACATGTGTATTTTCTTAGATTAATTTTGTATACTATATATAATAGACAATAATTATAAAAAAGTAAAAAAATCACTATGATCATTTCTTTAAGCGGAGCGCCGGGATCGGGTAAAAGCACTATCGCGCAGAGGCTGGCCGATAAATTAGGCTGGCCGCGGTATTATATCGGCGGGTTGCGGCGCGAAGCGGCAAAAAAGAGAGGCTTGAGCCTGGCCGAGTATAATACATTGGGTGAAAACGATATTAATACTGATAAAGAAGTGGACGAATACCAGCGTGAACTGGGGAAAAAAGAGGATAATTTTGTGATTGAGGGGCGGACTTCTTGGCATTTTATTCCTCATTCCTTGAAGATTTATTTAGATGTGGCGCCGGAGGAGGGCGCCAAACGTATTTTCGGCAGTTTACAGCATCAAAATAATCGCAATGAAGATGAACATTTAGCGACCTGGCAAGACGTTTTAGCTAGTACTAGCAAAAGAATAGCCAGTGATAAGCGCCGTTACCGCCAGTATTATAATATTGAGGTTTATGATAAAAAGAACTATGATTTCTGCTTGGACACGACTGATCTAACGGCCGATCAGGTTTTTTTTGAGGTTTTTAAATGGGTTCAAGAAAGGCTTGACAATACGAAAAATTAATTATAATATTAGACAAGATTTGCCTTATTATTAAGCATTCAAAAACGAGATTCTGGTAATCTCGTTTATATAATTATAAACCATATGGTTGAGACTAAAAGCGAATTAAAACCCGGGATGACGGTCAGGGTTCATCAAAAAATTAAAGAATTGAATTCTAAAGGAGAAGAAAAAGAAAGAATTCAGTATTTTGAAGGGATGATTATCGCGCGTAAGCACAATAAAGAAGCGGGAGCAACTATCACCGTCAGAAAAATTTCCGAAGGTGTCGGCGTGGAGAAAATTTTTCCGTTGAATTTACCGACGATTACCAAGATTGAAATCAAGAAAATAGCCGTGGTTAAGCGCGCCAAACTTTATTATCTCCGCGGTAACTACAAGAAAAAAATAAAAGAAAAAGTCGTTAAATAATTAACGATTTTTTCCGTCGGGCGAATGGCGAAACTGGTAGACGCGCCACCTTGAGGTGGTGGTGCCCGCAAGGGTTTGGAGGTTCGAGTCCTCTTTCGCCCACCAAACGCTTATAGTCATGGCGCCCGGGCGCCAAGAGGGCGCATAGCTCAGCTGGTTAGAGCACTTCGTTTACACCGAAGGGGTCCAGGGTTCGAATCCTTGTGCGCCCACATAACAATAAAACTCACCTTTGGGGTGAGTTTTATTGTTATTGCCGAGTCGCCCTTTATTTTTTAGCTGAAATCCTTTAGACTTTTAATTATGAAGAAGACAATCACTAAAAACGAAACAGAAACTTTTAATCTCGGCCAGAAATTAGGCGAAAAATGCCGCGGTGGGGAAGTTTTTGCTCTTATCGGCGAATTAGGCGCCGGTAAGACAAAATTGCTTCAAGGGCTGGCTCAAGGTCTGGGCGTTAAAGCCAAAGTCAATAGCCCGACTTTTAATATAATGAAAGTTTATCCTATTAAGAGAGCGGACGCCAATCGAAAGCTTAAAATTTTTTGTCATATCGACGCCTATCGCTTAAAATCCGCCCAGGATCTTATTTCTTTGGGAGTTGAAGAGTTTTTTAATTCCCCAGACACAGTCACGGCGATTGAATGGGGAGAGAAGGTTAAGGAAATATGGCCCAAAAAAGCGACTGTGATTAAAATTAAAATGTTGGGTAAGAATACTCGTTCGATGTCGATTATTTAATGATCATTTTTACTGTCGCCAAGCTATCGCTAGATTTTTAGAAAATGAAAAGGGGCTAAACTATTTCTGTTTAACCCCTGTTATATTGTTTTTAATTTAATAACTAACTCCTCTCGCCGTTGATTACGGCATCTTTTGCAATGACTGACTTCAAAATAATATTTTTTGAAATCTTTTTCATTGTCGAGGATGACTTCTGGAAAATGCCCCAACATTTCCATAACTCTAATAAATTTTTGCGTAACGTTCAAATTTATTTCTGAAATATGCCCGCATCGCGTGCATTTATATCGAGTTACGGAAGTTAGTAATCTGAAAGGTGATTTCAGATTATCTGAAATATGTTTTCCGTTCATTTTTCAATTTTTAAAGTTAATATTTTAAAATTAAGAATTTTTTTCGGCCGAGCTTTGGTAGTTTTCTATTAAAGCTTCGGTTATCATTTTTGAGAATTCATCAATTTTTGAATCAAAGAATTCCTTGTCAAATTTTTTGTTGCTCGAGCTGGTGTCGTATTTTTCCTTTTCGCTCGGGTCAATATATATTAAAACATCGGCACGAGAGCTGTTCTTAGTCGAGTTCCCGGTTAGATCAAATGTAGCCGTTGCCAATTCTTGACCGTTCTCCTTAAGATATAATTTAAAAAAACCATCAACTCCGTGAACGACATCCAGATGAGTTCCGCCGGTAGCTGCAAAAAATTTCAGGATATATTTATCTTCAAAACGTTTTTTTATATTATTGTATAAAGCGCCGCTGAAAAATCGGTTCGGTCTCTCGGGATTTCCTGGCTGTGATTGTTCTACTAATTTTACGGAATTTTTAAAATCAATATATTTACTTCGATCCGCCAAGTCTAAGGCGTTTTCAAATTCTTTTTGCGCGGCTTCTTTAATTTTTATCATCTGTCCGAATTTTTCGTCCGGAGTCTTAGCTTTCGCCATTTCTTCTTTAATCTCCTCGCTATGTAAAAAATTATAGGCCAGTTTTTTATACTGGGTGCCATCTACTTCGCCGATAAATTCAGACTCTAAACGAGTGCCGGTATTATCCGGAGAAGTACGTCCTTTTTCTATTGTATTGGCAGACAAGCCGTTAAACATATTATTTTTTTGTCTTTAATGTTTTTATTATCAAGATTATCGTTCCCCCGCTAATCATTATATCGGCTAAGTTAAAAACCGTAAAATATTTAAGTTCTAGGTAATCGATAACATAGCCATAAATCAGGCGATCTTGTATATTACTTATAGCACCAAATAAAATAATTGTCAACAGTATTAGGGTGATTTTACGGTCAGAATGGTTTAAGGATAGATTTTTTTTGTTTAATATTAAGTAAAAAATATAATAAATTAAGCCGATTATTATTAAAATTATTGTAATATTTAACAAAATTCCGCTAACAGGGAGGGAAAATGAAATATAGGGGTTGGGAGTAAAGCGGAAAAGAAACCAGTCGCCCAGAAGCCTAAAATAGGTTTCAGAACCATTGTTTTGGGCGAAGATCTTTAGTCCGCGGTCGGCTATAAAAAATATAGCTATCCCAAAGGCAATAGCTATATTTTGAAATTTTATTTTTGAAAACAGTTTATTCATTTTCTTGGAGTTCAGTCTTACAGCTAACGCAAGAATTCGCCGTCGGACGGGCCAATAAGCGTTTGGGCGCAATCGGGTTGCCGCAGTATTTACAGGTTCCATAGGTGCCGTCCTTGATGCGTTCCAAGGTTTTTTCAATATCCTCAAGGCTTTTTTCCAAAACCTTTTCAGTCATGATTTCCGTAGAATAATCAGTTATTTCTTGGGCATTCTCATCCGGTTTATCTCCGTATTCCGGGAATTTAGCGGTCCTATCATCAGCTTCATGAGAGTCTTGGCGCGATAACTCCTTCAGATCATTCATGATTTGTTTTTTTTGGATCAAAAGCTGTCGCTCTATCTCCTTGATTGTTTTAACATCTAATCCTTTATCCATATAAGTATATATTAAAAAAGCTATCTAGTAGCTATTTTGACTGATTTAATTATAGCGAATATCGCTATTTATGGCAAGGTTTTTAGATGTTTTTGAAGAGCGGCGGGAGTTTGCGCAAGTCCATGAACATACTTAACACCCCGATAAATAATTATTAGCCAATCTAAGGTCTATCTGCTCCATCATTTTGGCGATTTTTTCCCGCCCCCTTATCTTCCTGGAATTAGCCAGCCGCCGACTCTGTTTAAGCA
>JAPLVZ010000007.1:0-13144 GCA_026396805.1 Candidatus Falkowiibacteriota bacterium
CAAATGGTATCGGTATGGATTGAACTTAATCTCCGCCCTGGTTTGTATCATATCTTCGGATTTATTGCTTAATCCGAAGATATTACTCCAATTTGCCATATTAGTCAGGGGGGTGTGTTAATTATGTCATGGACGAGTGCACAGTATTTGACCCACATATTTAAAAGTGCTATAATAGGTACAGATTCTTTAACTAGCTTCATTTCTTAAAGCCAACGCTAACGTGGCGAAGAAAAATTACCGAGCAAATTACTAAGTGCTAATCAAAATCAATAAAATCTGATAAAAGTCAAAAAGAAATTTTTATCAAATCTTATTAAAAATTAGCAAAAATAATCAAAATAAACTTTAATTTGCTAGGAGCTGGTAAGAATATGCTCTTTAAGTTAGCAGAGATGCTTCAAATCCTCGATAAAGACAATCCGAAAAGGATTACAGATTGGGGATGAGGCTCACATGTCGCCTATTATTTATAACTTTATTTTTATATAAAGAGAGGCCCATTGTGGGCCTCTTTTTTTATAAAAATGCTAATATTCCTATTAAAACTAGCTAAATTCCTAAAAATATTTGGCAAAAACAAAAATTATCGCTATACTGGCGATACATATACAATTATTATGTCATTATCAATCGGAATCGTCGGCCTGCCGAACGTCGGCAAGTCCACTTTATTCAACATCTTAACCAAAAAGGGCGTGGAAGCGGCTAATTATCCCTTCTGTACCATTGATCCCAACGTCGGAGTCGTCAAGGTTCCTGATTTTCGTTTGAACAAGCTTGCGGCTATTTCTAAGCCGGCCAAAGTTATCCCCACCACGATTGAATTCGTCGATATTGCCGGTCTGGTTGCCGGAGCGTCCAAGGGGGAGGGCCTTGGTAATCAATTTTTAGCTCATATTAGAGAATGTGACGCTATTTGCGAGGTTATCAGGGACTTTAAAGACGAGAATGTTGTCCATGTAGAAGGGCGCGTTAATCCGAAAGAAGATAAAGAAACAATAAATATAGAGCTAATATTCGCTGATTTAGCGACTATTGAAAAACGTTTGGACAAAACCAGGCGCGAAGCTAAAAGCGGCGATAAAGAAATTATTGCCAATAATAAAATTTTGGAAAAAATATACGAGCATCTGGCCGCCGGCAGAGCGATCCGCGAACTAACTTTTGATGACGAAGAAATGGTTTTTGTAAAAACCTTGAATCTTTTAACCATCAAACCGATTATTTATCTTTTAAATATAGACGAGGGCCATTCCGGCGATGTTCTTCCGGGGATGAAAGAGCCGGTTATCAAAATTAATGTAAAATTAGAGGAAGAAATCACTAATTTACCGGAAACGGAACAAGCGGAATACATAAAAGAGCTGGGGTTAGAGCAAAGCGGCCTGGATAAACTGATCCAAAACGCCTATAAAACCCTGGGGCTAGAAACATTCTTTACGACCGGAGCGGACGAAACCAGAGCTTGGACTGTAAAAATAGGCACCAAGGCGCCGAGCGCGGCTGGCGCTATCCACACCGACTTTATTAAAGGCTTTATCCGAGCCGAAGTTATTAATTGGGAAAAATTCGTGGAATGTGGCAGCGAGGCCAAGGCCAAGGAGTTGGGCTTAATCAGAACTGAAGGCAAGGATTATGTTTTTCAAGACGGCGACGTCGCTAATTTTTTAGTTAACAGATAAATTCGTTGACAGACTAAACTTAGATAATGCCAAAAAAGAGCCTACGAGGCTCTTTTATAATCCACTGACAATTTTTGGCTATCAGACCCGATTAATTTATAACAACTATATTTTTTCCAACACCACCACTTCCCGATAGACTTTCTGCCCTGGACGGCCGTAGATGATGGTATCGCGATTATGTTTCTTGATAAATTCACTGCCGCGAAGCGATTCCGGAATCATATTAAGCAGTTTAAAGCCGGAATAACTCGGAGTTATGGGTCGCTCGCCATAAAACATCGGCCAGATCATGACGACGCGGCCGCCGGAATTCAAAACCTTATGGAATTCTTTCAGTGATTCGCGGTAAAGTTCTTCTAAATTACCGATAACCAACTTAAAAGCGATCATCCCTCGCTGCGGACCGAGATAGGGTTCGGTAATAACGGCCGCGACCGAATCGCTTTTGATGAATTTAGACAGGTCCAGCGCGTTTTTCACAAATAACTTCAATTTAACATCCTCCATTTTATACAATTCTTTAGTCCAATTTATGTTTTGGCGCGTGCCTTCAATCGCTTTCGCCGATATATCAGAACCGAATAAATGTTTATAACCCATCATTATCGCTTCGCTTAAAACTGTGCCTGAACCGCAGAAAGGATCAATGATAACGGCGTTAAAATCGTTTACCTGCGCCAAATTAATCATAATCTGCGCCAATTTCGGCGGCAGCATGCCGCTCATATCGTCGCGCACCGGCCGACCAAAATCACGCAAAGATAAATCTTTAAATGGCTGAACCGCTAAAGTTGAACCAACGAGAATATTATCTCCGTCTCCGGCTAAAATTATTTCCACGCCGTTTTTTAAAAGTTTATTTTGAGTAACGACGACGCTGGATAAAGTTTTCTCTCGACTAGTAACGAAACGCGAACTGATTTTGGCGTCACTGAAATATTTTTTCAGTTTCAAGCCCAGATCTTTTTTGTTAAAAGTCCGTTTGCCGTAATCGGAAAAACCGAAATTAAATTTACTGCCCATTCCAACCGCTTGCCTTTCGACCGCAATCTCCCTTATTTCCGCTTCCAAATTCCTATCGTCGCCGGATTTTATTTCCGACTCTATCCGGCCGATTTTTATTATTCCCCCCAAGCGCTTAATTAAATTCTCCGCCTGTATCTCTCGCGGCAAGTCAACGACTAAAAAATCCGTTGCCAACAGACGTGGATCATTAAAATCTATTACCGCCGTGAGTTCGGCGACCGATAGCGCGGTATTGGTTCCGAGAACGAAAAAGTATTTCATGATATAACAATATAATAGTTTCGAAAATAAGTATAGGCGCCCATAGCCGCTCTTGTAATTTTCGAGTCGCCGTGGTAAATTAAAGCCATAAGTTAATATTTACTAATATCTTTCCCATATCTCGACCTTAGAGTCGAGATAATTCCGCTAATAATAGGTGGAATTAAAGGTATTCTTCTTAACCCAAGTTAAACAAGAATACTTGGGATTTTATTTAATTAAGGGACATAAAGAAATTCTTTAGAAAAAATTTAAATAATTTTTAATGCCCGTAGATTATAATAACTATGTCAAAAACCAAAACAACTGGGGTAACCCATTATGAAATCCTCTTCATCATCCCGAACAGATTCACGGACGATGAAGCTAAAACCGTCAGCTCAAGCGTAGAAAAAATTATCGCGGATAACGACGGAATCGTTACCCTGCGTGAATACTGGGGCAAAAAGCGCTTAGCCTACGAGATAAAACATAATGCCTTTGGGTATTACAGTTTATTTGAATTTGATCTAGAAGGGAATAAGCTGGCTAAAATCGATACTACTCTCCGCTTATCGGCCGAGGTCTTGCGCCATCAGATTGTCGTAAAACATGCGAAATCCGAAGCCGCGATCGCCAAGGAGGCTAAAATCCGCGTGAAAATCGATTCTAAAAAAGCCGCTGACAGTAAGAAGCAAGAAGAAAAAACAAAAATTCCGTCCCCGTCTTCAACCGCTTCCAGAGTCGGCGACAAAGTCGACAAAAGAGTGGACTTGAAAGATTTGGACGAAAAATTAGAAGGCATTTTAAATGCCAAGGATTTAATTTAATAATTTAGTCCCCGCGCGGGACTAGTCCAAAAAAATATGAACTTAAACAAAGCCATGATCATCGGGAACTTAACCAGAGACCCGGAACTGAGAAACACTCCTTCCGGACAGAGCGTCGCTTCGTTTTCAGTCGCGACTAATTTAGTCTGGACCGATCAAAGCGGCCAGCAGCAGAAAAAGACGGAGTTCCATAATGTTATCGCCTGGCGCAAACTCGCGGAGATCTGTTCTAAATATCTCCATAAAGGATCCAAGGTCTTTATCGAAGGCCGTTTGCAGACGACCGACTGGACCGGCCAGGACGGCGTGAAGCGCTATCGCACGGAAATAGTCGCTGAGAATATGATTATGCTCGATTCAAAAGGCGCAGCGGCCGGCGGTAATTACAGCGCCCCGAAAACCGGCGCTAACGCCAGCGAACCGATAATTGAAATCCCGGAAGAACCGACTGACGACGAAGAAATCCGCGTAGAAAATATCCCCTTCTAAATAAAACAATAAATATGACCAACAAAAAAACTAAAGAATGCTATTTTTGCGTTAACAACTTGGAGGTTGACTATAAAGATACCCGCACGCTGCGCCGTTTCGTCAATTTCTACATGAAAATCTTGCCGGGCGCCCGAACCGGCGTCTGCGCTTGGCACCAAAGAAAATTATCCGACGCCGTTAAACGTTCTCGCGTGATGGCGCTTTTATCCGCGACTCATAAATAATTTAGGCCGATACTTATGTTGAATTTCAACGAAATTAAAACCGGACGCATCATTAAAGTCAATAATGAACCGTTCATCATCATTAAAACCGATCATCATAAGATGGGTCGAGGCGGGGCGGTCTTAAAGATAAAATGCCGCAACCTTATCAACGGTAATATTCTGGAAAGAACTTATCAGGGTACGGAAAAAGCCGAAGGAGCGGAAACGGAAACTAAAAAAGCCAATTTCATGTATAAGGACAAAGAGGAGGCCTATTTCATGGATAACGGTAATTACGAACAGTTCAATCTGCCCCTGGAAGAAATCGGCGAATCCGTTCAATTTTTGAAAGAAGGCGTTGATGTTGATGTCTTATACTTTGAAAACCGTCCGGTTTCCATCAGCTTGCCGATTAAGATGGACTTTAAGGTGACTAGCGCTCCTCCGAGCGTTAAAGGCAATTCCGCCGGCAACGTCAATAAGCAAGTAGAAATAGAAACTGGCGCCTTGATTGGTGTTCCCTTATTTATCAACGAAGGCGATATGATTAGAATCAATACCGATACCGGCGAATATGTGGAAAGAGCCAATTAAAGTTTCCTGAAACTGCTCCCGCTCGGGAGCAGTTTTTTAGTCAAAAAGCTTTTGTTTGTTTAGACGCCTGATGATATAATAATCATGTAAATAAACTAACCGCTATAAAGCAATAACCAGCCGTTAATAAGCCAAGTTACTCTATGACTTTCATAATCGTCACCAGCGCCATCTTATTCCTCTTGTTGGCCTTAACTCGGCTGGACTGGGCGGTTTTGTTGATTGTCGCCGCCTTGCCGACCTATCTGATTCGCTTTAAGCTTTTAGGATTGCCGCTGACGTTTTTGGAAATAATGATACTTATCGCTTTTGCCGTCTGGTTCTTCAAGGCTTTCTGGCCGGGATTTAAAAAACTCCTGAAAGACAAAAGCGCCCGGATGAATTATCCTTATTCCGTGGAAATTATTCTGCTACTGATCGTTTCTCTTCTGGCCGTTGGCACAGCCCACTGGAGCGCCGGCGCTCTGGGAATCTGGAAAGCTTATTTCTTTGAACCGCTGTTACTTTTTATTCTCTTGTTTAACGTTTTTAAAGATAAAAAAAGTTGGCTTAAAATACTGGGCGCTTTAGCAATATCAGCGGCGGCGGTTTCCCTTTTAGCGATTTTCCAGCAAGCGACCGGTTTATTAATCGCCAATCCATTCTGGGCGGCCGGCGCGACAAGACGTGTTGTTTCTTTTTTCGGTTATCCCAACGCCGTCGGTTTATATCTTGCCCCCTTAGTAATAATCTTTAGCGGCTGGCTGGCTTCCTTAAATTGGCAAGACGGAATATTTTTTTATGATCGACCAAAAAAGATATTCCTCGGTCTGGTTATTATTATTTCCATCTTAGCGATTTATTTCGCTAAATCAGAAGGCGCCTTAATCGGTCTGGTGGTCGGCTTTCTTGTTTTCGGACTGCTCGCCGGGCGCAAAGCCAGAATAATAACATTAATTTTACTAATATTTATCGGCGCGGGCGCGTATTTCTATGCCCCGGCCAAAAATGCGATTATTAAAAAAGCGACTTTAAGCGACCTGTCCGGCAGTATCCGAAGACAGCAATGGAAAGAAACCTGGACTATGTTGAGCGACGGGCGAATTATCAGCGGCGCGGGCTTAAGTGGCTATCAAACGGCCATTAAGCCGTATCATCAAGAAGGCATTTTCTATAATAGCGACAATTTGCCGAACTTCGACGCCCGCGTCTATGGCAGCGCCGAATTGCGGACGAAATATTGGCAACCGGTAGAAATTTACCTCTATCCTCATAATATTTTTTTGAATTTCTGGAGCGAATTGGGGATGGCCGGCGCCCTGCTTTTTATCTGGATAATCGGAAAATATCTATTCTTATCTTTAAGATTAAGCCAAAAATTAAAAATAAAAAACGAACCGGAGAAATATTTAGCGCTCGGGTTGTTCGCGGCGATGATAGTCGTCATCATTCACGGCTTAGTGGATGTTCCCTATTTTAAAAACGATTTAGCGGCGATGTTTTGGATAATTATTGCGCTCGGCGCGGCTTTAAACTTTCCATTAACCAATAAAGGCGAAAACGAATTATCGGACAACAAAAAATAATATGAAAATAATTTTACAAAAAGCGATTGCGATGAGCGGATATTGCTCACGGCGTAAAGCCGATGAGTCGATTAGAGCCGAACAGGTTAGGGTTAACGGCGAGCTAGCGACAATCGGCGACCAGGCTGACCCGGAAAAAGATAATATTAGCGTCAAAGGGAAAAGCCTTCCCGGTCCGGAAAAAAAAATCTATATCAAGCTTAACAAGCCCCTGGAGTATACCTGCACCAATAAAAGTTTTAAGGGCGAAAAAAATATCTTTGATTTGATAGATATTCCGGAACGCTTATTTACAGTGGGGCGTTTGGACAAAGACAGCCACGGACTTATTCTGTTGACAAACGACGGCGACCTGACCCAACGCTTAGCGCACCCCAGGTTTCAGCATGAAAAGATGTATGAAGTTAAAGTCCGGGAGGAAGTCAAAAATCCGCAAGCGGTGATGAATAAGCTGATGAAAGGGATAGATATCGGCGAAGGCGACGGCACGGCCAGGATTAAAAGTATTAAATATTTACAAGATCGAGTTTTTATAATAACCTTAACGGAAGGAAAGAAACGGCAAATCCGGCGAATGTTCGATTGGGTTGGACTTAGAGTCATTGATTTACAAAGAATAGGACTCGCCGGTCTGGGCATTGGGATTCTTAAAGAAGGTACTTGGTCCTATTTGAGCCGAGAGGAAATTGAAAAATTGAAACGTTTGACTGAAGATGATAAACCACGGAGCCGAACAGTAAAAAAATAATAAAACTTAAAAAAAAATATATGAAAAATTCCAAGTTAATCGGCGCGGCAATTCTAAATTCTTTGGGTGTCACTATTTACGTTTTTCTGGTTGCGCAAATCATGAATAACGGTGAAAAGATTTTTGGTAAAATGGCCGGTCCATTTGCGCCAGTCGCTTTCTTATTACTATTTGTCTTTTCTGCACTAATGACCGGAGGACTTATTCTCGGACGCCCGATTATACTTTTTCTGGACGGACAGAAAAAAGAAGGATTGAAACTATTATTTTATACCGGCGCGTGTTTATTGATTTTATTGATTTTAGCCTTTTTAACGATGCTTTTGACGAGATGATATTAAGCACGACTTATAACAATAATTTAGGAGACGTGGCAGAGTTGGTTGAATGCGCCGCACTCGAAATGCGGTATACCCGAAAGGGTATCAGGGGTTCGAATCCTCTCGTCTCCGCCTATGAATACGAAATCAAAAACCAATAGTTTTTTTAATTTGACTGATTACCAGGTTCTTCCTGAAGCCGGCCGATCTTGTTATTATAATTATTCAGAAATTATCGCTAATTATTGCTGGCAAAAGTATCGTCTATTTTCGATTAATACCATTGTTATAGTCGAGCATAGAATTAACAAGTTTCTTATTTACTTCGCGGTAAAAAATCGAGCCCATTTTCAAAAAGTTTTGCGACGCTTTACCGCTAATCTCGGGTTATTTAGAAAAATGGAAAATTATATTACCAATACTTGCGATACGGCCATTAAACATATCGATAAAAAAATTTCTGGCGGAGTAAGCGATAAAGAACTTGGAGATTTATTGGCTTATTATTATCAAAAGCATCAGGAAATAGCTTTGGCCGCCATGACTTTGCGCCTAGTTGACCGCGGGGTAATTGATTACTTCCGAAATTTGTTTAAAGGTCAAAAAACAGATGAGTTTATTAGTATCCTGTCCGCTTCGCAGCGTAAAACTTTTACCACCCAAGAACATCTGGCTCTTCTAAAATTGGCCGGAGAAATATCTCGGGGGTCAATAAAAAATAATTCGCTGGATTATAAAAATAAAATACAAAAAATTCATGATTCTTTTTTCTGGCTGACACTAGGATATTATGACGAATCGATCAAAAGTCTTGAGAGCTACAAGGCCGAAATTAAAAAACTGATTAAAAATAAACCGGCAGCGGTTCTGAAAAAAATAAATGATCAATTTGCTCGGGAGCAAAGAGCCAGAAATAAATTACTTAAAACTTTGCCAATCGCAGCTAAACGCGTGGCGCAGACGGCGTCGGAAGCTAGTTATTTAAAAGATTACTTTAAATTTTCGGTCAATAAGATAACTTATCACGGTGAGACGATATTTAAAGAAATAGCCAAACGCACCGGTTTTAAACCAGAAACTATAAAAAATTTATCTCACCAAGACGCCCTCGATTTAATTACTAAAAAAATAAAATTTAGTTTTAAAAAAGTAGCTCAGTATCGCCGTCATTCAATTTTTGTTAGTTTAACCGGAAAAATTCATGATTGTTATGTCGGCCCAAGAGCTGATAAATATGAACAAAAATTTTTAACTCGAGGAAAAAATATTGGCGGCGAATTTCAAGGCCGGACTGCTTGCCGGGGCTTGGTTAGCGGTTATGCAAAAATAGTTCATTCACCCCGGGATTTTGGGAAAGTTAAAAAGGGTGAGATTATTATCGTAATGAATACCGGTCCTGATTTTGTTCCGCTTTTACATCGGGTGGGGGCGATTGTTGCTGAAGAAGGTGGAATTACCGCTCACGTATCAGTTATTAGTCGGGAGATGGGTATCCCTTGCATTGTCGGTATCCCGAGAATCACCAAGAATATAAAGAATGGCGATTATTTGGAGATTAATGCTAACAAAGGGTCGGTGAAAATTCTAAAAAGAAAAAATAATTAAGATTATGCGATACGAAGACAGATTATACGGCGAAACAGAGATTACCGAACAGGTGATTTTAGAATTGATTAACTGCCCAAGTATGCAAAGACTGAAAGGCGTGGATCAGCACGGTTATTTGCCCGATTCTCCCGAAACCAACTTTTCAAGATTCGAACATTCTCTCGGCGTTTATCTGCTTCTTAAAATATATAAAGCGTCGCTCGAAGAACAGATTGCCGGATTGATTCACGACGTCTCCCATACGGCCTTTTCTCATTGCATAGATTATGCCTTAGGCGCCGATTCGGAAAAAAAACATGATCATCAAGACAATATTTTTGAAGATTTTGTCAGGGAATCGGAAATCCCCCAAATTCTTGAAAAATATAACCTCGATTTGAAGTTTATTCTGGACGACAAAAATTTTCCCCTCAAGGAAACGGAATTACCTGATTTGTGCGCCGACCGACTCGATTATTCACTCCGAGCGGCAATTATTTACAACCTAATAAAGGACGGAAAGTATTTTCTCGACAGTCTCACCGCTGAAAACGGCCGCTGGATTTTCAAAGATTTTACTAGCGCGCAAAAATACGCGGAATTATTTTTAAAACTGAATAATGATTATTATGCCGACTTGTCGGCCGCAGCCATGCTCCGGTCGGTCGGGGAATATCTGCGTTATGCACTGGCGCGAGAATACATCACGGAAAGTGATTTATATACGACCGATCAAGAAGTATTGAAAAAAATAACGCCATATATTCCCACAGACTCAAAACTGAAATTATTATTTAAAAAAATGAACAATAAGGCGGACTTCCGTAACAACCCCGAGGATTATGACGCCAAAGTTTTTTGTAAATCAAGAATGGTTGACCCGCTCTGCTATCATAACGGGGAAATTAAGAGGATTTCAGAAATCGAACCGAAATGGAAAGAGATAATCAAACGGGAGGCCGAACCGAAAGAGTATTATTTGAAATTTGAGGGATAGAGCCGACTTTTTTATCAAAACAATATTGAATTTAAATCAGGCGCAGGCCTGATTTTTTGATTGCCATTTTGGTATTGACTTATTGGGGCTTAAATGCTAAATTTCTTAGATAATTTCGCACATTAATAATTTAAAACTATAACCAATGTATGAAGTAAAAAATTTTTCAGGACATGCCATCTCTCCTGTTGACGGGAGATATTGCAAAAAAGTTGAAGAGTTATCGGAAATATTCAGTGAATTCGCCTTAATGCGGTATCGTGTATACGTAGAGGTAGAATATCTGATAGCTTTACATTCTATCATAAGAGATATGGGCGCTAAGCCTTTCGTCAGAGAAATAAATCCTGCGGAATGCGAACTCCTACGAAACTTATACCTAAAATTCTCTGATAGCGATTTGGCGGCCATTAAAAACTTCGAGAGAACCACTAATCATGACGTCAAAGCGGTTGAATATTTTATCCGCTCCAGGATGTCCGAAACATCCCTGTCTGACGTTATCGGTTTTGTTCACTACGGCAAAACATCGGAAGACATCAACAACATCGCTTATGCGCTGATGTTAAGAGACGGGACCGCAATCCTCCAACAAGCTTACGAGGATCTAACCGAAGAAATCGGCAAATTGGCCGAAGAAAACAAAAACGTCGCTATGTTAGCCTTAACCCACGGACAACCGGCCTCGCCGACTGCTCTGGGATGGGAAATGAATATTTTTGCCGAGCGGCTTAAACTGCTCAATAAAAGGCAAAAAGATTCGTATTTGTCCGTTAAGTGGGGCGGCGCGACCGGGGCAGACAACGCCCTTTACGCCGCTCATCCGGAAATTAATTGGCGGTATTTCTCCATTAATTTTATAGATGTTTTTAACAACGGTGGCCCGGGAACGATGAAATTCGTTCTTAATGATTACACCAATCAAATCGAACCGCATGACACTTACGCAAAACTATTTTCTATCTTCCAGGAAGAAAATAACATACTGTTAAGTTTTGCCCAAAATATGTGGGGCTATATTTCTAGAGAGGTGTTTATCCAAAAAGCGGTTGAGGGAGAAACCGGCTCGTCGACCATGCCACAAAAGATAAACCCGATAAATTTCGAGAATGCCGAGGGAAACCTGGGCATCGCTAACGCGCTTTTTAATCATTTTTCTAATAAACTGCCGATTTCCCGCTTCCAGCGTGATTTAAGCGATTCAACAGTAGAAAGGTATTTCGGTGTCGCTTATGCCAGCACTTTAATTGCGCTCAAAGCATTAAGCGCCGGTCTAAAACGTTTATCCGTCAACCATGTTCATATCCATGAAGAGCTTGATAATCATTGGGAGGTCATTGCTGAGGCTTATCAGGTAATTCTGCGACGTGAAGGAATCACGGAGGGCTATGAACTTTTACTGAAGCTGACCAAGGGGAAAAGGGTCACTAAAAAATTGTTATATAGATTCATTGACCTAGCCATAAAAGAATATGGACTCTCGGCGGAAACTGCTCAGGAGTTGGAAAAAATAACGCCGCACAATTATGTCGGCAATAGAAATTTTTAATCCTCAAACGATTTTTAATTCTAAAACATAGCGAACCCTCCAAAATATTGGAGGGTTTTTCATTGGCGCTTGATTTTATCGCTTATTTGTTTAATAATCAAATCAGATATTGGCTTATCGGCATCCGGTCGCCAACCTACATGTCTCCATAGTTCAACGGATAGAACGTGAGCTTCCGGAGCTCAAGATGAGGGTTCGATTCCCCCTGGGGGCACAAAAAAATAATCCGCCGATCGGCGGATTATTTTAGAAATCGGGCAACATTATTCAACCTAAGCGGTTTTTTCAAAAATATGCATGTAATATCCGGCTATTTTAGACTTAACAAGTTCGGGCATTAAATAACCGGCTAAAGAATTTCTGATAAACATCTCCGGCAATAAAAAATTGATAATCTTAGATAAAAATGGATGTTTAAAATATCGTTCCGCTAATTTTTCAAACCGGCGCATAGTGGGGAATATTTGATCGCTCAAATCCATTTCTTTTTTAATTAAAAATCCCGCTTTCTCTGCCGTTATTCTTAAATCATTTAGTTTGTGAAATTTATCAACGGCCATTCCATGCTCGACCAATTGGCAAGCTTGTTCTATTTCGCTCTCATACTCATCGTCGGTAGAGAGATAATACGCGTCGAAAATAATCAATCTGCCGCCCGTGGCCATCACCGAATTAACTTCCTTTAAAACTTGCGATAATGAACTGGAATAACATAGTGTCTCTATCGCGAAAACAACATTGAATTTATCATCCAATCTTTTTAAATCGTTGAAGTCTCCCTTTATAAAATTAATATTTTTCTCGCGATTTTTCTTCAGCGGACCGTTCGCAAGATCAACGCCAATAAATTCTTTGTCTGGAAAAATTTTGGCTAAGAAAGATAAATCTGTCCCGCATCCATAACCTAGCTCTAAGATTTTAGAAGCATCTATTTCCTTAATTTCTCGGGCAATAATTTTAACTTGTCCGGTCAAATCTGACTTTTTGTATTTCTCATTTTCAGAAATCCCCATATGCAAATAACCCGAAGTGTTATGAAACAACAGATAGGCTAATTTATTAACGCGATAATATTTTTTTATTGCCTCTTTATCCTGCTTTTCATCCAAAAGATAGGAAAAATTCCTAGTTTTTTTAATCTTTTTAATTTTTTCAATTATACTAAGTTGGTTCATATTAAATTGCTCGATTACACTTAAAATATTAACAAAAATAACCCCATAAAGATAGGGTTATTTGAGTTGCGGAATGGACGGGGCTCACTACCCGGGGCTCGGCGGTGCGAGCGCGCACATCGCCTCG
>JAPLVZ010000007.1:13149-13606 GCA_026396805.1 Candidatus Falkowiibacteriota bacterium
CGCACATCGCCTCGCCTTTCTCGCCCCGCCCTTTTCAACTCAAACAAAAACAACCCAACGCAGGTTGGGTTGTTTTTGTTAGCGGAATGGACGGGGCTCACTACCCGGGGCTCGGCGGTGCGAGCGCGCACATCGCCTCGCCTTTCTCGCCCCGCCCTTTTCAACTCAAACAAAAACAACCCAACGCAGGTTGGGTTGTTTTTGTTAGCGGAATGGACGGGGCTCGAACCCGCGACCTTCTGCGTGACAGGCAGACGCTCTAACCAACTGAGCTACCACTCCAAGGTCTTAAAAAATGGCCATTTTCATTCAGCCACAGAAAAATCATAGCAAAAAGATCTTATCTTGTCAAAACCCCTGCACTCGTCCATGACATAATTAACACACCCCCCTGACGAATATGGCAAATTGGAGTAATATCTTCGGATTAAGCAATAAATCCGAAGATATGATACAA
>JAPLVZ010000011.1:0-34539 GCA_026396805.1 Candidatus Falkowiibacteriota bacterium
AATGGTATCGGTATGGATTGAACTTAATCTCCGCCCTGGTTTGTATCATATCTTCGGATTTATTGCTTAATCCGAAGATATTACTCCAATTTGCCATATTAGTCAGGGGGGTGTGTTAATTATGTCATGGACGAGTGCAAGTTATTGACAGAAATTAAATTTATTGATAACATATTATGATTATCTTTTTTTAATCATTTAGATAAGTTCATTAAAATTTTTATAAACCAAATAAACAAAAATCAAGAAGGAAATGAAAAAGCTTTTTTTATTTTTTATGGTATTGACTATGTGCGGCCTAAGCGCCGTTTTCGGTCAATTAAGGGTGTCCAATAATTTTGGACAAACCCTAATAATCACTATCAACGGTCAGACGCGTCGAATCCCCGACAGGGGAACACAAAGCTTTTCGGTCAATAACCCGCAGGTGGTCCAGGTCGGATGCAAGACCTTGGATGGAAAAATATCTTTTTCCACCTCCAAAAGTGTCTTGGGCGGTTCAATCTCGATTGAACCGAAGGACAACAGAACATCGCCCCAGGCCGGTGCCGCCAGTATTAAAAGTCCTCAAAGCCCTCCCCAAGGGTATAGAACGGTCCCGGGACAAGGGGACAAAATCGCCCTCGTTTACAGAGGCGAAGAACCTTTTAAAATCTTTTCCGAGATTGGAAGGGGATTAGAATATGTTGGAACTGATACGATAAACAATAAAGAAGGAAAGAACCGGTATATAGTTTTCACTCCAAAAAATCAGGACCTAATAATCGGGATTGGGATGAAGACAGGGGAAGCAAACCAGGCCATTTGGCCTTACGCGGAAATCCGGAAACGGATAAATTCCGGGGATACGGTCTGTTACATCACGCAGAGGGACATCAAGAAAATGTCCACGGGTGAGAAAAAGAATCTAAGAATTCGGTTAATCGCCGAAAAGTACAAAATATTTTTCGAACCCAGCGATTCAAAGGAATCTATTTCTCTGGGTTTTAGAGGAATTTCAAAAACTGTAGAAGTGCCAATAGGGCAATTCTATATCAAGATTTCGTTCACGGATCCCGATGGAATGTTTCACTCAACGGTCTTCGTGCCTAAGCACGTGACCCAAAGCGAAAAGTGGGTACACATGACTGAAAGTGAAAAATTCATTGAAATCACAAAAAGTGACCTGGATAACGCGATCCAGCTTAATTGGTAAAGCATACTAACAATGATTACGGGCTTGCGACATACAACACGCAAGCCCTTTTTAAAAGGCTTTAAGTCTATTTTTTGATAACGTTATTCCAAACTTGCCAGCTCCTTATTTATGGCTCAAGGTGGAATCTACCAGAAGCGCAAGACAAAAAAAATATAATATGTTATTGTGATAAGTCATCGAATAAATATATTGAAATTACAAGTTTTCTAAAAATAATTAAAAAACGTCAAGGGGCGATTATCGCTTCTGTTTTGATTTTTCTGGCGGTCGCTATGGCGATAACTTTCAGCCAACCGTTGAAATATCGGGTCAGCTCCCGTCTACTTATCATCTCCGACGGGGCTATTTCCGATCCTTATACCATCGCAAAATCCAATCAATACCTAAGTTCCTTATTGTCCGAAGCGGTTTATTCCGGTTCTTTCTTCCAGCTTTTAACCGCTTCCAATTATGATATAAACTGGAGTTATTTCAGCGGCGATTATAAGAAGCAGATTAAAATATGGAAGAAAAGCATCATGACTCGCAATGTTAACGACACCGGCGTTCTGGAAGTGGAAGTCTATCATCCGGATCCTTACCAGGCGAAGCAAATCGCCTACGCCGTCAATAACGCTTTAATCACCCAAAATAATGTTTATCAAGGTTCGGCGACCGGCTTAAGAGTTAAGGTCATTGACGAACCGACGGTTTCTTCCTATCCGGTCAAACCGAATTTGCCTTTGAACGCCGTCGCGGCCATTATTTTCGGCGGCGCTTTCGGCTTAGCGTATGTCTATTATTTTCCGATCAGCCGCAAGGAAAGACGTTTGACCATTTTGAAAAATTTACGATAACAGCGATAGCTACGGCCGAGAGGGAATCAGATAACTAATTCCCCTTGGACTTGAAGGCCTGAAAAATATTCGGTTCTTCAAGTCCAAGATGAACTTTAAAAATTGAAAATTAACTTAAATACTGTATCGGATGAAAAAGAAAATTTGTGTTTTGATTTTTTTTCTTTTAGCGTTAACGCTGGGAGAAAGAGCCCGAGCTCAAGAATTAATCGGGCTGGCGGGGGCGGGATTATTCCGCACCGTCCCGACTACTGAAAGAACAATCGGAAACTTCGAATTCGTCGAAGGGAGACTAATGTTTGGTAATAAGATGATCAGGTTTGGCCCGATGGCCAATTATACCTGGGCTTACGCCAAGCAGAGCAAGGAGGACCCCTACTATTACAAGGGGCGCTTCTATACTTTAGGCGCAGCTGTTGATAATTGGGGCTCAATTCTCCGGTTAAATTACTATTCCTGGATAAACTCCGGCATCCGCTGGGGTTATGACCGGGGCGCATCTGATGCTTACAATTCCTGGCAAAAAGATAAGCTTTTTTTGATTCAGGGAGGGTTAATACTAACTAAACTCGAAAGTTTTTGGTTTAGTAACAGCCTACTTATAGCCGAGTGGCAGGAGCCAATTGAAAAGGGGAGCGCTCGCTATAGCGTCACTCCTGGAATCGTTACTGCCGGAACACCTTATGAAAAAGGAGGTTTCCGACTGACCGGCGAAACTGGAATCAGAAAGTTTGTCTTTTTTGTAAAAGGACAGGAAGTCCGATTTGAGCCCATCGCTCATCTCGGGTATGGCTCGGAGAAAGCCTATAACCGCCAGTACGTTGAGTATGGGGGAGGCTTCGCCTTCTCTTACTTTAGGGAATGGCAACGTGAGCTTTTCAAGGTTAAGGCATTTCAGCGCCAAGATCTTGATGGGTATAACCCGCAAAGTAATGACGGCTCTCAACCGCCACGATTGCAGGTTGAAGTCGTAGTGAATTTATTGAACTGGAAATTGAAAAATTAACTTAAAGAAATCAAACCAAAAAAATTGAATCATGGAAACGAATGACAAAGACAAATTAGAAATTGTAGAACCTCTAAAAACAAGGACGAAAGCGTTCTTATGGATAATAGGAATATTGCTTTTAGCTCTTTTGGTAGGAATTTTTCTTGTAGTTCGCCGCTATCAAGCGAAAAATACTGCAAAGTCAACTTTAATTGAAGTTGACAAAATTTATTTTGAGAACCTCAAAAAAGATTCGCAGAGGTTATTAGACTTAAGAGCAGAGTTCGAAAGAACTAACGATGCTCTGAAAATGAGCACGGAGCAGACGATACTCTTGCAGTATGAACTTGATAAGTGCCGAGGAATAAGGAGAACGGTCGGAACGCCGTCGCCAGCTTCAAAACCAAAAGCGGTTGTTTCTGCGGATTTGACTTCCCAGAACAACTTCAGGCCGCCAGTCAAAACCACTCTTAATCCTCCGCCCGTAAGGACAGGAGGAAGTATTGAAGGGGGTATGTTGAACATTAATCAGTACGGCCCCGCTTATCAGGGAGACTTTTGTACAACAGTACAAAATGGATATCTGATATATGCTTTGTCTGACACCTATTGGCAGCGGTGTCTTCAAAAGACCATTTCCACACCAAACATTGATGGTGTGGCAATGAATCTTAATAACTCGATTGGTTACTGGATACTAATATCCGGAACTATTTTGACCCCTGAAACTATCATCAACGGAAAGTACCGTTGGTCAGTAGGGATCGGGGAGTTCATCGGTTCCGGCTTCCGGTATGATATGTATCTTCCGCACGAAAGTGCGAAGATCACAATGAGATCCGTCTTGAGTAGAGAAGACGGACAAGTTACCCAAGACGAAATCGGCCGCATGGGCCAACAGGATGAAAGCATCCGACTTGGCCTAATCGGGCAAAATATGAATTCCGTCGTCGGAAGTGACGGAAAGATTTATTACGGGTGGGAGTTCGTCACACCTGTAAACTACACGGTTAAGACGAACTAAACTGAAATAACTGTATTACGGGGTCTGTTCTCAAACAGACCCCTTTTTATATACTTTAAGCCTACTTTTTCACATCACTTGACAAAAATATAGAAACATTATATAATGTATTTACAAATGTCCAAAAACATTATATAATAATTTGTTATGAGAATTGCATTTATCGGACAAAAAGGCGTGCCGACTCAAAACGGCGGCGTCGAAAGATATGTAGAAAACCTGGCCCTTGACCTGGTAAACAGAGGGGTGGAGGTTTTGGTGTATTCTCGTCGCTATTATAGCCGGGGCATCAAAGAATATAAAGGCATTAAAGTTATTTCCTTACCGAGTATCAAAAGCAAAAATTTAGAGGCAATCACTAATACTTTTCTCGCTTGTTTAGACGTTATTTTTCGTAAAGTTGACGCGATTAATTTTCAAGCTATCGGCCCGGCCTCTTTAATCTGGCTGATTAAATTATTTAAACCGAAAACCCCGATAATTTTTACTTTTCATTGCCGAGACTATTACCATAGAAAATGGGGATTCTTCGCCCGCTTCTATTTGAAATTCGGAGAAAGAATCGGTTGCCGCTACGCGGATAAAGTCGTGGTCACTTCTCGGGTCTTGAAAGAATACGTCAAAAAAACGTATGGTTTTGATTCTATTTATATTCCTTACGGCGCTTATGCTCAAGAAATTATTCCGGTTAGAGATATCAGACGCTGGGGCCTGGAAGAGAAAAATTATCTAACCTATATCGGCCGCCTGGTCCGCCATAAGAATGTCCATCTCCTGATCGCCGCTTTTAAACAGATAAAAACCGATAAGAAATTAGTCATCGTCGGCGGTTCTTCTTATACCGACAATTATGTCAGAGAATTGATGGACCTGGCTAAAGACGACGAGCGGATTATCTTTACCGATAACCAGTCCGGACATATCTTAAATGAATTATTCGCCAATACTTATGTCTTTGTTCAACCGTCCGAATATGAAGGCTTGTCGGTCGCGCTCCTGGAAGCGATGGGCTGGGGCTTGGCCTGTCTGGTCAGCGATATCGACCAAAAT
Source organism: Candidatus Falkowiibacteriota bacterium (assembly GCA_026396805.1). GTDB lineage: Bacteria > Patescibacteriota > Patescibacteriia > Patescibacteriales > UBA12465 > UBA12465. The sequence goes on from JAPLVZ010000011.1 coordinate 5,097, forward strand.
CTTGAAGCGATTGAGGGTACCGGCTTGAGCTTCAAAGAAGGCGATGTTAATGATTTAAAGGAGAAGCTGGAATATTTATTGGCTAATCCGGCCGAAACGGAACGCTTAGGTAAAATGGCCAGAGAAAGAATTAAAAATGAATATAATTGGCCCGGAGTCGCTTCCCAATTGGAAGCCGTCTATCGCGAGGCCATCGCTAGCCGGAAGAAATAAAGATCTTCCGCCTTGCCGCCGGGTGATTTGCGAAAAAAAAATCGCTCGGCGAGAAGGAATAGTCCTTTGACAATAAAATTATTGAAGTTAACCAAAATACAGTATCATGAAAAAAACAGTTTTAGGAATGATTGTTATCGCGATAGTGATAACTACCTCTTTAATTTCCTGCCAGAAAGACTGGCCGGAACTAACCACAAACCCCCCAATTGTAGTAGATGGGGGCAGCGTTTGGGTAAAGAATCAATACAGTCTCAATACCACCGCCGAAATACGAAAAGACACGCTTTTTTCGTACAAAGGTATTTTGAATACCTTTGCCATCAATGATGGCACAGGAAAGATTTTGGATGCAGACTTTCTCTTCGGAGATGCCACTAGCAGTAGTGGTAATACTGTCGCTCATACCTATGCCAGTGTGGGGGTTTATAATTTAAAAATTATTTTCAGAACGGCCAGTGGTTTAACTAGCATGAGCGGACCGGTTAAGGTCCTCTCTGTTGGAATCGTCATTCCCGAGGTAACTCTTGATGAGTGCATCATAAGTTTGTACCATGTAATGACGGCAGATGGAAAATCCCAAGATACTATTGGGATAAATATCGCATACGTCCAGAAGGCGCTTAGCCCAGGAAAATGGTTCATGAGCGGAGATTACAACTCTTGGCCAACACCAGCTAATGCTCCAGCCATTACCAAAACAAGGGTTATAAACGGTAAGACCTACCTGATTTGGGGGTCAATCGGCCAAATCGGATTAGAGAAATGCAACGGCGGAAAGTATTTGTTGGATGGGTCTAGCAGCTGGTTCTATGCACCAAAATCTAGCTATTGGCACGTTAATGCCAACGGTGGTGGTGAGTTTTGGGTCTACCGTAAAACGGCCGGAATCTCTGATAAGCCATAAACGAAACGTCCCTAAAAGGACAAAAGAACAAAGCCCTAGCTTAAGCCGGGGCTTTTTCATTTCTCTCATAAAATTTTTATTTAAATCCATCGCTTGCTCTTAAAAAATGTTACCATTCCGATAGAGCAAAAGCCCATTATACCTAAAATCATCCAAAAACCTAAAGGATGATCGATAAAGGGCATGTACTTGGCGTTCATTCCAAAGATTGCCGCGAGTAATGTCAGAGGAAAAACAATAACCGAGAAGATGGTCAGAGTTTTCATGATATCGGTCATCCGGTCGTTTAAGATAGATTCATTAGTGCTGTTTAGAACCTCAATCATCTCTTTTTGGTTATCCAGCATCTCCCAGATACGTTTGGAATTTTCCACCAAGACGGAATAATATTTTTTTATCGCCGCTTTTTCAACCAGACTGCTTTCCATCTCCATCAGGCTCTGAAGGATATTCTTGTGATTCTGCATGATTTTGCGGATATTAATGATATTGCGCCGGAAAGTCATAATTTTCTCCACGGCCTTTTTCTGCTGCCTCGTGAAAATCAATTCTTCTATCTCGTTTATCTTCAGGCTGCTGTCATCAAGCAATTGGAAACAGTCGTCCATCAGATGCCCCAAGACTTCATAAAGGAGTATGGCCGATGATTCCAAGGAATAAGAGAGCAGGGAATCCGGACTTTTTTTCCCCAAGGAAAAGAAATGCGTCAAAACTTTTAAAGTATTATTATGGACGGTTATCAGATACCCGTGGCCGACAAAAAAATCAACTTCGCCGGCGACTATATTTTCGTCTTTTAGAGTCGGAAAATGGAGCACCAGACAAAGATAGCCATCGCCCTTAAAAATCATCGGGCGCTGGAAAGAAACCGAAGAGGCCGCCGTCTTCAAATGGACCAGATTAAAATTATAATTCCGGCGCAAGTAATCGATTTCGTCCTTGCCGGCGTTAATGATGTTTACCCATTTAATAGAAGACGCGACTCGCGGATTGTCGATTTTAAGCTCCTCAATCCTATCGGTTAATCTTTTATAAGCCATAAAAATTAAAAAATAAGAAAAATAAAACTTTGACTAAAGCTAATATTTATAATAAAATTAGGATGTCATTATTATAACATATGGTCAATATTTTGGGAATAAATTTAAGCGCTTTGAACCGCGGCGCTACCCTGGAAAAGATCGGAGAATTTTTAAGCGACGGCCGCCAGCATTATCTCGTCACTCCGAATCCGGAAATAATCCTTAAATCGCATCAAGACGAAGAGCTTTTTTATATCTTAAATAAAGCCGATTTATCTTTAGCCGACGGTTTCGGCATCAAGTTGGCGGGGTTTATCGCCGGCAAAAAAATCCCTCGCCTGACCGGCGCCGACTTGACTTTAGACTTACTGGCGCTCGCGGGCGAAAAGAAATTAAGAGTCGCGGTCTTAAATCGGGAGGGAGGACTCTCCCAACAAACGGCCATTAAAGACGCTCTGACTAAAAAGTACCCCGAGCTGGAAACATTAGTTATTGATCATCATCGCCATCAGCCGCTAAGCCATGAATTATTAGAAAAGATAAACGCCTTCGCGCCCATGATTTTTTTTAATACTTTCGGTTCGCCTTATCAGGAAAAAATTATTTATCATAACTTAGCCAAGATGCCGAGCGTCAAAGTCGCCATCGGCGTCGGCGGCGCTTTTGATTTCATCACCGGAAAAATAAAACGAGCGCCGAAAGCGATGAGAGTTATCGGCTTGGAATGGCTTTGGCGCTTAGTCCAACAGCCGAAAAGGATTAAGCGCATTTACAACGCCACCGTCGTCTTTACCGTAACTTTATTTCGCTCCAAGTTCAATCATTTCTTTTATCGGCCTTGCGTCGCCTGTTTTTTATATAAAAAAGGTAATGACGAAACAGAAGTTTTAATAGTCGAAAGAGAAGACGACCCCGGTCATTGGCAATTGCCGCAAGGCGGGACCGACGGCGAATCCTTGGCAAAGGCCGGCGCCCGAGAATTAAGAGAAGAGCTTAATACCGATAAATTCGTGATGAAAGCGGTTTTTAAGAGAACTTACAGTTATCTGTTTCCGCCGGTCAGCCAGCAAAGCCCCTTATCTCTGCAACGCCGTTTTATCTTTGATTATAAAGGCCAGCGACAGGGCTTATTTATCGCCGAATTCTTCGGACGCAACGAAGATATCAAGGTTAATTTTTGGGATCATTCCGACTGGCGCTGGGTCGATATCCATGATTTAGTCGCCAGCGTCCATGAGCGGCGCCGGGAAGCTACCCAAATATTCTTAGCTAAATTCAAGTCTTTAAAATAATCGGCCTTGATTATTAATAAGCGCTAATTAATACATATATGTTTTCTTTCTTATTCGGTCATAAAAATACAAAACCCCGCCTGCGTTTTGCCCCCTCTCCAACCGGCTTCTTGCATATCGGCAGCCTGCGGGCCGCTTTATTCGGCTATCTGCTCGCTAAAAGCCAAGGCGGTGATTTAATATTACGCATTGAAGATACCGACCAAAAAAGAGAAGTAACCGGCGCAACCGAGAGTTTGATCAAGGTTTTGAAAATTATGGGCCTAGAATTTGATGAAGGCCCGCATCTCGGCGGTAAATACGGCCCTTATATTCAAACCCAACGCTTGGATATTTATCATGAATACTCCGATAAATTATTGGCCGAGGGTAAGGTCTATCGCTGTTTTTGCAGCGAAGAGAGATTGACGGAAATGCGCGAGGCGCAGGAAGCGAAAAAAGAAGCGCCGCGCTATGATAGGCTCTGCCGTGATTTAAGCGTCGCTGAAGCGGAAGCGAAAATCAAGGCCGGGGAGAAGTTCGTTATTCGTCAAAAGATGCCGCTTAACGGGGAAGTGAAAGTCTATGATGAACTTCGCGGCGAGATAATATTCAAGGCGGCCGATTTGGACGACCATGTTTTGATAAAATCCGCCGGTATCCCGACTTACCAGTTCGCCAATGTCGTTGATGATCATTTAATGGAGATAACGCAGGTGACGCGCGGCGACGAATGGCTCGGATCATTTCCTAAAAATATTTTATTATACCGCGACTTCGGCTGGACTCCGCCAAAATTCATCCACATGCCCTTGATTTTAAATAAAGTCGGCGGCGGAAAATTGAGCAAGCGCAAGGGTGACGTCTTTGTGGAAGATTATCTGGCCAAAGGATATTTGCCGGAAGCGCTGATTAATTTCTGCGTTCTTCTGGGCTGGCATCCGAAAAGCGATCAAGAAATCTGGACGCTGGCGGAACTGAAAAAAGAATTTTCGCTGGCCGGCATGGGCGCGAGTCCGGCGATTTTTGATACGGCCAAATTGGATTATTATAATAGTTATTATTTGCGCCAAAAATCCGTCGCCGAACTGACTAAGCTCTGCCTGCCGTATTTAGTCAAAGCCGGCCGCGATATCGGCGATTTGAAAAGAACAGAAAAATTTACGGCTTTGGCGCAAGATCGCTTGAAAACTTTAAGCGAAATCGGGGCGACGACCGATTTCTTATTTGAACTGCCCGCCTACGCGCCGGAATTATTGCGCTGGAAAATCCTAACCCTTGAAGAAGCGAAAATTAATTTGGCGCGCTTAAAATCGGAACTAGAAAAAATTAACGAGGGTAATTGGACTAAGGACAGACTGGAAAAGACGATTTTGACTTGGATAAAAGGGATTGGCGGCCAAAACGGCGATTATTTATGGCCCTTGCGCGTCGCTCTGACCGGACTAAAAAATAGCCCGAGCCCGTTTGAGGTCGCGGACGCTTTGGGCCGAGGAGAGAGCTTAAGGCGCCTAAACTTAGCCTAAATAATAATATTTACAGAAAATAGAAAATGTGGTATAATTAAAGAACTATGAAGATCTCGAAAACCCATCTCATAAAAACTGGTCTCTTACTGGCGATTTTTATCGGCCTGATTTGCGTCGCGCCTTTGACATTCAGCCAATACGAAAGTTTGGATGATGAAATAAACGCTTTAAATTTAAAAATTCTGAACCAAAAAAAACAGTTGGAAACTCTGCAAGAGCGCCAGCAGGAATATCAAGTCCAGATAGAATTAAAACAAAAAGATAAAATAAATCTTAGCAATCAATTGTCCATCTTGGAAAACCGTTTAGCCAAAGCGCAACTGGATATTGAGAGCGTTAATATTGAAATAGACAAAACGGGGCTGGAGATAAAAAAAATTGAGATTGACAGCGATAATTTGGACAAGCTGATTGAAAAGCAAAAAACCCACATCGCCAATCTTTTACGCTCCATGTATAGGCAGGACCAGGTTTCCACTCTGGAGATTTTGCTTTTAAACGATTCTTTGTCGGACTTCTTGGATCAAGCCCAATATTTAGCCGACACCAATAGGGAAATCGGAGAAAGCTTAAAAGGCTTAAGGTCCGATAAAAGCCGTTTAGAACAAAATAAGGCGGCGCTCGACGGAAAAAATACGGAACTGGCCGGCCTAAAAGATAAGCTGGAAGAAAAGAAAGATAATTTGTCTTATGAACAGGAAAATAAAACTTATATTTTAGAAGAGACCCAATCTTCGGAAAAGGAATATCAAGCTTTGTTGCAGCAGGCGAAACGGGAACAGCAACAGGCGGAAGCGGAAATTGCCAGCGCGGAACAGCTTATCCGCCAAAAAATGTCCCAGAAAGACAAGACCAGGCTTAATAACGGCAACAATACGATTGCTTGGCCGGTACCGAGCAATACCATCGTCGCCACTTTCCATGATCCTGATTACCCGTATCGTAATATTATCGGTGAACATTCCGGCGTTGATATCCGCGCCAGGCAGGGAACAGCGATTACGGCCGCGGCCGACGGCTATGTCGCTAAGGTAAAATTTAACGGTGACAAGAGTTACGCCTATATCATGCTTATCCACGGCAACGGCTTAGCCACGGTTTACGGCCATGTTTCCGCAGTTTATGTCATGACCGACCAATACGTTACGCAGGGACAGGCGATAGGCCGCACTGGCGGCACTCCGGGCGGCATCGGCACCGGCGGTTTTTCCACCGGACCGCATCTCCACTTCGAAGTCCGTCTGAACGGTTTGCCGGTTAATCCGCAAGAGTATTTGCCGTAAAAAATTTTAATTTATTATAATTTTTAAATAAATGACGCTAGGTATGTTAAATGAAATATTAAGTGAAACTTCTTTTTATACAAAAACAAGGAAATGCTCGTTTCCTTGTTTTTTAAATATCCGTAAAATTACTTAACTGATCTTTATAATATTAATGATGCCTTTGAAGGCGTCCACCTGGACAAAATCCCCGTCGCTTAAAACTTGGGTGGCAATTTTCGTGCCGACGATACAGGGTTTTTTCATTTCTCGGGCGACAATCGCGGCGTGGCAAGTGATGCCGCCGCTATTGGTGATAAAGGCGGCCGCCTTTTTCATGGCCGGCAGCATTTCCGGGATGGTCTGGGTTGTCACCAAAATATCACCCTCTTTCATCTTATTCATTTCTTTGGGGCTGTTGATTATTTTAACTATGCCTCGGGCTTTGCCGGGGTAGGCGACGCTGCCATGAAAATTCTCAATATCGTTAATTTCTCTTTGGACTTCTTTAACGTAGCGGCGATAAAATTCCTGCGCCTCTTGGCCGGCCAATATTTCTCCGCCATAGGGATCGGAAAAATTTTTATAAACGCAAAACTTGGACCGGCTTTTTAAGATTTTTATGAATTTTGAATCGAGTCCGTTTTCATAGATTCCCAGTATTTCGCCGAAATGGCAAAAATATAATAATTGCTTGTCGATTTTATATTTTTTACTTAAATGATCCACTAAACGGCCGATTTGAGAATTTAAACCGCTTAAATGCTCTAGTCTTAGAGCCTTAATCAGCGCGAAAACTCCGGCGGATTCAAAAATCAGTCTTTCTTTTTTATTTAACGATAATTTTTTATAAAATCTTTCTTTTTTCGCTTTGGTTTCCGCCGGGTAGGCGTCAATCTCTTTAAGCCTTTGTCTTAAGCCGGCCAGAGTCTCTTTTCCGGCTAAAGACCGGATTTCCTTGAAGACATTATTAAGCGACTGTCCGGTACCGAAATGGCCGAAATCAGTCCAATAATAACTGTTAAAATAGGCCTGAATCGCCGCGGCGATTTTAGGATTTTTCTGCGGATTATTGATTCTTTTTTTAATGATAGTCGCTACTATTTTTAAAAACTCTTTTTCTCGCCGGAAAGATTTCGACAACTCGGGCGGGGAACTCAATATATTCACGATTTCCGGAACGCTTTCTTTTATTTTTAACTTAGCGGTCCTTTTTTCCACGATAGCGCGCATATTCTTGCTTAAAAATTCAGTCGGCATATCGGCGACCACGCCGATATAACCCAGACGGCAGGATTCTATGCCTAATTCATATAAGGCTTTAAGATCGGTAATAAACGCGGCGTCAACCTTTGGCTCTTTAACCATTTTCAATAAAATCGATTCCATTTTACTGACGACGCCGCCAAAATCCTGATAATGTTTACGGATAAATTTCTCGTTCTCCAAACTCTGATTGACTTCTCGGCTCCGCGCCGTCCAGCTTTCTTCATTGAAAGGAAATTTTAAAAAAGTATTGTAATAAACGCCGGCGCAATCGCCCAGGCGAGTAGAAAAAGTCTTATCGTCGCTGCAAGCCTGCCAGCCGAAATAATTGGGCGATTGGGTGAGCGGCGACACCCAATGCTCTTCGAACAGAACCGTGATGATTTCCTGCTTGTGACTGGTTTTTTCGGCGCCGTCTAGAATAGGCCGCAAACGATTAAAATCAGGATTAGCTTCATTGGCTTTAAAATACTTGTTCTTGCCTTCAACCTGGCTCAAAATCAAATCTGCCTTTTCCAAGGTTAAAAGGTCTTTATGGATTGCGCCGGCGCTAAGGCCGAGCGCCCGGGCGATTTCGCGCAAATAATATTTTTTAGGGGCGGGGGCGGAAAATAATTGCAGGATATGAAAAATATTGCGATTTTTGAAAATCAGTTTAATATTATTAGACATAGCTATTGTTTGTTATTTTAAACATATGTTTATATTATTACTAAAATTAATATTTTTGTCAAGCTTGGTTTTCCCCTTCAGACGATACAAAAACAGGGAAGCGGTCGCAACCCTGTCTGATGAAATTGCCGGGTATTTATATTTAATCTTTCAGCGGATGAAACTTCTTCTGCACTCCTTGGGCGTAAAGATCGGAGGCGTGGACATAGCGCGTCGTGGTGTCGAGCGATTCATGGCCGAGCAAGACCTGAATCGCGGCCGGATTAGCTCCGGCTTCGGCTAAATAGGTGGCAAAGCCATGCCGCAAAGAGTGCGCCGAAGTCGGGACGTTAATTCCCAAGATTTCCCGATATTTTTTTATCTTGGCTTGCAAATAATTGGTGGAAATTTTTTTATCTTTCAAATTCGGGGAATTAAGCCCGCGGTAGGGAATGAAGGCGTAAGGCGAATCATCCGTTCGGATGTCAAAATAGGCTTGAAGTATTTTAAAAGCTCGCGGCGTCAAATAGACGAATCTTTCTTTCTTGCCTTTGCCCAAAACAAATATTTTACCGCCTTTGCCGACTTGAGTTATTTTCAAATTAACCAGTTCGGAAATTCTCATGCCGGTAGAAAACAGAACTTCAAGCATGGCGCGGTTGCGTAAAGCGACGCGCTTATCCGTCTCTATTTTAGAAGGGAACTCAATTAATTTGACGATTTCAGCCAGTTCCGCCACTTGTGGCTTCTTTTTAATGGTTTTAATCATTTTTATGACATCCGGCGGCAGGGAAGAAGCATAATCCATCTCGATTAAATACTTAAAATAACTCCTTAAAACCGAGAGCATCCGATTGATAGAATAGGCATTAAGACGTTTCGCGCCCAGGACCTGGTTGGCGGTCTTGCGGTCAATGGATGTTAATAGGGCTTTATAGCTCAAAATGTCTCTTTTTGATAAAGATTTAAAACTAATCTTACTGTCAACTAAAAAATCTTCGAAAACCTTTAAATCGCGTTCATAATTATAAATGGTTTCCGGAGAATAATTGTTAACCTTTAAGTTCAGCAAATAATCTTCGCTTAGAGGCAGGGAATGGTCCATATGAGTAAAAATATTTGGTTTAATGAGGGATAATGAGGGATTACCTGATAATCGCCCTATTATCTTGATATCTATAACCGAGTATAATATCCCTTACACTCCATTATAACCTACTTTTAAAGCTAAGGCAAATAAAATAAGAGGTTTTTAGCCTCTTATCGATTTAACGCCTTTTAACTGATAATCAGCCCCATCAGATTAACTTGAGGTTGGAACATCAGAATAATCTTAACGATAATCAAGAACACGCCGATAACCGTAATACAGAAGACAAAACCCGCCAGCACGAATAAGATTTTAAAAGCTACTTCCATATATTATAAGTTAATTAATTAAAGTCGGGATTGATAAAGATTTTGTCGCCATAGCGCAGATCAATATAACTGGTCTTACTGAAATTATCCTTGATTTTCTCTCTTTTGACAAGCAGGAGGCGGTTAATCTGGACGCCGGCCTCTTCCTGAACCTTAAAAAACACGACCGGACCGGCCACGAATTTGACCTTAATCGTGTTAAACTCTTGATCAATGATGAATTTTTCAACGGGCAATTCCGGATAAGCGCTCAAACGGCTGTTTAAATCAAAGATGAAACTTAAATAATCATTCTTGATGTTAATTTTTTCACTATCGGTAATCAGCGTCCCCTCATTTTTGTTCTCCAATAAGAAATATTTCTTCATATCGGTCTCGGAGACAACCGGTTCCTTGATGATATAGGCGTCGGCGGAAGCGTAATAATAGGCGCTTCCCTCTTGAAAAATAAAAGCGTAGGGACGTTCAATAACTTTAAGCTCTAAAATATTCGGCCATTTCTTCTTTATCGTCGCGCCGGAAAAATTATAAGTCGCGATAATCTTGGCTATAACCGCTTCCCGCCTGAATAAGAAAAGATTATCTTCGCGAAAAAATAAATCGCGCCGGTTGCTCGTTTCGTTCCAGATAATCTGCTCTAGTTCGGCGCTGCTTAAGCGAGTCAGACCGGAGACCTTAATTTCCTTAATACGCCAGACTGGCGCCGCGCCCAAGAACCAGATCATAAACGAGATAACCAAAAGAATCGCCAAGAAAAACCATTTCAGGCGGTGCGGATTTTTAGCCTTGGCCGGTTTATGAAAAAAAGGATTACGAAGATTCTTGCGCTGATAATCTTTTTTTATTTTTTTATAACTGGGACGAACGACCATGACTCTAAAATTTAATTATTAATTATTTTCCGGCGGGTATTAGCTTGGAGTTTCACTAAAAATTCGTAAGGAATGGTCTCGCATAGTGTGGCCAGGTTAAAAATAGAATTTAGGTCTTCCCTTTTGGCCGAAACGACTTGGACAATATCGCCAATTTTTGGCTTATTTTGGCCAAATTCTAGACAAGTTAGATTCATGCAGACCATCCCCGCTATTTTCGCCCAAAAATAATTATTCTCCGCTTGGACTAAAAACTGGGCGCGATTGGATAAGCGCCGATCCAACCCCTCAAAATAACCGAACGGAATGGTTCCGATATTAGTGGCTTGGCTCGCGCGGTAAGTGGCGTTATAAGAAACACTTTCCAACACTTTTAATTCCTGGAGGGAGACAATATGAGAAAAAACTTCCAAGGCCGGTTGGAGAGGCGATTCGCTTTCTCGCCCGTCAGAAAAAGGGCTGTAACCGTAAAAGGCTAACCCCGGACGGTAAGCGGTCAATTTATTGTTTTTCGCCGTAAAAATAGCGGCGGAATTTCCCAGATGGACCCAAGACGGATTAAAACCCGCGGCTTTCAAAATTTCCAAGGCCTTAAAAAAATTATCTTCCTGTTCTTGGTTAAGTCCTGATTCTTGATCGGCGGAAGCTAAATGGGAACAGAGGCCGCTGACCTGAACCTTATCCAAATATTCTTTATTTTTTAAAACAAAGGCGCTCATGTCTTTTATACCCTCGCGATTCATGCCAGAATTGACGAAGAGATGGATTCGGACGCGTTGGCCATATCGCGCCAGATATCTTAAAGTGGCTTCGTTATAAACGACGAATTCCGTCCGCCTCAGCTTGCAATAATCATAAGCGCGCTGCGGCATTTCGCTTAAAATCAGAACCTGGCCCCGAAAATGACGATAAGCTATCTGCGCTTCCGGATAAGAGTCGACGACGACCAGGGCCGGTCTGACTTTATTCAAAATCCGACAGACTTCCTTCAGGCCGTGACCGTAAGCGTTAGATTTCAAGACCGGAAAAATGGCCGCTTCCGGCTGAAGGCTCTCAAGATAATGAAAATTGGCGCTTAGCTTCGCGGCATCAATCTCGATAACATTGAGAGTTTCATATTTCGGCTTGATAAGTTTTCTTAAAAAATTCATCATATTTTATTCGGACTGGTCCGGTTTTTATTCGCTAACGACTTGGCCTTGTCCGGAATTAAAACGGTCCTGATCGAGAGCGGTGGTTGATTTATCCAGGGCGCCACTGACCTCTTCGCCGGTTAAAGAGTCGGTGGCATAATATTGCTGATTATTCAGTAACGGTAAAACTTGGCCGACTTGATTCGCGGTGGGAATAAGCTGAACTTCAAAATCCAGATGATAGCTGTCCGCACGGCCGGCCAATTCCGAAACCTTCCAAATCAATTGGCGAGTGTCCGGATTATAATTAAATTCTCCGACTAAAAGCGAGCGGCTATCGGTTAATTCCACGCCTTTAGGCAAACGAGCGCTCACAATCAGATTTTTAAAGTTATCCAGGCTCTGCGTTTTCCAAAAAATCCAATAATTCGTCGGGATGCCGACTAGGGGCGGCAAGGGACCGATGCCTAATTGATCGCCCTGCGGACTAGTATAATAAGCCTCGCTCGTAACGCTTAATTCCGCTTTCACTTTTAGAGCCGGCAGGCTGATAGAGCTCTCCAGAATTTGGCCCAAAACGCTATATTCGCTTCGGGCGCGCCAATTAATAACCCGGCCTTCGCCCTTGGAGTTAAAATAAACCTTCACTTCCGCTTCCCCGCTCGCTCCGGCCGGTATCTTGGCGAAATTAATAGTCTGGTTATTAATGGTGATAGCCTGGTTATCAATATTGAGGCCAGCGTCCGGCTTAATATCGGTTATTTTTTTGAGAGAAAAATTATTATCGGACGTTTCGAAAATTAATTTCAAATCATTAATCGCGGCCGAGCCGTTATTTTTAAAAACCATTTTTAAGGTCGAACCGTCATTAAGACTGATTACGCCCTCGGCCGGAGTAAGTTCTAAACTTAGCGGCGGATTATTCAAATCAAGCACGGGACGAACATTAGGGCCGCCACTTGACGAACCGGGGCGATATGAATATAAGACGATTAGGCCGATGGCCAGACAGATGACGATTATCGTTAAGGATAAGTCCAGGACAAAATGCCAGTGATTTTTAAAATAAAATCTTTCAAAGCGGCCGCGGAAATAACGATGAATTAATTTGAGCATATATTTATGATTTAATAAAAATTCTTGATGCCGACAAGGATATCCGCCTGACCGTCCTCGTTGATATCACTGACGCTGACGCGCGCGCCGCCGTGGTAACTTTGATCATAGGCAAACCAGCTATAAAGCGCCTGGCCGTCAGCCGTGAAGACGCGGATTTGCGGGCCGCCAGCGGACGCGGGGATGGTTATTATTTCTATCGCGCCGTCGCCGTTGACGTCCCCGGCCGCGACATTAATGCCGCCATTGAATTTGGCGTCGTAAGCTAAAAAAGTATTTTTTAATTGGCCAGAGAGAGTGAATATCTTTATCCCCGATTTATCTCCCTTTCCCGGTCCGGTGATAATCTCGTCTTGGCCGTCGCCGTCTAAATCAGCCAAAGCGACACTGACGCCGCCGCGTAAAGTTTTATTGTAAGCGAAAAAACTGCCTTCTAATCTTCCGCTCGGGCTGAAAATGCGGACTTGCGGACCGCCGCCCAAACCGGCGCCAATGATTATTTTTTTAAAATAGCCTTCATCAAGATGGGCCGCCAGATTAACCGCTTTAAGGTAGACTTTATCGTAAGGATAGAATAAAGCGATTCGCCGGCCGTCTTGATATAAATTTAACTGGCCGTTAGCGGCGCTTAGATTAATATCACCAGTGGCGTCATTTAAGCCCGAAGCCGTAATAATTTCGGCCTCGCCGGGATAAGCGCTCGCGTAAGAAAAAAAACCGTTACTGATTTGAGCGCCTTGGAAATTATAAACTCTGTAAAAATAGCCGTTCGTAAAAGCGCTATTTTTTATGGCCGTGTTGCGTTTCAATAAGATTAAACCGTCTCGCGCTGCGAGTTGGATATAATTTATTTTCGCGCCGTTATTGATCGTTGGCGCCTGACCGCCGGAAATTTTTTCCAGTTCTTCTTTCAGAGGCACATAAGCCTGTTTCTCATCGGTGGAGTTGACGATAGCGACGCCATTTTTGAAATCGCGGCGCCAAAGCCCCGGTTTCAGTTCTTCGCTGGAATTAGCCAATAAATTAAAGGGTGGCGAACTGGGCGGACCTAAATTAACGTCATACTCATCATACCACCAAGTCTGGCCATGGTTAGTGATATTATAATCAAAGCTATAAAAACCGTTGCCTAGAAGCGCGCTCGCCAAGCCGTAGCGGAAATGTTGATAATTAGATTGATTCTTATCCGTAACATTTACAACCGAAACGGCCGGAGCCGGATTAAGACTCGGCAGCTTCAAATAGGTCTTCATCGCTTCGGTCCAAGTGCCGCCATTTTCCCAGGGCGGAGGGAAACTCTCCAGCATCATACCGTTGATGATCGATTGGTAGCCGTCATAAACATGACCGTTACCGATAATGATAAAATTCGGGCCGGTTAAAGTGCGGGTTTTGGCCAACATTTTTTTGAATCCGGCCGCCCAAGCGGCGTCGGCTTGAGCCGGCGTGTCGCTGACGCCATCATTGTTCAAATCCAGATTGCCGTTATTTAACCAAGAAATATCGCCCCAAGTATTATCGTAAAAAACGCCGTCCCATAAGCCGCTGCCCGCGATTTTATCCGCGACGAATTCCGGCAAATAATCATTCAATCTTCGGCCGCCGGCGTCAAAACCGGCGCCGTCGGTCAAATTAAACATTGAGGTATAAGGCCAATTGGAAATCTTATTGCCGCTTTTATCGCGCAACCACCAGTTATCGGACAGTCCCGAAGCGAACTCCTGCCGCAAAGTCGCGGCGCCGTAGCCGTTAACGTCATCCAATATTTCTTCGGACGTGATATAGGCGAGGATGATTATCTTAGGATTAAGCTGACGGATTTTTAACAATTGCGGGCGGCTATTCTCCGCCACTTCCATATCTAAAATAAGTAAATCCCATTTGGAGAGTTCTTGTGTCTCACTGTCCGATACTTCCCATTTCAAAAAATAATTGGCCAACCGCGGATAAGAAGTTTTTAAACTGGCGGCGTCGGTCGCGGACGGAAAAAATAAGCCGATGATAATAACGGCTAAAAACAAAAGCCAAACTGGTTTTAATCCGAACGCCTTTTTCATGGTTTACTTCTATTTAGGTTTTATTTTTTTACAGCCCTTAGGCAGATACCTAATCAAGGCTTTAGGAATATCAACCGAACCGTCCTTGTTCTGATAATTTTCTAAGATGGCGATCAGACAGCGCGGAATGGCGATGGCTGTGCCGTTAAGAGTATGGACTAATTCTTTGGCGCCGCTTGCTTTTAGATATTTAGTATTCATGGCGCGAGCCTGATAGTCCGAGCAATTAGAAGTGGAGGTTATTTCCGCCCAAGCGCCTTGGCCGCCGTCCTTGGCCGGTTTGCCCGGCAACCAAGCCTCCAGGTCATAGGTCCGGATAGCCGGCGTCCCTAAATCGGCCGTGCAATGGTCGATGACCTGAAAAGGAAGCTTCAGACCCTTGAATATTTCCTTTTCTATTTCCAATAATTCTAAGTGAGCCTTCTCCGCCGTTTCCGGCACCACGAATTGAAACATCTCAATCTTCGTGAATTGATGGACACGGAAAATTCCTTTGGAGAATTTGGAATAACTGCCGGCTTCGGTCCGGAAACAATGGGAAACGGCGACATATTTTTTCGGCAAGGCCGCTTCTTCAAGCACTTCATCTCGGTGGTATCCGCCCATGGTTATTTCCGCCGTGCCAATCAAGCTCAAATCAGAACCTTCGATATTATAAACCTGGGTGGATTCGCCGCGTGGATTAAAACCCAGGCCGGCGACGACTTCCCTTTTCGCCAGGTCGGGCGTCGTCAGCGGAGTAAAACCGCGGCAAACGAGAATTTCTAAAGCATACTGGATAAGAGCGAACTCCAGCAAAGCCAATTCATTTTTTAAATAATAGAATTTAGCGCCGCTGACTTTCGTCGCCCGATTAAAATCAATTAGGTCTAAAGACTCGGCGAGTTCGACGTGATCTTTGGGGACAAATTTAAATTTAGTCGGCGCTCCATAGGTTTCCAGAATCGGATTATCGTCTTCATTAGCGCTCACTTTGACGGACGGATGAGTCAGATTGGGAACGGCCAAAAGCAATTCTTTCAGTTTGATTTCTTTGGCGACCAGTTCCTCTTCTTTACTTTTTAAAGATTCGCCCAAAGTCTTCATGGCCGCGATTATTTCCGGCGTCGGTTTGGTTTTGGAGGCCTGATTACGCTTCGCTCGGGCGGTCTCTACGTCTGTCAGCAGATTTCTGATTCCGGCATCAAGAGCCAGAAGAGCGTCAATATCCACGGCCGCTAAACGATTGCGGGAATTAGTCTTAACCAGTTCCGGATTTTCTCTGATGAATTTTATGTCTAGCATATGCTTAAAAAATTAATTGATCACTTTCCCGCCGAAAGTCTTCAAGAGGTCGGCCATCAGGCCACCGGCAACTTTTTTATCCGCGACCGGCGGTTTCGAAATGGCGGCCTTTGGCTCCTCTTTGATTTTCGCGGCCAGGGGCGTTTCCAGCGCTGCTTCCTCTTCATGGCGCAATTCCATCTTTTCATCAACTAAGGCGATAAAACCTAACCCGCAGCCGAAGACCTCGCTTAAATTATTGGCCACGATATTTTTGATATTCGGATCGCTCACCCGGTCATGATGAAATTTATACTTGAACACTAATGTCAGTTTTCCGTCTTTTATTTCCCGCGGTTCACAGTTCTGCAGCACGAACGATAAAGAATGATTGTATTTTTTTATCTTTACCAAAAATTCCGGCCATTTTGCTAAAACCGCGGCGGCGTTTAAATTAATCCCAGTATCAATCTCCTGATGAGGCGGCAAACTAACACTACTAAATGACGAATCGGCGCTACTAAGCGGCATCAAAGTTTCCGGTTTTATGTTTGACGCGTTAACACGCGGCTTGGCGTTTGGCATAATGGTTTCCCGGTGCAGATTCGGAGCGGCGGGCGCAATTAAACCGGCTGGGGTCGGCGGCGTCAAGCCAAAACATAATTCCACTATCGCCAGTTCTAAAGGCAATTGCGGAATAAGCGGACTCTTATTGTCATTAGCGCTTTCCAAAAATCGCCTGGTAAAAGCGAAGATCTGTTCCCAGCTTAAATGGCCGGCCACTTCCGTTAAACGCTTTTCCAGATTCTCCCCCAAATCAAGTCCCAAATTATCGGCCAGTTCCGGACTCAACTTATTAAGCATTATTTTCCGCAACAGGCCGACTATTTCCTCGGTAAAAGTTTTAAAATTAACGCCGCTGTCTATCAAGTTATTTACCAGACTCACGGCTTTAGCGGCGTCTTTTTTTCCTAAATAATCTAATAAGTTTATCGCTTCGTAGCTGTTATAATGCGGCAGGACGAGTTCGGCCTGTTCGGCGCTGATTTTTTTGTCGCCCAGCGAGAAGATCTGGCCCAAGAGGCTTTCCGCGTCGCGGAGATGCCCTCCGGAACGGCGCGCGACCGCTTCCAAGACCGAAGCGTCGATACTGATCTTTTCCGCCACGGCGATATTACTCAATTTAACGACTATCTCGCTGACGCTGATGCGCTTAAAATCAAAACGTTCGCAACGAGAAATTACCGTGCCGGGAACTTTTTGAATTTCCGTCGTGCAGAGGATGAAAACGACATAAGACGGCGGTTCCTCGATTATTTTCAAAAGCGCGTTAAAAGCGGACAGAGAAAGCATGTGGACTTCATCAATGATAAAGACTTTTAATTTCGCGCTGGTCGGCACCAAGCGGGAAAAAGCGATGATGTTCTCGCGGACATTATCAACGCCGGTATTGGAAGCGGCGTCGATTTCGATGATATCCAAATTCTTTCCGGCCGTAATGCTTTTACAGCTGGCGCATTCGTTGCAAGGCTCGGCAACGTCAGCCGGGCGTTTCTCGCAATTAAGCGCTTTCGCCATGATGCGCGCCAAAGTCGTTTTGCCGACCGCGCGCGGACCGCAAAAAATATAAGCGTGAGCCGGACGGCCGGCGACGATTTCATTCTGGAGCGTAATTTTGATGTGATTCTGTCCGAGAACTTCGGAAAAATTCTGGGGACGATAATCGCGGTAAAGAGTGGACATATAAAAGGATAGGATTAAAAAAGAATAAAATTACTGCCGGCCAATTACTAACGGGCGGCGTTACGGCGGCTTATTTCCGCTTCTACCAGACGCACATTCTGCCCGTATTTCAAGCGGCTTAGCGCGCGAACCTTATCGGCCAGCCCCGGATGCTCAACGCCCAAGAGCGGCCAAATCGTCTTTAAGGAAAACGGCCGTAGCGCGCTATTATCGACTAAAAGTTTCAGGCAGGCCAGACCCTTATCGACATTTATCAGATCGTATTCATTGAAAACCGGAGCGAATTCCTTGACCAGAAAATCCGCGTCTTCCGGACCGACCTTAAAATTAACTATAGTTCCGACGTTGCCGAAAACCGCGTCCTTAATTTCAGTGTTATTATTTTTCACGAGTTGTCCGATATACTGGTGGGCGATAATCAAGTTTAAAGAGTATTTCCGCGCTTCCGATAATATCTGGCAGACGGAATTAGTCGTAAAATTCTGAAATTCATCGATATAAAGATAAAAATCCTTGCGCGCTTCCTTGGGCAAATCGGTCCGACTAAGCGCGGCCATTAAAATTTTTCCGACCAGAATCATGCCCAGCAAATAAGCGTTCATTTCCCCGACAATGCCTTTAGGCATATCAATCAATAATATTTTTTGTTTATCCATAACCTCGCGCAGATTAAAAGCGCTTTTCTGCTGGCCGATAATCGGACGCATCATATCGTTGGAAATAAACGAGGTCAACTTGGAAGTGATGTAAGGAACGATATTAGCCAGAGCCGCTTCCCCGCCGGCCTTTTCCGCTTCCTTGCGCCAAAAATCCACTACGGTCTGATTTTTGCAGCGGCTTAACTTCAAACGCCGGAAATCCTCATCCGCTAAAACTTTCGGAATTTCCATCAGAGTAGAGCCGCTGGCCGGATCATCCATTACCAAGAGCATCGCGTTCCTCATGTATTGCTCAAACATCGGGCCGCCGGTCGCTTTCAAATCGTAAAGCTTATCAAAGATGCCGATCATTTCGTTGATGACAAAACTCTTCTGTTCCGGATAATGCTCGTCATAATCCAATAAATTCAAAGCGAGCGGCCGCTCCAAGTCGCCGGGCGAGAATATTATGACGTCTTCGGCTCGCTCCGGCGGCAGACGGTCTAAAATGTCTTGAATCAAATCGCCGTGCGGATCCAAGACGCAGACGCCTTCCCCGTTTTGGATATCCTGGATAGCCATATTCGCCAGTAAGACGGACTTGCCGACGCCGGATTTACCGATGATATAAGTATGGCGGCGCCGGTCGTCGCGCTTGATTCTTATTTCCTGTCTCACGCCGCGATAGACGTTCTCGCCTAAAGTTATGCCTTCAGTCGGGATCGTGGCCGGCGCCGGGGCGATCTTGGCGGTCAGCCAAAAAATATTCGGAGTTTCCGTCGTTGACAGAGGAAAATGAAAAATACTGGCCAGTTCTTCGCTGTTTAATAAAAAACTGATTGGTTCCCGGAAATAGCGATAAATAAAATCCTTAATGGTCTTATCGGGATCGCTCTTATGAAGACGGGAAAAAACATTGCCGTAACTGAAATTATTATATTCCATGAAAGCGCTGCTGACATTTTCCAGATAAACATTCGCTTTCTCTTTGGTGCGCGCGCAGGCGACCACGCGGACATTGACGTCCAGTCCGGCTTTCAGATTTTTCTCCTCGATTGATTTAAGCATCTCTTCCTCGACCGCCGATAGTTTTTTCGTATCGTTAGGATTAATGGGGTTCTTCGGCCGGGAGGAAGTTTCAAACGTCTCCCTGAAGAAATTCAAAAAGCGGCCCAAAGTAGACGCCGCCCTTAAGCCGTTCTTAACGGACTGTTTTTTAATGATGCTCGCGGCGACGCGACGCGAAATTCTGTGCCAGGAACCTTTGGCGCTCCGGACGGTATATTGGATCGCCAAACTTTCGTCCTTATCCAGTTTTGACAAAATATTAATCAGCGAATTAAGCGGATCAACATCCATCTTCTGGTAAGTCTTCAGGGGAAAAACAAAACTCTTGGCCGGCCGCAGATAACCGGCGGCAATCTGGCCTTTCAAGCTGAAAGAGTTATAATCTTCCAATTCTTCAATCACCGCTTGCGGATAATGGGCGTGAATCTGCTGCTCCAGATAACGGGCGCTATCATAAGGCGCCGCGACATAAAAAGAAATGCGGTTATGATTGGCGACGATTTCAAAAGAAAACTGGTCGCTGCGTCCGGTCAGCCAATTCATAAAACCGCGTTGCGCTTTCAAACCGCCGATAGCGGAAAAGATCGTTTCCCCTTTGGCGATTTCTTCCTTCATCTGACTGACGCTGACTTCTTTGTCGTCGTCATGAGGTTTTTCTTTAGGCAGGCGGACTAAAAATATCTGATGCAAGAAGTAACGCCGACGCGCCAACAAGAGGCGAATAATATTAAGGATAATCAACGCGCCGAAAATAACTCCGGCTAAAACGGCGGCAAAATACAGGGCGACATCTCCAAAGTAGCTAAAAAAGTTTTCCATATTAGAAAGTATCTTTTATCCTGATTATCTTATCAGTCTTTATTTTCGCTTCTTTCTCCAAGAAAAAATGATTAATCCCGGGGATAAGTTTCAGCCAAGCCTTGATTAGAGCGATAATCTTGTTGGCCCTGACCCTGGTCTTACTTAGAAGTAGATTTATTTTCTTGACGGTCTCTTCCCCGCGCTTTTTAAATTCTTGCTGGTGCGGCGCGTCCATTTTTAAATATACTTCATTCAGGCCTTCCGCTAAAATCGCGTCTATAGCTTGCGCGCGCTGTTCCTGATAGCCCAGAGCGGCCGACGCGACCGGACGCGTCGCGACGGGCACGGCTTCCCCGGCCTTTAAAGTTTCCGGCGCCTTTTCTAAAACAGCCGGAACCCGCTCGGCTTTGATTTCCGGACGGCCAATTTTTTCCGAGCGAGACAAGGGTAAGGTTATTTTTTCACGCCGAGGAGTTTCCAGTTTTTTTTCTGCGGCCATATTTTTTTCTTATTCAGCGCTACCGCCGGCAGCATCTGATCTTAACTTTATTATTTGACGCTGATAGCTTCAACCGGACAATCGGTCGCCGCCTTCTTAGCGCAATCAGTGACTTCGTTCTTGATAACTTCGGATTTTCCGCTCAAATCCATCTGAAAAGTTTCCGGGCACATACCGGCGCAGATACCGCAACCGATACACTTGTTCTTATCCACTTTAACCATATGATTTTAATTAGTTTTTAGCTATTTTTGATGTTTTTATTATACCATATTTAAAAAAAATTGAAATGCTGCCCGAACGCCTAAAAATGGGCAAATTATGCCCAAAAATTGACCGAGTTGACAATTAAACTGACTTTTGTTATATTGAAGTTATAAATTTTTAATAAGCACTCTGGAATACTGGTCTTTCGACTAGTATTTTAATGTCAAGCAACCAATATGGCACATAAGAAAGCCGCCGGATCAACCTCACTAGGCCGCGAATCAGAAAGCAAGCGCTTGGGCGTTAAGCTCTCTGACGGCGAGTGGGCTAAAATCGGCGCCATCATCATCAGACAGCGCGGTACCAAATATCATCCGGGCTTAAACGTCAAGAAAGGCAAAGATGACACTTTATTCGCCGTTAAGAACGGTTTTGTCAATTTCTCTACCAAAAAATTAAGAAAATTTGATAATTCCTTGAAGGACGGTACGATTGTCAGCGTCCTGCCAACGGCTAAGGTTCCGGTTCCGACTAAGAATCCGACCCCGAAGGGCGTGATGCCGCCGATTAAGAAAAAGAACGTTAAACGCAAGGCTAAGAGCTCCAAGTAAAAACGCCCTGACAAAATAAGCTTGAAATATTATCGTTTCTTGTTTTTAAAACACCCGTCGGTATGGCGGGTGTTTTGTATCGGCTACTTTCTTTTCCTCCCTATCCACCATAAGCGGTGAGCTCTTAGTATGATGCCGCCATTTTTATCCAATAATTTTATTTTTTTTAGACTTTCTCGGTCTTGATGGCGATTAAAATCGGGAATAATCGGTGTTCTCTCTAAAACTCTCACGACTGAAGCCAGTGAAGGAAATTTCTGATAATAAACAAAATTTTTCAGATAGGTCAGCTCGATTTTAAATTTATCTAATAATTTTTTGACTAGGGTTTGCTTTTTAAAGGTATAAGGAAAGTTCTGCCCTCTCCGGAAAATTCTTTTAAGTTCAATTTTGTCGGTTTCGCCGATTGTTTCTTCGAGTAAAAGACCCCCGGGTTTTAACACTCTGAAGGCATCTCGTAAAAAATCGGCATTCGCCGACAAGGGCCCTCGGGAACTATAGATTAAATCAAAGGAGCTATTTTTAAACGGCAATTTTTTAGCGTCGCTAATTTTAAAAATTACATTGCTTATTTTCCTATTCTTTTTGTCTTTAAGCGCGGTCTTAATGTATTTAGCGCAACAGTCTATCCCGACAATCTTCTTGCAATAACGAGATAATTGCAGAGCCAGCTCGCCCGAACCGCAACCAAGATCCAAAACAACCATACCTTTATCAACATTTTTGACTAATAATTCAATAAAAAATGGTTTTTCCCCTTTTACTAATTCAGCGCCTGATTTGAATTTATAACGATTATATTGTTTCATTGGTGGCAATAGAATTAAAATGTCAATTAATATTTTTACTTCAAAACTAAATTAAATAAATAACCGGTTAAGATAATACCGATACTGACGATTAAAGCAAAAATAACTATCAGTTTAGTCTTCATAATCCTTTTTAAAATCATAAATTCCGGCAGCGATAAGGCGGTAACGGCCATCATAAAAGATAAGGTTGTGCCGATAGCCACGCCTTTCTCGGTTAAAGCATGAACCAAAGGCATAATCCCGGCGGCATTAGAATATAAAGGAATGCCGATTAAAGTCGCCAGCGGCACGGCATACCATTTATCCGCTCCGGCGTACTGAGCCAAAAAATCAGCCGGCACATAACCATGAATCCAAGCTCCCAAGCCAATTCCGATTAAAACATAAAGCCAAACTTTTTTTATGATATCAATGGCGCAATTTGAGGCATAAATCATTCTTTCTTTCCGGCTCTTCTCTGTTTCTATCACCGCTTTATCTTTCAATTTATTTTTCCAAACAAAATCCGCCAGCAAATTTTCGACCTTTATTTTGCCAATCAGCAAACCGGAGATTATCGCTATAATCAGGCCGCTTAAAATATAGATTAAGGATATTTTCCAACCGAATAAGCCGAAGAGCATAACTAAAGCCACTTCATTAATCATGGGCGAAGAAATCAAAAAAGAAAAT
This sequence comes from Candidatus Falkowiibacteriota bacterium, assembly GCA_026396805.1. Taxonomy (GTDB): domain Bacteria; phylum Patescibacteriota; class Patescibacteriia; order Patescibacteriales; family UBA12465; genus UBA12465. Next base: position 28,129 of record JAPLVZ010000011.1, read on the forward strand.
GTCACTCCTAACGGTACTCCCGCTTCAACAAAACCTAAAAATAGAGGAACGGCCGAACAAGAACAGAAAGGCGTAACGATACCGAACAAAGAAGCTAGAATGTGACCGGTCAATTTATTCTTCTTCGCTAAAAACAAACGGACTTTTTCCGGTGGCAGATAGGTACGGATGAAAGAAACGACAAAAATAATAACAAAAAGCAGGCTGAATATTTTAAACGTATCAAAGATAAAAAAATTTAGCGCTTTGGCCAATAAAGTCTGCGGAGTAATATTTAATACCGAGTAAGTCAGCCAATCGGCCAATAATTGAAGCGGATAAAACATAAGATTAACAACTAGCGCATTTCAAACTTTCGACCATCCGATTGACGACGACGTCCAAATCAAAAGTCTCGCGTTCGCGCTCGCAGGCGGTTTTTTGCGGGTCGTCGTAGTTATAACATTGCCCGGCGCGCAAAGTAAATTCAATAATCACCAGCTTGCTTCCCTCTTCGGTTGTGTAAGTATAGTTGGTAAAAACGGAGCCGGCGGCGCCCTCACTGACCGCTTTTAGACAATAAACGCGGTTATCGACTAAACGGCGGCTAGTTCTTTCCGGCAAACTGCTCGCCGGCGCGGTGTCCGGGCAAACCCAGGGATCGGAAGAAATACTTATTTTAGGCGGCCAATTAACTGTTGAGGTATATTCAGTCGTCAATTCAATCGGGTAATTAAAACTTAATTGAAGAACCGGATCAGTGAAAGTCAACCAGCCGGCCGGAATGCTATCAGTTTTAGCGTCCGGACAAGGTGTAAATTCGCAATTTGGTCCACTGCGGCCGACGCCGCTGCCGTCCGGACAAATCTTTGCTTCCATGGTACAAGCCGTGCCAACATTTAAATCGCCGGTCTTAACGGACGAACGCCAAATGGAAAAATTCAAATAGCCGGCAAAGCTTACCCAAAGAATATAGGGGATGAGCAGATAAGCGGCGGGACGGGAAACTTTATAAAAAAAGAATATTGTGGCCAAAATCGCCAGCCAGAGGATAATAATTTCCAAAAAAGCTGTACCCGGATTGTGTAGTCCAAAAAAAATCATCGACCAAAGCGAATTCAGAGCTAGTTGACCGAGAAAGATAATCAAAGCGATTCTGACCGCTTTCTTATCCAATCCCTGGCGCCAAACCAAGAAAGCGGCGACGCCCATGAGAACAAAAAGCGCGCTCCAGACCGGCGCAAAAACCCAATTCGGCGGATTGAGTGCCGGCTTGGCCAGAGCCGCGTACCAAATCGGAATGGCGGTAACGGTAAAAATAGAACCGATGACACCGGCCAATTCCGCGACCAGGATGGCGATAATGAGTTTTAGGAGGTTATTAATTTTCATAATCTTTATAATTAATCAATTTTGGGTTGTCAGTTTTCAAATTATTAATAATCGCATTTTCTATATCAATGTTATAGTTATGCCCGGCTCCCTTTACTTCAATCACCCTAAATCTATCTTTAAAACTATTGACTAATTCTCGATCGCAGAGATATTTATCATTTTCACCATAAATAATAATGAGATCGTCTCGCGGAATGGTATTAATGATACTGATAACCGGAACTTTAAATAGCTTAATGGCCTTGATGAAAGCGGGGATAGTAGAAAGAAATATTATCATCCTTTTAAACGAATAATAAGTATTTTCATAAATCATGGATTTAAGCCATCTCTTAAATATATTTCTTTTCAAGAATACGGGATTTATCAGAATAATCTTAAAATTCTTATATATCTTCCAATTATCTAGCGCCGCCAGCGCGCCGACGCTATGGGCGATAACAAAATCAACCTCAAAGTTCTTTTTTATATCAATATTTTTATTCCAGATATCTAAGCTGTTTTTAAAGCCATGCAGTTCCCCGCCGTCCAGCCAACCGGGAATAAATAAAATCTTATTGTTATTTTTTAGGTTATCCATAAATTAATTATATCATGTTTACCAAGTTTTAAAAAATAAAAAAAATCTAAAAAACAACTAAAATAGTTTTAAAATATTATCATCAGCACTAAAAACAAAATTAAACCTAAACCGGAAAAAATTAATTTAGCGTGCTGTCGTCTGATATGGATAAAAATACTGAATAACAGAGCGATAATCACTAGGCCAAGCAGTATTTTAAAATAAATCGAGCTAAGATTAAAAATCTGGCCCAAACCTTTATCGGGATGAGTCTTAAATAATAAATATTGAGCGGCCAGCGAAGTCTTTTGTGCTTGAATATTATTATTGCTCACTTCCAATTTCTGCACATTGCCATCTGCTGTCCCAACCGTCATAATCGGCGGGGTTACTGATTTGCTATCATCTTGAATTACCGCTTGCCCGACCCATTTATTTTCCGCTGTCCCGGTCGCGGAACTGACCGAACTAATCGGTGCCATTTCAATATTATTATTTAAAACCTCGATATTGGCCGTCTTTACTTCGACTGGCAAGGTCGCTTCGACTTTAATTACTTTATCGTTCTTAAGACCGGCCGGCGTATCGATGATGATTTTTGTGTCTTTAACGGCAATGGCCGGTTTAGCAACTGCGGCGACTATCGTACTGGTCGCTTTTTCGCTTGTTTCCGCTAAAACCGCCTTTTCGCCCGGTTTAAAAACTTTATTGACGGTTTTTTTGATTGTGACTTTAGGCGCCGGAGTAATCGAATTATCCGATTGCAGTCCAAAGTATTGGGCGGTAAAGACAGTATCTTGTTCTTTATATGTTCCGCCGGCTAAAGCGACGCCGATTTCTTTAAAATTCGGATCAACTAAATTACTATAATGAGTCTGGCTATTTTCCCAGGCCGTCATAACTTCGGCGGCATTGTCATAACCCATCGCCAGGTTTTCCCCGACCGTTATATAATTTGTATAGGAAGCTAATTTTAGAAAGCGCTCTAAATCAAAATTTTGCGGACTAACATGAGCAAAATATTGATTAATAAACATATCATCGACTTTTTTGGCCGCCGCCTGATCAAGCTTAGGGTTCTCGGACAAAGATTCTAAAGATAAGCTTTTTCTTAAACTATTGGTTAAAGCGATTATCTTTCTTCCCTCTTCCGCCGAAACATCAGGGGTCATCCAAGCAGTTAGAGGATAATAAGCGACTAAAATAATAACGATTAATTTAATGACCAGCACGCTGCCGGCATGGAACAATAGTCTTTTCGGATTTAACGATTTCGGCTGATAATTATTATTAGCGTTAGGAATAAAAAAATCCTTAAGCGGACCGCCGCCAACCGGGTCCTTGCCGTTTAAAACCGCTTCCCCGTCCTCGATTCCGTCTCTGTCAGAATCGGCATTATAAGGGTCGGAACCAAAGATATTTATTTCATCAAAATCAGACAAGCCGTCGCCGTCTGAATCTTTGAATTTTTTAGGTTTAGCTAACTTTTTAGTCATATTCTGCCTCTTTAATTACAATTACATAATCACACAAATTAAATATAAAGTCAAATTTATACACTTGACTCCAATAAAAAAACATGACCTAAATTTTGTTGATTATTCATTGTTTTTCATTTATTTACCCTCCATAATCAAAATTAATTTGTTCAATTCTGATATTTTTAACCTTTGTGCGTCTAGTAATTTCTTCGGAAATAATTTTATATATTCATTCGGTTCTCCTCGTTTTTTCTTATCAAGATATTTTCCTTCAAATTCACCCTTGCACCACGCGGAAGCTTTTCCGCTCGGTTTTTTATCAAGAATAGACACCAGTAAATACTCTAAACAAGGTGTATTTTCTATAAGCTCAATGTTTCTATTTTTAGCTTCCTGCCTAGCTTTAAGCATCTCGGGCTTCGATTTATCATTATCAAGAATTACTATTTTCCTATCGTAACTACCAAGAGTTTTATCGGCGTCAATAACGATATTTTGAGCATCCCCGCCTTTTCCCTTCTTAACAGTTATTGCAACGTTACTTTTATAAGAATATAAACTCCTTAAATGTTTTAAGAACATCTCTTCATTAAAACCTTCTCCAAACACCAGAAGAGTCTTACTTGCTTGGCGTTTCTTTTTCTTATAGGGGTTTGTTCTCGACATATTTTTGAATAATTACAATTTAGGGACAGCTCCATACGCGCCGGCGATATATTTTGTATAGTAATTATCATCAGCTCGAACACTACTTCCCATTTCATCCAAGCGCCACGATTCACTTGCCCCTTTCTTATTCTTTTCGGTAAGAATGATTTGATATTTATCTAAACGGCTTAATATCCGATGACTATGAGTGCTAAACAATATTTGAGCATTATTTGGATTTGTCTCAGGTTGAATAAATAATTCAAATAATGACATAACCATCTCGGGATGCAGATTAACATCAAATTCATCTAGAATTGCCACGCCGCCCTTGTTGAGCACAAGCAGAATAGTTTTTAATAATACAAACAACTGTTTAGTGCCGGATGATTCGTATTGCATTGGCAGGCGTTCAATATGCCCATCAAATGAATGAGAAACTTTTACATTTAACGATAAGCTATTTTCTTTTTTTTCTTTTTTAATATCAAACGATTCTAAACCTAAATCAAAACGAGATAGCAATTTTTCAGCTTCTTTCTTCAAAATTTCATTTTTATCATCACTATAAAAATCCAAAGCTTCAATTAATTGTTGGCCGGAGTTTGGTAGTAAATGATCACCGACCCAACCAGCCTCCACAACATTAGTTTCAACTTTTTGCCAAAAATTTAAAATATCTTGACTCCCTTTATGATTCAAGCGGACAGCGACACTAATTACGCTGGCATTGGCTCGAAGTAAATTATCAAAATCTTTTGGTAAATTAAAATTTTTATCATCTAGTATATATTTCTCTGTTTCCTGGTCCCATTTACGAGAAAATAATTTTTTACTGGTAACCTTTTGATTAGTTTTATTTTTAACTTTTAACTCTTCCAGCAGTATCTTTTTTTCATTTAAAATAAAGCTGTAGGAATAAACGTTTCCATTGATTTCGAAATCAACCGAAAGTTCAGTCGGTTTATTTTTTAATTCACCAAACAAAAAAGGCTTAACCGGCAGAGAGGATGAGGGATTAGCTATAAATGAATCCGAGATAAGCCATTTTAAAAATGGTAAAACCTTTAAGAGATTTGTTTTACCTGATGCATTAGGCCCGATTACGGTTTCAATTTTAGAAAGACGGTTTCCGGAGGGAGCCGTAAAATAACCGTTATTAATCGGAGCCTTATCGTTTACGGAAAAATCTACAGTCGTTAGATCGCTAAAAGAATAAAAGTTTTTGCACGAAAATGAATGAATCATATATTTATTATTTTATATCTACATGATAGCAAAAAAGTATGTATAAGTCAATAATCTACAAAATATCGTTTAAAATGTTCTTATATATAGTATTTTAGGGCATTTAATAGCCATTTCTGATTTATTTGAAAAGATTATCCACAACCCCTTATTTCGAAAATTATAATTTCCCCTTATATGCTTTTTGTAATAAAGATCGAAATTGAGTTTCTAATTTTTTGGATTGGACTATCTTTGTCGACATAAAACAAATTTATTTAATATTATGATTAAAGTATATCAAAAATAAAATACTTATGACAGACCTCGGATTCGAACTAATAATCTTCTTTATTTACGGGCTATTTCGTAAAATTGATTTGAACAAAAAAACATGACCTAAATCATGTTTTCTTGTTTTTTGACTAGTTTTACGAGAAATATCTCGGTCTACAGCACAAAAAATGTGTTGGCTCGCTTGGAGGGACTGCTTCCGAACTTTATTCGCAGAAATATTAAGAAATTAAGAAAAACTATTTAATTTAGGCGAAATTATTTCTTTGGCAAAACCATAAGGTGTGCTATTTATTTTTCTTTACTTTTTTGGGTAACTTTTTATCCTTGGGGGTTTCCTTGGCCCACTTTTCGGCCATTTCTGGCTTATTGGCAAACATCCATTTTCGTTGAGCTTGGCTTTTAAAAGGCATAAAATTATTAATTTTATATTACCTTTTTCCTTTAATTAACCGGATCAGAATCATAATAATTGCTATTACCAAAAGAATATGAATAAATCCACCAATAGTATAAGCGGTAATTAAACCGACGAGCCAAAGAACGATAAGAATAACAGCGATTGTCGTTAACATATATTTCCCGAGTTAATTAAATTAAGTGCTAATTATTTAGTGTTTGCCGAACGTGACGTAACTTTTTTTACATTTTTCACAACTTTTGGTTTCTCGGTTTTGATTATGGAACTAATCGTCTTCCAGTGCTTCTTTAGATCTTCTGCCAGCGCTTTAATTTCTTGCGGACTAGTCTTTTTTTCTTTTTCATACTTAGCAGCTACAGTATCAATAATCTGATGATAAGCGGGTTCACCGATGCTACGCGCAG
>JAPLVZ010000011.1:34566-129576 GCA_026396805.1 Candidatus Falkowiibacteriota bacterium
TGAAGGCCTTCTGGTTCTTCTTGCCTTCTGGACCAACAAAAAAATAGGCGATAGCAGCTAAGCCAGCCAGACTAGCGCCAATAATTGTTGATTTTACAGCATTGGAACCTTTTTTCGTAGTTTGTTTTTTCATATAAATTTTTAGAAATTATTACTTTATTTAATTATCAAATAAACTCTTGCTCTGATTATAACATAGAAACCTTATTTTGTTTAGAGACCGAATAGATTTAACGTAATTTAGACTAAGATTTAAATTAGATCCTGTATATTCTGTCAAATCAAAAGATCTTTTTAAAATTATAATTAAATTATCCTCGAGCTAAAGTATAAAACATCGCCAGGGCCGACGCCAACATAACTGAAAATGTAATCCAAACTACCGTATTAGACAGCCGTCCGCTGCGATATTCGCCCATAATTTTTTTATTGCGGGCAATTTTGGCAATTAAAAATATTAGAGGGACAGCGGCAACGCCGTTGAAAACAGCGGTAAAAACTAAAGCTTTAATCGGATTAATGCCGATAAAATTAATCATTAAACCAATCAGTGTCGCAATCGTAATCACGCCATAAAAACCATGAGCCTTTTTTAATTTTAAATTAAGTCCTTCTTTCATATTAAAGGCCTCGGTTAAGGCATAGGCCGCCGAACCGGATAATACCGGAATGCCTAATAGACCCAAACCGATAATGCCGACAGCAAAAATTAGTTTGGCTAAGAAACCGGCATACGGAAAAGTTTGAACCAGAGGTTCTAGCGCTTTGGCGGCATCGGCGGCGGTCGCGATGTTAGTTAAGCCATTGTGATGTAAAACTGTGGCGGCCACTATAATTATCGACCAGGTGGCAAATTCCGAAAACACCATACCGACAATATTATCAAGACGCAGGTTTCTTATAAATCTTTTCCCAATCTTAAGCTTCCCGTACCGACCAATTAAATGTTGTGCCTTTTCTTCTTCCACTTCTTCCGACGCCTGCCAGAAAAACATATATGGAGAAATAGTTGTCCCTAAGACCCCGGTAATAATGAAAAAGAAAGCAAAATTCAATTCCACATGCGGCCAAAAAGTAGCGACAAAAATCGTCCCCCAGGGTTGGCTAATTATAAAAACTGTCAGCGGATAGGCGAGGAGGGCTAAGGCCAACCATTTTAAAATTCGTGAATAAACTTTGTAGGAAGTAAAAATCTCTAAAATTAAAATTAGAGCCGTAAAACCCAAAATTAAAACGACAAAATTAACAGGAATAATTAATTGCGCGGCCGCCGCCACGGCGCCGATATCGGCGCCGATATTAATGGTATTGGCTACGACCACCAGCAAGACGGCTGCATAAAGAATCTTTTTGCTATAATTAGCTTTAATGACCGCCGCTAAACCGTGACCGGTGACGGCGCCAATTCGCGCGCAAGCTTCTTGAATGGCAACCATGAGCGGTAACATCGCCACGGCTGTCCATAATTGGCCATAACCAAATTGCGCCCCGGTCTGCGTATAAGTGGCGATTCCCGACGGATCATCATCCGCCGCTCCGGTAATCACTCCCGGCCCAAAAATATTAAAAAATTTCTTTATTTTAATTAATGTTTTTTTCATGTAAATTAATTATAGCTTTAACCCAGCAAAAAAACGAGGCTTTAACCTCGCTTAATCTACGTTGGCTCGAACCTCGCTTAATCTACGTTGGCTCGGGGACTTGGATTCGAACCAAGATAGCAGACTTCAGAGGCCTGAGTCCTACCGTTAGACGATCCCCGAATATTTATTTTTCTATTCCTCTTTCGGACGCATCAGCGGAAATATCTGGCATTCTCGTCCCGGTTTATTCATCAAGAAACTGAAGAGGCGTTCGCTAAAACCAAAACCGCAAGTCGGGGGCATGCCATACTCCAGCGCTTCCACAAAATCATGGTCATGTTCTTGCGCTTCCTCGTCGCCCGCTTCTCTTAACTTCTGCTGTTCCCTGAATCGTTCCTCCTGATCAAGCGGATTATTCAGTTCACTATAGCCGTTGCCGATTTCCGAACCGGCGATGATAATCTGAAATCTTTGGGCGACAGCTTGGTTATTCTCATCGCGTTTGGCCAAAGGAGAAACGCTGATCGGAGTACCTATCAAAAAACCCGGTCCGGCAATCTGCTTCCGGCAATATTTCCAAAGATTATCGATCGCGCGCGTGATGTTAAAGCCTTTTTTATCGTAATCAACTCCCAGTTCCTCTAATTTAGCGACGATCTCCGACTTACTGGCGCTTAAAACATCAAGGCCGGTCATTTTCTTAACCGTGGCGCGATAATCATAGATTTCCCATTTTTTGCCTAAATCAATCGCAAAATTCTTGATCTTGAATTTCAGGGTTCCGAAAGTTTCTTGGGCGATATATTTATACATTTCTTCCGTCAGCGCCATGCCCATTTGGTAATCGGCGTAAGCCCAATAAAATTCCATTTGGGTATAGTACTGCAAATGTTCGGCGTCCATGCCTTCGTTCCTAAATTGACGGCCGATTTCAAAAGTCTTCTCCAGCCCCGCGACCATCAGTTTTTTTTGCCATAATTCCCCCATAGATATCCTCAAATGAACATCAATATCCAAAGCGTTATGATGCGTTTTAAACGGCTTGGCGTCGGCGCCGCCGGCCATAGTCTCTAAGACGGGCGTTTCCACTTCAATAAAATTTCTCTTTAACAGAAAGTCCCTGGTCGCTTGCCAGAATTTCGCCCGCTTTAAAATCATGTCCAAAACTTCTTTATTCAAGAGAATATCCAAATAGCGTTTGCGCAGACGCTCTTCCTCGTCTTTTAAGCCGTACCAAGCGTCGGGAATCGGGCGCAGAGTCTTGGTTAATAATTTCCATTCCTTGACCATAACGCTTGGCTCGCCCTTATGGGTCAAAAAAGCGTAACCTTTGACTTCGATAAAATCAGCGACATCGATGAATTTCAGAAAACTCTTATAAGAATCAACCCCTAAATCTTTCTTGGAAAAAGCGATTTGAATATTCCCGGAAGCGTCTTCCAGGTTGGCAAAAGCCAAATTACCGTGCTCGCGCTTGGCGCGCAGGCGGCCGGCGACGACAAAAGACCGCTGTGAGCCGCTTAAAGCCTCAAAATCGGCCAAAATAGCGGTAATTTCATGATCGCGCTCCGTTTTAGCCGGATAAGGATTTAAGCCCGCTAGTTTCAATTCTTCCAATTTTTTCAGGCGGTCTTGGCGTTCGCTGACTGGCGCCTTAACTTCTTGTTTGTTTTCTGGCACTGCCGACATATGATTAAAAAATTAATCGCTTAATCTTATTTATATCGCTTGACTCTAAATTATTATTCAGTCTTGATTATCTTATATCTGATTACTCCCTTCGGAGTTTCCACTTCCACTTCCTCGCCTTTATGATGATGAAGGAAAGCGACGCCCAGCGGCGATTCGTTGGAAATCTTGCCGCTTAACGGGTCGGCTTCGTTAAAGCTGACGATAGTATATTGTTTTTCCCCGTTTTTAGACTTGACCGTGACTTTAGAGCCCATGGCCACTTCTTCGCTGGAACTGCCGGAATTAACGACGGTGACATTCTTGAGCGTATTCGCCAGTTCTAAAACACGCCCCTCGTTTAACGCTTGGGCGTCTTTAGCTTCGCTATATTCGGCATTCTCGCTCAAATCGCCGAGCTCTTTGGCGCGCTCGATCCTTTCTGCTATTTCCTTGCGTCTGACCGTCGCCAAAAAAGTCATTTCATCTTTTAATTTATCGTAACCTTCCTGGGAAATGATTTGCTCGTTCATAATTTTATTTTAAATATAGGGACATTGATTCAAAGTTTAATATATCCTATTTGGACGGATTAGACAAGAGCTAAGGATTATTATTCCTATGCCCAGGGGATGGTTGAGATAAGGGGTAAAAATATTGGTGACTGCCAGAAAAATCAGGCCGGCCGCGAGAGCGAAAAATAGAGTTTGCCCGGTCTTGAAACCGCTTTTGATACCGCCCTTAATCAACTGATACAGCAATAACAAATAAGCGGCCAAGCCCAGCAATCCAAGCTTGAGCCATAATTCCAGGTAACCCCATTCAAAAGCGTAAGTCGTATATACTCCGGTCGGACTGGCCTGCAAGATGCGCGGATCGCTGGATTTATAAGTAACGGTCGCGCCATAGCCTTGACCCAAGAACGGTTCTTTCTTTATTTCCGTTGTTAAAGCCGGCAGGAGCGACCAACGGGAAGCGACCGCGGCTTCGTCGCTACTAGAAACCCGGTCTAAGAAGCTGGCGCCAAAGTTCCCGGGCTTATGTATATACGGCCAAGCGGACACCGCGTAAATAATCAGAAAACTTAAAGCCAGAGAACTTAAAAGCCATATTCCGGCGACAATCATTTTCTGAAAAGAATAAAAACGCCAAATCAGGATAAGGCTGAATAATAAAGCGGCTAATAATCCGGCCCAGAAACTGCGCGAAAAACTGATAATCAGCGCGCTTAAAAAAGACGCGGCCATAAGCAGGATTAAAAAATTGGCGCGCCTAAAAATATTTTTAAGTTTAAAACTCGCTTGGCTCGCCCAGAAAGAAGCGAAAAAAGCGATTCCCGAATAAATCTGGCCCTGAATGAAGATGCGCGGCCAATCGGCTTTTGTCGGCGTCATTTCTCCGCTTAAAGTTTTCCGGAGCCAAGCATATATCTCCGGACTGATGACGCTATCATGAGTAAAAATAAATAAGAGAATCAGGGTTTTTAAGCTTAGCCATAAAGCGCCGGCCAAAAAACAGATTTTTAAGCGCGTGATTTTTTCCTCTTCCCCGCCGCCGTAAATCGCCGCCGCCGGAATAATCAACAAGAAAAATAACCAAGAATTAAAATCGGAGAAGATAAGATTGCCGGCGTGACCGCGCGCGAAACCATTAATTAAGGCAAAAACAACAAAAATCGCTAAAATGATAAAAAACTTGGCGCCGCCGAAATTTTTCAGATTTTTTAAATAAGAATTTTCTTCGCTTTTTTCAGCTTTTTCAGCGTCTTCCCCTTCCGATCCGACCCTCCTCTTCCTGACCATAATCAATTGCTTCACAAACTTAACTGCGAAAACAGCCATAAAGGCGCTCCAAATCGCCATCCGGAGTGGCAATTGGCCGCCGGTCAGGTTAATAAAAAACAAATGCCCCATTGAGCCGATAAATAGCTCGCCTAAGAGCGCCAAGAAACCATATTCCAAACGATAGGCGCTGACGATGATTACGGCCAGGCTTAAAATAACCAGTAAAGCCCCGTTTAAAAGCGGCCGGGAAAAAGCCAAAAAAGACAAGGCTTCAATAATCAAGAAGCCCGTCATAATCACGGCGATCTTTTTAAAATTTATCTTTTCCATATTTATTATTCCAAATTTATTATTCCGAGCTACTTTATTGCTCCAGACTAACCTTGTCGCCTGGTTGGATATTATTTTTCTGACAATATCCGCCGTTTACTTCCAAGACTTGATCGGCCGGTCCGTCGCTTTCATAGATACGCGTCGGGCTGTTCCCTTCCGGCTCCAGATTAGCGGCGATATTTTTGATTATTCCGTTTTCTATAAAAATTATATCCAGCGAAAATTCCATATCGCGCATGACGAATGATCTGACGCCGGAATCGGAAAAATTAAAAAGCATCCCGCAATCGGCGCAGATTGATTTGCGGCCGCTCAAACCCCAATATTGCTGTTTGGAAGTGGAAACTATTTCTACTTTTATCTCTTGTCGATTAATTTTAAGAACGGCACGCTGTACTTGATTATCATCGGCCTGCACGACCGTCAGCCCGGACCATTTCTCGTTAACTATCAGGAATATGGTCATGAGTATCGCCACTAGAGCGCCGAGAATCATCAGGATGACGGCTAAGCGCTGTAAATTTTTTGATTTTATTTTGAATAAACCCATATTAAATAATCTTGCCGAATAATCTTGGTTCTTAATAAACCTGTATTAAATAAGCCCGTGTTTAGCTTTGATTATTTTGACGGCCTCATTATATTTTCTAACCTGTTTTAAAAAAGGCAGGAATTTATAGGCGAAGCGCGGCAGCCAAGAACTGATGGTTCCGCCCGGCGCGACCGTAAACAAAACTTGCGGAATCCAGACGCCGACGCGTCCTTGCTCCAGCATGGTCAGCCATAAATCCCAATCCTGCAACTTCTTAATATTAACATCCCAACCTTCAACCGGGAAATCAACGCGTTTAATCAGGGCCATGGTATGAATACAGGGGCCCGCTTTCAATTTATCAGGATTAAAATCACCGACTTTGAATAATTTTCTGCCCCAATTGAACGAGGAATAAGCGTAGCTCGCTTGCGGTTGGCGGTTTAAAGCGTCCAGTATGATTTCTAGGGCCTCCGGTTTTAGGACGGCGTCGGCATCGCAGAAAAAAAGATATTCTCCGCGCGCTTCCCTTTCGCCGCGATTCCTGGCCGCCGGCGCGCCCTGATTAGTCTGGGAAATGAATAAATATTTATTCTCCGCGGCCAATTTTTTATAATAATTAGAGAAGACCAAATCAACCTGATCGCGCGAGCCGTCATTAATGATAATCACTTCATAATCCTGATAAGTTTGCGCGGCAATACTGGCCAGAGTCTTAATTAATTTTTGCGCTTGATTATAAACCGGAATAATTAAGGAAATCATATTGATTGATAAATCTATTTAAGAGCTTAGCTCGGCTTGACTTGGTTTAGCTTAGTTTAATTATAAAGCATTATTCTTTAATTGTCCGCAATTGTCCGCTTAACTTCAGCGCTTGCGCCGGCCAACTGAATTCATCAAGCGCCCTGGCCTTCCCTTGCTGTCCCAACTTAGCGCGTAATTCTTTATCGGCCATTAGCCTGGTGATCGCGTCCCGGATACTATTTTCATCTTCCGGATCGACCATCAAGCCGTTATAACCGGGCCTAATCGCGTCTTTGACTCCGCCGGATAATCCGGCGATTACCGGCTTGCCGCAGAGATTCGCTTCCAGATAAACAATGCCGAAGCCTTCGTAATCACCTTTTATGTCGCGGGCCGGCATGATGAAAATATCACAGAGATTAAGCCAAGCCCATTTTTCATTTTCATCCAGTTCGCCCAAGAAGATAACTTTATCTTTCAGTTTGGCCGGAATTAAGGCTTTCAGGTATTCTTCGTCCGGACCGGCTCCGGCGACAAAATATCTTAACTTAACAAGTAATTCTTCAGGAAAATTATTCAAGGCGGCGATAACTTTGTCAACGCCCTTGCGTTTGACGAGACGACCTAGAGTAAATAGCGTTACTTGGCCGCTGTTTCCGTTAAGACCGTAATTTATTTTCAAATAAGCCATTATTTCTTCTTTCGGTTGAGGAATATTTACCGGTACCCCGGGGTTGGCGATAATCGCTTTAGCGCTTCCAGCCGAATAATATTTATCAATCTGCGCTTTAACGTAACTGTTGGCGCAAATAATCTTAGCGGCTCTTTTAATTATCAGTCCGGTTAATATTTTTTTGCGCGTCCGGCGGAGCGAATAGCTTAAATCCAGGCCATGGAAAAAAACCGCGTATTTTAAGGGTTGAAATAGCGACAAAGCCCAGACAATCGTCCCGAGCGGCAGAACCTGACCGACCAAGACGTAATCTATCTTATCTTTCTTTATCCGTTCTCTTATCGCCTTAAAAGCGCGGCGCCAAGGCCAGAAACGGCTACTGGAAATAAGTTCCTTTTGATTGTTATGTAAAACCGTCAAACTTTCCGAGTTCGGCCAGGAATTAACCAGACTGCCGTAATAATTAGCCACGCCACCTTTAAACGGCGGAAATTCATTTGTAACTAAAAGAGTGTTCATAAGGCTAAAAAACGTAGAGCTAAAAAATGTTCGTAATTAAATATTGGGCGTAGTGACATTTAAATCTTGGGTCGCTTCCCTTTTGCGTTTGAAAGATTTGATGACGCTCTCAATATCCGCCCGGTTAAAACCGCCCAATAAGAAAAGACCGCCGAAATATACGCCGCCGCCCAAAATCGTGATTATAAAAATATTCAAGTAAGCTTTACCGAACCAGATTATCAAACCCATAATAATCGAGGCGGCCATGACTTTCCAAAAAGTTTTCAAATTCTTACGCAAGCGATAAGCGATTATCTTTTTAACGGATAGAATCCCCAGAATGAACATCAAAAGATTCGTCGCCAAAACCGTAATACTCGCGCCGACCGCTTGCCAGTAAGGAATAAGAGCTAAATTCATCAAAATACTGGCGACCGCGACCAGCGCCATATTGCGAGTATTCTTTCTTTGGGCGTCGCAGGCGTTTAGAAGCGAACCGATGGGAAAATTCAAAAAAATGAATAATAAAGAAATTATGGAAATTTGGAGCGGCAAGACGGCGCCGTCGTAACCGGACTTAAAAAGCAAGATTATCTTGTTGGCCAAGACGATGACGCCGACGATGATCGGCAAAGAGATGATAATCAGATAATTCATGGCTCTTTCAAAAGAAATTAAAAGCTGATCGCGGTTTCCGTGCCAATAAGCGCTCATGGCCGGATAGAGCGAAGCGATAAAAGCGGCCGGCAGGAATTGAAGCGCGAAAATTATTTTGAAAGCGACTTGATATAAGCCGACTTGAATATCGCCGGCTAAGACCGATAAGAGAACCGAATCAAAATAAGTATAAAGTCTTTGTAAAATAGCGTAAGTCGCGAACGGCCAGCTGATGATGAGGATTTCCTTGATAAACGGTTTCTCGTATAAGACGCGTATCGCCAGTTTCAAGCGCCGTCTGACAATTACAAACGCGTAGCTGAAATTATAAATGCTGGCCAGAGCGAGCGCCGCCATCGCCGGGACTAAACCGCCGCCTAAAAGCAAGGAGGAATAACCGACTATCAGGACGATGAGTTGGAAAACAACCGAAGAGATGCTCTCGTATTTTAAATTATGGAAACCGCGGATGACGCCGAAAAAAGTCGTGGTAAAAGAGTCCAGGACCATGGAAATCGCGGAAATATAGACTAGAGTTTTAGTGAGTGAATCATACCCCAGGACGTTTATCATGATAAAAACCGCGGCCAAAACTAAAATTGCCAGCGGTATTTTTAAGGTCATGATATTGCCCAGCCAGCGCTCGGCTTTACTGGAATCTTTGGCTATTTCTCTGGTTAAAACATTAGTGAAGCCCAAATCAATTAAAATAGCGAAAATTGTCGTAAAAGAGATGGCTAAATAATACTTCCCCAGGCTTGCCGGACCGACATAACGAGCTAAAAGTGTAAAGTAAGAAAAAGAGATTATTTTCTGCAGGATAAGCGCCAGGGTCAAATATGATGTATTTTTAGCGATATTTTCTACTTTAGTCATAAATTATGCAAGTATTTTTATGGGGTTCGCCCTTAAGTCGGCTCTACGTCTTGATTAAATCTAGAAGTTATGATAACATAATACTATTAAAAAATAAACATAAATTATAGTTCAAATTTTATTGATATTAAATAAAATTTTTTTATTTGTATGAAAAATGATATCCACCCTAAGTACTACCCAGATTGCAAGGTAACTTGTGTCTGCGGGCATACCTTCTTGACCGGCTCCACCGAGCCGGAAATTAAAGTCGAGCTTTGTTCGGCTTGTCATCCGTTCTATACCGGCAAACAAAAATTAGTCGATACCGCCCGCCGAGTTGAAAAATTCACGGCCAGGGTTAGCGCTAAAGAAACCGCTTCTTCTAAAGCCAAGAAGGGTAAAAAATTGAAGCGCGCCGCTCGCGCCGAAGTTAAAGCCAAGAAGGAAGTAGTCGTCAAGACTAAAGATTTTAAGAGGATTACCCAGGTTAAATTAAATAAACCGGTTAAGTTAAATAAAAAATAGTTTTATAAAAAGCAATCAGCTTTAATTATTTCGGCTATTTATGCTAAAATAATTATGTCAGACTGATTGTTTTTTGTTATCCGGATTATTTATTATTTGAACTATACGTCAACTATATGTACGAAGACATTAAAGAGCGTTTTAAAGCTCTCCAAGAAAAAATGATGGATCCGTCCGTGCTGGGCGATTCCAAGGAAATGATTAAAATTTCCCAAGAACACGCTGGCTTGAAAAAAGCCGTAGCGCTTATTTTAGAATTGGAAAAAGTTTCCGAACGTCTGCGGCAGAATAACGAAATCATCGCCACCGAAAAGGATGCCGATTTAAAGACGATGGCCGGCGAAGGATTGACGGAATTAAGCGCCCGGGAGGAAAAAATAAAAGAAGAGTTGGAGGAAGAAGTTCATCCCGCCAGTCCGAAAGACAAAAAAAACGCGATTATTGAAATTAGAGCCGGCGCCGGCGGCGATGAAGCGGCTATATTTGCCGCTGACTTATTCCGGATGTATTCTCGTTTCTGCGAACGGCGCGGCTTAAAATTAAGCTTAATCGATTCCAGCGTCACCAGTAACGGCGGTTATAAAGAAATAATTTTTGAAATTAAGGGCGCGGGCGCCTTCGGCTTATTAAAATTTGAAGCCGGAACCCATCGCGTCCAAAGAGTCCCGGAAACCGAGAAACAGGGCCGGGTTCATACTTCTACCGCCACCGTCGTCGTCCTGCCGGAAGCCGAAGAAGTTGATATTGAAATCAAACCTAATGAAATAAGAATAGACACTTTTTGTTCCAGCGGTCCGGGCGGACAATGCGTCAATACGACTTATTCGGCCATCCGCATCGTCCATATTCCGACCGGAGTCACTGTCTCCTGCCAAGACCAAAAATCCCAGCACCAGAATAAAGAAAAGGCTTTGCAGGTTTTGCGTTCCCGCTTATTGGCGAGACAAGAAGATGAAAAGCGCGCCTCTGATTCCAGCGCCCGCCAGACCCAAGTCGGCGCCGGCGACAGGAGCGACAAGATTAGAACCTATAACTTCCCTCAAGACCGCGTGACTGATCACCGCGTCAATATGTCTTGGCATAGCATCCCCCGCATCATTGACGGCGATATTGAAGAAATTATTAAAGAATTGAAAAAGGCGGCGAAAGCGGAGATAGTTAAGATAAAATAATTTAAAAAAGCTGTCCTTGGGACAGCTTTCAAGCTTCTAAATTATTTTAGTTTATACCGGCTTTTCTTTTCTCGCGATGTAGATGAAAATAAAGGTGAATCCGCCCATAATCAGAAGAAGGATACTTAGGATTAATTTAAAATCGCTATATTGATATAATAGGGTGAATATTAAAGAGGAAATTCCCCATAAGAAATAAAAAACAGCGATAACTAATGTCAAGATTGTTTTTTTATTTTGTTTTATAAAAAAGATTAACAATAAAACAAGAGTAATAAGACCGATACAAGTTGACAATGCATCTAACATCTTTTCCATGATTATAAATTTTTAAAGAAATGATTACTCAAGTTAACTAAAATAACTATATCATATAATAGATAGCATGTCAATAGTAATAAAAGAAAAAGAAAATAAGATTAACTTCAGCCAAGTTCTCCGCTCTCCCCTGATCTCCCGTCAAGAATCCGGAATCTTAATGGCTTTCTTATTAAAAATATCTCTTGAAGTCCTATTGACTCACTCGGAAACTGAAATCAGACCGGCCGTATATAAACGATTCAAACTCCTAGAAGCTAAACGCCTAAAGAACTGGCCGATTGCTTATTTAACTGGCGTTAAAGAGTTTTATGGTTTTGATTTTAAGGTCAGCCCGGCCGTCCTGACGCCGCGCCCGGAAACCGAATATATGGTAGAAGAGATAGTGGAAATAATTAAAAACAGAGGTACCGGTTCAAAAGAACATGATAAGTCAGCGTCCCTAAAACCGATAATAATAGATCTCGGAACCGGTTCCGGCGCCATTATTATTTCTGTCGCCAAAGAATTAAAACGCTTAGCGCCGACTATTTATCGCCGGGCTGAATTTTTAGCCGTCGATATTTCCGTGCCCGCTTTAAAAATGGCAAAAAACAACGCCGCCCAGCATAAGCTCGCGCGAAAAATTAAATTTTATCAAGGTAATTTACTGTCCCCGTTCAAACTTAATAAACGCGACTTGAGCCAAAGCGAACTGATAATCGCCGCCAATCTTCCTTACCTAACGCCGGCTCAAATAAAAAAATCTCCGAGCATCAGCCGCGAACCATTTTTGGCTCTCGACGGCGGCTCGGATGGCTTAAAATATTACCGCGAATTATTTAAACAATTACGCGAATTATTTAAACAATTATCCGAACTGCCTACCGTCGGAAATCTAAGAATAATCTGCGAAATAGACGAATCTCAAGCTAAAAAAATAAAAACGCTGACAAAAAAATATTTTCCTCACGCCGCCTCCGAAATAATTTGCGACCTATCCGGAAAAAAGAGGTTTTTATTTTTTTAGTCATAAATAACTATTTGGTCAGAAGTAACCATTTCAAATTTTAATCATTAAAAACAGACGCCAACCGGGCGTCTGTTTTGCTATTTAATTTCTTACTTCTTCCCTCCCGGTTTCTTCGTTTCTTCCTTTTTCGCTCCCGCAACCGGGGCGGCCGCGACCGGAGCACCGGCGACTGGAACTGCTCCGCCTTCAGTCGGAGCGCCTTCAACCGGAACTTCCTCGACAACGACCGGTTCCGGCTCGGCTTCCACCTTTGGCTCTCTGACAGCGGTAATCATTTCATTGGTATGGCTGACGGCGCTGACGCCCTTAGGCAAAACCAAATCATTGATTCTGATAGCGTCTTCAAAAGTATTTAAAACGGAGATATCAACATCAATATGATCGACTAAATCTCCCGGCAAGCATTCCACTTCCAAGTGGCTCATATCCTTAATTAAGACGCCGCCCAATTCTTTAATCGCTTTCGCTTCGCCGATAAAATGGAACGGGATTTCGGCGGTGATTTTTTCTTTCATGTTGACCTGATAAAAATCAACGTGAGTAAAAGTATTCTTCAGGGCGTTACGCTGGGTATCCTTGACTAGAACTTTAACCGGACCCGAACCGAAATCTAGACTGATAAGGTTAGATTCGCCGGCCTTAGAAAACGCCTTTTCAAAATCAACTTTCTTGATCTTTAAATTATGATTTTCCACGCCCTTACCATAAACTACGCCCGGCATAAAATCCGCGCTTAATTTTTCTTGACTGACTCTCTCTTGGGCTGACAATTTAATTTCCATATCGTTTTAATTTTTTATTACCTCTATTTTAATTTTTTATTTAGCCTCAATAGCTGATTTTTGATTTAATGATGATATTTTCAATTATTCCCACTAATAATAACAAAGAAATAAGCGAACTGCCGCCATAACTGATAAAAGGCAGGGGTAGGCCGACAACCGGCACTAGGCCCAGGTTCATACCAATATTAATAAACATTTGGATAAAAATCAAGCCGGTCGCGCCTAAAAGGAAGTAAATCCCGAAATCATTGTTTATTTTCCGCAAAACCCGAAAACAACGGAAGAAAAAGATGGAATAAAAGCCTAAAACCATAGTTACCCCTAAGAAGCCTAATTCCTCTGATATTACCGCAAAAATGAAGTCATTTTGCGCTTCGGGCAAGAACTTTAATTGGGACTGCGAGCCGAAACCGACCCCTTTGCCGGTTAATCCGCCGGATCCGATAGCGATAATGGACTGGGCGATATTATAACCCGACCCCTGGGCATTCTTGCTGGCGCCGGAAAAATTAATTATTCTTTCCTTCTGATAGTCTCCAAACAAAAAAAACCAAGCGATAACAAATAATACCAAACCGCCCAAGACTGTCATAATAATGTATTTCTTATTAAATTCGGCCGCCAGCAGCATAATGAGCCAAATCACCCCTAAAATCATGGCCGAACCGAAATCCGGTTGTAATAAGACTAGACCGACCGGAATAAAGGCGCTAAGGGCGGAACTAAAAAAATGGCGAACGGTCTTGACTCTAGTCGCTAGAGCTGAAAAATAATTGGCCAAGAACAGGATTAGAATAATCTTCACGAACTCCACCGGCTGTAAGCTAAAACCGAAGATATTGAACCAGCCCTTGGTGTCTCTGATAGTCTCGCCAAAAATAAGCACGGCGATAAGAGTAAGCACGGCCAAAAGATAGAGATATTTATTCAGGCTCTTTAAGAAATAAGAATCGATGAAAGTAAAAACGAACAAAAAGAAAAAACCGATGCCGGCGAATAAAAACTGCTTCTTGAAATTAAGCAAATTCAGACTGCTCTGTCCCAGAGCGACGCTATAAATTTCCACCAAGCCGAAAGCCACCAGAAAAAGGACAACGATGAAAATTATCCAATCAAAATTCTTTAAATAAAGCTTGAGGCGGCTTAACATATCCTAATTGGCGCTTGTTCCCTGATATTTCAGATAAACATTATCATCCATGATATTTATATCAGGGGCTACTTCCGTCCGATTAACGGCGTCGAAACGTCCCGGCCAGCTGATTTTCACCACTCGGGTTTCGCCCGACAAAAAATTCTGAAGCAGATAGCGGTTAACCGCGACCAGATCCGATCCGCTATACAAAAAGATATTGAGGGGCGCTTCGTAATAACCGTAAGCGGTCTGGTTCTTGATGGAGAAACCCAGAGTATTTAAGTTTATCTTGTCCGATAAGCCGCTTAACGCCGCGGTCGTGAAATCAAGGTCGGAAATGGCGAAATCTAAGCGCTGACTATAAAAATCCGCCCAACTGGGAATCTGATGCGCGTCAATGCGCCGCCAGAATATATCAGAAATACTGAAAGATAATTCACTGGGGCGGCCGCTGAATTCGCTTGCCAGCGCGAGAATATATTTTTTTTCAGCGGGTAAAATAAAAGCCTGGCCGCAAGCGACGTCCTTATCTCCGAGCTTGAAACAATAACTGAAGTTAGCCATGAATTTTTCATTCGGATTAACTATCTGAACCGCCAAATCAGGTTGACCGTCATTATCAAAAACTTGCGGTGATGAAATTTCTAAAGCGCTCGCCGCCTGACGAGCCGAAAAAGACAGATTATCATTTAATAACTGGGCGTTCGGATCGCCAGAAATCAAATAAACGACAAAGTAATAAGAGGAGTAAATGAAAAAGAAAGCCGACAGTGAAATAAGAAAAGCAATAAATAGTTTGATTATTCGGCGGCGATGTTCCGCCACCCAAAGCCCAAAATTCATGCGTTTAAGGCTTACTCCCGCCTTATCGTTATAATTTTTCAAATCAATATCTTTATTCCGGCCATCGAGATTTTCTTTTTTTGGCATATTTGTGATATAATATTTTTATCTCTATATTAGTAATTAGGTGTCTTCATCATACCATAATCTCATAAATTTTTAAATATTTCCGCCCTATGAAATCAATTAAAATACCTTTAAGCGTGCCGAGCCGCAAAAAGAACGAGTATCTGAAAAACTATCGCGTTCTGACTAATAACAGCGGTCATTTATTGCTTATCGCCGGCGATCAAAAAGTTGAACATTTAAACGATGATTTTTACGGTCCGGGCATAACCCCTGAAGATAAAAATCCGGAACATCTCTTTAAAATAGCCGCTGCTTCAGGCGGCGGGGCTTTAGCGGTTCATCTCGGCCTGATTTCCCGATATGGCCATGACTACTCTTCCCTGCCTTATATCGTCAAGATAAACGGCAAAACTAATCTGGGCGAAGGCGAAAAAAATTCCGGTAAAGTTTGGTGGCCGGTTGAAGATGTTACTAAATTTAAGAAACAAAGCGGATTGAAAGTCGCCGCTATCGGTTATACTTTATATCTCGGCGGTATTTATGAAGCTAAAATGTTGGCCAAAGCCGCGAAAGCGATCTTTGAAGCGCATCAAGCCGGATTACTGGCCATACTCTGGGTCTACCCGCGCGGTAAGAATATCAAGGAAGAAGATATCCACACTATTGCCGGCGGCGCCGGCGTCGCGGCGGCGCTGGACGCGGACTTCGTTAAAATAAAATATCCTTACGGATTGAAAGATAAGAAAGCGACGGCCGGAAAATTCAAAGAAGCGGTGGAAGCGGGCGGCCGAACTAAAGTCATCTGCGTTGGTGGCGATAAACGGCCGGTTAAAGAATTATTGGAACATTTAAAGGCGCAAATCAGCATCTCCGGCACAGTGGGCCTAGCTGTCGGCCGCAATCTGCATCAACGGCCCCTGGAAGAAGCGACGAGACTTGGCGCCGCTTTAGGCGCGATTATTTTCCATAATAAAAGCGCGGCGGAAGCTTTAGCTATTTACAATAATAAGCTAAAAACAAAACCGGCCCGCTCTTCTAAATTTTTAGGATTATTCTAACCTGATTTTAATTTAGTCTTATTTCAGTTCAATTTTCATTTATTTGAAATATAATCATCAAAAAACTTCGGATTACCGAAGTTTTTTTATTCTCGCGCTTTTTGTTCCGCTTATTCGGTTTATTCGGCTTATTCGGTTTTGACTTCTATCTTTATCCTATCCACCAAACTCGGAGCTTTCTTGATGAAAGCGGGGGAAAATTTTAACTCATAATCTTTTATCTCGTTCTGATTCTTCAAATATGTCCCGATCTGTTCGGCGCTAAGATTAACTAACTGTTCCGGGTTGATGACGTCGGAATCGCTCTTTAGTATCATCGTGCCGTTAAAAGCCGCTTTGACGGTCGCCGACCCGGAGGCGGAATCGTAATTATCAAAACTATAAACGATATTTTCTGGTTTAAATTCGCTCAACTCCTTATTGTCGGGAATAATCAGGTTAAATTTGGCGGCGGCCAATTTGGCGGCCGCTTCTTTGGAGAAAGAGACGGCGATAATCTTATTGCCGGCCGAAGCGGTGAATTCTTCTTTTTTGTCTCCGGCTTTAGCGTTAATGGTGACGGTTGCGAGTTCGCTCACCAGGTATAGCCAATCGTCGGTGCCGCTCGCGACCGCTTGTTTTTTGGCCGCTTCGGTTAAAGCGGCGTTAATGTCTTTAGCGGCCGCTTCCAGATCGCCGGAAGTGACATATTTTCTGACTTGTTTGGAGAAAACGAAAGCGACATCGCTTTGAGCGTAGATCTTGTCCTGTAATCCGAGCCACAGTCCGGGAATGGTGAAAGTCGTCGGTTTTATCGCCATCTCGGCAGATGGCTTATCGGCATAAATATCGGCGACAACTTCCCCGCCGGCCGGAATATTGACCGCGTTCTTGATTCTGAATAATTTATTGTCCGGGCTTAATAATCTGGTGGTCGCGACTAACGTCTGACTTTTAGGGGAGTTATTTATCAGTCTGACTCGACCGACGATATCTTCGCCCAAGTAAGTTTCTCCCGAGGCCGGATAGGTTTTAGTTACCGCCGCGATTATTTCCTTAATGACGCCGCCGATCTCTTCGCGCGGATCATTAAAAGAAACTAGGGTCGAGCTGGCCGTCGCTTTAGTTAAGTTAGCGTCTGTAATCTTTAACAATAAAGTATCGCTGATACTCTCTCCCTTAAGGCTAAGTAAAACCGTTAATTTGGAAAAAGAAAAATAGAAAACGGCCAGCGCCAAAAGGCCGACCAAGATTATGAATTTAATAACCAGACGGCGATATAACCCGACGCTTCTGGGCTTAACCGTCCCGGCCGCGCCCAATTTATCTTTCCGGCCGGCGGCGCCGGAACCGGCGGCGTCTTTAAATGAATGCGCCAAATCAGAAAAATATTTTTTCTGGTTGTCTATTTCTCCGTTCAATTCGCTCCCGGATTTGACGCGACCGGATTTTTTTTCCGTTTCACCCGTTTTGGCCGGCCGATATTCCGGCCAGCCGGCTTCCGCCAGCGGCTCATCTTCAATGACATCAACCAGGACTGATTTAGTCCTTTTTTTAGGATGGATGGTTCTAACGACCGTTTTCTTTTCCGGGCGCGGATTTTTAAGCGCGGCGCCGGCAAGAGCGGATTTAGTTCTAGGCATAAACAAAAAAAATTTAAAAAAAATTTATAAAAAAATGAAGTTAGTTTTCAATTAACTTCATTATAACAGAATTTTTAAATCCGGACAATCAAATTTTTTTCAAATCGCCGTCCAGGATGATAGGCTGAAGCGCTTTTAATTCATCGCTATACAGCATTTTCGGGATTCCGAACAAAAAATAAACCTTTTTCTTTAAAATATGGGCGAAACCGGCTTCTAAGAAGGAATTGCCGCCGACATAATTATCAATCCCGCCCTTATCATAATTTAAAACCAGGATGCCATCGGACGCTTTAATCTCCCGATAATATTCTCTGATCAGGTCGTACTTGATCTTATGCTTGACCGACTTCGTTTTAGTTTCCAGGGCCAATTGAGATCTGGCGTAGCGTTCGGCGTTGCGCGGCAAGATGGCGGTATGGCCGAGCGCTTCCAGGCCGTCTTTTATTTCCATCATCTCTTTGGAAAAAATCATGCTCCCGCAGATAACGATTTTCATAAAATTATTTGGCTATTTTAAGCGTTTTAAAAAAACGCTCTTTTAGCTCATTATTAAGCCGGTCGTTATTATCGACGCGAAAAGCGGTCTTAATTATTTTAGATTCGTCCGCCTCGGTAATCCGGAAATAAACCTCGTCGTCTCCGGGGTAAGACGCGAAAAGATGGCGCAAATCTTCTAGAGCGGATGCTTTCAGTTCCTGAAGAAAAATAAGGCGCAGGGGTTTGGCGGAAACTTGACCAGAGACCGGGGCTGAAGTTGAGGCCAAAGTTGAAATTGAAGCCGGGGTTGAAATCGGAGCCGGTTTAGACATAGATGAAACAGCGGGCGCGAACGGGCGCGGAAATCCATTACCGTCGTCCCCATTTCCATTCTTCCCGCGATAACTTGATTTAGCCGGATTCTCCAGTATTATTTTCTTGAACGCGTCCACGGAAGCTTGCGGCGCGAGCGGGTCCAACGGCAGCGCTCGATTGACCAAGATTTTTACTTCTCGGTCTTTCTCGGAAACCTTGCTGTCGGTGATTATCGCCTGCCCGCTAATCCAAAGAGGCGCTGTTTCTTTCAAAAGACGGGGAAAAATCAAAAGCTCCACCGAATTAGTCGCGTCTTCCAGCTTAACGAATAACATCGATTCGCCTTTCCGGGTGATAATTTTTTTGATGGTGGAAATAATTCCGGCGACGATTACTCGATCATCGCCTTTGTGCCCGCTAAGAGCGGCTAGCGGCGTCACGTAATTAACTAAATATGGCCGGAAGGCGTTAAAAGGATGCTCGCTGACATATAAGCCTAAAAGCTCTTTTTCCCAGATTAATTTTTCATTCTGTTCGGCCGGAGCGGCCGGATTAAGACAGATATGGCTTAAGTTGACGGCTGGCGATGCCGCAAATAAACTGGTCTGCTTATTATCTTTATTCTTCGCCAGTTCTTTATTGAAGCTTAACATCCTTTCGATATTAGCGAGCAGTTGGCCGCGTTCGCCAAAATTATCCAGGGCGCCGCTCTTAATCAGACTTTCTAAAGATTTTTTATTCAGATCTTTATCCGTCACCCGTTCTAAAACATCAAAAATATCTTTATAGGGACCGTCCGCTTTTCTGACCCGAATAAGCTCCTCCGCGATGTGCTCGCCGACGTTCTTTATCGCCTTCAGACCGAAACGGATAGTACTGACGCTTTTATCGCCGGCCGCGACGGCGCGATTTTTGCTCGTCCCGGCCGTGACCACGGTAAAGGTCCCGAATGATTCATTGATGTCCGGAGCCATAATCTTGATGCCCATATTACGGCATTCTTCAATCTCAATCGCTACGCGATCAGTGTCGCCCTGGTCCGAAGTTAAAAGCGCCGCCATGAATTCTACCGGCCAATGCGCTTTTAAATACGCAGTCTGATAACCGATAAGGGCGTAGCAGGCGGCATGACTCCGGTTAAAGCCATAACCGGCGAAAGGTTCGATAAAAGAAAAGACTTTCTCGCCTAATTCTTTATAAACGCCATTTTTCACTCCGCCTTCGATAAATTTTTCTTTCTGTTCGGCCAGTAATGAAGGGATTTTCTTACCCATGGCTTTGCGTAAAATATCGGCCTGACCCATGGTAAAGCCGGCTAAATCTCTGGCGATCTGCATGACTTGTTCCTGATAAATCGCGACGCCGTAAGTCTTTTCCAAAATAGGCGCCAATTTCGGGTGGAGATAGCTTACTTTCTTGGTTTGGTGCTTGCCGGCGATATAATCGGGAATCCATTCCATCGGTCCCGGACGGTATAAGGCGACCATGGCGATAATATCTTCAAAAACCGTCGGCTTCAGTTCGCGCAGACAGCGTTTCATGCCGGAAGATTCAAACTGGAAGACGCCGGTAGTTTCCCCGGTTTGAAATATTTTATACGTCTTGGCGTCGCCAAGCGGAATCTTATCAATATCTATTTCCAATCCGCGGGTATTTTTAATGATTTTTAGAGCCGATTCGATGATAGTCAGATTTTTTAAGCCCAAAAAATCCATTTTTAACAGGCCCAAGTCTTCAACCGGATGAAGCGAATATTGCGAGATAACGCTCTTATCGGCGGAAGAAGCGTATTGGATGGGCACGTATTCAGTTAAGGGTTCTTTGGTGATTAAAACGCCGCAAGCATGCGTTGAGGCGTGGCGCGCGACGCCTTCCAGCCGCTTCGCGTAGTCAAGAATTTTCTTGGCGGCCGGTTCGCTGTTATACATTTCCTTTAATTCGGGAACGGTTTTGAGCGCTTCATCCAGCTTCATGAACATCGGAATGCTTTTGGAAATCTTATCGCAATATTCATACGGTTCGTCCAAAACGCGGCCGACATCGCGCACGGCCGCCCGAGCCGCCATCGTTCCGAAAGTGATAATTTGGGCGACATGATTCTGGCCGTATTTCTTTTCCACGTATTTCAAAACTTCGCCACGCCGTGTATCGGCAAAATCCATATCGATATCGGGCATGGAAATACGATCAGGATTCAGGAAGCGCTCAAAAAGCAAGTCGTATTTAAGAGGGTCTAAATTAGTGATGCCGGTCAGATAGCAAACCAGCGATCCGGCGGCGCTGCCGCGGCCCGGACCGACGACAATCTTATTGTCTTTCGCCCAATTGATAAAATCGGCGACAATCAAAAAATAAGACGGCCAACCCATTTTCGTTATCACCGCCAACTCATATTCTAAACGTTCCTGAATCTTGGCCGTTTCTTCGTCGCTCGCCTCGGGAAAACGTTTGCCAATTCCCCGCTCGCACCATTCTTTCAAGTAAGAAGCGCCGTCATACCCGCTCGGAACTTCAAAATGCGGCAATTGGATATTACCCAATTCAATTTCCACATTGCACATCTCCGCGATTTTCAAGGTGTTGGCGATCGCTTCCGGCGTTTCTTCGAAGGCGGCAATCATTTCCGCGTTCGGGCGCAAAGAATAATCGCCGTGACCGAGCATTTTCATCCGATCGCTGTCGGTAATTTTTTTCTTACTCTGCAGACATAAGAGGATATCCTGCGCTTCAGCGTCTTCTTTCTTAAAATAATGGACATCATTAGTCGCGACCAGAGGCACGCCTAATTCACGAGAGAATTTAATCAGAGCCTGATTGACCTTATCCAAGTCCTCCAATTCCGGATGATCCATTATTTCCAAGTAAAAATTACCTTGCCCGAATAAATTATTATATTCATTTATTCTGGTTTTGGCTTCTTCTAACTTATCGGCAATAATTAAACGCGGAATTTCTCCGGCCAGACAGGCCGTCGAAGCGATCAGACCTTCATGATGTTTTTGGAGTATTTCCCAGTCAATCCGCGGTTTATAATAAAACCCCTCGATATGAGCGTGGGAAACGAGTTTGATAAGGTTCTTATAGCCGACCAAATTCTTAGCCAATAAAAGCAAATGATAGCCGCGGCCGTCTTCACGCGTATTCTTATCAAAGCGAGAATTAGGGGCGACATAGGTCTCAACTCCTAAAATCGGCTTAATTCCCGCCTTTTTAGCCTTCTGATAGAACTCTATGACTCCATACATGGTTCCGTGGTCGGTCAAGGCGATGGCCGGAGACCCTTGATCTTTAGCAAAATTAACCATCTCGTCCAGCTTAGTTAAGCCGTCAAGCAAGGAATAATGACTATGATTGTGGAGATGGACAAAAGACATGGAGAAATACTTTAAAAAAAATTAAGTTTTCTCTTATCATTCTAGTATAAGAAGCCTTGGCTGACAACTTGACACCATTTTATAAAAAATGTATAATTGAAGTAGTTCTTCATTTTAACTAGGTTTAGAACTGAAACCCGGGACGGGATAGGCAGGTTAGTGTTGTATTCGTAATTCTCATTCACTCATTTTCCCTACCGGGAAGGCTTCTTTACATAGGAGCCTTTTTCATAAAAGGAGCCTTTTTTCTTATAAGAAGAGCCGGCGACCCGGCTCTTTTATTATATCTGTCTGGTTATTGGTTATCGCCATCTGTCTATAACTTGTTTATTTTTTTTAATATCGCTATTAATTCTTCTTCACTATAAAAATCAATCACTATCTGGCCGCGTTTGCCCCGTCTCTTTAATTCCACTTTCGTCCCCAAAAATTCGCCCAATTCGTTTTCTTGGGCGCGGTCGGAATAATCTTTTTCCTTTGTTTCTTTAGTGCCGGTCAATCTTTTGATCTCCGAACCGGTGGCCGCGACCGTCAGGTTCTGGCGCAAGATTTTCTTCAGCATGTTCAGCTGTTTCGCCTCGCTTTCCAAGCTTAATAAATATTTAGCATGCGCCTCGGAAATCTTGCCGTCAGCTAATGCCTCTTGAATCGCCGGCGGCAGAGCTAAAAGACGTAAAGCGTTGGCGACGCTCGAACGAGCCTTGCCGACTTTTTTGGCCGTCTCTTCTTGAGTAATATTAAATTCATCAATCAAACGCTGATAAGCTCGGGCGATTTCCAAGGGATTAAGATTTTCGCGCTGAAGGTTTTCTATCAAAGACAATTCTAACTTCTTCTGATCCTTCTCCTCTCGGACTATCACCGGCACTTCTTTTAAGCCGATGAGTTTGGCGCTACGCAAACGGCGTTCGCCGGCGATAAGTTCGAACTTGTCCCCTTTCCTGGTAACGATTAAGGGCTGAATTATTCCGTGCTGTTTAATAGATTCCGCCAGATCATTTAAAGCGCTTTCAGAAAAATGCGTCCGCGGCTGTTGGGGATTAATATCTATCCTATCGGGACTTATTCTTAGGATTCTGTCGCCGTCGTTTAAAACCACGGTTTCCTCTTCCGAGCTGGCCGCTTTAAAAGGGTTTTGTCCGTAAGTAACGGTTTTTTTGGGGATTAAGGAGCCGAGTCCTCGGCCTAAACCTTGAGGCATATATTATTTAAAAAAAATAAAGAATTTAAAAATTATTTTTCCAAGCTCAAAATTTCCCGCGCCAAACCTTCATAAGCCTTGCCGCCCTTGGATTTCGGATCGTAATGTAAAATAGAACGGCCGTAACTCGGCGCTTCCGCCAGACGGACGCTGCGCGGGATGACGGAACGGAAAATACGATTCGGGAAATATTGATACAATTCGCCCATGACCGATTCCGATAATTTATTGCGGCGGTCAAACATAGTTATGACCGCGCCCATAATGCCTAGACCGGGCTTTAAATTATTTTGGACCAAGCCGATAGTTTCCAAGAGCTGGCTTAACCCCTCTAGGGCGTAATATTCGCTTTGGATAGGGATAAGAACTTCATCGGCCGCGACCAGACTGTTGACCGTCAAGAGCCCGAGCGAAGGCGGGCCGTCAATGATAATATAATCAAAATCTTTTTTAACTTCTTCTAAAATATTGGACAGGAGGAATTCGCGATTATCAAGACCAACCATTTCAACGCTGGCCCCGGCCAAAGATATGGTCGCCGGAGCGATATGAAGACCTTTTTGAACTGTCCTTTTTATGACTTCAAAGAGCGGCTTATTGCCGACCAGAGCCTCATAAATACCGACTTCTAAAGTACGATGATCGATTCCCAGTCCGGAAGTCGCGTTCGCTTGAGGATCAATATCGACTAAGAGAACCCGTTTGCCCAGGTGAGCCAAATAGGCGCTAAGATTGACGGAAGTTGTGGTTTTCCCGACCCCGCCTTTTTGGTTAACGATGGCAATTATTTTCCCCATATACAGATATTATATAGCAAAGAATCCCTTTTGACAATTAATAATTTATTGATTATACTAAACTCGTAATAATAATCGCCCGAGTGTCGAAACTGGTAGACGATCACGACTCAAAATCGTGCGGCCTCACGGCCATGAGGGTTCGACTCCCTCCTCGGGCACCAAAACGGAACCAATCGGTTGGCAACTATTATTATCAATTAAATTTTATGAATATAAAAAAATATTTGAGTTTAGTTTTTGTTCTAACATTTCTAATCGTTGGTGCAAGAACAGTTAAAGCAGATGACGGAGGACCAAACAGCGCTTTTTGGGTAATCGATCATAAAACAAATTGTGTAAGTGTAATCAATCCAGAGGCCACAGGCGCTAACGCTTTTCTTGTTTTTGATTATTCCGCTAAGGTAGGTCAAACTCGCGGCAAACCTTGGACTATTGTTGAAAAAGGAAAATGTTATGAAGTCGATGACGGAACAGAAGATATGTATTTGATAAAAATTGTAAAAGGAAACGAACGAGATGTGTTCTCAAATTATACTTCTTATAATTCCACAGACAGTATTCCGCAAATATTTTGCAAAGATAACGCAAGTAATAATCAATATCATGATTATGATTACAGTACAACTACACTTGGATATTCAATCACACCCATGCGTTTTTTGGGAGAAAATTCAGTAACCACAACCGCATCGGAATTAATACATTTCACTGGTATCACTGCTAACGCCCTTTCCCCGACAAAATATGATTTTGGATTTCCTGTAACTAGTTTTAGTTCGATGATGCCAGAGGAATTAAAACCGATAGTGAATTATCCGTCTTTTGTTTCAGCAAGTAATTTATACATATCTCTCGCAAAACAATTAGTTAGCACACTCCAATCTTGTGATACTCGTGTTCGTGTTGAGCGTCAATATAATTTTTTTGATGTAAAAGGAGATTATTCATTTTTAGATGTGAAAAATATTGTTTGGAGACTTGCTAACAATAAAGATGTGATTGTTCAAACATCCAATCGCCAGTTTAATGATGGTGTTCCTTCAAATATTATAGAATCAAAACCAGATTTACTAAATGAAGTAGACCTTATGGGTTGCAAAACTGCGTTCAGTGGTTTTATACAAGCACATCAAACAGACTTCAGTACGATTGATCGTTTAGCGCAAGAAGTTATTGCAAAATATCCTAGTGCTTTGAAAAAAGGTGAAAATGATTATTTGTCGCCGATTAGTTTAAAAAATAGTGCTGAAACTTCAAAAATTCTTGCATTCGCAAATAATTCTAGTACTACATCAGGAATTGTCACAACACCACCAACACAAACGCCACAAGTTGTTACGCCAACAGTTTTAGACGAACCAACACCAGAGAAAAAAATTGATCTACTTGTTAATTCTAAAAATCCGTTAATGCGGGCGTATGTCTATTTACCAATCCTTGCGCTTGTCGGAATAATTATTTTCTTCTTACTTAAAAAACGCCAGAAATAATGTTTATCGAAAATGCAATTTTGCTCGCGTACGCCACAACAATCATTTCGGAAATCGCAATCATTCTCGCGATACAACGCCCGAGGGAAATTTGGCAGTGGATAGTTGCGATATTCCTTATTAACTCTTTAACTCACCCTCTAGTCATATATCTGTTGCGTGTGCAAGGTGCGCCATATATTCCGGTTGAATTTGGAACATTCTTAATAGAAATGATTTGGTATAAATTGGCGTTTAATTTGAATTGGAAGCGCTCAATGATTGTTTCAGGGATAGCAAATGCTTTTTCAATTATTGTTGGCGTTGGTATAAGATTACTTTTTGGTTTACAATAAATAGGCGGCGCGCCAGTTTCACTGGCACGAAATTCGGCGGCGGCGGAAAGCGAGTGCGGGCAAAAATTCCTTCCCCCCAACCCCCTTCCTTTTTGCCCGCCCGAGCGTTCAGTTTTGGTTCTGCCGCGCGAAGCGCGGCAATCAGTCAGTTTCGTTCAAAATAGGTTCGAGCAGAGTTGTATAATTCCACCAAAAAAAGACGGGTACTTTCGGTCCCCGTCTTTTTTTATCCTAAAATTATGGCAATCGGAAATTATCACGTTTGAAAATTAATTATTTTAAAGCGGCGATTATCCCTCCGCCCAAAACCCGCTTCTGATTATAGAAAACAACGCTCTGCCCCGGCGTCACCGCGCGCTGCGGTTTGGCGAAAGTAACCAGGTAATCCGTTTTATTTCGGGAGCCCGGCTTATTTTTTCGGCCGCTTTTATCATTTAAAGTCACGACGCAACTGACGGCCGGATGACCGTAGCGGATAACCACGCCGCATTTGAAAGATTTTCTCGGCGTTCGGCCGGAGAGCCAATTGACTTTCTTGGCAATTAAACCCTTCTTATATAAAACGCGCTCATCCCAGTTCTTGACGACATAGAGGATATTTTTCCGATAATCGAATTTCGCCGCGTAGTAAGGTCCGGTTCCGCCGACCAGACCGCGGCGCTGGCCGATAGTATAAAGCGGCAAGCCTTGATGCTCGCCGATTTTTTTGTCGGTGTCTAAGGTTCTGATATCGCCGGGGATGAGCTTCAGATATTTTTTTAAAAAATTATTATGGCTGCCGGACAAGAAACAAATATCCTGGCTTTCCGGCTTAGCCGCGACTTTTAAGCCGAATTTCGCGGCTAATTTTCGAACTTGCGGTTTGGTATAAGTTCCGAGCGGAAATAATAGATGCTTTAATTCAGCGGGCGTAAACGTATAGAGAAAATATGATTGATCTTTATTTTTGTCTTTAGCTTTAAATAATCGGAATTCCCGACCGACTTTCTTGATGTTCAAATAATGGCCGGAAGCGACATAATCAAAACCAAGGGCGCGGGCGTGTTTCAACAAAAGCCCTAGTTTAATCCGCTTATTGCAGACAACGCAAGGATTAGGCGTCCGGCCGGCTCCGTATTCGCTTAAGAAATTATCCACGACCGCCTTCTTAAAAGCGCCGGAAAAATTAAAAGTATAAAATGGAATGCCGATTTTACCCGCGACCGCGCGGGCGTCCAGAAGCGACTCCAGAGAACAACAGCGATTCTCCGCTTCTGAACCAAGCGTTTCATCTTTCCAAAAATGCAAAAAGACTCCGGAGACGTCATACCCTTGGTTTTTCAGAAGCTGGGCGGCGACGCTGGAGTCAACTCCGCCGGACATAGCGACCAGGACTTTTTTCCCGGAAAGAGATTTATCTGATTTCATGTAATTCTTTAAATAATTCTAAATATTCTCCCGCGGTTTTATCCCAAGAAAACATCTGGGCCCGGGCATACCCCAGGGCTATCAAGCGGACGCGTAATTTGGCGTCAGTTAAAACGAGTTTTATCGCCTCAAATATTTCTTCCGATTTATAGGGGTTGACCATTATTCCGGCGCCCGCGACTATTTCCGGAAGGCTGGAAACATTGGAGCAAACGACCGGCAGGCCGTAAGTCATCGCTTCTAAAGGCGGAAAACCGAAACCTTCGTAATAAGACGGATAAACGAAAACAGCGGCGCGTGAATATAAGATTTCTTTTACTTCTTCATCGATATAACCGAGAAATTTAATTTGATCTTTATAGGGCGAGGCCTGCCAATCGGCATAAATCGGCGCGTTCTTCCAGCCGGGAGCGCCGGCTAAAATCAGACCGAGATTTTTAAAATTATCCGCCGCCTCTTCGCTCTCGCGGCGCAATTTGTCGTAAGCTTTAATCAGGCCGCTGATATTTTTGCGCGGCTCAATATTACCGACATAAAGAATAAAAGGTCCGCTGATGTTTAGTTTACTAAGACAAGTTTCAACTTTCTCCGCCACCCAGTCCTTTTTAACGACATTATTTCCGGAATAAATCACTTTTATTTTAGCGGCGCCAATGCCGGCTAATTCCATAATGTCATTTTTCGTATTGGCCGAAACCGCGATTATTTTATCGGCCTGCCTTAATATTCTTTTGACGCCCAGAGATTTATGCCAAAAATTCTTGCGCCAACTGAAAAATCGCGGATATCTTAAAAAAGATAAATCATGGACGGTAATAACTTTTTTCAACCCGGATTTTGAACCGCTTAGTTTCGTAAAATTAAAATGCGGCGACCAAAAAATATCCGCTCCTCCCAAAACTTTATCCAGACGCGGATAGCCAAAAACTTTCTGCAGACAATAATTAAAGATTTTATTCGGCCAGTGGAGGCCGATAACTTGAAAATTTTGGCTGTTCCATTTATTTAAACGCCCGCCAAGATCATGATAGGAATTATAGAATAACTTATATTCATTAATCTTATCGGCCTTCAATATGGCCGACAATAAATTAGCGGTATATTCCGATATGCCGCTATAATGCTTATCCATTAAAACTCTGATATCGACCCCTATTTTCATAGAAATTGGCTAGTATTTTAAGGGCTTGACAATAATTAAAGAGAAGATTAAGATAGAAACTATCAAATTAAGGCTGAACGTGAAATGGGTCGGACATCAAAAGCTAGCAATAATTTTCTGAAATACTTAACTAGTCAAACGTAAGCATACGTAAACTGACTAATAGTTAACTAAACGGAAAAAAATAAATTATTTGCACCCGGGTGCTGTAATCCCATTAAAAATCATCACAATCAGCTTATTCTGACAAGATACCTTTTTAACCCCCCCGGCCAGCCGGAAGATGCTCATTTGGAGCATAAATCTTGATCAGAAAATTTTGGAGAGGCAGACACAATCGTTTGCCTCTCTTTTCTTTTTTAACATCCGTTACTTTCTTTATTTAAAATTTTCAACTATACCTTTATCGTTCCGGCGACTGGCGATAAACTCGCTCATCCGGCGCTTAAAATTCTCCACGGAATATTGACTAGCATGCGCGCGAATCTCTTCCGGATTATATGCCTCCGCTTTAAAATTTCTAATCGCCATTTCCAGCGCTTCCGAAGTCTGAACATCAAAAAATACTCCCGTCTTCCCGGCCACGATAGTTTCGGTGGCGCCGCCTTTGCGGTAAGCGATAACCGGCCGGCCGCTGGCCATAGATTCCACGACAGTAATGCCAAAATCTTCTTCTTGAGGATTAATAAAAGCTTCGGCCCCGCGGTAAAGGCGGGCTTTTTTTTCTTCAGTTACCCGACCTAAAAATTCAATATTAGAACTCTCATTATCTTTGAGGGCGGTATTTTCACCGGCGATTTTTTTCAGTCTCTTCAAATCAACACCGTCGCCGAATATTTTCAACTTATAGCCCTGACCTAATTTCTTAAAAACTTCAATAACCAAATCAAGGCGCTTGTACGGCGCCAAGCGGCAGCCGGCCAAAAAATATTTTTCGCTTGTTGCCTTTTCAGCCGGAGAAATAATAGAAAACTTCTCGGTTTCTACCGGCGGATAAATGACGACGGACTCGCGCCGATAATATTTTCGGATACGTTTTTGAACGGTAACGGAATTGGCAATGAATAAATCAACCCGATCGGCGGCCGCCCGATCCCAAAGACGGATACGGGAAAGAACCAGAGAAATTATCTTCTTGAACCATTTATTATACTTGAGCTCGTTGAGATACTCATGAGTATCGCTCCAAAGATAACGGGTCGGGGTATGGCAATAGCAGATATGGAGGCAATTGGGTTTAGTGATGACCCCTTTGGCGAAAGAGCTGGTGTCGGAAATAACCAGGTCATAAGCGCTTAAATCAAAAAATTCCACCGCAATCGGCATAAAAAAAAGATACCACTGATAATGCTTGACGCCGCCGGGCAATTTTTGGATAACGGAAGTCGCGATCTGGTGGCCGGCGTAACAATCAATATTTTTCTTCTCGTAAAGAAGCGTAAATATCGGCGCTTCCTTGAACATGTCCGCCAAGACCTGCAGCACCTTTTCGGCGCCGCCGTCCTGGGCTAAATGGTCATGGATTAAAGCGGTTGGCATGAGATTTTATTCCGCCGCGCGATGCTTCAGCACCGCGAAGGGCGTTCTTAATAGAATAGAAATGTCCAGGAGCATGGACCAATTTTCAATATAATAAATATCGAGCTTAGCTTCTTCTTCAAACAATAAATCGCTGCGTCCGGAAACTTGCGCCAGACCGGTAATCCCCGGCTTGATGGTCAAAGTCTTGCGATGATAATTTTCATATTTGGCGACTTCTTCCGGCAAATGCGGACGCGGACCGACTAAGCTCATGCGGCCGATGAAAACCAAAAATAATTCCGGCAATTCATCGATGGACCAGCGGCGAATTATTTTTCCGACGCGCATGATGCGCGGGTCGTTTTTAATCTTGACCATCGGACCGTCGGTGCGAATATTTCTCTCCGCGAGTTCATTATAACGCATGCTGTCGGAATTAGGAATCATGGAACGGAACTTAAAATATTTAAAAGGCACGCCGCCTTCGCCGACGCGAGTCACCGGCTGGCCGTCGTCGCGGCGCGAAAAAAAAATCGGTCCCCGGGAGTCAAGTTTGATAGCCAGCATGGTAATCAGGATGAGCGGCGAGAGGATAATTATCAGAAAAGAAGAAACAATTATGTCAAAACCGCGCTTTAAAATCCGACCCCAGCCTTCCAGCGTCGTCCGTTTGACTTCCACGACCGGAATACCGATGATTTCCGCGACTTCCGTCCTTAACACTTTCACTTCCAGCAGATCGGCGACATATTTAAAAGTCAGGTGATTATCATTGGCGAAATCATAAAGACGCAAAGTTTCTATCTTGCTTAAGTTAGGATCGCTCTGGATAATCTCATCGATTTCCTTATCCTTGATAAATCCGGCCAGTTCCTGGGCGGTCTCCAAAGAAAAATCCCGAACTCGCTTGATAACTTCAAAACCGGCTTTCTTATTGCTGGAAAATTCCGTCATCAGATTATCGGTCGTCTTGGAATTGCCGACCAGAATAACTTTATGGATGCCGATGCCAAAAACATATAAACGGCGTTGAATGAAACGGATGAGAATATGGGCGAAGCTGATATAGACGACGGCGAAAAGCCAGCCGGCTAAAACAATAAAACGCGAATCAAAAAGTTCGCGCTGGAAAAAAATCATTATCGCGATTAGAGCCAGACCGGTGGAACAAGCAAAAAATATTTTTTTCAGTTCCTGCGCCAATTGGCGCGCGCCCTTAATCTGATATAGGCCGGCGATTATAAAAATAATCGTCCACAAAACAGCGATCAGAACCACCGAACGAAAATATTCCGGAAAAGGCAAATTAAAAATAACCGGGCGGATACTATCCGACCAGTTTGAAAATCTTAAATAATAGGCGGAGAGACCGGCCGCAAGAACCATAATAAAATCCACCGGAATAAAAAGAACGGAAAAAAATGATTCAATTTTTTTCATATGTAAATTTTTTGTTAACTGGTGTTATTAGAGCAGCCGTAAGCCGGATTCTGTTCTAGCGATCATTTATCTAGGCGCGCCATTGCTGGCGAGCTCGAGCGAGCTACTTACCTTAACTCGTTCCGCCATCCGCCAACCGGCGGAGGCGGACGAGTTAGTTTGCTCTTGCTTCTGATAGGGTTTACCACGGCATCTCCGTCACTGGAGGCCGAAGCCGGTAGCCCCGAAGGGCATCCAGCCACTTTTCACCTTTGATTCTGTCAAAAATTCCAGAATTAGTATTGTCTCTGTGGCACTTTCCCTAATCCATTTAGTCTTAAAACGAGACTAGCCCGTAAATTAAGAAAAATAGACCGGTGGGCGTTACCCACTATCATATTTGCTTATAAATAAACAAATTACGAAGTCCGGACTTTCCTCTCTATTAAAAATAGAGCAATCGCCCGCTTACTCTAATAACGTTTTTATAATATAAGAAAAACCAAAAAAAAGCAAGAGAAAAGCCACCCGAAGGTGGCTTTTTTTATTGATTATTAGCGTAAAGTTCTCTTACTTGATTGGGGCTCAAGGCGCCCTTCCAAAGGCTTAAACTGTCAATCTCCGCCTTTTCCCCATTGGTCATTATCTTTATCCCCCTGACTTTTTCCCCGTCAGGCATCCAGATTAAAGACGTGCTCGCCTTCTCTTCTCCGTCCACATAAAAGTTCAATTTATAACGATAGGAATCATAAACATAGGTCAAATAATGCCAATCGCAACCGCCGGGTATGGCCTTATTAAGACCCTCCACTAAAACTCCGTAGCTATTGTTAAACCAATAATCCAGACGATAATTATCCGCCAATATGGCAAAAAGATTTTTTTCGTTATTCGCCCCGCCGGTCAAATAAATATCGGCTTGGCCGTTATAAGGGTCGGAGCGATCGCGCCACCAGAAAGCCATAGACAAATCTTTAGTTTCCGGAAAATTTTCCAGCGCGCCGGAGTGAGGACGACCGGTGATGCTCTTAATAGCGTAATTATTAGGACCGCGGCTAGTCCAAGAGTTGGCGGCTAAATTAAGCACGGCTCCGCCGACGCTATCTAGCGCCGTCAGACCAATATCTTCTTCAAAACTCCAAAAATGAAGAAGTTCGGCCGCCGTTTGCGCTTCGCGTACCGGCATCGGACTGTATGGCGCGTCGGTTTCATAATCCGCTTTTATTTCCAAGGCCGTGAGCGGTCTGTTCCAAAGCCCCAGTTCATCAAACAAAACCGCGACGCTCTCGCTTCTAATTTCTAAATCAGTCATCACCGGCAAACGTTGCCAAAAAAATTCTTGGACGACCAGAAGCGAGTCGATATAAACTTCCCAATGACCCGCCGCCTGGTTTATCACTAGAGTCAATTTATGCCATTTATAATCATCGGGAATTCCTTGATAATACCGGAATTCAGAATCCGGCAAGCCTTCTATTTCTAGCATGCTGGCGTCGGTTCTAATCGAAAATCTTTCTCCCGCGGCGTTTGATAAAACGGTTTTTATGCTCGGCACATCCCATGACTTCTGATAATAGAAACTCAAAGAAAATCCGTTATTCATATCAACCGCCGGATCAAGAAAAATATTTAACGGCTGTTCGCCGCGATTGCCGAACTGACGCGCGCAATCCCATTTCCCGACCGCCCAAGTCCCCTCTCCGTAGCATTCGTTAAAATGCCAAATGTCGGTCAGGCCGGCGGAGACAATCGGAATCGGCGGAGAAAATAAATCTAAGTTGACGATCGGTTCAGGGCTAACTGCGTCAGGATCGTCGGAAGCAATCAGATTAAAATCGGTGGAATTATTATGAGTATCAGCCAGACGGTTTAAAATATAAGCATCCGGAATTTCC
This sequence comes from Candidatus Falkowiibacteriota bacterium, assembly GCA_026396805.1. GTDB lineage: Bacteria > Patescibacteriota > Patescibacteriia > Patescibacteriales > UBA12465 > UBA12465. The sequence goes on from JAPLVZ010000011.1 coordinate 67,841, forward strand.
AGCGCCGGTCCGTTACCTTCATAATAAAGAGCCGCGGAACCAAAGCCGACTAAATCAATAATATCCGGATCAGTACTGGAACTAATCGCGTCACTCCCTAAATAAAAACTATATCCGTTCCCGTCCCAAACGAATTCTGTTCGTGTCGCAATCGCGTCCGCTTGGTCAAGATAATAACTATTGGCGTCATCTCGCGCTATCAGATAACTGTTATGCGCCTTAATTACCGTGCCTCCCGGATAAAAACCGTCACCGGCGTCTCCGAAGCGCATTAATATATTCGGATCTTGTGTGGAAACCGATTTTTCTAAGCGATAACCAGCAATCCCCAAGTCAAAATCGTTATCAGTCGGATTAAATAATTCTATCCAGTCATTATCGCCGGTACTATAAATCTTCTGTATCAACAGTAATCGACCCCAATCAATATTTTCGGTTGAGGTCGCGGTTTCTGATTCATTAGGGTCCGTAGAAGTCGCGGTTTCCGAAGTTGAAGTCGCGGTTTCCGAAGTTGAAGTCGCGGTTTCCGACTCATTAAGGTTAGTTGAAGTGGCTGTCTCTGGAGTTGAGGTGGCGGTTTCCGAGGTATCGTTAATATTAGTGTTTAAAGCAATAGACGGGTCATCGCTTAAAACTAATTCAAAATCTATGGCATTATCATCAGACGAACTGGCACGCCGCAAAATATAATTGTCCTTGATCTCCGGCGCCGGCCCGCTGCCTAAGAAATAAGTCGCGTCGGCGCCGAATCCGACCGCGTCAACGATATCCGGGCCTTGACTGGAGCTAATCGCCCCGGTACCTAAAAATAATGTATAACCCGAGCCGGGCCAACTAAATCCTTCTCGAATAACCAGAGCATCGGCCTTTTGCTTATAATAATCACTCGCGCCGCCGTTTACAATTAAATATGTGTCATGCGCCTTGATTATCGTTCCGCCGGGGTAAATTCCGTCATCAACATCGCCGACGCGAAATAATAAACTTGGATCAACAGCGGTTTTCGCCCTTTCCAGACGATAACCGGACGCGGCCAAATCAAAATCATGGTCGGTCGGATTGATTAATTCTACCCAATCATTATCGCCGGTGCTATAAATCCTATTGATAATCGCCAATTTCGGATAATTATCAGCCGCGACACTGGAAGAAGAACCACCGGAACTGCCGGAGGAAGAGCCGCCGGAGCCGCCGGAACCGCCGCTATGAACTGTAGCGGAACTGACGACGGGCGCGGCCGGACTGTAATAAGCCGGACTGGCTGTTTTAGTCTGACTGATCGTTTTAGCCTGACTGGCGGCCACGGTCGTACTCGCTTTAGCGGCCGCGGGCGTGTTGGTTTTAGACGCGCTAATTTTAGACGCGCTAATTTTACTTGTGTTAGTTTTAACCGCAACGGCTTTAGTCCCGGTAGTCTGGTTAGTGCCGGTTCCAACACTTGAACTTTTTGTACTGCTGTTAATCGCCGTTTTTGCCGCCGTCGCTTTATTTACAGTCACGACTTTCTTAGTACCGCTCGCGGCGCCTGTCGACTGTAAATCATCATTAATTAAAGTCAAAGACGTTCCAGCTCCGGAATTAAAAATTTTCTGACTTAAGTTTTTCGCTATTTCTTTAGTTTTTACGGCAACTTTCACGGCCGTTTCTTTAATGGCCGCGCCGACAATCTTTAATGAGGAAATCGGATTATTAATCAGGCTCCAGCGCGCCACTAAGGCCTTGACGTTCAGCGGGCCATTAATCTCGGCGCGCGAAAAAGACGAAGAAATCTCCACATCCGCCGCCACCGCCGTCAAGGTAGGCTGAAGAAACTGGGTATAAGGCAGAAAAATATAGCGCTCCCCCTCGTGTTCCAAGCCGACATCATAACCGATAATTTCCGGAGCCGGAATTAAAATATCCGTCCGCCGCGCAATCTTGGAAAATTCCCGCTCCTTGGAAAAACAATCTCCGGAGGAATTAACGACGCTAGAATTATCAAAACCGTCGGGCGTAATATCGACGGCATAATAAGCCGGGTCATACTCCAGGGCTCCAAGATTATTGGGGTTATAGACATTCGCGCTTTCATATAATTTTTCCGTCAAACCGACGCAAGTCCATTCCTTATCGCCGGGACCTTTCTGATTGTGAAAATCAAAATCATAACCGAGATTTTTTCCGACTAAACTCTTGGCGAGAGCGACGACGCGCGCCTGTTGCAGGGCGCTGACAGAGCTGGGCATGCGCGCGCCGAGAAAAGTTTCGCCGTCGGCCCGATTAACGAAATATTTCGCCGGATTCTTGATTACGCCTCCGCTCATCGCCTCCACGATATAATCCTGCCCGTCCTCTTTACCGATATAAATGGCGACATGGCCGGAATAAATATTCCTGATTATACCTTTTTCCGAATAAACTAGCGGGTCTTGGCTATAACCGAACATTTTTCCGTCGCCGGAAGTTCGGTATAATAAAGTTCCCGGCGGCATCGCTCGGCATAATTCCGGAAGAAAAAATAAACAAACCGCTAAAGCCAACGTAAATAATGATTTTTTATATTTCATATTTTTAAACCTTAAGTTAAATAATCTTAATTATTATAATATTCATCCCATTCCGACGCGCTCACTTCCGGCACGATGAATTCCTCTCCTGCCAGCCGATTCAGGCTATCGGCGGCGAAGGCGCGGCTGATAGAATCGCCGCTGGATTCGGTCAGGTAATAGGCGGTCAAAATATTTTTTGTTTCAGCCGGTAAAACCGGATAATAATCACTTAGTAAAAGTATCAAGGGCTGGCGCAGGCGTTTATCGGTTCCGGAATTAAATATTATCTTCTTAATAAGTTCCAGTTGCCCGCTGTTAAAAAGATCCGACTTATCGGCCAACGAACTTAGAGCGTTTATCGCCGCCAGCTTAACGGCTAAATCATCATCACCGGTCAAAATCTCATAATAGTAATCAAGAGGGTTACTTCCCGCGCTTAGAGCCGGCGCGCTAAATGCCGTGAGTATGGCGGCGCGAATCAAAGGATTATCCCCTTGAGCCATGAAATTTTTAATATAATCAGGGGGATTATCGGGTCCGTCCGCCTCTTTAATCATCCCGATTAAATTTATCCGAAAATTAGTTTCATTTTTTTCATCCAAGAAATATTCCTTCAGGCGCCGAGCGCCCTTGGAATCGGGATGATCCCTTAACTCTTTAGTTATTTCCGACATGGCTGTTTCCCTTTCGGCGGCGCAAGTTTCATGGCAAATCAGATCTTCGCGCCAAGAGCGGCGCAATTTCTCTAAATTTATTTCTGTTGGACTGACCAGGAGCACCGATAAAACGAAATAAAACAAAACGAACGAAAGCGCGGCGAGAGCAGCCAGAAGTCGTTTCTTCTTTAAGGCTAACAAGCGCCGAAAAAAATTTTTCATATTTTTGTTTGCGTTAATTAATTAGTTTCTCCACTATAGCAGAAGCGCCGTGATGGAATTTTTAATTTTTCTTAAAATGTTTTCCTGTTTTCCACCATAAAAACACCTGAATTAACAGGCGTTTTCAATAAAAACAAAAATCAGACCCAGTGGGTCTGATTTCTACAAAAAACATTTTAACTTTTTATTTATCAATTCACGTTCTTTTTCTAATCGGAATTAACTCACACCCTTCTTTTAAAATCAATCAGCGCTATTTCTCAAATCAGATTCAGCCTCTTCTTTCTTGTCCTACTCCTTCACGCTTGATGAAGACGCTTGAATGCTTAATATCTCCAAGAAAGCGTCCCAGCCGGCTTGGAGCGCCGGATCCAGACTGATAGATTTATCCGCCGCTGTTTGCGCTTTGACGTCAGCGCCGGAAATCTTATATAACTTGGCCAGATTAAACCAAATTTGCGCGTCCGTGTCATATAAATTCGCCAGCCGCTCGGCCGCTTTTGTGGCGTTAGGATAATCTAACTCGGCGGCGAAATAATTAATCGCTTGGGCCAATAATTGACCGGAATTAACATCTCCGAATCCGTCCAGTTCGGCGCACTTAGTTATCGGCTCGGCGATATCGGCTTCCGTAATACTGATTTTCAACTGATCTTTAGGAAGAGAAAGTAGGAAGATATAGAACTGGGCTAAACGGCAATAGCCTTCCGGATATTCCGGATTCAAGCTGATGGCATAATTAACCGTTTTAACAGCTTCCGCCTGCTCTTCGCGCGCCAGGAGCATCTGCGCTTTAACGAGATAAATCGGCGCGCGTCCCGGACTGGCCTCAATTGATCTCTCCATCGCTTGGAGCGCCAAAGCGGAATAATAATTGAATTTGGTCAAATCTTGTTTCCCGTCTTTGATATCTTTGGAGTGATAACGAGCGGCGGTATCCAAAATCTGGGCCAGTTGCATTTGGGTAAGGCTGTCGAGCGGGCTCTCATCCACATTTTTTTGAGCCAAAGCAATCGTATAATCTAAAATATCTTGCGCCTCGCCGGCCGAGACAGTCTTTAAAGCCTCCGGATTCATCGTGACCAGATTAATGAGCGTCGCGCGGCCGTCTCTATCTAAAGGCGTGCCCGTCAGAGCGGCGTGATAAGCGGTCACGCCGCCGCGCAATTCCCCTTGAGCGATATAACTATAGCCGTTAATAACGCCCTTAAACATGCGCCAAGGCTTGAGATTATATTGGCTCGTGAAGATATAAGCGCCGATGATTAAAAGGATAAGAATAACCCATTCCCAATCACGACCCATGGTCAAACGCTTCTTGGCCGTCGCTTCTCCTTCCAAAAACGAGTTCTCGCCGAAATAAAGCCAATAAATAAAGCCTAAGATTATCATCAGACCGATATAAGTGACGTAAGAATCAAAGACGGCTAAATTTTGAATAAAATAAGCGGCTAAAAGAGCGACAATAACGATTATTTCCAAATTCTGCCGCGCCGGCTCGTCATCAAGCCCGGCTCGTTTTCCGTTCGCCTTAAACTTTTTCCATAAGTAATATAAAGCGGCCACAAAGATGCTTAAATAAGTGACTAAACCGACCGACCCGGTCGTAGAGGCGATATCAATGATATTATTATGCGCTCGATCAAAATAAGTTTCCGACCGCGTGTAGCTTAAGAACTTGGAATCAAAATGCTTATCAAAGATAACCGCGTAATTGCCGAAACCGGTGCCGAAAATCGGATGATTTTTGAAATCGGCCGCCGCCCCTTTCCAAGAAATCAAACGGGTCTGAAAAGTCACTTTCTGGGCGGTTAAATTCTTCAAGAAGCTATCCTGGAACCAAGTCTTATTGCTCTGCGAAAAAATAATAATCACGCCCACGACCGCCAGGACAAAAACTAACAGCGACGAGCGGCGCAGTGCCTTATTTTTATGAAATAATCCCAATAAAAATATTAATAATAAAATACTGGCCGCCAGGCCGATAATCGCGCCCGAGGTATGGCAGTTCCAGAACCCGAACAACATAACTACGACCGGGATAGAATAAAGCCAGCGCCAACCTTTATGTTCGCTGCGGCCAAAAAGGATAAAGCTAAAAAATATATTAAAAATCAAATAGCCGCTGACATAGGCGGTATTACCGATAGTGCTGTAAGGACTGGGGCCGAATAACCCTTTTAAGGCGACGAGCGTCGCGATGATTATGGAAGCAAAGAATAAAGCCCGCCATTCTTTCCAAGACCGGAAAACAGTAACCAGAATAAGATAAAAGACAAAGAAATGAAGGATATGAAAAAAGCCGAGCATGCGCTCCGAATCGCCCCAAAAACTAAGAATCGGATCGACACTGACGATGCAAGAGGCGACGATAGCTAAAAAATAAGCGATCAGCCCGTAAACGATAAGATTTTTTTTCGGGCGATACTCGGGAAAGCGCATTATAAAGACGAACCAGACAACCAACAAGAATTCCATTAAGATATTAAATGACAATTGCTTGGAGGTGATATAAGGAAAAAGCAAATCCTTAAAAACAAAAAAGACTATCAGGAGCGAGGCGATCAATCCGCCTTGCAGGATTCTCAAATAGATTTTCGCGGGCATATTTTTAGATTAATAGAGCCTGAATTAATAAAATCAAAATTAGGCCTTTGGCGCGTTTAAATACTGAACCTTTGGCGCGTTTAAATAACGCTATCATTATAACCCATTATAACATAGCCGCCGACAAAATGTCGACGGCTAAAAGCTGAATGATAATATTAAGTTAATGATAAATATTAAGTTTAAGCTAAACAGCCGGGAACTCTAAATTCGAACTTTTTCGGGCGCATAATTATATTTTCCTTTAACTTTTCATTAAGCGCGTCAAAAGAGGTGTCGAGCTTATAATCGATTTGGTCAATTTTAAATTTCAGATTCTTTTCCACTTTATCTATCTTATTGTTTAGGCTATTTTCAACCTTGTCTATTTTGGAATCAAGGTTATTTACTTTCGAATCCAACTTATCTATTTTGATATTCAGATTCTCCTCCACTTTATCTATTTTGGTATTAAGTCTTTGTTCCACGCCTACTAAATCATCCTTGGTCGCGAAGTTTTTGAGGTCGTCTTTCGTCGCGAAGTTTTTGAGGTCGTCTTTCGTCGCGAAGTTCTTAAGCTTCTCATCAAGATAATTTTTCGTCGCGAAGTTTTTGAGCTTCTCGTTGAGCTTAGTGTCCAGCTTCTTGTCAAAATAGATATCAAACTTTTCAAAGGTCATATCTGCAAGCATTGTCGCCATAATTTTAGGGCTTGATCTGAGGAACTTGGTTCGCCAACCTCCTTAGAGCTAAAGCAATTACTATAAATTGAAAATATTATAAGTAGAAAACATTATAACAACAGCGCAAGAGAGCGACAAATCACTAATATAAGCTAAATATTAGCTTACTTAATACGCTAATTAAAATTCAGAAATAAATTTTTTATAAACTCCTTCGGTCGTGATATTTACCTAGTTTTAAATATATAATTCGTCTTCCCCTGCCCTCTGTCGGCCCTCGACCGACTCACTTTTCTCAAACTAAAAGACCGGGCTTGCGCCCGGTCTTTTATCGCTAACTACCTTATCTAATTACTTAGATAATACTGTCTGTCTAATTACTTAGACATAACCTGAGTCGTGGTCGGTAAACCAGGAACTCTGTGGCCGTTAGACCAAGTACCGACAAAGGTAGTCATTGAAGAACCATCAGACCATTCAAAATCGCCAGTTTCGCCGTAAGCGGCGCTTTCTTGGATCTTGGTGGTGAGAGATTCTGTGCTAGTACCTGTGCCGCCAATGCTAATGTCAGATAAGATCTCAAAGGTCTTAGAGCTGTTAGCAGTGATGACTTCGTAAGAAGAATTAGCGAAGTCGACGGTGATAGTCTTAGCCGCGAGGTCAACAGTGGAAGAAGCGTTTTTAACGACGCCGTTTACTCTAACCGCGTTGCCAGTCATCGTAGCTAAGTCAACATTGGTAGAAGTAGCGTACTTAAGAACGATCTTTCTTAAAGTGACATCGCCGTTAATATCGGCAGTAACGGTAAACTTAGAAACTACATTTTCTCCGGCAGTTAATAAGGATCCCGGTAAAGTCAATAAAGCGACGGTCGGAACAGTCTTTCTGATACGGAAGGAATTACCGTTAGCATTCGCGGTAGTGGGAGCTTCGGAACCGGCAGAAGACTTGGCTTTGACAGTGGTGAATCTGATCATTATATCCTTATTAGTGGCGCTAGCATCGTTATCGATGTTGTTCAAAGACACTTTGACAGATAAAGTCTTGCTGGTATTAGCAGCGATTAAGACCTTTCCGTTAGTGATAGTGAACTTGCCAGTACCAGAAACCGGGACAAAACTATCAATCAAAGTAGTACCGTCATATAACTTGATGGAAGCGATTCTGGCATCAGCAGAAGAAGTAATAGCTGAACCATCCCAGTTAACGACATTGATTTCAGTTAAGTCAGCGCTGTCACTAATAGCGGTGAACTTGAATTGAGCGATTTCCTGCTCGGCAGCCTTAGAAACTAAGATTGCCGCGGCCGGAGTATTGCCGCCTAATTCAACATTCAAAGTACCAGCGGGAGCTAAAGCGAAGGTAGTGGTCGTCGCTTTATTGCCGGCGGTAATTGAAGTACCGCGAGAATCCTGAGAATTGACAGTCATCAAAGTTTCGAAACCGCCGAGAGCGGAAGAATCAAAGGAACCCTTTAATTCAACAGCCTTAGTGGAATCTTTGGCAATGTCAAAATTCAATGAAGAGAAAGTCGCGCCGGTGGAACCGAAGTCAACAGTGCTGCCGACTTGAACGCCATCAACGTATAACTTCATGTCACTGATATTCCCGGAATTTTCCGGAGTAGTGGAAGCGTTAGTCCCTAAGGCGATAGAAGTTACTCTGATAACGTCGTTGGTCGCTTTTAAGGTAAATTTACCCAAGGAAACATCGCTGCTTCCCGCGACAATAGTCTTACCCGCGGAATAACCATCGCTTCTGACGGTCGTTAAGACCGCGGCAGAGACAGTAAAGGTAGCGCCGCTAGCCGTACCGGAAATAGAACCGGAGACGGAATTGCCGGAAACAACATATTCAGGATTCTGGGAATTGAAGATACCGCCATCTAATCTAAATCTGATAGCACTTCCGGAAGGAGCAGTGGTCTTCGCCTTGGCCATAATCTTAACTTCATTGTCGCCCTTGACTAAATTCAAGGTGCTGTCAATGGTTTTGACGATGTAATCAAGAGTAGTGCTGGCAACCGGGTCGAAAGAGTCTAATAAAAGACCATTTAAGTAAACTCTGACGTTCTCAAACTGATTAGTGGTTGAAGCTAAGCTACCGGATGTGTACTTGATATTCAAGCCATCAGCGGTAATCGCTTCGTCGGCGCGGATATTAGCTAGTAACATCACGCTATCAGAGCCCTTGATAATAGTAGTGTCTGACGGAGAGGTGGATTTCTTGGTAACAGCCACCGCACCCGCAGTGATAGTAACGTTAGAAATGTGGTAAGCGTCGGCAGCGACAGTAGTGTTATCGGCGTAAACATTAGCGCCGAAACTAGTCGCCTTTTCATAAGCAACTAGATCAGTGCTCTTATTCAAGAAAAACATGAAGCTGTTAGGAGCGACATTTTCCTTGGCAATGACATCGCCCTTGATGTAGAAGATCTTGGAAGAATCATCTTTCAAGAGGTCAAGCCCGGCGGTCGCGAAATAGAAAGTGACAAAACGACCGGAAACAACGGTGTTAACACTAACTTTGTTACCAGCCTGTTCCAAATAAAGATTCATGGTCGCCGTTGATAAATCTTCAACGCCATTATTCTTTAACATGATAGACTTTAAGGAAACATCTTTAGCGGTACCGCTGAAACCTAAAGTGAATCTGCCCAACTCAACCTTTTCATCACCAACTTTGACGGTGGTGGTGGCGGTGGTTGGTTCGGAAATCGCTAAGTTAACAACATTATAAGAGGTCGCGGACATTAAGTTGCCGTTAATCGGGAAAGAGCCGCTGACGGAAGCGCTAGTGGCGCTAACCGCGGAAAGAGAAGGAATGCTCAAGCCGATATTACCAGCAGCTACGCCGTTATCAAGCTTCAAAGAAACGAGTAAATCTACAGAAACAGTCTGGCCAGCGTTAACGACTAAAGCCGGGGAGAAAGTCAAGATAGATTGATCGTTGGAATTCATGGACTTCTTAGAAGCGACGATAACGCCGTCCTTTTCCGCCCAAACCTTATCAATATTGTTATAAGTTGATAAGCCGATTCTATTGACGGTGATGGAATTAACGGAAACAGCGCCATCATTGGCGGCAGTCAAATTGACTTTAGCCATCGGAACGCGAGCGCCGTTCTGAGGAACGGAAGCCGCGAGCGGAGTAGAAGCGCTAAGACTGACCATTAAACCGGAACCGGTAATAACAACAGCCGAACCGTTTTGAGCAACATTTACTAAAGCAGATTCAGCTCCGGTAATCGTGACGCCAGTGCCAGCGACAGCAGTAGATGCCGTCAAGACATTATCAAAGTTGAATCGATTAGCATAGAAAGCCGCTTCAGTAGCAATCTTTCTATAACTGGTGCCATCATAATAAAAAATTTCGGACGCGCCGTTATTCTTTACTAAATCACCGATTGAATATTGACCGCTCGGTAAAACGGAACCAAGAGTGTAGTTGGTGAAGAAAGCATCAGAAACGTCAAGAATTTTCTTGTTCCAGTTGGTGCCATATAAGGCAGACGCCTGGGCTTCGCTCTGGATTGCTCTTAAGACGCCATTAGGTTCAACGGCGTAGACTTTAGGATCGGTTGTGATTTTCACCAACTTAGTTCCTGGTCTCATGGTCACATTGCCACCCAACGGGTAGCTCTGCAGTTCAGACGCCGGAATAGTAACTACTCCGCTGAAATCTGAATACCAGGAGAAGTAAACAGAAAAATGAGGGAAAACATATCTCTTCCCGTCAGCTGCAAGGTAATAAACCGAAGTATTGCCGGCCATCTTAATCAAGTCACCGGTTGAAGCGGCGGCATTGGTGGCAGAAGGAGCGACTAAGCCGCTCATGGCAATGATGGATAATACCATTACGCTGACAGTGAAGAATTTGCGTAATTTTTTCATAAATAATGATTAATATCATTCTAATCGTCCGGACAATAGTAGTCGGAACAGATTAATAATGATTTTTGTTCAATTCTCCGCTCTAATTGATTCAAGCTTTAATCTGAGACTGTAAATCAGTCGGAATCCCGCTCCACCAGCCCCTTAAGGCTTAAAGCGAAGGCTGACTGATCTTAGAGTGTAAGTTCTGCCAACCTGGCGCGTGTTGCACTAAGGCTGGAGAAAAGCTTAACCGATTTACGGCTCATTTCAAATTTTAAATCGTTGGAGCTTCAAATTGAATATAAGGTTTATAAGGGACAAAACCACCATATCTATTAGACATGGCTCGACCCTTGACGGGGTTATGCCAATCCGCTATTTTCGCTCCGCCAACTGGCGGACCGCAAACGCGAATTTGTTAATTTATCTCATCCGGCCTTTTCCAGAGTTGAGGACGTATCTTCTAAACTTGGAGTAACCGATAGGCGAGATAAACTAACAAACGCGCGCTTCAAACGCTTAATTTATTTTATTATTTCGTAAGCTTCATTTAATTTATCGGACGCTTTCACATAATCTTTGGAATCAAATAAAGTTTGCGCTTCATCAATAATTTTATCCGCCTTTGTCGGTTCAACCTTTTCGGTTTCAGTCGAAGTGGCCATTAAATCAACCGAGGTCGCATTCAGGTTAAATCCGGCCGGAATCGCTAAAGTCGCAGTGGCGGAAATAAGCGGTTGAACGCTTAACTGAATTCCCTGTCCGTCTTTAGTGCTGTCGGCGATGATCACTTCATCGTTCTTAGAGGCGGAGGGATTATCAGAAACAGCGGCGCCGGACGCGCTTAAACGGCCGATTCTCTCTTTAACGGTTTTTACTTCTTCATTAAAACTATTATTTAATCTAGCTACTTGATCTTGGTTCGCTTCGTTATTAAAAGCCGGATCGGATAAGATTACGGAAATATCTTGAGCATGCTCGGAGGCGAATTTAACTTCCATCTTATTGCGCGCAACCGAACTAAAAGTTGTATTAACTTTTACCTTCTCGGAAATAATCCGCGCGATATATAAAGAGTCATTCGGCTTGGTCTTGGCTAAGAGCGGACCGCTGAATAAACTGCCGGCCAGTAACAAGAAAATGAAAACTCCTAAAGCGTAAGCCGGTTGAGCCGCTGATTTAAAGACACTGGAAACATTGATAATCATAACTTTCCAAATCGATAAATTCTCCGCGCCGGAATTAGAAACTTGGGATAACAAAAGCTCCCGATTGCTTTCCAGCCATTTTTGATCGGGATTAACTTTTTTCAAATTATTGAGCTTGGCGATCAGTTGCGAGTTAGTCATATTGGTAATCAATTCTCTAATTAGTCTTACACTATAATATACGGAAAATTCGCCTTAATGTTACAGTTTTGCGCCCTGATTACCGGCCAATTTCGCTTGTTTGGTATCTTGCTTAATTCCCTGTTTTGTATCCTGTTCCACCAACTCGCGGAGCGCATTTAAGGCCCGATGAAGCAAGACCCGGACATTACCCTTACTTTTTTCGCTAATTTCAGCTATTTCTTTTAAACTCAAGTCATTAACGAATTTCATGATAATAACTTCTCTATATTCTTCTTTCAGGAGCGGAAGTTTGCTTTTTATCAATTCTAAGTCCGCCGTTCTATCCAGGCGTTCTTGAGGATTTTCCGCCTCATCTATAACTTCTAGCCTATTATCTTCATCATCTAAAGAAGCCGTCACTTTATTACCGGTTTCCCGGTAATAATCAACTATCGCGTTACGGGCAATCTTATACAGTAAAGCCCGCAAAGTTTTCGCGTCTTCTAAAGTTTTATTCTGAATATGATTCCAGGCCTTTAAAAAGATCATGGAAGTCAGGTCATTAGCCTCTTCCCGGCCGCCTATCTTAAAATAGACAAAACGATGGATATCCTTGACATTATCGTCGTAAACCTTAATAAAAGCCTCTTTATCACAGCTTTTTAACTTACTTAAGACCTGCTGATCTTTAAATTTTTGAACTAGATTTATGGACATTTTAAAATGTTTTACAAATGCTAAAAAAACATTAAATGATTTTAACAAAAAATAACGGGAACTAATACGAGCCCGCCGCTATGCCTAATTATTTTTATGGCTTTATCCTATCATAATAGAAATCCAAAGGCAAGAATAAAAACAGGTTTTACACGCCCGTTTATTATGAAGCCATCTTAAGTAATACGCCTAAAACTCCTCTTGACTTTTAGATTAACAAGAATTAAAATATTATGACTTAAGTCTAGTTATATATGGACTTAAAAATAATATTTGACATTTTTTAAATAAATAACTATATTTAAGTCTAAACTAATATGGACTTAAATATTTTTTATTTTTTATTAGCTAATTTTCTAATTTAAGTCTAAGATATTATAGACTTAAATATTAAAATAATAAAAAAAATGGCCGACAAAATTATTTTACCATCTAAAGAAATAATAACCCCTATCTGGATTTCTGTTTCCGAGGCCGCCTCTTTGGGTGGGGTCGGAGGCAAGACTATCCGCCGCGCCATTAAAACTGACCCTAATTTACGTTTCCGCATAGTCAAGAATCGCTACCAGATAGAATTCGGCTCCCTGCTCTACTTTCTCCACAAGAACACCAAGCTCAAAAATAAGCTTAAAGACTTCGGCCTCGGCCAATATGTCAAAGAATGGAAATAATTTAACCAACGTATAATGAGCGTGTTAAGAACAAAAAAACATCCCGGATTCCGACGGGATGTTTTTTGTATTTGAGAAACTTACTTACTTACAATTATAGAACGGTATCCTTAACCGCTTTCGCCAAGCGGAACTTAACTACAGTTTTAGCCGGGATATGGATAGTGGCTCCGGTCGCCGGATTGCGGCCTTCTCTCGCTTTTCTCTTCGCTTTCACTAATTTACCGAAGCCAGGAACGATGCATTCACCGCTCTTCTTGACTTCTTTGTAAACGAAATCCGCTAGATTATCCATAAAAGTGGCGGTTTCCTTCTTGCTTAAACCGGCCGTTTCGGATAAAGCGGCGATCATCTGCGACTTTGTCATTTTTGACATAGTTTTTGTATGGGGATTATTATAAGCGCCATAGAGCGCTTATTAATAATTTCCAAAAATTATTAAAATTAATTAATATTTCTAAATCTTTTTAAGGGACTCTTATTGAAAACTCAATAGATATAAGTATATTATAGCACACTTAATAAAAACATGCCAATATAAGGGGCTTTTTACGAACGAACGACAATTCTCCCATTAATTACCGCCAAAACTTTTAATCCAAGCTTTTTGAAATTTAACCTTCGTCCGCTGGCGCGTAAGCGTTTTCTTAATTCCTTGACTGAAGGTATTTTCCGATCATAATAATTTAGCGGCGCCGCTTTTAAGTTGACAAATAAATCAAAAATACTGTTATCTTTTACCGCCGCCGGATATTTTTCCAGAGCGCCTAAAACTTGGCCGACCGGCAATAATTTAAATTTTTGACCCTTGGTTTCTTGGCGATAGAAAGAGCCGTAATGCTTTAGTCTGGCGACACTTGTATACATAGTTCCGCGGCAAAACGGGCTGTCGCAAAAACAAGGATAAAGGAATTCTTTCTTATCGCTATCATCCGGATCAAAGCCATAATCAATCGTTAATTCTTCGCCCGACCAAATACGACGGAGCGCAAAATATAAAGTATGGCCATAATAGAAATAAGCGTCGCAATTCGGCGCGCAGGAATGGTTGATTAGATGAACACCGGCGGCTTTTATATCCACGGGGAAAATAGACAAACCATTATTATTATAATCCATGGAATAACAGGCATTGCCGTATCTTTTTTCCAGAATCTCCGCCTTGGCGTCCTCCATCAATAACCCGAGATAATCGCCGATAATCGTACCGGCGGGAATCTCCTGACGAACAAAAACGCCGCGCCCTTTTTTCTTGGTTTTTTTAATTTGATAGTAACCGGGGGGTAATAAGAGCATATTATTTTTTAAGCGACGATTTCCTCAATTCCGGCCACATCCGTTCCAGATTCTTTTTCCTGAATTCCGAATTAAGCGAATCTTGACCGGTCACCAGCCCCCGACAATTAGGCGCGCCGCAAGCGCACTTCATCTTAAATTTCTGATCGAACATCCAGCCATAGTCCAAAAATAATTCTTCATCCTTCTTAATGTTTCTGGCCGCCACGTAATTCCCCCTTTTGTCATAGGCCACATTAGGAGAACAGCTGTGATTAAAGTACCAGGACGTCCCGATGTTATTCAAATCAGCCGGCAGACAATATTCAGCATCCTCGTCAAGAACGGCGAAACTATTGATCTTTTTTTGAGTGATCTTATCCAGCTTTTTAAAATAACGCCGAGGTAAAATAACCGCTTCTTCCGGCGAATCAATGTCGGCGATAATAGCGCCTTTTTTAATATTACGAACCGCGAAAGTCGCTACTTCTCCGGGCAAAGCTTTAGACGGACGAATCTCAAACATAAGCCGGGGAATGGTTTTAACTTTTTTCATTATATAGTTAGTTAGTTTAATAAGTCGCCACTTAACTACATCACGTTCGACTGGAGATGGTAATAAGGCGGATTGTCTTTATAGCGCTTAATGGCGAGACGAATAATTTCTTCCAAAAAATCGCCGTAATTCATCCCGATAACTTCAGCGGAAGCGGAAAATGTTCCTTCCACGTCCAGGGACGGATTCGGATTAAGCTCCAGCACGTAAGGATTATTATTCTTATCGACGCGGATTTCAATGCGGCCGTAGTCATGGCAGTCCAGGATATTATAAGTATCAAGCGCGATTTCTCCCAAGAGCTGTTCCAGTTTTTTGCCGATATTTTTCGGCGGTCTCTGCACGACTATCTTTTTATATTCCCCGCCGTCGGCATATTTCGCTTCAAACGGATAAATATGCCATAAATTTGCCGGCAGATTATCAAAAATAGACCGCGCCAGAGGTAAGATGCGCAAATCATCTTCTTCCGAACCGATAATCGGAACATCATACTCATCGCCGTCAATATACTCTTCAATCAAAGCCGGACGGCCGATTTCTTTCAAAACTATGGCCAGTTGACGGGTTAATTCCTCTTTGTTCCTGACGACGGAGTCATTAGTGATACCAATAGAATTATCGGTATTAGCCGGCTTGACGATGAGCGGATATTTCAAATCTTCGCGGATATCATCCTCCATGGAATAAACATAATCCCATTCCGGCGTCGGAATTTTATGATAGCTTAATAATTTCTTGACGCGAATCTTATCAATGCATAAACCCAAAGTAAAAGGATTGGAGCCGGTATAAGGAATCTGAAGAGTGTCAAGAATTGAGGCGACGTGCGGCTCCAATAAACTGGAGTTATTGATGCGCTCGCAGACATTGAAAACGAGGTCAACGTCGCTATTCTTCAGGTCGTTAAAAGCTTTCGGCAAATCGTTAAAATCAAAAAAACTGATCTTATAGCCTCTTTCTTTCAAGGTCTTCTCCACATCCATCCCGATAACCGTCAGATCTTTTTCCACCACCGTTTCCTGGTCGGCGCCGCCTTCTTCGTACATATTACAGGCGATGCCGATATGAAGATTGCGCTGGTTGGAAATCGCCATTTTGCGGATTTTTTCAATCTTGGAACGGCGCTTGAGAATATCCACGTTAATCGCCGAAGCCGAGAACGGCGAGCGGCGCGTCGTCTTGCCGATGGACGAGGCGGGATGAAATTTCGCGACTTCGTAATAAATCGCTTTTTCCGCCTCGCGCAGATTATCCTGGGCGTCCAGCGGATTATGGCCGGAAACCAGGACCCAGCCCAGATATTCATAGCCGTCTGGCGGTGAGAGAACCGAATCGCCTATTTTTTTCTCAAACTGGAATTCTTTAACAAAAGGGCGGCGTTTCAAATCTTCATCAATGTTTAAATTAACGATGATGCCGGAGTAATCCGAAGAAAATGTTTCCGCCACCAAGTATTCATAGGGCCCGGCCGGAAATTCAAGTTTAGGAATATAAATACCGCAAGCGATCTTAACCAGATTTTCCACCAAATCAACGTGCCAAGCGGCTTTAACGCTCGGATAAACCTCGTCGCCTCCCAGGCGCAGGTTTACTTCTAAAGGAATAGGCCCGGTGGCGGTTGATTTAGCTTCAAAATGAATACAGCCGTTTAAGACACCGAGTTTTTCCAAGGTTTCGTCGGCCATGGCAATCAGTTCGGCCTGATGCTTCGGCGGCAAACTGGACGGCGTCATGCGCGTCGTTTCAATAAAAAAAGGCTCCTTGGTCTTACCATTATCGGAAAGAGCGCAGAATTTTATCTTGCCGTTTTGAATCAGGATATCCAAATCAACCTCATCGCCGTCAATATATTCTTCCACAAAAACTTCCAAGCCATCAGCTAGGGCTGATTCTATCTTCGGAGAAATATTCTTCTTGATATAATCATAGCTTTCACGCAGTTCTTCTTCATTATTGACCTTAACGACAAAGGCGCTGGACGCGCCATAGGCCGGCTTAACGACTAAAGGAAAACTTAAAAGCTTCAGGGCTTCATCTAAGTCCTTATGACTCTTCAGAGCCCGAAACTTAAGCGCCGGCAGATTATTGACGGCGCAAAATTCACGAAAAGAGTATTTGTTTCTGACTTGAGCGGCAACCTTATAAGGGATATTGATCAAATGGTACTTATCGGCAATTTTAGCGGTCAACAAGACATCATCTTCCAGGAAAGTTAAAACTCCATCCATTTTAACGCTCGGATTATTGCTTAAGAATTTATCCAGCGCACCCAGCGATTCCGCGTAATTAGAGGTATCGGCCGAAAGAGAATGGTCCACATAAGGCTGAAAGCTATTCGCTTCCTTGCTTAGAATAATGATTTTTACCCCTAAATTCTTAACTTTCTTGATAAAAAGTTTTTTAGAATGGAGAGGATCGTTCGCTCCGGTCGTATTAACTATTAAAACCGTCTTACCGACTAAAGGACTACGGTTGGAATCCGAATTGCCATTGCCGTTCATAATTATTTGTTTTGTTTGAGGTTAAGCCGCGTTTTAAACCCGGACCGCCTGTTATATTATAATAAATCTATTTAATGTTATAAGTCACGCCGATTTCCATAATCACTTCACGATCGCCGGCCGGAGTCTGCGGCGCCACCGTCCCGCCCGCGCCCATCCCGCCTTTGCCATAATCAGCGGTGTTGTAAAATGACATCGGACTAACCATATTTTCATACCAACCGGTAATATCTTGCAGGTGGACGCCGGCGCTGTCGGCTAAAGCCGTGCTCTTCGCTTTCGCGTCGGCAATCGCTTTAAGACGAGCTTCCTGCTTCAACTCATTCATATTGGAAGCGTCAAAAGACAAATTATTGACCTGATTGGCGCCGGCCTTGGAGGCGGCGGCGATAACCTGGCTTAATTTATTTTGATCCTTGTCATAGCCGCTGACCTTAATCACTAATTGCTCGTTGGCGTTATAGCCGGAAACGGAAGAAACATTATCCTTATAATCATACTGCGGATACAACGTATAATTCTGAGTCTGGATATCTTCCGGCGCGACGCCGACGGCTTTGACGGCCGTCATGATACTCGCGACTTTAGTATTTAACTGGTTCAAGGCGTCTTCGGGCTTAGCGACCTTATCTATCTGAACGCCTAAATTCACGATCGCCAAATCCGGAGTATAAGTAACTTTCCCCTGGCCGGTAATGGTTACCGACTTAAATTGCTGATTAACTATTCTGTCGCGCAAAATCGCGGTGATAATTATCGCCGTAAGTAATACTAAGCCGATAATCAAGAGCGAGCCATGGCATTTATGGCCGTGACCGCCGCCGTGGCTACAACATTTTTTATCATTACAACAACCCTTGTCTCCGTTGCCGTTTTCATTAGCGTCGCAGCAACTCTCTTTTTCGTTTTCCATAAAAATATATTTAGTTTGTTATGAGCTTAATAATATTATACCACTCCTTTTAAAAACTACAATAAAAATTCGGGGAATTTACAGACTAACGCGGCCTAAGCTTCCACCGCGACCGTTAAAGTCTTGGCCGCCTCTTTCACCGCTTGATCAATCAAGTCTTTATCCAAAAAAAATTTTTTCTCTCTGGCACTAGCCGCTAAAGCGGCCACGGTCTCATGAAAATCTAAATTATCGGCCAGCATTTTATTCTTAATCGCTTCCGGACTAAAAACTAAACGAACATATTCCTCGCCTAATTTGCCGGGTAAAGCGCCCTGCTCGCGATTAAAATGTTCTAAAACCGATAAAACAATCTCTGATTCATTACTTCCGGATTCAGCGGCGAAGGCGGCGATTAAATCGCGAGCCCGATCATTTAAACAGTAATCGCGGCTGTTTAGAATTACCGGCTCCACCTTTTTGTAAAATTGGTTTTCTTGCCTGGCTTGCTTTACCTCATAGCTGTTTTTACTATTGTTTTCAAAATCAATCATAAATTTATTTTAATTTTTTGATAAATAATGTTTCCGATCTCGAGCGCTCAAGCGCTCCAGCGCGTAACGTAAAGTCAGACGCGACATTTTCTTGTAATGAATATCTAAAAATGCCCGCAGTTTATCGACTCCGCCGCGCTTCCCGGCTTCCCTTAACATCCAACCGACGGCTTTATGGATTAAATTATGTTTATCTTTTAATAACTTGACGGCGAGACGAAAAGTTTCTTCCGTCTTCCCGGACTTGATAAAAGCGAAGGTAGAAACTATGGCCATACGCCTTTCCCAAATATTATCAGAAACAGCCATTTTATCAAGGATTTGCCGGGCCGGCTTTATTTTTTGCGCTACTAAAAAATCTCCTAAAATCTTATAGACCGATAAATCTACCAAGTCCCAATTATTAATCCTGTCGGTGTGGGCCAGATAAAAATCCACTATTTTTTTCTTCCGCGCCTTATGAGCGGATTTTTCGTATTGATCAACCAGAATAAACAAACCGATCAGTCTAAACTCATGGATTTTACTTTTTAGAAGCCCTTTAATGTCTAAGAAGGATAAATGAGCGTATTTCCGGGCTAAAAGCCGCTGGAGAGGCACATAAAGGCCTAAAAACCGGTCTCCGGCGCCATATTGGCCCGGCCCGGTCTTAAAAAAGCGCCGCAAAACAGAAGCTTGCGGCTTATTTTCATGACTCTTAATTTCCTTGATTAATTTCTGCAAGTCAGACATATCTTAACAAAAATATCTTGACAAAAAGACTATGGTATATTAATATATTGTCAAACAAAACTGTATAGAGATGAAAACGACAAGTGTTGAGCAAAAACTTAAAAGGTTCCTTCAAAAAGCAAAAAAATATTTAGAAGAGCCTGGAAAAAATGAAAGCAATTGCTATATGATATTATATCATATAGTTCATATCAGCGAAGGTTTGGCCGAAGGCGACGAGAATCTCGCCACTATCATCTCTTCCTGGATGAAAGACCATGAAGAAGAATTCCGCTTCTGTACGACCGAGGATGATTTTCATAAAATGACTAATCAGGTAAAAAAGAATGCTGATCGGGTGATAGACCCGGAGATTCAAACCGGAGAAGGTAGCGGGACGAATCTTAATGAGCATCTCTTATCCATCGCCGATCTTATTCCCAATAAAAAAGGAATTTAGGAAAAATACTAAGAGAAGAAACTGAAAAAAGCTAAAAGAAAAAAGCCCAACAGCTGAAAACAAAACCGAAGTATGTACTCCGGTTTTTTATATCTTCAATAAATTATTTTGGAGCCGCGCCAATAAATTACCAACTCCCCGACGAGCCGCCGCCGCCGGACATACCTCCGCCGAAACCGCCAAAACCGCCTCCTCCGCCTCCGCCGAAGCCGCCCTTGCCGCCGCCGCCAAAAAACCAGAGATTATTTCGCCCCTTCTTAATCAGCCCGGGCTGAGGAAGGACGCGAGAAACCAGGAAATCTAATAATAAACCAAATCCGCCTAAAATCACCGGTAAGATTATCAAGACCAGTAAAATTCTGAAGAAAATGAGAGCGATAATTAATCCAATAACCCCGCCGATAACCCCGCCCTGCCACCAGCTTTTACTCTTGGCTAAAAAGCGCCAGAGCGCCGATACCAAATAAAATAAAATAAGAATAATAAAAAATACCGCGTCAAAACTTAAATGCTTCATAAATCCGAGAGCGGAGTTAGAAGCGCCGGCATCAGCCTCGGCGCTATATTCGCCCTTGGTCGCGGCGATTATCTCATCGGTCGCTTTATCAACCCCGCCGTAATAATCATTATTTAGGAAAGCCGGCTTTAAAGTTTTAGTGATAATCTGATTGGTGGTCGCATCCGGCAAAGCGCCTTCCAGACCATAACCGGTTTCAATGCGCATCCGCCGGTCGTCGGTCGCGATTAGCAATAAGACGCCGTTATCTTTTTTCTCCTTCCCGATACCCCAATCCGCGAATAATTTATTGGCGAAATTTTCAATCGTATCACCTTCCAAGCTCTTAATGATTACGACCGCGATTTCACTAGAAGTCGTGGCGTTAAACTGGCTTAATTTATTTTCCAAAGCGCTAACTTGAGTCGCGTCCAAAACTCCGGCATAATCACCAACAAAAGCGGCCGGTTTCCCCGGGTTATAATAAGCCCGAGCCGAAAAGCCGACCGCCAAAAATAAAGCTAAACTGAAGATTATCAGCGCGCGACGCCACATAAGCGGATAATAAATTTCTTTTTTATAAGTAGCTTTCTTCTTTACAATTAAGCCTTCTTTATATAGTCAAATCCAACTTAACCGGCGGGACAATAGCGGCGGCCGGCGCAACCTCAAAATAAGTCTTAGCCGAGAAACCGTACATACCGGCAATCAAATTAGTCGGTAAGCGTTTGATCAGCACGTTAAAGTTCTTAACCTCTTCATTAAAACGGCTGCGTTCCACGCTGATACGATTTTCCGTGCCCTCCAGCTGCACCATCAAAGTTTGAACGGTTTCAATGGATTTAAGCTGCGGATAATTTTCCATGATGGCCAATAAGCGTCCGAAAGCGCTTTCTACTTGAGTCGCGGCCGCGGCTTTTTCATTGACAGTCGTCGCGCCGCTATAATTCGCGCGCGCGTCGGCTAAAGCGCCGAAGACGGACTGCTCTTGAGTCATCGCGCCTTTAACGGAACTGACGAGGTTAGGAATCAAATCAAAGCGTCTCTGATATTGGGTCTCGACTTGCGCCCATTGATTATCTACTCCTTCATTCGCGGTTACCAGGCGATTATAAGAAGTCCAAAGCCAAACGCCGACTATCACGACGACGGCGATAATGATAAGCCAAATTGTTTTTTTCATATCATTGTTGATTAAGTTAATAAAAAGCGTCTAACAACGCTTTTAAAGCTAAAAATATTATAGCACAAAAAACAGAAATTCACAATAATTAATTTAAGCGCGAGTACCTTAGCGCTTGGATCTGACGCGATCATTCTCCGTTAAAAACTGCTTGCGCAAGCGGATATTTTTAGGAGTAATTTCCAAGTATTCGTCCTCGTTCATAACACTTAAAGCGCGCTCTAAGCTTAACTCCAACGGCGGAGTGAGAATAATCGCTTCATCGGAGCCGGAGGCGCGGACATTGGTCAGTTGCTTTCCTTTGATCGGGTTGACGGTCATATCGTTACCCTTGGTAACATTACCGATAACCATGCCTTCATAAACTTCCACGTTCGGGGCGATATATAAACTGCCGCGGTCTTGTAAGTTCCATAAGGAAAAAGCCAAGGCCTTGCCGGTCATCATGGAAACCATGGAACCTAGGTGGCTCTTTTCAATTTCACCGGCGTAAGGCTTGAAACCGGCGAAATGCGTGCATAAAATTCCTTCACCGCGCGTATCCACTACGAATTCATTGCGGTAGCCGAGCAAACCGCGAGTCGGGATTTCAAAAATCAAACGCGCTTGGCCGTTGTGATTTCTCATATCCTCCAGTCGTCCTTTACGTTTTGAAATCTTCTCCATAACCACGCCGGTCTGGGCTTCCGGAATATCAATCGTTATTTCTTCATACGGTTCAAGTTTCACGCCATTTTCTTCTCTGATAATAACCTGGGGCTGGGAAACCTGGAGTTCATAATTTTCCCGGCGCAAATTTTCCAAAAGGATGGCGATATGGAGTTCGCCGCGACCGAAAACTTTATAAGAATTAGTTTCGGAAAAATCAATTTTCAAACCGACATTAACTTCCAGTTCTTTCTCCAAGCGTTCCTTGATTTGGCGGTTAGTGACAAATTTCCCTTCCCGGCCCGCGAAGGGAGAATTGTTAATCAAAAAATTCAAGGAAATGGTCGGTTCATCTATCTTAATCGCCGGTAAAGGAGACTGCTCGGCCGCTTCGGCGATAGTTTCACCGATATAAATATCGGACAAACCCGCGACCATAACGATATCGCCGGCTACGGCTTCGGTCACTTCCTGACGGCTGATACCTTTAAAGGTAAATAACTTGGTTGTTTTTCTCTGACGCGTTTCACCGCTGAGATTTTCAATAAAGACGGTTTGCGCGGCCTTGATTTTTCCTTGATAAACGCGGCAAATCGCCAAACGTCCCAAAAAATTATCATAAGCCAGATTGAAGGGCTGGGCCAATAATTGTTTGGTTTCCAACTCCGGGTTGGAGGCCGGACGGACATGCTCTAAAATCAAATCCAAAAGCGGAGACAGAGAATCGGATTCGTCGCTTAAATTGCGCTTGGCAAAACCTTTTTTCGCGGCGCCGTAGATAACCGGAAAATCTAGTTGTTCGTCGGTCGCTCCCAAATCCAAAAATAATTCATAAACCATTTCCGCCACCGCTTCACAACGCGCGGCCGGCTTATCGATTTTATTGATAACCACAATCGGTTTTAGCCCGAGTTCCAAAGATTTTTTCAAAACGAATTTAGTTTGCGGCATCGGCCCTTCCTGGGCGTCAACGAGCAACAGGACGCAATCAATGGAACGCAGGATGCGCTCCACTTCCGAACTGAAATCGGCATGTCCCGGAGTATCAACGATATTGATTTTTGTTTCACGATAAAAGACCGAAGTATTTTTGGAATAAATCGTAATTCCCCGCTCTTTTTCCAGGTCATTACTGTCCATGCTGACGCTGCCGTCGTTCATGCCGGTCTGGCGCATCAAAGCATCGGTCAAAGTTGTTTTGCCATGGTCAACGTGGGCGATAATGGCGATGTTTCTGATTTCCATATCAACAGGCTAAAATCTAATAAAATAAAAAAATTACGCACCCGACGTAATTTAAATTAGGTCTTTTTTGATATTACCTTATTTTTTGATAACAGTCAAGCGAAATTAATGAATTCTCTATAATTTTCCCAAATCCAGCTCCTCGGTTATCCGTATTTCCTTGACGAACTCCGGCATATGGCTGACCATAATTATCGGGCCGTGATAGGCGTTAATGGCCGCGGCGATAATCGGAATATGGCGGAAATTAATATGGTTAGTCGGCTCGTCTAAAATCAGGATTCCCGGCCGCATCAAGACCAAGCGCGCGAAGGCGAGCAGACCCTTCTGCCCTTCCGACAAATCCCCGACCTTATGGCCCATTAAATCGCCGGTAATTAAAAACCCCGCAGCCGTGGAACGAAGTTCCTGTTCTCCTAGACCGTCCGCCAGCGCGCCTTTAAGCGAATTAAAAACCGTCTCCTCAAAATTAAGAGTGGAAAAATCCTGGCTGTAATAACCGACGCGAACATTCTTGGCAATGCTCTGCCCTTCCTGTTTTCCGCTGACCAGCGAGCGCAGGAGCGTGCTCTTGCCGATGCCGTTGGGTCCGACAACGAGCAGGCGATCTTTTTTGCGCAGCACTTTATCGATGTTTTTAAATATCGGCTCATGATTTTTAATGACCCGAATTTTTTTCAGAATCACGATTTCCCCGCTCAATTCTTCTTGGACCGGAATCTCAAAATCTCTGATTGTCTTATCTTCCCGGCGGACATCAACCATATTTTCTTCCAGGTCTTCGGTTTCGTCTTTCAGTTTCTTCGCCAGCTTGCGCATCTTCCCGCCTTTATGAGCGAAAAAATTAACTTTTTCTTTGCGGTCCTGGATTTGTTTTTCCAGTTGCGCGTTCTCGCGCTGTTCGCGTTCCACGCGGCGGCCGATTTCTTCCACGACGGAATAATAATCGCCGACGTACATTTCGGTTTGATGGGTAAAATTATTGAGATAGATGACGCCTTCGGTAAAGCAGTTTAAAAAATCGGCGTCATGAGAAATAACCAAAACGGTTTTATCGTACATGACTAAAAAAGTAATGAGATGGTCAATGCCGTCCTTATCCAGATTATTGGTCGGTTCGTCCAGTAACAAAATATCCGGATCCTGAACCAGCGCGTAAGCCAATAGAAGGCGCGCTTGCTGGCCGCCGGAAAGGCCGCCAACCCGGCGATCCAGAGGAATATTAAAATTAACCGCATCCAGAGCTTTGCTTATCCGACTTTTGATGTTTCCCGGCACGGGTGAAAAAGCCCGTGAAAAATAGGCTTCCACGCTCAATTCAAAATATTCGCGCGCCATGGTCTGGCTGGCCGCGCCGATAGTCGCGTTGTTAGCGGCAGAAATCTGGCCGCTCTTCGGAGTCAGTTCTTTTTTTATCAACCCGAAAATCGTGCTCTTACCAGAACCGTTCTGGCCCATTAAGGTTATTTTCGCGCCTTTCCGCACGCTAAAACAAGCCTCATTTAAAATCGGCGTCTTATGGAGATATTCAAATTTGACGTTATCAAATCTTAAAACTACTTCTTCGGCCATACGGATAAGGGCTAATAAAAAAATAACAATTAAATCTTATAAGAAAAAACCCCTGCTGTAAAGGCGAGGGGTTGTTAAGGATGGCAGGACGTCAATTTTATTTCTTCTTTCCCGGTTTCGAGTATTTCATCCTACGGATGAATTTACGAACCCAGAGGGGGTTCGCTTCGGAAACAAGCCGGACGCCGTATTTTACTAGGTCTTCAGGATTTATTACACCGTCTCCATAATAATGAGGACGAGTCTCGTCCTGTGCCCAGAACCAGTTTTGAGGCAAAACATTATTCAAGGTAATCGGGTCGGGAAAATGACCCAAATAAATAGCATATGTCCCTGAATAAGCATTGTTATTAAGAATCATAAAATCGCCAAATTTTAATTTTAGAACTGGATTCTTTGTTTCTTCCGCGGTGATAATCGCAAAATCCTGATCTGACGTCTGAATTTTGAAACAATTTAAACCCTTTCGTTCTATCCGTTGAACAGCTATGTCCATTAGCGATTCATGAATCTTTTCTCTGGTGGTCTCTTCAGTTTTCTTCATCTTAGATCGATTTTTTTCGTGTTATTTAAGAACTATGGTTATATTAATACATATTATGGTATATGTCAATACACAGATTATTCGCTATTTTACGTGTTTTTTAATAAAAAACCGTTTCTTTTAAAATTTAAGAAACGGTTACGACTTAAAAATTTATGCCTTAAAGATTTACGTAGTAGAACTGGTCAAATTTTTCAACCGGCGCCTTTTCCGTTTCAGACGATTTAACATCGCGACATTGTTGGGTTTGCCGGCCCTTTTCCGACCCTCACGATATTTTCTCCTAACTTTGCGTCTCTTTTTCACAAACGCGAAAGCCTTTGGCGGCATACCGATATCCCAATCCTCAAAAATTGACTTATATGAATGGTGATTACTTCTGTAATCACAGCGCCAATACCGAGATTTTATCGCCCAGCCATAGGCTATTTTCATATAACGCTGGCATTCCCGGCAAGTCGGACGATTAATAACCCGCCATCTAGCTATCCAGGCCAGACGAACCAACGTTATTAAAAAATTTTTGGTTCGCATTAGCGGATGCGCAAAATAGCGAGCTTGGCCGGCTTGAGTAATTAAGATCCAGCCAGAGGCGGTAGCGCGAGATTTTTGTTCTTGGCTCAAATAAGTCGTCCAGGCAAAAACTTTTAGATCATTCGGTTTGTCCGGCCTATCGGCGCTATAGACAAAAGCTGTTGACCTGCCCGCGCTGGAACTCGACGGTTTAAAATCGGAGCGCTCGAGAGCCGCAGTAAATTCCTCGTTCGTGAGCTCTCTGAATTCTAAAGCAAGAATCTTTTCCTTAAAGTCGGCAAAAGACTTTTCATCAGGCAGTACTTGACGTGGCATTACGCTGTCCCTCCTTAGACAATTTGTATATTTTAGTTAATACTATTTTTAAAGTTCAATGCGCTTATCTTAGGATAATTATTGTATTATGTCAATAGATTACTAAAGATTGATAAAAGCCTAAAATTAGCCTATTATTAATAATATGCAAACTCCCTATCGAAAAAAAGAAACTTATATCCGGCCCAAAGCCGACCCGAATATCACGCCTGAAAAATTCGCGGCTTTAGGTGTGAAACTGAAGCGAATGAAAGAAATTGACCGCCCCCGCTTAAGTGAGGAAACTAAACGCTTAGCCGCAATGGGTGATTTCTCGGAAAATGCCGGTTATCAACTGGCTAAGAGTCGCTTGCGCGGTCTTAACCAGCGCATTTTAGACAGCGAAGATTTATTGAAACGAGCGGAAATAATCGCGCCTAATCCGGATAAAAATTCTATCGGACTAGGCCATAGCGTGACGGTGGAAGTTAATGGCCGAATAAAAACTTATCAGATACTCGGTTCAACCGAAACCAATCCTATGAGCGGAGTCATCTCCTATAGTTCCCCGCTCGGCGCGGCCTTGCTCGGCCATAAAGTCGGCGATATCGTCTCCGTCGCCCTTAGCGACCGCGTCGCTCGGTATAAGATTATCGCGATTGATTGAGCTCCGCTCTTTCAATCATCTCTTTTAATCATCATTCCGATTTATATTGACATAACCGGAGTATTTGCTAGAATATAAACATAAAATGTTTTTAAAGCATTTTTGTTTTTTGAAGGGAGCGCGGAAGCGTTTCCTAAACAATTTAATATTCCCGGGTAGCGCTCCGCCAGCTGGCGGAGGTAGCGCATTTATATGTATTATGTCTATGCTCTATACAACGAGCGCAATAATAAAATATATATAGGTCAAACCTGTGATTTAGAAAAGAGGCTGATTTTACATAATAGTAAAATTATAAAGAAATCATACACCTTTCGATTTAATGGTTCTTGGGATATAGTTTATAAAGAAGAGGTTAAAGATAGAACGTCCGCCTTAACTAGAGAAAAACAATTAAAAAGTTATCAAGGCAGAATATTTATTAAAAATTTAATACATTCCCGGGTAGCGCAGCGGTAGCGCAGTTGGCTGTGAACACATTAGTTCTAAACGCAGCTTCCTCAAGTAATTGAGGTCGAATAACGAGGTGAATTGCTGGAAGTCTAAATCCGTGAGGATAAGATAATCAGCAGCCAAGCCCTGATTTTCAGGGAAGGTTCAGAGACTATCCCGTAAGGGAGTACTTCTCTAATTCTTAGAGCAGGAAGCGCCTCGCATCCATTTCAATGGATGATGATATAGTCCACCCCACTTGGAAACTAGTGGATAAGTGTAACCAATTGGTCGTCGGTTCGAATCCGACCCCGGGAGCAAGCATAAAATAGGCTAATATTAGCCTATTTTTTGTTATAAAAAAGTAAAATATACTGTCTAAAATATCAAAGTGTGACGTTATTGTGACATAAAATAGATATTTTTTAAGTGAATAAAAATATCTGTTAAATGAGTCAGGCGGGCTCTCTTGACAAAAAAGAATGCATATTGTATTATTTTTTGATAGTTAAAATCATATTGTTGAACCTTAAAAATATAGAAAATGAAAAAATATTGTTTAGGCAATCAGCCAGAAGAATATGAGTTAAGGGAAGATTATTTGGGATGGCTTCCAGAGAATGATGAAGATTGGGGGGATCTGTGTTTGGAATTTATCAAAAATACAGAATTAATAATCGTTAATCCCCAAAAAACTAAGAAAACTCTTTTCTTTCATAATTTCATCATCAAAGATGCCTTTCCGATGAGTTTTTACGGAGAAGAGAGGTCAAAAAAATGGAATAATTTTGCCATCGTTTCGGAAACTGAAACTTCGGAAAAATTCATTATCCCCTTGTATTAAAATCCTATTAAAAAACTAAATAAGGAGAAAATACAAAAAACCCTGAAACTGTTTTAGTTCCGGGGTTTTTAATTTGTCTAAACTAATTCTTACAACAAAAAATACGTTAAACAGTTCGGTAAATATGTAATCCGCGGAGCGAAGCTTGACAGAAATATAGCTATTATGCTATATTTTTGTGTTATGCAGCACTTTAACAAAACTAACTTTTAGTTAATATTTGTTGGATTATCTAAACCTCTTTATTGGGGGTTAAGATAATCCAATCAATACTAATTTAAAAAATCAAAGAATGAAAAATTTATTAATTGTTTTCGCAGTAGTGACGTTAAGCGCCTGCAACCAGCACTCCCCATCAAAATATCCGGCCGTTACTTCAGCCGATATGGATATCGTCGCAAGAAAAATGCAAGATGGGAGTTTGCCCAAAGCATCCGGGTATGACGGCTCTATGTATTTTGCGAATTTACCGGATAATGTATTATCCGGGCCTTATTTGACTTTTCTAAGATCAAATAAGGGGGGCATTTTCCGTATTGAGGTAACGACCACCATTAAGGGTCCTGGTGCGGGAACAAGAATAGATGTTGACTCCGCCGGCAGAATAATAAGAGCCTGGGGTTATTCTAGGCCTTCTATGAATTATTACTCGGAAGTATGGCCAGAAAAGTCTTTCGCTAGCACAAAAGCTGTCAACTTTTATGTTGACCTGCAAAGAGCTGTAATTAATTATATTAAAAATTACAGCGAATAAACAATATATTTTAAAAAGGGGAACAATTCTTCCCCTTTTTTTATTTTTATCATCTTAAATGTAGCCGAACTATCAATGCGGTTCGGTAAATAAGACACGTTTAGCGCCGGCGGTATAATCTTTATTAGCCAGGTAATCGTGTAAAGCCGTCATCAGCACCTCATAAGGATAACGATAACTTTCCCCCTCGTCCGTCCCCGGGTCATTAGTGATAAATTCACCGCTCGCATCGTCGTAACCGGTGATAACAATTACATGGTAGGCCGGACCGGGGCTCGTGTAGTTAGGGTTGCTCAACAAAGGCGCGTAAACCGGAGCGATAACCGGATGGTTGGCCGCCAGCTCACCCTTGATTGCGGTTAGATCGGGATTATCAACCACGCGCGCCTGCCAGTTTAAATCACCGCTGTTTATAATTTCCACAATCCGCTCGAGAGATTCATCTTTGGAGACCGGAGCGGTGGTTTTTTTTAATTTAAAAACAGCCAGAATCTGCTCACGGGCTTTTTCCGGAGTGAGCCCTTCGTCTTTGTAAAAATTCTGGATCATTACGATCGAAGCTTCTTCGCAAGCGTTCTGCCAAGGTTCTTGCCAATTGCCCCCCGGCGCCTGGCTGGTAAAAGGAACGACGATTTTTTTAGTTAGCGGTAATTCCGGTTTTAATTTAAATATCGCGGCGACAATCAAAAGGCCCAACAAAATTGCTGAACTACCAATAATAATCACTGTTTTTCTAGAAAAATGCATACTGTAATTTAATTGTATCACAGCTGTTTTGTTTGTCAAAAATAGGTTATAATTTAGAATAATAAGCTGAAAAAATAAAAGTGTATGAAGCAACGATTAGCAAAATTGATTCCGGCCGGCAGCCTAGTTTTGGGAATTACCATCTTAATCTCCTATCTGTTAGGCTTAGTCCGCGATCATTATTTCGCTCAAGTCTTTGGCGCGACTAGAGCCCTTGACGCTTATAACGCCGCTTTTTTAATTCCTGATCTATTGTTTAATATTCTAGTGGCGAGCGGGATTGCGGCGGCTTTTATCCCGATTTTGACCGAGCTTTTAAAACTTGACGTTAAACGGGCCAACAAATACGCCAACTCCGTTATTACCGCCGCCATTGGATCAATGATCATCACTTCGATAATCATTATTATTTTTGCCGACCCGATCAGCGCTCTGGTAGTCCCGGGATTTAATCCGGAGGATCGCGCTCTGGTGGCTAAAATTCTTCGCCTCTTATCTCTCTCACCCATATTTTTTGGAATCTCCAACGCCATCGGCGCCATGCTCGTAACTAAGCGGCGCTTTCTTTTTTATGGTCTGTCGCCGATTTTATATAATTTAGGAATAATCGGCGGAACAATTCTGCTCGCACCGCGTTTTGGAATTACGGGCGTAGCCCTAGGCACTGTCGGCGGCGCTCTTTTACATTTCGCCGTCAGATTTTGGGACGCGCGGCGGTCCGGTTTTATTTTCAGTTTGAACTGTTCTTTCAGGACCGCGGAGTTTAAACAAACTCTCAAATTAATGCTGCCGAAAATGCTTGGCCATCCGATTGAGCTCGCTACTTTTTGGGCGTTTACGGCTATTAGTTCCACTTTAGTCCCCGGTTCGGTGGCGGTTATGAGTTTCGCCAGAAATTTCGAGAGTGTTCCGGTCAGTTTAATCGGTATTACTATCGCCACCACCACTTTTCCGATTTTAGCGCTGGCGATTGTGGATCGTTCGATTGACCGTTTTCGCAAAATTTTAAAAAATTCTTTTTTGTTGATATTTTTTACCAGTATCGCCGCCGCCCTGGTTACTTTTTGGATTAAAGAGCCTTTAGTGCGAATCGCTTTGGGGGGCGGAGCGTTTACAACCAGTGATATCGCCAGAACCGCGGCGACCTTAGGAATGTTTACTCTGGCGATACCGACCGAAGCCTCCATCCAGCTTTTGGCGCGCGCTTTTTATGCCACAAAAAACACGATTATTCCGGTCGCGTTAAGTGTCGTGGGCTTTGTTATCGCCGTCGGCGGCGCCTATTTATTAGTTCCGCGCTATGATATTTTAGCTCTGCCTTTAGGATTTTTTATCGGCAGCGCCGTGGAATTAATTTTTCTGGCCGTTTTGATTTCTGCCAGGACGCGGCGATTGTTTAGTTCCGTTTCCAAAAATGAACAAAGTTGTTATGAGCGGTTTTAGTTCGGATAAACGACGATAATGGCTTTACGGCCGGTGGGAATATCTTTTTCTAACCCGATATCATTTAATTCGCCGCCGCCATAGGGCGCGTCATGAATGGCGTCATATAAAACATTCGCGTCGTAAACATAATTATTACCTCTCTTTGTACCGACATCATTAGTAATAAAATCACCGTCTTTAGTCAGGCCTTTGATCACGAGCATGTGATAAATCGGTCCGGGTTGGCGATAATACGGGTTACCGATCAGGCGGCCGGCTAAGGGGACGATAACGGGTCGTCCGGCCATTATTTGCGCTTTAATGTCGGCCAGCGAAATATCATAATTAACATCCACCCGTTTATAATTAAAATATTCTTTTAGAATTCGTCCGGTTTCTTTGGCTGTGGTGTGTTCATAATAGCCGAAGGTTTTATTTTCCCAATCTACTATTTTAAGAATTTCTTGTTTAACTATTTCCGGAGTCAGCTCGGCGCCGGTGTAAAAGCGGTCGACTAAAAGAGCTGAAGCCTCTTCGCAGGCTTCCGCGTACGGCAAACTCCAATCTCCATAAGGCGCTTGAGCCGAAAAGGGTACCGCTAAGTTGAGGCCGGCAAATTTATTGGCGGCGGCGGTCGGGGACGGCGTGGCTACATTAACGGACGGCGTGGCTACATTAACGGACGGCGTGGCCGCGTTAACGGACGGCGTGGCCGCATCTTTAACGGTCACATCTTTAACTTCGGTTGGTAATTGCCGTTTCTCTAATTCTAAAGTAACGTCGCGAATATTACCGCGAAGAAAAAAAGCGGAAATTCCGATAATTAGTAAAACCCCGACGGCTATTAGTATTTTTTTCATACTTTTATTATACAAATTTATTCAATATTAGGCAATACTTACGGCTCGGACATTGGCCGTCCCTCTAAGGGAGCCAAAAAAATTCCTCGTCATTTGACGGGGAATTTTTCTTTTATTTAGGCTGTTTAATTTTTAATTCCGCAGAGCTTTAACAATCCAAATAAGGACTACCGCTCCAAGCAACGCCACCAGAAAGCTGTACAAATTAAAACCACCCACCCCGCTCTTTCCGATTAAACTCATTATCCAGCCGCCGAGCACCGCGCCGATGATACCAACTATAATGTTTAGCACAAAGCCTTGCTGGGCATTGGTTTTCATAATCATCGAAGCAATCCAGCCGACCAAGCCTCCGAAAATTATCCACAGAATGATTCCCATAAATTTTGTTTTAATTAATAAAAATAAGCACTTATCAGAATGACTTTTATCAGAATGATTTTTACTTATCCTCTTCGTCTAACTTAGCCGCCGCTTCCGGCGTCGACACTGTTTTGCTCATAAAAAATATCTTAACAATGCCCCAAGCAATCAATAAGTAGACTAACATCGCTAAAAGCGTAGTCCACTCGAAAACACTGCCTTCGACCTTGGTAGCCCGGAAGACGTTAAGAAACGGAGTGGCAAAAGGATAACTGACCGTGTAAATAAAATTACTGAAACCGGCGGAAGCATTAGCCGCGAGCAGCTTTAAGATAAAACGAAAAGCTAATAACACCTCGAGCAGACCAATAATATACCAGACAATTTGCGTACCGCGATAAAGCGGCTTGGTTGAGGGAGAATTATACGAATCCATATATTTTTAGATTGATTAATTTTTTAGACTTAACACGTGGTTACGACCATGACCGCGCGTTTATTAATTATGATTTAATTCTAATACTTAAATTATCAGTTGCTCACCGGGTTGCCGATTTTATAGTTGGTGAAAAAAGTGTCAGGAATATCGGCGACGTTTTTTGCCCATAAGGCTCCGTAATATTTCGTGGCGATAGCCGGATTTATCATCAAGCGAAGCGTGCCGTTACGATCAACAGCATAGACCTTGGAGTCGGTTTGGATTTTTACTAATTTGACGCCCGGGCGATAAGTAACATTTCCGCCCAAGAGGATTTTACTCAAATCTTCAGGCGCGATTATCTTAACAGTGGAAAAATCTTTATACCAAGTGGCGTAAGTTTGGGCGTTCGGGAAGACGTAGCGCTTGCCGTCTGAACCGCAATAATAGACCGAGGAAATCGAAGGAGTGCGTATCAGTGAACCGGGCGCGCAATAAACCGTCGCTCCCGGAGTCACAACCAATCCTTTATCGGAATTAATAGTCGGGCTGGCGGCCTTGGCGGCGGCGACATCATAAGCGGAGATTTTCAGGGCGGCGTTTAAATATGGATACGGATCAATAGCGCTATCATCCGGCAAACGAATTTCAAAATGGAGATGCGAGACGGTCGCCTCGGCGTTCCCGGAATCGCCGACCCAGGCGATATGCTGGCCTTGAATAACCTGTACGCCCCTTTCAATACCCGGCGCGTAGGCGTACTGCAATCCGCCGTTACCGTCATCCGTCCCCGGCGTGTCGTTATTGATGTGAAGATAATTGTACTTGTAGCCGTCGTCGCCGGCAATCGAAAGCATATAGCCGTAACTCGGTTCAGTCAGCGACGCGGAAACTATCCTCCCGCCCCGGGCGGCCACAATGAGCGTCATCTTTGGCGCTATCAGATCATTGCCTTCATGGATGCGGCCGCCGCTGCGCCCATCGCCGAAATCATCGGTAAAGCTCGCTCCTCCC
This sequence comes from Candidatus Falkowiibacteriota bacterium, assembly GCA_026396805.1. Taxonomy (GTDB): domain Bacteria; phylum Patescibacteriota; class Patescibacteriia; order Patescibacteriales; family UBA12465; genus UBA12465. The sequence goes on from JAPLVZ010000011.1 coordinate 102,102, forward strand.
TGAACGGGAAAAACAATGTCGGGCGGCCCGGATGGTGTGATGGTCAAAGACTCGTACCAATCGTTATGCCAGCCGTTATCAGAATAGACCTGCGCACTCGCTAGAGATGGCGCTAACAGAGTCGCGACGATTAGCACCGATAGGGCGAGGCGGCTGTTCATATTTTATTAATCATACCATTTTCTCGGAAAATTTGACAAGTTCTTGAATTATTTTTTAAACCATGTTATCATAATTATATGGTTTCAAATAAATTCCAAACAGCAAGTCAGAATTGGCGGACTGCCTATAATATTGGGTAGCTGGTTTTTTGTTTAAAATTTATTTTTTAAAACTACCCGATATATGATTTATTGGGTAGTTTTTATTTATTAAAGCTTTATCTTATGTATTATTATTTTCACAATCGATCCACCCAGCCTTGGCGACTCGGTTTGGCGCGCTGATTTATTTATTAATTATAAATTTAAATTATATGAAAAATTCCTTAAAATTATCACCCGATCAGACCGGTTATTTCGGCGAATACGGCGGACAAATTATCCCGCCGGCCTTAAAGCCGATTTTCGATGAGATTGCCGTGGCCTATAAAAACGCTCAAGCCGATCCTAATTTCCGAGCCGAATATGAGAGCCTGCTGAAAAATTATGTGGGCCGACCGTCGCCCCTATATTACGCCCGTAACTTGTCGGAGAAATTAGGGGGCGCGAAAATCTATTTCAAGCGCGAAGATTTAAACCATACCGGGGCGCATAAAATCAATCATACTTTAGGCGAGGCCTTACTGGCTAAAAGGATGGGCAAGACTAAACTGCTCGCGGAAACCGGCGCCGGTCAGCACGGCGTCGCTTTGGCGACAGCCGCGGCCTTGGTCGGTCTGGCCTGTGAAATTCATATGGGCGAGATTGATATTGTCAAACAGCATCCCAATGTTATCCGCATGCAACTGCTGGGAGCGAAAGTAGTGACTGTAAAATCCGGCGGCCGCTGCTTGAAAGACGCGGTTGATAGCGCTTTTGAGGCTTTCGTCAAAGATCCGCAGAATATCTTTTTCGGCATCGGCTCGGTTGTCGGCCCGCATCCCTTTCCGATGATGGTCAGAGATTTCCAATCCATAGTCGGCAAAGAAACCCGGGTTCAAATCTTAGAACAAGCCGGCCGACTGCCCGATTATCTGGTTGCCTGTGTCGGCGGCGGTTCCAACGCCATCGGTTTATTCCATGAGTTTTTAGACGACCGGGACGTAAAAATGATCGGGGTTGAACCGAGCGGCAGAAGTTTTAAGCCGGGCGACCACGCCGCGACTTTAACTTTAGGAAGACCGGGCAATATTCATGGAATGTTCACTTACCTGTTGCAGGATGATAAAGGCCAGCCATTACCGGTCCATTCTATCGCTTCGGGCTTGGACTATCCCGGCGTCGGACCGGTTCACTCGGATTTAAAAGATAAGGGCCGAGTAACTTATGAGACTATTAATGATGCCGAGGCACTGGAAGCTTTTCAGGTTTTGACTAAAATTGAAGGAATAATTCCGGCGCTGGAAAGTTCTCATGCCGTGGCCCAGGCCATCAAACTCGCGCCCAAGCTAAACTCCGATAAAATTATCATCGTCAATTTATCCGGTCGGGGAGACAAGGATGTTGATTATGTGGCGGAGAGATTGAAGTTATAAACGCTTTTCCCTCTTTAATAATCCCTTAACTTTTCCAGCCCCTTGAACTTCCGAATCTTCTCTAGAGATTTAGATTCTATCTGGCGGATGCGTTCGCGCGTAACCTCAAACTCCCGTCCCACTTCTTCCAGAGTATGGGCCACTCCGTCAATCAGCCCGAAACGCATCTCTAAAATCTTCTGTTCGCGCGGCGAGAGCTGAGCGACGATATTTTTCACGTAATCTTTTAATAATTGCAAAGCGGCCGCCCGATCCGGCGTCACATTCTTTATGTCTTCGATAAAATCTTCCAGAGTCGAATCCTCGTCGTCATCGCCGATAGTCGTTTCCAAAGAAATCGTATCCTGGGAAATTTTCATGATGTATCGCACCTTCTCTATATCTTCTCCCATTTCCGAAGCGATTTCATCGGCCAAGGGTTCGCGGCCCAGTTCTTGAATCAGATTGCGCTGGACCTGCTGGAATTTATTGATGGTTTCCACCATATGAACCGGAATCCGGATGGTTCGGGACTGATCGGCTAAAGCGCGGGTAATCGCCTGGCGGATCCACCAGGTCGCGTAAGTGGAAAACTTATAACCCTTGCGATATTCGAATTTTTCCACGGCGCGGAATAAGCCGATATTCCCTTCTTGGATAAGATCCAATAAGCTCATGCCTTTGGCGCCGGCAAACTTCTTGGCGATAGAAACGACGAGGCGCAAATTCGCTTCAATAATCCTCTTTTCCGCTTCTTTATCGCCTTTCTCTTTCCGCTTCGCCAGTTCCACTTCTTCGTCGCCGCTTAGCAAGGCGACCTTGCCGATTTCTTTCAAATACATTTGGATGGAATCGGCGCTTAATTTTGATAAATCAATATTTAAGGCGTTCTGATGCGCCAGGGCTTTTCCGGTTAACGGCGGTTCCTGGGCTTTCTTCTCGACGGTATCTAAAATGCGACCGGAATCTTCCATAATTCTGACTCCGCTTTTCTGAAGGTCGCCCAAAAAGACATCATACTCATAAACATACTCTTCCACTTCCGGAAAAAGATATAATAATTCGGTTTCCGTGATAAAACCGCGCAGCCGCCCCTTCTCAATCAGTTTTTTCAACTGCTCTTCGGTCGGTTTGACGACCGGTTTTGGTTCCCTTTTAGGCGCACCGGAAGCGTTTTTTTTCGAAGCCGCTTTCCCGGCCGTTCTGAATTTCGACTTAACCGTTGATTTGGGCGCTGATTTCGATGTTGTTTTTTTAGTTTTTAGCTTGGTATTTTTTACCATATGTGACAAAATGGTTATTTTTTTTAGCCAGCGGCTATTTATAAAGCAGTTATTTATGAAATAATTATTTATGAAGCGGTTATTTTTCTTAATTCATCCATCAAGACGTTGAGCCGCTCGTTGTCGCCGGCAGATTCGGCGGCGGCGATTTCGCGCTGGAGACTATGCACTTGCCGCTGACGGCTATATTTCTTAAGTTCAACGATGATATTAATTATTTCGGCTTTAACAGACTCGACGCCATAATCATAAAAATCTTTTTCTCCCAGCAGCACGAGTTTATCCAAAGTTTTTTCCGAACCGCCTCCGTCTTCAGTCAAATAGGCGCGAAAACTTTCATAATTCAAAGAGGCAGATTTATTATAATAGATAATTAAATCTCTGTAAAACTTAGCCAAAGCTTCGTTGTTTAAGATATCAGGGTCAAGATTGTCGACACTATAGGAAATAAACTCCGGAAATTTAATAAGTAAGGACATTAAAAGCTCGACCAATTTATCATCGCGACTCATCTCGGGCGCCAAGAACTCTTTTTTAGCCTCATTTTTGTCAGGCTTGGTGTTTCTGACGCCTCCGGCTTTTAAGACGCCGTGTTTTGATTGCCACTTCACAAATTCTTCGCGGGTATCAGTCTCGGAAAACCCGAGCTCCTCGCTTATTTTTTTCAGCCAATGCCCCTGTTCCATCTTACTGACAACCAAATCTATCATCGCGAACATTTTTAAACTCACCGCGCGCTTATTGTCGAGGATGTTTAAATCCAGGCCGGCGCTCACTTTCTCAAAATAATATTCCAGCATCGGCTTAGCGCTCGCGACCGCAGTTTTGAATTCTTCGGGATTATTTTTCAAACATTCATCGGGGTCCTTACCCGAACTTAAAACGATTATTTTCAGATTCATTTCTTGAGCCAACGCTTCCTTGATTCCCCGGTCGGCGGCCATTTGACCGGCGGCATCCATATCAAAGAGCAAAGCGACATTAGGCGTAAATCTTTTTATTAAAGCGACCTGCTCGGATGTTAAGGCGGTTCCCGACGACGCGACTACGTTCTTAAAGCCGTGATTATGGCAAGAAATGGCGTCCATTTGGCCCTCCACGACGATTGCCAGATCATCAGCCCTAATCGCGCTCTTGGCCTTATTTAGGGCAAATAAAACCCGGCTTTTATCATAAACCTTGGTCTGCGGGCTATTGATATACTTCCCCATTTTTTCGGTCTTTTCTTTATTCGGGTTAACTCGAGCCGTGAAAGCGATTAAGTTATCATTGACGTCAAAAATCGGAAACATTATCCGATCGCGAAAACGGTCGTAATAGCCGCTCCGCCGTCCGGCGGACGCCGCCACCGGCTCTTTCTTGATAGTCAGGCCGGCCAAAAATATTTCTTCATCCGTATATTTTTTCCCGGTTAAAGGTCGAGCTTTTAAGAAATCATATAAGCCGCTCCAGGAATCAAGACTATAGCCCAGATGCCAATCGGAAATATTTTCGTCGCTTAAACCGCGCTTCAATAAGTATTCGCGCGCGACCAGACCGGTCGGCGTCGTCAAAATATGAGCATAATATTTTCCGGCTAATTCCAAAATATCTAAGATCCGGTTGCGCTCGGAATAGTCCTGCTGATTTTCATATTGCAAAATCACGCCGGCTTTCGGAGCGAGTAAACGCAGAGTTTCCATGAATCCCAGTCCTTCCTTTTCCATAATGAAAGAGAAAACGTCGCCGCCGCGGCCGCAGCCGAAGCAATGCCAAATCTGTTTTTCCGGAGAAATGACAAAAGACGGGGACTTCTCGTTATGAAACGGACAGAGCGCTTGAAAATTAGCGCCGACCGTCTTAACGGTAATATATTCCCTGATGACCTCCACGATATCCAGTTTTGATTTTATTTCTTCCGCCTGGTTCATATAAAATCATTTTCTATTAAAATCAGCTTTTATTTTTGTCGTTTGCTCTTATTAAAATCGCCGGCTCTATTTAAATTGTTTCGGTTAAACGAATAAATCCGTTGACAAGAAAGTTTTCAGCCGTTCCATCTCCGTTTCCACAACTTCCCCATCATATTCGGCGTTATGGCGGTTGAAGCCTTGATAGCCCGGACGCTTCTGGTCTAAATGTAAATTAAAGGTAATTATTTCCCGCCCGTCCTTATCCCGACTCTCCGTAAAATAAATATGAAAACGCGGGTAAAAATCCCGGCTCAAGCGGCGCGCGAAACTGGCCTGCCCGTCCTCGCGTTCGGGAATGAAAGCGTAGCCGGCCCGGCGCAACCAAATGGCCGGCGCGCCTCCTAATTGTTTAGCACTAGCAAGCAATTTCATTTTTAAATAAAAAATTATTTAACGACCGATTACTCGAATTTATTTTATCCGGATTTATTATCTGATCCAATTATAGTTGGCAAACACCCAATTCGCCAAATTTCTGCTGTCTCGGAAACGGCCGTTCTTATCTTGGCTGTTTAAGACGACGGAAATCACTTCCCGACCCGCCTCGTCTTTTAAACGACCGACAAAGCAATACCCGGCCTGCTCGGTATAACCGGTCTTCCCGCCCAAGACAGTCAACGTTTTCTCTCCCGAATCGAAAAGAAGGTAATCGGTGGATTCTATTTTCTTCTCGCGGCCGCCTCCGGTCGTAAATTGATAATCCGATCTGGAGGTCGCGTCGCTTATCTCCGGCCGCTTAAAGGCGGCCTGGGCTAGAAGCGCGACCTCGCGCGCCGTGGATAAATTATATTCGCTCAGCCCCACCGGATCTTTAAAAGAAGTTTTTGTCAGTCCCAGCTCCTCCGCTCGACTGTTCATTCTGGCGACGAACTCGGTTTCGCTCAAGCCGCTGGCGTGGACCAGAGCCAGAGTCGCGCCGTTATCCGAAGCGACTAAGCTGACATAGAATAAATCTTTGACGGTCACTTCATCGCCCAAAAAAAGATTCAAGCGCCCGCCCTCAACCTTGTCCGCTTCGGTAATCATATAAGCCTTATCCCAGCCCGGATTATTATCCAAAAAAACTAAGGCGGTCATGAGCTTAGTGATGCTCGCGATCGGTTGCGGCTCGTCCGCGTTTTCTTCAAATAGGAAAAAATGATCATTCGCCATCAAAACCGCGCCTTTCCCCGCGGCCATTTCCACCGACTGCGCCACCGGATTAAGAATCAGGCTCTCCGCCTCACCAGTAACGGCCGGAACGCCCAGGAGCCCAAAAAATAAGGTGGTGATTATATTAACGATTGCTGTCCAAAACATTTTGTTATGTGTTAGTTCTGCTCTTCCGTCGCGGCTAAGACCGCGTTGAGAGATTCCATCTGATTAAGCTTCTGATAATCCGGCAGTTCGGCCACGCTCCCCAGTCCGAGAAAACGAACAAAATCATGAGTGACGGTATAATAATTTTCATTTTTCACTTTGGAAAATTTTTCTTCTATCAAACCGCGCAAAAGAAGGTTACGGATAATCAGACTGCAATTAACGCCCCTGATCCTGTCTAACTCCAATTTGGCTATCGGCCCGCGGTAAGCGATGATGGTCAGAGCCTCTAAACTCGGCTGAGATAATTCCCCGCTCGTTTCGTCTTTTAAAAACTCCCGGACCAGAGGCCCGTTATCGGCCGCGGTCGTCAACTGGTATTGCTCGTTATTTTTGATAATAGCCAAACCGCGATCGTTCTTATTATAATCAGCCGTCAATTCCACCAAAACTTCTTCCAGTTCTTTACTTTTCGCCTTCAAAAACGTCGCCAACTCTTTTAAAGACAGGGGCTTAAGGGAGATAAATAACAATGATTCTACTTGTGATTTTAGAGACATAATTTTAAATGGGAATTTAAAGTTTACTGATATAAATTTCACCAAACAGCCCGTCTTGCTCAAAAAATAATTCTTTTTGTTTCACCAGTTCCAGGATAGCCAGAAAACTCACGATTGCTTCCATTCTGGTCGCGGCGGAAGCGAGCAGTTTTGAAAAATTGACTTTAATTTTATCCAGGAGCATCTGTTTAATGGCCAAGATCTTATCGTCAATATTTATCTTCGGCTCCAGAGTTCTTTCCGATAATACTTCTTCCGCCTGCCGCGCCAATTGTCTGGCCAGATTATCAAGCAGAATCAGGAAGCGTTCCTGAAGCAAAGCGATATTTACTTTCGCGGGCGGACAGAAAACCGGCAGATTAAACCCGCCCCGGCGATTCTTGGTTAAGGGCGGCAGGAATAAACGACGGCCGGACAGGACTAATTCTTTGACTTTTTGACTGGCGACGACAAATTCCTTATACATCTTCAATTGCCGTTCCAGATCGTCAATTTCCTCCTCGGCTTCGCCGGCATAGAGATACGGGAGGAGCGCCTTGGATTTGATGAATAATAATTTGGCGGCGATGACTAAAAAATCAGCCAGTTCTTCCGGATCGATTCCCTGGTTGGCGCGGATATAAGCGACGTATTCGTCAGCGATTTTCGCCAAGGCGATTTCGGTTATATCCATTTCCTCGCTCTCAATCAAGCTAAGTAATAAGCCGAGCGGACCGGAAAATTTTTCAGTCGTGAAATCCATCATAATTATTTTTTTGTCTGATTACTGCTGCGCTGATTATAATCTTATAGGTAGCGCCTCAATCGTCTTCGCGGAATAAAGGTTGCCGCGCAAACATTGATAACCGGCCAGATGTTCCTTGTTATTCATATCCGGACCGATATACGCGGTAGATGAATTCTTGACGGCCTCCGCGATCGAGTCTGTCCGAAAAGTCGCGCATAATTCAAATTCCTTATCGCTAATCTTATTATAAGCTATCGGCGCCTTGGTTTCCGGGTCCACTAAGGCGCTCGCGTTCATATAAAAATCATTACCAGCCTTGAATTCCTCCAGATTGGCCGGCAATTTCTTGTTGCGGTCGTAATAACTGTTCATCGCGTTCTCAATATTATAAATATTCTGAACCAAGGCTTGATCTAAACGGCGATTGCGCGCTGTCTTCGGCGATTCCACGAAAAACCAAGCGGCGACAAAGACGGCGATAACCAAAGCCAAGGTTGCAAAGAAAAAAATCTTTACAATCTTATCGGCCTTGTCCGGATTCTCACGCTTGATATCATAAAAATAAAAAGAAAAAGTGACGCCGGAAATAAATAGCATGGTCAGAGCCTTAAAAATAAAGCGTCCGGTCAGTTCGCCCGACAAGAAATTATTGATGACGCCGATAAAGACGCCGAGAATTATCATCGCCGAGACGAGAATAATAAAATAAGTCAGCCAACGGCGAATACCGGAATCCTTTTCCAGCTCGCCTTTATGCAGTCCCCGATTAATAAGACCGGACATAAAATAGAAAATCGGCGCGGCGATAAAAAGCGCGGAAATCGCGAATTTCAATTGGCCGTCGACATTGCTGTAGCTATTTAAAACATCGGGAATAATCCTGTCGATGATACTGAAAATTATCATTCCGAAAGACAACGCCGTAAAAATGAGCGCGACGAGCGAGAGCAGATAGTAAAAGGCGTACTTGGCGTTGTGTTGGTTATTCATATGATTATTATTCCCTTCCCGAAGCGCTAAGATAATCGAGATTATCAGAAGCGCGGGAAGGGGTAAAATTATAAAAGCGAATAGCATAAAGCTTGGTGCCCATATCATACGGCTTAAAATTCGGCGTTCTTAGGCGTGCGCGGGAACGAGATGACGTCACGGATATTGGCCAGGCCGGAGAAATACATAATCATCCGTTCAAAACCTAAACCGAAACCGGCGTGCTTAACCGAACCGAAGCGGCGCAAATCCAGATACCATTCATAATCCTCTTTCTTCAAACCCATCTCGGCCATGCGCTTGATCAGATTATCCAGACGCTCTTCTCTCTGGCTGCCGCCGATTATTTCGCCAACGCCCGGAACGAGCAAATCCATGGCGGCGACGGTTTTACCGTCTTCGTTCAAGCGCATATAAAAAGCTTTGATTTCTTTGGGGTAATCAGTGACAAAAACCGGTTTTTTATAAACCTTGTCCGTCAGATAACGTTCATGCTCGGTCTGAAGATCTATTCCCCATTTCACCGGCCAAACGAATTTCTCGCCGGACTTGGTTAAAATTTCAATCGCTTCGGTATAAGTGACGCGGCCGAAATCGGAATTAACGATATTATTCAAACGTTCCAAAAGGCCGGTATCAATAAATTTATTGAAGAATTCCATTTCTTCCGGCAATTCTTTTAAGACATAAGTAATTAAATATTTCAGCATCTTTTCCGCGAGCGCCATATCGTCGTTAAGGTCGGCGAAAGCCATTTCCGGTTCCATCATCCAAAATTCGGAAACGTGGCGGGTCGTATTGGAATTTTCCGCGCGGAAAGTCGGACCGAAAGTATAAACCTTATTCAATCCCATCACTAAAGCCTCGGCGTTAAGCTGGCCGCTGACGGTCAGCCCCGCTTTCTTACCGAAAAAATCGGCGCTGTAATCAACCTCCCCGTTCTTATTTTTGGCGATGTTCTTTAGATCCAAAGTCGTCACCTGAAACATTTCCCCGGCGCCTTCGGCGTCGCTTGTGGAAATTATCGGAGTCTGGATATAAGAAAAGCCTTCCTCTTGAAAAAATTTATGAATCGCGTAGCTTAAAACCGAACGCAGGCGGAAAACCGCGGAAAAAGTATTGCTGCGGCCGCGCAGATGCGCGATCTCGCGTAAGAATTCAAAACTATGTTTCTTTTTTTGGAGCGGATAGTCTTCCGACGCTTGATTAAGAATAATGATTTTTTTGGCCTTGAGTTCGAAGGCCTGACCGGCCGCCGGCGATTTCACGAGCTCGCCCTCAATTTCCAAAGACGAGCCGACGCTGATATTTTCCACTTCGGAAAAATTATTCAAATCGCTTCCGAAAACTATTTGCAGGCTTTTGAAAAATGAACCGTCATTTAATTCAATGAAGCCGAATTCCTTGGAAGAACGCGCCGTCCGAACCCAGCCGGCGACGCTTATCTTCTTATTCAGATAGCGGCCAGTATCTTTGTATAATGATTTTACGAGAATGTGAAGCATAGAGAATAAATGATATTTATATTACGAAATTTCCCTTATGAAACCAGGGGTTACGGAGTCAGTCTCTTGACGTCTCGGGGCAGGAAGCAAGCTTCCTTGACGTTTCCCAGATTTAACATTTTCATCACGATGCGTCCCGGTCCCATGCCGATACCGCTATGGCTCGGGCAACCGTAACGGAAAAAGTTTAAATAATCTTTTAATTCTTCAAGATTCATCCCTTTTTCAACAGCCTGTTTTTCTAGAATCTCAATCCGATGCTCACGCTGCGAGCCGGTCGTAATTTCCAAACCGCGATATAATAAGTCAAAACTCTTGGTCAGCCCGGGATTATCCTGATGGCGCATATGATAAAAGGGTCGGGCCGCAATCGGATAATCAATCACGAAAACAAAATCATGCCCGGTTTCTTTCTTGATAATGATACCCAGTTCTTTTTCTTCTTCCGTGGAAAAATCATAATCCTTTTCGCTCCTGATGCCGGCCGCTTTTAATTTTTTCTTAGCCGCCGCCAAGCTTATTTTCGGGAAAGGTTTAGTCGGAACCTCTATATTGAGCCCTAAATCTTCTTTAACTTTTTTAAAACCGTTAATCAATAAATCTTCTTCAATGCCCATCACGTCGTTATAATCGGAAAATGAAACTTCAAGATCCCAGCCGGTGAACTCGGTGACATGGCGGGTGGTAAAAGACGGCTCGGCGCGAAAAACCGTTCCGACCATAAAAACTTTCTCCAGGCCGGCCGCCATGGCCATTTGTTTATAAAATTGAGGAGACTGGGCCAAATATGCCGGGCGGTCAAAATACTTTACCTCAAAAACCTCCGAACCGCTTTCCGAAGCGGTGCTCATAAAACAGGGGGTATAAATCTGGATAAAATTATTCTTCAGCCAATATTCACGGCAACCGGCTTCCAGTTTCGTCCAGACTTTAAAAATAAGCTGATGTTCCGCCTGGCGTAAATCCAGCCAGCGCCAATCAAGGCGATTTTCCAAATTTGCCTCATTATCCGCTTTTGTTAAAACAGGAATAGGTAAATTTTCATTAGCTAAAGAAATCAGTTCCGCTTGCGTGGCCGCCAATTCAAAATCCTTGTTCGGGTTAGGATCATTTTTCTTGGCCGGTTTTTCCTGCAAGGTCCCGGTAACTTTAATGACACTTTCCAGGGTCAGTTTTTCCGCCAAATCATAGCCCCCTTGGCCGGACACGAAAACGACTTGCATTGATCCGGAAATATCGCATAAATCTATAAAGACTAAATCTTTATGAGCGCGTAAATTTCTCACCCAGCCGCCGACAGTCACTTCCCCGACACCTTGTTTTTTCGCGTCGACAATTAAAATTCTTGACATAAATAAAAATAGTTTTTAATTTGAGATTTCAAATTAAAACTTAAATTATGTTTATTCTTTTATACTTAAATATTAACTGATTTTCGAGATTTTAGCAAGAAAAAACAGCCTTCTTCCGGCTGTTTTTTGTCAAATATTTTTAAAAATGAAATAAGATAAACTTGTCCAACAGGCCGCTAAACTCCTTAAGAGTCTTATTGTTTATTTTTAATTTTTCTGCTGATTTGAAGCGGTTATCCACCATAAAACGCATTAATTTGATACAATTATCAGATATTGTCAATAATTCGGTTCTAAAGGCGCCTCCGCCTCCGCCTCCGGCTAAGCGATTTTTTTCAAAACAGCCGGCGCAGACAAGGCCGCCGTTAAGTAAATTAAAATAATTTAGACCTGGACTGATTGAGCTGGAGCACCCCAGACATCGATACATTTCCGGTTGGTACCCTAATTCCGCCAAAAATTTAATCGTAAAAAAAGCCAAGACCAGTTCCCCGCATTCGCGCGTAAATAAACAAAAATCATTCAAGATTTCCAGCCACGTTACCAATAAAAAAAACAAGTGTTCGTCGCTCTGATTTTCTTTAGTCAGCCGGTTAAAAAGATTAATGGCTCGGCCGGCGTAATAAAGCTTGTTCAAATCTTCTCTGATTCCTAAGTAAGCGGCGCGCGTAATGGCGCTGCCGATATAATCAAAACCTTTACCCCTGATAATCAGGAGATCGGCCAAAGTCAGGGGCTCGATATGACCGGCTAATTTAGAGCTTAATTTTTTTGTCCCGCGCGCGACCAGCGTCAATTTGCCGAAGCAGGGAGTATAAACCGTCACCAAGCTGTCATTCTCCTTATAATCTTGGCGATTTAGTATTAACGCGGGAGTATTTTTTGTTTCATCCATTTAATTTATCAAGATAACTCTGCAATATTATCGAGGCCGCGATTTCATCCCGTCCGGCCGTCTCCTTATCTTCGCCTCCCAAGGCGTCCGCGGCCAAACTGCTTAAACGCTCATCGACGGTCTCAACCAATAAGCCGCTTTTTCCCCTTAATTGCGCGACAAAACTGACCCAGGCCGGATTGTCGGCGGCTTCTCCGCTCATTTTCTGCGGCGCGCCGATAACTATGACATTGGTTTCCTCCTCTTTGAGAACGCTTAAAACTTCCGCCAGATTCGCCACGGTTTTTAGGGGTAGAGCCAGTCTCACTTCACTGTCGGCCGTCGCCAACCCGATTCGCTTCTCACCCCAGTCTAAGCCGAGATAATTCAAGATCTTATTCATATGGATTTTACTTAGTTAAAACCTCGCAGCCATCTTCAGTCACCGCGACCGTATGCTCAAAATGAGCGCTTAAAGAGCCGTCGGCCGTCAGGATAGTATAATCATTATCCGCCATTTTTACGCGCCAATCGCCCTCGTTTATCATCGGCTCAACCGCTATGACCATGCCCGGGCGCAGAACGATATTTTCCCAGCTGCGCTCGCTAATTTCAAAATTGAAAACATCCGGCTTTTCATGAGAAAAATAACCGACGCCATGTCCGACCAAGTCGCGCACGACGCCATAACCATGGCTTTCGGCGCAACTAGAAACCGCGCGCGCGATATCGTTGATGGTCTTCCCCGGCTTAACGGCTTTAAGCGCTAATTCCAAACATTTATAGGACACCTGCAATAATTTCTTGGCGTCAGAGCTTATCTTGCCGACGCCGCCAGTCGCGCACGTATCGGTGAAAAAACCGCCGTTTTTAGAATGCGAATTAATCGGCAATTTATATTTTTCTCTTAATTCCGCGTCAACCGGCCATTCCATGCCGATATCAAGATCAACAATATCGCCGCTCTTTAGTGTTCTAACAGGATAAGCCGCGCCATGGACGACTTCATCGTTAAGGGAAACGCATAAAGTTGACGGGAAAAACGCGCCGCCGGCCATCGGGTAATTCTTGAAAGCGGAGCGTCCGCCCGCTTTAGCGATTAGATCATTGGCTAAATCCTCAAGATAACCGGTATCTACCCCCGGCTTTATCTCTGATAATAATCTTTTTAGGATTACCGCCAGGCGCCGGCCGCCCTCTCTTATCGCTCTTATCTCTTCGGCCGATTTTATGTAAACCATATTTTTTATTTAACAGCGTTCACCTTCTTCTTGTTGACGCGGATTGACATAATCAGGAATAAACCTAAAAATACGACCATACTTAAAGGCGCGATCCAAAACGGAAATTCATGGCCAAAACTTTCTAAAGTCATAATAGCGCCCAAGACGCCGATAGCGTACATGGCGCCGTTTTTAAGATAGGCGAACTTAGTAATTATATCGATACCTCTGATAGTCATTTCTCGCACAACAAAAGCGCCTAAACCATTACCTAAAATAATCAGGGGGACGCTAACGGTAAAAGCGAAGGCGCCGATGACGCCGTCAATGGAAAAAGATGCATCTAAAACTTCCAAATAAATAATCTTACTCCAAGCGCTCATGGAAGAACCGAGTAATTTCTTTTCTTGCTCTTCGGAATTTTTTTTAAAGCCATCGGTGATAAAAAAGGCGCTGACGCCGATAGTCGCGGCTAAAGCCAAAGTCGGGTTTTGGCGCAGAGCGAAATAAACTATCGCGGTCGTGAAGAGCGAAGCGAGCGCGTAGAACCAAACGCCTTGGCGGTGGATAAAACCTTCAACCAAGAAAGCGTATTTTTTCTCTTCCAAGAACAGCCAGGATAAGAAGACGAGAAACAGATAAATGCCGCCGCCTAAAAGGAGGAGCGGTTTTGAGGCGTCCAGATAATTCCTTATTTCCGGATTATTGGAAAAAGCGGCGGACACAACTTGAATAACAGATAAATCCGGATTCGCTATCCAGACGATAATAAAAGGAAGGACGCCTCTGACTACGAAAACCGCGAATAATAAGCCCCAAAATAAAAAAATCTTCCGATATTTTTCGGACATGGTCTTGAGGACATGGGCGTTAACGACCGCGTTATCGACGCTGCTAATAATTTCAAAGATGCATAACCCGATAATAATGACAAGCAGGCTCCAGAACATAGAAATATAAATAAAAAATAATTAAATATTGCCAACCTGATGACCGACGGGCCGATGGACGTCTTTGGCTCCCAAACCTTTATCAGAGGTTTCGCCGCGATTCGCGGCGACGTTATAGTGGTTGCTGGCAAGGATGCTACCGGAAGCCAGACCAGTCCCATGATCCTTCCCTGTATCAACATTCAGATAATCCAGATCGCGATTAATCCTGGCCACGCTCGGACGCGCCTTTTTAATTTCGGTCAGTTTAGCGGCGCCCCTCATTTCGGCGGCCGTAATCGCTTTCTGTAAGGATGATTCATTGCCCTCACCCGATGCGTTGAGATCGATGCCGGCCTTAGCGGCCGCTTCGGTTTTCTTATCGCGAGCGTAATTATTAAGTAATTCTTTTATCTTATATTTGTCCTGTTTAGTTATCGTCTCGTCATTATGAAGTATTTCCAAAAGAGCGCTCTTGCGCTGCAATCGGCTTAGCCCGCCGTATTTTCGAATCATCTCCTTACGCTCGTCAATCGCCTCGACAATCGCTTTTTTATTATTCTTGAGCATGCCGAATTCTCCGGCCTCGCGATAAGTTAACTTTGTCAGGCGTTTATTAAAATTGCCAAAGCCTGATTTAGAACGAAACCCAATTCCGCCCTTAGGCAAGATATCTAAACCCATATTTTTATTCTTTAAAACTGTCTAATAAATTATTAATCTGTTCTAAATCATAATGCGTCAACCCGAGCTTAACCCGATTCTCATACAGGTAATATTTATCTTCCTTAACGGTTAAGCGCGAAGGTTTGAGGCCGTGCCTGATTTTTTCCTTATACTTCTTAATCAAATCCATGATCACTCCCCGATTCGCCTCGTCTAAATTCCTATAATTAGGATTAGTCCGCATCATTTCTTCCATCCTTTGAGTAATCCGGTAATTGGTCTGACTGGTTAAATCTTTAGTAATGTCTTGTAAGTCCATAAATTTATATTATAACTATTTATTTTCGCTTATCTTAAAAATCAGCTCACATTTTAAGGATGCCGACAGCCCTTATATTCACTAATAATCATTATACCATACAAAAAACCGGCCTTAAAGCCAGTTTTTTTAATCTATTATTAGCTAAATATCCTTAAATTAAAGGCTATCATACTCGCGCATGGTCATTTGGGCTTCTATTTGCTTAACGGTTTCAATAACCACGGAAACAACGATGAGCAAGCTCGTACCGCCGATGGCGAAAGCTTGCATCCCCGTATAATAGCGCATGATAAGCGGCAAAACGGCAATCAGGCCCAAGAATAAAGCGCCGGCCAGAATGATTTTATGGGTCGTATAAGATAAATAATCACTGGTCGGTTTGCCGGGACGGATACCGGGAATAAATCCGCCCTGCTTCTGAAGATTTTCCGCGATTTGAGCGGGATGAAAAATAACTTCGGTATAAAAATAAGTAAAAGCAAAAACCAGAAGAAAGTAAACGATTCCGTAGAAAAGCTGGTTATTGAATAGGCTGATTGTCCCGGCCGCTATATTCGCGATCCAAGCGGTCTTGGCGTGGATCAAGAATTGAGCGATCATGGACGGAAATAAAACGACGGAAATAGCGAAGATAATCGGGATAACGCCGGCCATATTCACGCGCAGGGGCAAGTGAGTGCTGGTGCCGCCAAAGGTGCGGTTGCCGCGAACCTGGCGGGCGTATTGAACCGGAACATTGCGCTGGCCTTCGTTGATAATAACGACGCCGACCACGGTAATAATCGCAATAACGACAAAACCGATCAACATAAATAATTGAGTGGCATCAAAAGTGGCGGCAATCTGCTGCAGCGTCGTCGGCAAACCGGCGACGATACCGGCGAAAATCAACAAAGAAATGCCGTTCCCGACTTTCTTTTCGGTAATAAGTTCCCCGAGCCACATCAAGAAAATGGAACCGGCGGTAATGGTTAAAATCATCAAGCCGAAATCAAAAGGGCTGACCTCGCCCAAGATACCGGCCGAACCGCGACGCAGGAGCGTAATCATGCCATAGGATTGCAAAACCGCCAAAGGCACAGTCGCCCAGCGGGTCCACATATTTATCTTCTGGCGCCCGGATTCTTCTTTCTGCATCTCTTCAATTGACGGAATAATCATGCCTAAAAGCTGAAAAATAATGGAAGAGGTGATGTAAGGACCGACACCCATCATCACGATGGAAAAATTTTTCATACCGCCTCCGGAAAACAGGTTCATCAAACCTAAAAACTGGTTAGAAGCGAACAAGCTCTTTAAGGCGATCGCGTTGACTCCCGGAACCGGAATATGAGCGGCAAAACGAAAAATAACGAGCATACCGAGGACGAATAGGATGCTATTCCTTAAATCTTTAGCTTTCCAGATTTGCGATAATTTATCAAAAATCATATTATTTTATTTGGACGCTAACGCCGGCGCTCATCTTAATATTCTCAAATTTAACCTGGACAGTCAATTTTTCCTTGCCCAAAACCTTAACCGGCAGAGAAACGGAAGAAATTAATTTCTTGGCGAATAAAGCGACCGGGGTAACGGTTTCTCCGTCCTTAAAAGCGGAATTTATCGCCTTAATGCTGACGACTTGATTCTTCGGCTTGTTTGATTTAAAGCCTCTGGATTTCGGAATCTGCAATAATTGCGCGCGCATGCCCAAGCGCTTCAAACCGGAAACGCCGGAACGTGACCCCTGCCCTTTCTGGCCGCGAGTGCTGTAAGTGCCATGGCCGGAAGCGTTACCGCGACCGACGCGCTTGTTTTTCTTGGCTCGTCCCTTGGTTTTGGTTATAGTATTAAGTGATAACATATGATTATAAAAGCTAATTAAACACGATTATTTATCCGCTTCTAATCTCTGATCCTCCGAAGACTTCTTTATAATTTCCGAAGCGGGATTTTTCTCTTCCGCCTTAACCGCTTTCGGCTCGGCCGTGCGCAATTCTCTTAAAGCGGCGATGGTACAGCGGGCATTATTAATTTTATTATTGGAGCCTAAAGCCTTGCTGGTAATATTTTTGATACCGGCCAATTCCAAGATAACCCTGGTAACGCCGCCGGCGATAACGCCGCGTCCGGTCTTAGCCGGTTTTAGCATCACTAAAGCCGCTCCCATTTTCTTGGTAATCGCGTGCGGGATAGTGTCTTTAACCGTCGGCACTTTAACCATCTCTTTCTTGGCGCGATTAACCGCTTTATTGACGGCCATGGTAACATCAGCGCCCTTGCCGACACCGACGCCGACACTGCCTTTTCTGTCGCCGATGGCGACGCAAGCACGGAAATTCATTCTCTTGCCTCCGGCCATAACGCGAGTAACGCGCGCCACTTCCAGAATGCGCTGTTCCATTTCATCTTTCGACCGGTCGTCGCGACGATCGCCGCGTCCTTTGCCGCGTCCGCCTTGAAACCCGCCGCCGCCGCGTTTTTTCTCGCCGTATAAATCTTTAGCGACAGTCGCGGCCGCTCCCTGACCGGCGTCCTTAGCTTTAGCTTCGGTTGTTATTTTTTTGTCTTCCATATAATGATTAAAATTGCGAATTATTTTTTAAAATTTCAAGCCGCCCGCGCGCGCTCCTTCGGCCGCCGCTTTTACTCGGCCATGATATTTATAAGAACCGCGGTCAAAAACCACTTGCTCAATCTTCTTGATTTTGGCTTTAGCCGCGATAATTTTTCCCAGCTCTTGGCCGGCTTCAGATTTACTAACCTTGGCGCTTATTTCTTTCATGCCGGCGCTGGCTAAAGTCTGACCGCTCAAATCGTCGATTAATTGTAAAAACATCCCCTTGTTGGAGCGAAAAACGCTTAGGCGCGGCCGGGACTCGGTTCCGGATATTTTCGCGCGGACGCGATTGTGCCGGCGAGCGCTTCTTTGTTTATTGACCTTGATTTTATCCATATAATTAAAATTCTTATCAGCTTAAAATTATTTTGCCTTAGCCGCCGCTTTACCGGCTTTACGTCTGATGATTTCATCGGCATACTTAACGCCTTTGCCTTTATACGGTTCCGGCTGACGAATCTTCCTGATTTGAGCGGCTATTTCTCCGACCAAAGCCTTGTCGGCGCCGGCTAAAGTAATGACGTTAGCGGCCACGGAGGCGGTAATGCCTGACGGCAGCTTAAATTCTATCGGATGAGAAAAGCCTAGGCTCATATTTAACTGCTGGCCGGCGACCGCCGCGCGGTAACCGACGCCGTTAATTTCCAATTTCTTGGTAAAGCCGACGCTGACGCCTTCAACCGAATTTCTGATCAGGCTCCACATCAAGCCCCAGAGCGCGCTGGCGTTCTTCACTTCCCGGTCATAAGGAGCGACGCTGATTTCATTATTTTCAATTTTAACGCCAATAAGCGGATTGGCCGCTAAGCGCAGTTCGCCTTTCGGTCCTTTAAAAGCATATTCCTTGGCGGCGATTGTCATACTTACTCCGGCCGGCAACTTGATTGGTAATTTTCCTAAACGTGACATATGGGTAAAATAAATAGATAATTAAAAGATTTCGCCGATCACTTCGCCGCCGACATGTTCCTTCTTCGCCCGCTTATTGGTCATCAAACCGCGCGAGGTGGAAATTATCGCTATCCCGAAATTATTCAAAACCGTCGGAATCTCATCCTTGGAAACATAAATCTTCAAACCCGGTCGGCTGACGCGTTTAATGGCGCTTATCTGGGGCTTGCCGTTCTTGTGATATTTCAAATTGATTTGCAGCTCGTCAAAATTATTACGGCGTCCGTTCAAACCCCCGGCGACTATGGCCGCTTTCTTAACCCAGCCTTCAGTTTCTAAAATCTTGGCGATTTCATATTTCAACTTGCTGAGCGGCAAAACAATCTCCGGCTTTTTGACGGCGGAAGCGTTTCTAATTCTTGTGAACATGTCTGCGATGGGATCCATCATATTTTTAGGTTAACTTAGTTACTTATTTTTACCAGCTGGATTTCGTAATACCCGGCAAATCGCCGTTATCGGCCAGCTCGCGGAAACAGATGCGGCATAATTTAAAATCACGCATGTAGCCGTGGTTGCGGCCGCAACGCCAGCACCGATTGATTTTCCGCGTGGAAAATTTCGGTTTTCTTTTTGCTTTGACGATTAAGGCAGTTCTGGCCATATATATTTAAATTATTTGATTTCTTTTTTAAACGGGAAGCCGATTAAACGGAAAAGTTCCAGTCCGGCGGCTTTGTTCTTGGCGGTCGTGGATAAGCAGACCTCCAGGCCGAAAACATTGTCAACTTCTTCCGCTTGGATTTCCGGAAAACAAGAATAATCCTTGAAACCGACGGTCAAATTGCCTTCCCGATCAATAGATTTTTCGCTGATGCCCCGGAAATCGCGGACGCGAGGAAAAGTGATGCCGACCAGCTTGTCGACGAAATCATACATCCGCTGGCCGCGCAAAGTTACTTTCGCGCCGATAACCAGGCCCTCTCTGATTTTAAAAGCAGAAATTGATTTCTTCGCGGCGGTGAAAACCGGCTTCTGCCCGGCAATCTTGGTCAAGGCTTTGGCTATGCCGGCGATAAGTTCTTTTTCCTTGTTGTGATGGCCGAAACCGACGTTAATAACTACCTTAGTCAAACGCGGTACGAGCATATTGTTCTTAAACCCAAGCTTCTCTTTCAGGCTCGGAACAATGGTTTTTTGATATTTTTCTTTTAATTTCATAATATTACTCGATTATTTCCTGGCATTTTTTACAAACTCTAAACTTTTTATCCTTTTTCCCTTCGGTTTTGATGGTTTTATGGCAGACTTTGGTGGCGCGGCCGCATTTCGGACAAACCAGCGCTAAATTATCCGCTTTCATAAAAGCCGGGAATTCTATTCTCTGGCCTTTCTCGCCGCGGCGGCTTGGACGCATATGCTTGATAAGCAAATTTAAGCCTTCGATGCTCGCCTTATTTTCTTGCGGAATCACTTGCAAAACTTTACCGGACTTACCTTTGTCCTTACCGGCTAAAATCTTCACTTGGTCGTTCTTTTTGATATTCATATAATTCTAACGGAATTTTTTTATAAAACTTCGGGCGCCAAAGAGGCAATCTTAATAAAGCCGGCGCGGCGGATTTCTCTGGCCACCGGTCCAAAAATACGGGTTCCCTTCGGCTCCTTCTTTTCCAAGTCATTGATGATAACGCAAGCGTTATCGTCAAAACGAACATAAGAGCCGTCCGGGCGGCGAATTTCTTTCTTGGTACGGACAATGACCGCTTTCGCCACATCGCCTTTTTTAACGGCGGCGTGAGGAACGGCTGATTTGACCGCGACGACGATGATATCGCCAACATGGCCATAACGCCGCTTAAAGCCTCCCAAGACGCGGATGCATTGGACTTCCTTGGCGCCGGAGTTATCGGCTACTTTTAAATATGTTTGGACTTGAATCATATAATTAAAACCAATTTATCAATTAGGCGTTTTTGACCACTCGCCATCTCTTATCGCGGCTAAGCGGGCGGCATTCCACGAAACTGACCTTATCGCCGACATGAAATTCATTCTTCTCGTCATGGACTTTATAGTTGCGGCTGACGGCATAGCGCTTTTGGTATTTCGGATGTTTCTTGACGGATTCAATCTTAACCACAATCGTCTTGTCGTTCTTATCGCTAACCACGACACCTCTGAAAGTGCGGTTGATTATTTCCGGTTTCTTAACGGCTGCTTCTTTAATGTTGACGGCGCTCATATTATTTTTTCTTATTTAAAATAGTTAAAACGTGAGCAACCTGCTCTTTAACGGTTCTGATTTCCCGAATGTTCTTTAATTGCTTATTCGAATCTTTAAAACGCAGTTCGCGCAATTTTTCGCGATTCTGGCCTAAGATCTTGCGCAATTCAGCTTCGCTCTTAGTTTGTAATTCTTTAAAATCCATATAATTATCCTAGTTTATTCTTAAGTGACGAATTACTCTTTACTGATAAATTGGCACTTGACCGGTAATTTGTGGCCGGCTGATTCCATCGCTTTTTTTGCCGTGGCCTTATCCAGACCTTCCATTTCAAACATCACCATACCCGGTTTGACGATAGCGACATAATAATCAACGGCGCCCTTGCCTTTACCCATCGAAAGCTCATCGCCGTGAGCCGTCACCGGCTTATCCGGAAAAATTCTGATCCAAATCTGACCGCCTTTACTGACATATTTAGTCATCACGCGGCGAGCCGCTTCTATTTGGCGGGAAGTTATCCAGCAAGCGCTTAAACTCTTCAAGCCATAACTGCCGAAGCTGATATTTAAGCAACGGCTGGCTTTGCCGCCGCGGCGGCGCTTCTGATCTTTTCTCCATTTAGTTTTCTTGGGCATTAACATATGTTTTGCGGATTTGTTTAATTTTATTCGGCGATCACTTCGCCCTTGGCCATTTTATCTTTTTCAAAAACTTCTCCCTTATAAACCCAGACTTTGATGCCGATGGCGCCATAAGTAGTATGCGCGGCGCCGCGAGCGTAATCAATGTCGGCGCGCAAGGTCTGCAGCGGCACTTTACCCCAGACTAATTTCTCGGTGCGGGCGATTTCCGCGCCGTTCAAGCGTCCGGAAATGACGATTTTCGCGCCCAAAGCGCCGGCGCGCTCGATTTTACCTAAGTTCTGTTTCATTACTTTCCGGAAAGGCATTCTCTTTTCAATATCTAAAATCATAGTCTGGACAATTATCTGAGCGCTTAAATTCGGACGGCTATATTCCTTGATATTCAAACTGATTTCGCCCATCCGGAAATTCTTCAAGAATTTATCATGCAGTTTTTTCTTCAATTCTTCGGCGCCATTGCCGCCGCGACCGATAATCAGACCCGGTTTTGCGGTCGTGACATTGATTTCTATCTTATTGATACTGCGGATGATTTCTACCTTATCTATCCCCGCTTCCCTGAATTCCCGAATCATATATTTGCGGATCGGGATATCCTGCTTGATGTTCTTCACGTAATTATCGCCGGATTCAAACCATAAAGACGCCCAAGTCTTGGTGATACCCATGCGCAGTATTTTCGGATTAACTTTTTTACCCATATGAATTTAATTACAAATTACGAATTAATTAACCGGCTTTGCGTCTGAACATCTTAGTCTTTTCTCCGGCCGCCCTTCTGCCCTTAGCTCGCTCCGCCTTGGCGCCGACTTTTTGAGTGGCGGCTTCGCCTTCTTTCACTAATTTTTCCAGTTTGACCGGATCGGCGGCCTTAACTACTTTCTTCTCCTTCTGATCGCCGACTTTTATTTCCGCCAAGACCAGGCTTAAATGGCAACCGCGTTTTCTGATGGAAGTGGCGCGGCCATGAGCTCTGGGCATCCAGCGCTTCAACATTACGCCCTCGTCGGAACGGATTTCTTTAATATACAAATTATCACGTTTTAAACTATAGGTATTCTCACCGTTAGCAATAGCGGACTTTATTAATTTGGCGATCGGTTCCGCGGCGAGTTTATTTATGAATCTTAATTGATCCAAGGCGGTTTCAACCGGCATTTTACGGATAACATCAATCACCAAACGGATTTTCCGCGGCGACATTCTTAAATGATTTAAACTGGATTTTACTTCCATATTGGTTGGTGGTTAATTATTTCTTTTAATTCGCTTTATTTATTATCGACCTTATCATCGGTCTGGGACTTCGCCATCCTGCCGCCGTGGCCCAAAAACTTTTTCGTGGCGGCGAATTCGCCTAAACGATGTCCGACCATATTTTCCACGACATAAACCGGCAAATGAGTCTTGCCGTTATGGACGCCGAGAGTAAATCCGACCATTTCCGGAGTAATCGTGCAAGCGCGATCCCAAACTTTAATGACCGTCTTATCGCCCGGTTTTAAATTCTTTATTTTATTCAATAAGCGCAGGTTGATGTAGGGACCTTTTTTTAAACTTCTGGACATATATTTATTTACGTTTAGCTCTTCTCTTAATTATTAAGCGATCGCTATGGCGCTTGCGTCTGGTCTTAACGCCCAAAGCCGGCTTGCCCCACATTGTCTTCGGATGGCGTAAACCGATGGACTGATTGCCCTCGCCGCCGCCGTGCGGATGATCAACCGGATTCATGGCGCTGCCTCTCACGGTCGGACGGATGCCTAAATGGCGGCTGCGTCCGGCTTTACCCAAAGAAATATGACGATGATCGGGATTGCTGGCGCGGCCGACAGTGCCCAAACATTCTTTCTTAACCTGACGGATTTCGCCCGAGGGCATTTTTAATTGCGCGTATTTTCCTTCCACGCCCATGACATAAACGATATTACCGGCGCCGCGGGCGATTTTCGCTCCCTGGCCCGGTTCCAGTTCAACGCAACTGACAAGCATTCCGGCCGGAATAAACTGCAAAGGCAAGGCGTTACCGGTCTTGATTTCAATTAATTCCCGAGAACTCATCACCTGATCGCCGACTTTCAAATCGGCCGGAGCGATGATATATCTTTTGGCGCCATCGGAATAATTAAGCAAGGCCAAGCGGGCGCCTCGGTTCGGATCGTATTCAATCGTCGCGACCGTTGCGGCCACGTTAAACTTATCGCGTTTGAAATCAATCAAACGGATATAACGTTTGGAACCGCCGCCGCGATGACGAATAGTTATTTTCCCTTGCGAGTTGCGACCGCCCCGTCTCTTCTTGATGGCGATCAATCTCTTCTCCGGGACATTCTCGGTCACATCCTCAAAATCATCAAAGGTGGCTTCGCGTCTTCCGGGAGTATTCGCTTTTACTGTTTTAATACCCATATATACAAATTAAAAATTGAAAAATTAGAAGATTAAAAATTAAACGCCTTCGTAAATCTTAATGGCTTCGCCTTTGGCCAGCGTGATGATCGCTTTGCGCCAGTCGCTTCTTTGGCCTTTGATGCGGCCGCGAGCGACTTTCTTTCCGGAAACATTAACGACGTTAACTCGAATCGGAGTGACACCATAAGTGGCTTTAATCGCCTTAGCAATGGCAATCTTATTGGCGCTTCCGGCGACGATAAAAACATATTTATTCTCCGCGACAAGATTAGTCGCCTTTTCCGTGACGAGCGGGCTGATTAAGACGCGATAAGAATCATTAATCTTAGGAACGGCTATGGCCGCTTTCTTAGAGCCGATGACCGGCGCGACTCCGCTATAAAGATCCTGCATGCTCGTCGCCGCATTTTTTGGAGCGGTTTCTGACTTGGCGCCGTTTTTCTTAACGTCAGTCTTTTTGTCGCCTGCGTCAATTTTTTTCTTTCCAAATAATGCCATATAATTGATTACTTTAAGTCCTGGCTATAATGGTCCGCTAAGGTCTTAACGGCGTTTTCCGTCACTAATAAATTTTTATAATTTAAAATATCAAGCAAATTGATGTTTTCTAAATGAATAAGTTTCACGCCCGGCAAATTGCGACCGGAACACTGGGTCTTAGCGTTCTTAGAGTCGTTGATAACCAAAATATCGCGGCGATCATTCATTAAAATTTTCTTTTCCACGGCCGTTAGCATCGCGTTAAAATTCTTAGTCTTATAATCGCTAAAATCAAGATTGTCTAAAACCGCTAAAGTGCCGGTAGCGACTTTATCTGATAAAGCCATAAATAAGGCTTTCTGCTTCATTTTCTGATTTATTTTCTGTTTAAAATTGCGATCTTTTCTCGGACCGAAAGTGACGCCGCCGCCGATCCAAATCGGAGAACGGCTGCTGCCGACGCGAGCGCGACCGGTACCTTTTTGTTTCCAAGGCTTCTTGCCGCCGCCGGAAACTTCGCTTCTGTCCTTGGTATGCGCCAAAACCTGGCGGGAATTAGCCTGACTGGCGATAACCGCCTGATGCAATAATTCATTATTAGGTTTAATTCCAAAAATCTTAGCTGATAGTTCTAAGTCTTTAACGGCCTCCGCGGATTGATTGTAAACTTTTATTTTCATACGATTCGTAATTCGCTATTTATTATTATTTCCCGGCTTCGGTTATAACTTTTCCCTCGGTTTCCTCTTTTATTTCTTCCGTTATTTCTTCTGCCGGTGTAATCGGAGCCGAAGTTTCACGCTTGGCCGACTTTAAATTAACTTTCAGTTCGCCGTCACCCTTAATTATCACGAAACCGTTAATCGCTCCCGGAACCGCTCCTTTAACAAAAATTATATTTTGAGCCGCGTCAATCGCGGCCACTTCCAAATTAGTGGTGGTAACTCTTTCTCCGCCCATACGGCCGCCCATGCGCATTCCTTTAAAAACGTGCGCCGGACCTTTGGGACCGATGGAGCCGGGCATTCTTTCCTGATCTTTATTACCATGAGTTTTACGAAAGCCGTGAAAACCATGACGTTTGATAACGCCCTGGAAGCCCCGGCCTTTAGAAACGCCGGTAACATTAATCTTGTCGCCGACAGCGAAAGTTTCAACGCTAACAACATCGCCGGTTTTAAAATCAGCGGCGTTATCCAATCGGAATTCACGAACATGAGCCGGTTTAACGCCCGTTTTTTTATAATGGCCTAACTGCGGCTTATTGATATTCTTGGCTTTGCGTTCGCCGTAAGCTAACTGCAAGGCTTCATATCCATCCTTTGCTTTAGACTTTATTTGAGTAATAGTGCACGGGCCAGCCAAAACCGGAGTCACGGCCATAACCGCATCGCCGGACCAGATCTGAGTCATGCTTAATTTTTTTCCGCTGATAAATTTCATATTGCCTTAATAAATTTAAAAATGTTTTCTCCGCTTTTGAAACAAAAAACTGGTTTAGAAACCAGCTTAAAAACCAAATAATAAAAAATACACTTAACCCCTATTTTTTATATTGTGTTTATCCGGCTGATTTTTCTCCAAATTTAGTTAATTTTCGCTTAAACACTTTCTATGTTGGCAGAGTTATCCAAGCGCTTTTCAACTAATTAAATATTACTTTTAAATACTACTACATTTTTATTTCCACGTCAACCCCTGCCGGTAAGCTAAGATTAGTCAAATCTTCAATGGTTTTAGCGGTCGGATCAATAATATCAATCATGCGCTTATGGATACGCATTTCATATTGGTCGCGAGCGTCCTTATGAACAAAGGTCGAACGGTTAACCGTATACTTTCTTTTTTCTGTCGGCAATGGAATCGGTCCAAAAAACTGAGCGTCGGTGCGCCCGATAGTCTCCACGATAGTCTTAGTCGACTGATCGATAATTTTATGATCAAACGCCTTGATTTTAATTCTGATTCTTTGTTTGAATTCTTTCTCTTCTTTTTTGTTTTCGGGCATAATTATTATTTAGAAATAGTCACTACAGACCCGCCCTCTTTTAGTCCGCTTACCGGCGGAAAGAGCGGGTCAAAGTGGTTACTTTAAAATCTTAGTGACGACACCCGCGCCCACGGTACGACCGCCTTCGCGAATGGTGAATTTCTGCTTATTTTCAAGAGCAATCGGAGCGATTAACTTAATGGTTAAGTTAGTGGTGTCTCCGGGCATAACCATTTCCGTACCGGCCGGTAAATTAATATCGCCGGTAACATCGGTAGTCTTGAAGTAGAACTGCGGCTTATAACCGTTAAAAAACGGCTTATGGCGTCCGCCTTCATCCTTGGATAAGACGTAAACTTCCGCGGTGAATTCGGTGTGCGGAGTAACGGAACCCGGTTTACATAGTACCTGTCCGCGCTCAACTTCATCCTTCTTGGTGCCGCGAAGAAGAATCCCGGCGTTGTCTCCGGCCTGGCCCTGATCTAAGGATTTATTAAACATTTCAATGCCGATAACGGTGGTCTTTTTGGTATCCATCAAACCGACGATTTCAACTTCATCGCCAATTTTAACAACCCCTCTTTCAATGCGGCCGGTAACGACAGTGCCGCGGCCTTCAATTGAAAAGATATCTTCAATCGGCATAAGGTATGGGTGATCGACATCTCTAACCGGCTCCGGAATATAATTATCCAAAGTTTCAATTAACTTTAAAATCGGTTCGGCGTCCGGACCGGTCGGATTTTCTAAAGCCTTTAAGGCCGAGCCTCTGATAATCGGAGTGGTGTCGCCCGGGAATTCATATTTCTTTAATAAGTCGCGGATTTCTTCTTCAACGAGATCGATCAATTCCTTATCCTCAACCATATCGCATTTATTCAAGAAAACG
>JAPLVZ010000002.1 GCA_026396805.1 Candidatus Falkowiibacteriota bacterium
AATGGTATCGGTATGGATTGAACTTAATCTCCGCCCTGGTTTGTATCATATCTTCGGATTTATTGCTTAATCCGAAGATATTACTCCAATTTGCCATATTAGTCAGGGGGGTGTGTTAATTATGTCATGGACGAGTGCAAGAAGATTGACATATAAATAACAACATATTTTAGAGCGCATGTGATTTCGTAGAGCAATCCGCCATCCGCCAACCGGCGGAGGCGGATTGCCACAGAAATCACCTAAGCGAAAAAATATGTTGGGATTTATATGTCTAACTAATATTAACAGTATATGATCTCATTCTTACGCGGCCGGATAATAAACAAAGGTCTTAATTACGCGATTATTGAAACGCATGATATCGGTTATCAGGTTTTTATGGGCGAAACCCTGCTGGGCGACTTAAAAGTCGGCGCGGAGACCGAATTATATACGCATCACCAAGTTAAGGAAGACGCCAGTAATTTATACGGCTTCAAATCTTTGGAAGACTTGGAATTATTTGAATTGCTTTTAACGGTTTCCGGCGTCGGACCGAAATCGGCGCTCGGAGTATTGAGCATCGCTTCCGCCGCCGACATCAAAGAAGCGATTGTCCGCGGTGATGCCAACCTTTTGACTAAAGTTTCCGGCATCGGCAAGAAGACGGCCGAGCGTTTAGTTTTGGAACTAAAAACGAAAATAATGCGTTTCGGTGGCAGTTCGATAACTTTAAGTTCACTGGCTGCTGGTGGCGATGATGAAATAGACGCGCTGATGTCTCTAGGCTTTTCCTTGTCGGAAGCGCGCGTGGCTTTGAATTCAGTGAATCAGGAGCTGACCGATAGCGGTGAGCGGGTAAAAGCGGCGCTTAAGAAGATGTAACGAATAATTTCAAGGCGTGAATGATTATTTGAGACGCAATAATTATTTACGATGTCAATGGCCATATAATTACCCGGCTCTTGAAGATTAAATTATCTTTACAAGAGCCTGTTTTTTGGTTAAGATGTAGATAATTAAACACTCTTAATTTATATTTATGCGCCAATCGCAACTTTTTACCAGGACTGTCAAAGAATTACCGAAAGACGAAACCAGTTATAACGCGCAAGCGCTGATTCGAGCTGGTTTTATTGATAAAGTTGCGGCCGGTGTTTATTCTTATCTGCCGCTAGGCAAGCGCGTCTTGGATAAGATTTGTCGCCTTATCCGTAAAGAGATGGATGAAATCGGCGGCCAAGAGATATTAATGTCCGCCCTGATCCCGAAAGAGAATATGGAAGCTTCCGGTCGCTGGGCGGCTTTTGATGTCTTGTTCCGCTTAAACGGCGGTGATAATGGTGATAATAAAGAGTACGCTCTCGGGGCGACGCACGAAGAAATCGTTTCGCCGCTGGCCAAAAAATTCATTTACTCCTATAAAGATTTACCTTTCGGCGTTTATCAGATTCAGACTAAGTTCCGTAATGAAAAAAGAGCCAAAGCCGGATTATTGCGCGGTCGGGAATTTTTAATGAAAGACTTATATTCTTTTCATACCGACCAGGCGGATTTGGACGCTTATTATGAAAAAGCGACTGCCGCTTATAAGAAGATTTATCAGCGTTTGGGTTTGGGGGATATTACTTATTTGACCTACGCCGCCGGCGGAACTTTTTCCAAATATTCTCACGAGTTTCAGACGGTGACGCCGGCTGGAGAAGATTCAATTTATATCTGTGAGAAATGCTCGAATAAAGTCGCTGTTAATAAGGAGATAATCGCCGAGCAGAACGCTTGCCCGCTTTGCGGCAATAAGAAATTGACGGAGAAAAAAGCGATTGAAGTCGGCAATATCTTTAAGCTCGGTACGAAGTTTTCCGCGCCTTTTCATATTTCTTATAAAGATAGCGCCGGTCAGGAAAATACCCCGGTTATGGGCTGTTACGGTATGGGACCGAGCCGGATTATGGGCGCTATTGTAGAAATTCATCATGATGATAAGGGAATTATCTGGCCGGAAAGTATCGCGCCGTTTAAGATACATCTTTTGTCTTTAAATGAAAACGAAGCGGCCACGCGTATTTATGTCGAGTTGAGCTTGGCTGGTTTTGAGGTCTTGTATGACGACCGGGAATTGTCGGCCGGAGAAAAATTCGCCGACGCCGATTTAATCGGCTGTCCTTATCGTCTCGTCGTCAGTAAGAAAACTTTAAGCGCGGACAGCGTGGAGATAAAGCGGCGCTCGGCCGCCGCCGGTTCATTGGTTAAGATTAAAGATTTAGCTTCTAAATTAAAATAATTTATGTTCAATAAATTGCTCGGAAAATTCAGTCATGATTTGGGCATCGACCTGGGGACTAAAAATACCTTGGTTTATGTCGTGGATAAAGGGCTGGTAATCAATGAACCGAGCGTCGTTGCCATCAATAAGCGGACGAATGAAATCTTGGAAGTCGGGGAAGCCGCCAAGAAGATGGTCGGCAAGACGCCGGGGCATATTGAAACGATCAAACCGCTGGTCGAGGGAATTATTTCCGATTTTGAAGTGACGGAAAAGATGTTGAAATATTTTATAAATAAAGTTCATGCCGAGCATTTTACCCTTATTTCCCGGCCGCGCGTCGTTATCGGCATTCCGCTGGACCTGACGGAAGTTGAGAAAAAAGCGGTTGAGGACGCCGCGAAATCCGCCGGCGCTCGGAAAGTTTATCTGATTGAAGAGGCGATGGCCGCCGCTATCGGCGCGCGTTTGCCGGTGACCGAAGCGACCGCGACCATGATTGTCGATATCGGCGGCGGTACGACTGAAATCGCCGTTATCTCTCTGGGCGGCGTCGTCACCTGGAAATCTTTAAAAGCGGCCGGTAATGAATTTGATAATGATATTATTGAATATATCCGCGAAGAATTTAATATCCTGATTGGCGAACAGCTGGCGGAAGCGATTAAGATTGCCGTCGGTTCGGCCATGCCCCTGGAAACGCCGACGGAAATTGAGGTGCGCGGCCGCGACCTGGTGACCGGTTTGCCGAAAGCCTTAATGGTCAGCGATAAGCAGATTCGGGAAGCGATCAGCCGCACGGTCGTTAAGATAATCGATAATATCAAGACGATTCTGGAAACAACTCCGCCGGAACTGGTATCCGATATTTATGAGCGCGGGCTTTATCTGTCCGGCGGCGGCGCCTTGCTCCGCGGTTTAGATAAGGCGATTTCTCTGGCCACGAAAATTCCGGTTAAGATTTCCGACGATCCGCTGACCTGCGTCGTCCGCGGCACCGGAATTTTATTGACCGATAAGGAATTATTGGCGAAAGTCCTCCTGCCTTCAAATACCGATTAATATGGTCATAATAAAAAAAAACAGACTAATCATCTCTGGCTTGATAATCGCCGCCCTTCTGTTTTTTTCGCATCTGATCGGAATCTTACGTCCGGTGGAAAATTTTTTATTTTATCTGACGAAGCCGATTGCCGGCCGTTTTTATAAGACCGGGACGGATCTTAAAATAGCTTATGACGAGAGTAATACTCAGGAAAATTTAAACGCCAAAGTCGAGCGCTTAACCAAGGAAGTGGCCGTCTTGACCGTGGCTGATTCTCGCAGCCTGGAAATAGAAGAAGAGAACCGGAAACTGCGCGAGGCTTTGAAATTTGTCGGTAATAATAATTCCCGCGTCGTGGTCGCGAGCGTCATCGCCAAAGAAGCGGCGGCCGAAGACAGCTTGGGATTGATTATTAATCGCGGCGCCAAGGACGGCTTGGCTGCCGGTTTGGCGGTCGTCAGCGAAGAAGGTCTGATTGTCGGCAAGGTTTTGGAAACCAAAGATACGACGGCTAAGATCTGTCTGACGACCAATCGAAATTGTCAGCTGGCGGCGGCTATCCAGAATTCCAATAGGACCCAAGGAATTACCGACGGTGACCTCGGTTTAACCATTAAAATGAATTATATTCCGCAATTAGAGAAGATAACGCCCGGTGATATCGTTATCACTTCCGGACTCGGCGAACATATTGCTCGCGGTTTGGTTATCGGTCGGATTGCGACGGTTTATAACGAGAGTAATGAAGTCTGGCAGTCGGCGACTATCGAGCCTTTGGTTAATTTGAACAATTTAACTATCGTGGCCGTCATCATTCCTTAAGAACCCCCGGTCATTAGAATTATATGGGATTATGTTGAAAAAAATCGGGCAGATATTTTTTTTAGTTCTATTGTTTTCGGGCGTCGCAATCGTCCAGTTTTCTTTTGTTTTAGCGCTGCCGTCGGTTTTTAATCAGATAAATCTGACGGTGATAGTTTTGGTCTTCACCTTATTTTTTTTCGGCCTCCGGCCGGCGCTTTACGCCGCCATCATTTTAGGCGGCTGGCTGGATCTTTACTCTTTTAATTTTTTTGGGCTTTATCTGCTTCTTTTTTGTCTGACCGTTATCCTCGTCAACTGGATACTTAAGGCCTGGCTGACTAACCGCTCTTTATATTCTTTTCTGTTATTAATGTTAATCGCGACGCTGACCTTTGGCTTGGCGTCGGGTTTCCTGTTTTATTTTTCCGGCGCGTCTTCCGGCGGCTTCTTTTTATGGAGCGGCGCTTTTTGGTCAAAGCTGTTTTATCAGGCGGTTTGGAGCGAACTGGCCGGTTTACTCTTGTTCAGTTTGACCGGCGCGACGGCGCGCCGTTTCCAGCCCTTTTTTCTGGAGAAAAGATAATTTTTGGAGCCGGGTTTTTGGAGAAAGGGGCGCCTTATGTTATTATATAAATAATTAATTTTAATAAGACATTTTATTAACAGCTATTATGTACGATTTTATAACCATCGGCGGGACGACGCGCGACATTTCCTTTTTTACCGATCAGGGGGTATTGCTGAATAATGACGCGGATATTTTACGCCAGAAACTTCTGGCGTTTGAATCGGGCGCGAAAATAAAAGTTGATAAATTTTATTATTCTTACGGCGGCGGGGCGGCCAATGCCGCGGTCTGTCTGGCTAATTTCGGTCTTAGAACCGCCTGTCTCGCGCCGGTTGGCGACGACAAAAACGGGCGTTTGATTATTGAGAATTTGCGGGCGCGGCGGGTGGATACGCGCTTGATGGACAAGATAAAAAATGAAGAAAGCGGTTCTTCGTTTATTCTGATCGCTCCGGACGGTGAAAGGATAATTTTCGCCCAGCGCGCCGCCAATACGAGTTTGGCGATAAATGAAAAAGATATTTCTTATTTAAAGAAGACTAAGGGCATCTACATCGCCTCTTTGGCCGGTGATTGGCCGGGAAATTTAAGGAAGATTTTTTCCGTCGTCGGTGCCAAGGGTCCGAATGTCTTTTGGAATCCGGGGACGACGCAACTACTGGGCGGAGCGGAGAAGATAAAAATGTATCTGAAAAAAACGACCGTCTTAGCTTGCAATAAGGATGAAGCGCTGGCTTTAGTCTTAAATTCCGAGGGTTATAAGAATACCGATCATGAGGTTTTAAATAAAACGGAAAATCTTATCAAGATTATTCATAGCTTCGGTCCCAAAATCGTGGTCATTACTCTGGGGACTGACGGCGTGGTAGTTTTTGACGGCCGGAAGGTTTATCGGCATGGTATTTTAAAAGAAAAGAAGCGCGTGGATACGACCGGCGTCGGCGACATTTTTAATTCCTCTTTCGCCGCCGGCTGGACTTTACTCAAAGGCGATATTGATAAAGCCCTGCATTTAAGCTTGCAGAACGCCGCCGCTAAAGTCGCTCATATCGGCGCTCAAACCAGCTTAATTAAGATTTAATTTTTGGTCTTATTTTATTGATTCTATTAAAGTATTTGTAGATTAAAACGCCTTAACTAAACGCCTTATATGATTAACGGAGTGATTATCAGAAAAATAGAAAAATACGAAGACAATCGCGGTTGGCTGGCGGAAATTTTCCGTCGCGACGAACTGCATTTCGATATGGCCATGGCTTACGCCAGTCTGACGAAGCCGGGCGTAATCCGCGGTCCGCACGAACATACGGAGCAGAGCGACTGCTTTGTCTTTTTGGGCCCGGGTTCTTTCCGTTTGTACCTTTGGGACCGCCGCAACGCTTCATCAACCAGGGGCGAGACTTTAGAAATTGAGGCCGGAGCCGATAACCCGAGTTTGGTTATCGTGCCACCGGGCGTCGTTCACGGCTATAAATGCGTTTCCGCTCTTCCGGCTTTAGTCATTAATTTTCCCGATAAATTATATAAAGGTGAAGGGAAGAGGGAAGAGATTGATGAAATCCGCTGGGAAACCAGAGAAGATAGCCCTTACAGAATAAAATAATATGTGTATTTTTTGCCAAATAATTAATAATAAAATCCCCTCCTTTAAGGTTTATGAAAACGATAAGATTTTGGCTATTTTAGATATTCAACCGGTTAATGCCGGCCATACTATCGTGATGAGCAAGAAACACTACCCTAATATTGAAGAAGCGGGCGAAGATGATCTCACGGCTATAATTTTAGCGATTAAGAAAATCGGTCATCTTTTGAAAAATAAATTAGGCGTCGCCGGTTATAACGTTACGGCTAACAATGATCCGGTCGCCGGACAGATTATTCCGCACCTTCATTTTCATGTTATTCCTCGCCGCGAGGGCGACGGCCTGAAATTATGGCCGACTTTTGGATATGGTCCGGGCGAGAGAGAAAAGATTTTAAAAAAATTATTGTCTTAAAATATGAAACTACTCGTTACCGGCGGCGCCGGCTTCATCGGTTCTAACTTCATCCATTATTGGCTGAAGAATTATCCTGAAGACAGAATAATCAATCTGGACGCGCTGACTTACGCTGGGAATCTGGATAACCTCAAGGATTTAGAGGGTCAGGCTAATTATGAATTCGTTAAAGGCGATATCTGTGATGCCGTTTTAGTTAACGATCTGGTCAAAGGCGTTGACTTAATAGTCAATTTCGCGGCCGAAAGCCACGTTGACCGCTCCATTAAAAATAGCACCGATTTTATTAAAACGAACGTTGAGGGAACACGCGTCCTGCTGGAAGCCGCGAAAAATAACGGTAATGTTCGTTTTCATCATATTTCCACCGATGAAGTCTTCGGAGCTTTAGAATTCGGGGCGCTGCCGTTCAATGAAAAGACGCCTTATGATCCGCGTTCGCCTTATAGCGCCTCCAAAGCCGCCTCCGATCATCTGGTCCGCGCTTATTATCATACTTATAAATTACCGATCACTATTTCCAATTGCTCCAATAACTACGGTCCGTACCAGTATCCGGAAAAGCTGATTCCGCTTTTTATCACTAATCTGATGGCCGGGAAACCGGTTCCGGTTTACGGCGCCGGTGCTAATATCCGCGACTGGATTCATGTTGACGACCATAATCGCGGCGTGGATATGATAATTAAGAAAGGCCGTATCGGTGAAACTTATTGCCTGGGCGGACATAATGAAAAAACTAATTTGGAAATCACCGGTTTGATCCTAAGCTTGATGGGCAAAGGGAGAGAGATGATTGAATACGTCCCGGATCGCTTAGGCCATGATTTAAGATACGCGATTGATTTTTCTAAGGCGAAGAAAGAATTAGGCTGGGAGCCGCTCCTATCTTTTGCGGACGGCTTGCGCGCCACCGTCGACTGGTATAAGGTTAATGTGGCTTGGTGGCAGAAGTTAAAATAATTTATTACCCCTGAAGAATCGCGGGTTATCCGCCGCCGGTGGTTCGCGATTCTTCCTCGAATAAATATGGAGAACAAAAAAATTTTTATCATTGAAGATGACGCCAATCTTCTTTACGGCCTGGAATCGCAGTTTGCCGCCGATGAATTTGAAGTGGCGACCGCGACCGGCGCCGAGGAGCTGGAAGAACTGATGGAGACGCTCCGGGATTTTGATCCGGATTTTATTATTCTGGATTTGATTTTGCCGAAAATCGATGGTTTTGAAATCATCAAGAAATTAAAATCCGACGACGAGCTCAATGATAAGCAGATCTTCATCTTTACCGATTTAAGCGATGAAGACAGCCGTCAGCGCAGCTTACAGTTGGGAGCCGATTATATTTTTTTCAAAGATGAGCTGGATACTTTTGAATTTGCCGAAAAAGTTAAGCATATTGTCGCGGTGAGCGAGAAGAGCGTTGATCGTGACTACGAAGAATAGAACGAATTTAATAATCTCGCCGGTTTGACTAATACCCTTAAAAATACTAAGATAGATTGGTATTAGTTTTTGTTAATTACCTCCATGTTTATTAAAAGAATCGGGATTGATCTCGGTACAACCTATACTTTAATCCATCTGCCCAAGCGCGGTATTGTTATCAATGAACCGAGCGTGGTGGCGGTTTCGGTTATTGATAAAAAAATCCTGGCGGTCGGAAACGAGGCCAAGGATATGATCGGCCGCACCCCGGATACGATTATCGCCGTTCGCCCTTTGAAAGATGGGGTAATCGCCGATTATCGGGCGACGGAAGCGATGATTCGTTATTTTATCAATAAGACTTTGGGCGGTATCCGGCTTTTTCGTCCGGAGGTCATGGTCGCCGTGCCGGCGGGCATTTCTTCCACGGAACGCCGGGCGGTCATCGAAGCGACAATCGCGGCCGGCGCCAAAGCCGCTTATATTATCAAGGAACCGGTCGCGGCCGCTATCGGCGCCGATATTCCCATCGGTTCGGCCACCGGTCATATGGTTATCGATATCGGCGGCGGAACGGCGGAAATGGCCGTTATTTCTTTAGGCGGCATCGTCGCCTCCACTTCCGTGCGCGTCGGCGGTAATAAATTTGACGCCGCGATTTTAGAATATATCCGCAAGAAATATAATTTGGCCATCGGCGAACGCACCGCCGAAGAAATAAAAATCAATATCGGTTCGGCTTTATATATGGAAGATAAATTATATTTGGAAATCCGCGGCCGCGATATCGTCACCGGCTTGCCGCGCAGCCTGACCGTCTCGAGCGACGATGTGACGGAAGCGATTCAGAATGAATTAGAAATGATTATCGCCGCCGCCAAAAAAGTTTTGCAAAAAACTCCGCCGGAGCTGTCGGCCGATATCATGGATAAGGGCATAGTGCTTACCGGCGGCAGCGCTTTGCTTAGGAATATCGACCAATTGATCACGCGGACGCTCGGCGTGGCCGCTTATGTCGCCGATGACGCCATGCTTTGCGTCGCCAAAGGCACCGGTATCGCTTTGGATAATTTAGATTCTTATAAACGCAGTATCTTAGCCACGAAATAATCAGCTGATGGCAACATCGGCTTTTTTTATTTATGATAATCGGCATTGACGCTTCACGCGCTAACTTGATCCACAAGACCGGCACCGAATGGTACTCTTTTTATTTGATTAAAAATTTAGCGGCCATAGATAAGACCAATATTTATTGGCTCTATCTTAATAAGCCGGCGCGCTCGGAGCTGATTGAGGCGGTTCGAGATAATCCGAATTTTTCTTTCAAATTTTTAAAGTGGCCGTTTTTTTCTTTTTGGACTTTAGGCCGTTTGACCTTAGAAATGTTATGGTGCCGTCCGGACGTTTTGTTCGTTCCGGCCCATACTTTACCGCTATTTAGTCCGCGCCGCACTCTTAATACTATCCATGACATCGCTTTTGTCCGCGCCCATAATCTTTATCGGGCAGTGGAGGCGAAGACTAGTTCGGCCGGGACGCGCCGTCTGATTAATTTTTTCGTAAAGCTCTTGACCTTGGGGCGCTATCGCAGCGATTCCGTGGATTATCTTTATTGGTCGACCGCTTTCGCCCTGCGCCACGCTCGGAAGATTATCGCCGTTTCTGAATTTACTAGGCAAGACATTTTAAATCTTTATCCCAAGACTCCGGCCGATAAGGTCGTGGTTATTCATAATGGCTATAATAATGAACTATATCGCCGCCTCCAGGCGACCCCGGACAAGACCGCGGCCGTGTTGGATAAATACGCTTTAGAAGCGCCATATTTTTTGTATGTCGGACGTCTGGAAAAGAAAAAGAATATTTCCGCTTTAGTGGAAGCTTTCGCTTCTTTAAAAGAAAACCATCCGGAAATAAAAGCGAAATTAGTCTTAATCGGCGATGCCGGCTTCGGCTATGACGAAATAAGATATATAATTGAAGAATTTAATCTTAATCGTAAGGTCATCATGCCCGGCTGGGTCGCCGAAGAAGATATGCCTTATATAATGAACGCCGCCGCCGCCTTTATTTTTCCGTCCAAACATGAAGGCTTCGGCATTCCGGTTTTGCAGGCTTTGGCCTGCGGCATTCCGACCGCCGTTTCCGATTTACCGGTTTTAAGAGAAGTTGCCGGTGACGCCGTCTTATATTTCAATCAAAACGACAAACATCTGCTGGCGGAGGCAATGGAGAAAATATTGACTGACGAAGATTTAAGAAAAACCCTGGTGATCAGAGGCCTTGACCGGGTTAAAAAATTCAGTTGGCGTAAGTGCGCGGAAGAAACTTTAGCCCTGATCGAGAATCTGTAAATAATAATTTAAATATGCTAGTATTAAGATGTTATATGAGAAAACTGATAACATCTTTTTTTATTCTTTCGTTATTTTTCGTGGAGCCTGTTTTGGCTAATATTACGCCGAACGATTTTTATTATGGTAATCAATGGTATCTGTCTAAAATTAAGGCTGACAGCGCTTGGGATAAGATTTCCGGCAGTCCGGATATGGTTATCGCGGTGATTGATTCCGGAATCCAGATAAATCATCCCGACTTAAAAAATAATATTTGGAAAAATGCTCGGGAGATTCCGGGTAATAATATTGACGATGATCAGAACGGCTTTATCGACGATGTTAGCGGTTGGGATTTCGTCAATAATCTCCCTGATCCGTCGCCGAAATTTACGGCCGGCTGGACCGAGGCCGGAGTTTCCCACGGCACGATGGTCGCGGGGGTTATCGCCGCAAGCGGAAATAATAATGAAGGCGTCGCCGGCGTTACTTGGCAAGCGCAGATAATGGCTCTAAAAGTTTTAAATGATAGTGGCGAAGGAAGATTAAGCAATGTCATCAGAGCGATCGATTACGCGACGAGTAACGGCGCGGATATA
This sequence comes from Candidatus Falkowiibacteriota bacterium, assembly GCA_026396805.1. Taxonomy (GTDB): domain Bacteria; phylum Patescibacteriota; class Patescibacteriia; order Patescibacteriales; family UBA12465; genus UBA12465. The sequence continues at coordinate 11,035 of JAPLVZ010000002.1, forward strand.
ATTAATTTAAGTTTTGTTTCTTTTAATTATAGCGAGGGGATGCAAGAAGCGATCCGACGCGCGCATAAGGCCGGAATCATGATTGTGGCCGCCGCCGGCAACGAACAAACGGGCGGCGTCGGTTATGATATTGAAAAAACGCCTATTTATCCGGCTTGTTATGACGGCGAGCTTATCGGGGAAAATATGGTTATCGGCGTAGCCGCGACGGACGCGCTCGATCAGAAAACGAAATTTTCCAGTTATGGATCGCGTTGCGTTGATCTGGTCGCTCCGGGCATAAGCTTTTTCAGCACGGTGACCGCCGGCAGCGTGCCCGACTATCCGGATAAGATTTATGACGGCTATTGGTCGGGCACTTCGATGGCCGCGCCCCAAGTGGCGGCGACCCTGGCTCTCATCGCCCAAGCCAATCCGGAATTAAGCCGCCGGGAAATCGTCAATATCTTATTCGCTTCCACCGATAATATCAGCCGGCTTAACCCCGATTATCCGGGCCAGCTCGGCAACGGGCGCTTGAATGTTGATCGAGCGGTAGAAATGGCTAAAGAAAAATTATATAGCCGCGTCGGGCGCTTGGTCGTCTTACCGCAAAGCGTCGCTAAGAATAGGCCGGCTAAATTAACCGCCGCGACCGGAGAATTAGTCAGCAACCTGTCTTTAGACCTTAAGGGCGGAGAAAGCATCGCTGTCGGAGACGTCAACGGCGACGGTAATCAAGAAATGGTTATCGGATCCGGAGCCAACACCGTTCCCGAAGTTTTGATATATAGCAGTGCCGGCAAGCTGATTAAGAAACTCTTGGTTTTTGATAAATATTGGCGCGGCGGCCTAAGCGTCGCCTTGATTGATACTGACGGCGATGAGCAGATGGAAATCGCCACGGCTCAAGCGGCCGGCGGTACCGGACAAATTAAAATTTTTAATTTTAACGGCCAATTAAAAACGCAATTTTTAGCGGACAGTAAATATTGGCGCGGCGGTTTGAATTTGGCGGCCGGCGACATTGACGGCGACGGCGACCAGGAAATAGTGGCCGCTTACGGCGCCGGGACCGAACCGCAAGTCCGAATTTTTAACGCGAGCGGTCAAATTGCCGGTATTTTCTTGGCTTATGAAAAAAAATTCCGCGGCGGTGTCAAGGTGGCGGTCGCGAATCTTAACGGCCGCAAAAATCATAATCAGGCCGACATTATCACGGCGCCGGGCAAGGGCCGCGATCCGCAAATTAAGATTTTTAACAATCGGGCTATCTTAGCGCGCCAGTTCTTAGCTTATGGCCGTAATTGGCAAGGCGGAGTAAATCTGGCCGCCGGCGACCTTAATAATGACGGTTTGCCGGAAATAGCGACGGCCGCCCAGACGGGCGCCGCGCCGCATGTCCGCGTTTTTGACGGTCGGGGCGAGTTGATGGAATCATTTTACGCTTGGGAAGAAAACTGGAACGGCGGCGTAAATATTGGTATAATAAAAATTGGCAATTAATAGTCCTAATTAATTCACGCATATCTCTCATATGTCTAAACAAGTCATTTTTGACAAGAAGAATATCCTCGTCGCCGGCGGCGCCGGTTTTATCGGTTCGCACCTTTGCGATGAGCTGATTAAGAATAATAAGGTTATCTGCGTGGATAATTTTATCACCGGCAGCGAGCGCAATATCGATCATCTGCTCGCCAATCCTGATTTTATCTTCATCAATCATGATTTATCCAAGCCTTTGGATTTGGAAGCGATTCTGGAGTTGAAGAAATTCAAGGTAGAATTTCAGGGTTTGCAGGAAATTTATAATTTGGCTTGTCCGATGTCGCCGCGCCGTTTCTTGGAAAACCGCTTAGCGACGCTTCTGGCTAGTTCTTATGTCGTCAAAAATCTTTTGGATCTGGCCGTTAAATATAGTTCTAAATTTTTGCAGTTTTCTTCGTCCGTAGTTTATGGACCGCGCCAAGCGGATAATCCCGGTTTAAAAGTGAAGGAAAGCGATTGGGGCATGGTGGATCAATTATCCGAGCGCAGCTCTTATGATGAAGGCAAGCGTTTCGCGGAAACTATCGTCAGCAATTACCGCTCCCTTTATAACGTGGACGCGCGCATTTTGCGCCTCTTCCGCGTTTATGGTCCGCGCATGGAAGCGAACGACGATCAGATGATACCTGATTTCATCAAAGACGCTTTGGATAATAAAGATATTACCATCAGCGGCGACAAGAATTTTTCTTCTTCTTTCTGTTATATAGACGATGTTTTAGACGCAACGGGTAAGTTCATGAATTCCGAGATTCCGGGTCCGATAAATATCGGTTCGGATGTGGATATTAATCTGACCGATTTAGTGAAGACGATAATTAATTTAACTAAATCAAGCTCTAAGATCGTTTATGTTGCCAATAAATTATTCCTAAGCGAATTAGTCTTGCCGGATATTCATCTGGCGCGCAACGAACTGGGCTGGATGCCGGTCGTGACGCTGGAGAACGGCCTGAAAAAGACTATTTTCGATATTGAAGCCAATAAGAGATTGCAAGGGTTTGGCAGTTAATCGAAGTCGTGGGTTCTTAATTATAAATTAGTTTCATAAAAAGACCGGTTACGCGCCGGTCTTTTCGGTCATCAATAATATTTTTTCCCTTAAATCATTCTCATCTCCGGGCGCGAATAATCGATCATCTTTTCCCATCAATTCCGGAACGCCGCCGAGGCGGCTAGCGATAACCGGCAGGCCGGCGGCCTGGGCGCCATAAATAGTCGTCGGTGAATTTTCATAACATAAGGAGGGAACGATCAGACAATCGCTCGCCGCTTTTACTTTTTCCGTTTCTTCATAAGAGAGCGGTCCTAAGAATTTTATTCGCGCGTCAGTACCGGCGGCCGCGCGCGCCTTCTCCAGGCTGCCGCCGCCGCCGCGAATGGCGATCGTTAAAGTTAATTCCGGCCGTTTTATTTTCTTGAAAGCGTTAATAAGTAAAAATATTCCTTTCTGTTCTTCAACTTGGCCGATAAAAAGAAAATTTTTGGCTAGACCGTTCCGAAGTGGATTTTGAATTGTCGTTTTCGGCCAAATAAAGGGTCTGACTTCATGTTCGGAATCCTTGAAAAAGCCGCGCTGTTTATGCATTTCCAGAAGCCAATCAGACGGCGAGGTTACTTTAACCGGGGAGGCGAAGAGAGCGCGCGTTAAGGCCTGATAGATTTTGGCCGTCGGTTTATTTATTTTCTGTTCCCGCTTGAAAATCATCAGTCCCGAAGGGTGAAGGAGTTGGATGTCGTGCAGCCAATGTTCGTGGCGGATATTCAGTTGCCTTAAAACGGACGGAACCATAAATCCTAAACCCATCAGATTGTGCGTGATGATTAAATCCGGTTTTTCCAGTTTCAGAATTTTTTTTATTTCTCCCGCTTTCCTAAAAGAAAAAATATTGCCGATTTGCCAGAGAGCGCGGTAAAACCGGGAACGCTTATTCAGATTATAGAATTCGGAGTTTATATAATAGATTTTGGCGTCTCCGTTCATTATTTCGACTTTCCGGCCACTTTTAGGCCGTGTCGTAATCATAAAAACTTGTTGGCCGTCCGCCCGGAAATTATTCGCCATAATATTTACGGCCGTCTCCGCGCCGCCGCGGCTGTATTCTCCATATAAATTGTGCATCAGGCCTATTTTCATATATGTTTAATGATTATATAATTTAAAGTTCTAAAAATATTTTTTCCGTTCAGGATTTTTTCTGTGGGAAAAAATTATTATCATAACTTTTTCCTCTACGAAAAAATATTCACTCCAAAAACATTTTTATTGGTTTTATTTAAATAATCCTTTAAGCCTATCAGCCATCATCTCTTCGCCATATTTGGTTTCAGCCAACACTCTGGCTTTTCGCGCCATTTCTTCGGGCATCGCCTTATCGCTCATAAATAACGTCAACTTTTTTTCTAAATCAGAAACACTGCCTGGTTCGACCAGTAATCCTTCTTCGCGGTCAGTAAAGACGCGGCGAACGCCAGGCAAGTCCGACGCCATTACCGGCACGCCGCAAGCCAGCGCTTCTATCAAGACGATACCGAAAGCCTCATTGCTATTAATTGACGGTAAAATTAATAAATCAGCTTTTTGAAAAACGCGGATAAGGTCCGAGCCGCTTAATTTACCGGCAAACTTCACTTTTTTTTCTAATCCGAGACGAAGCGCCAGCGCTTCATATTCCGGCCGCTTATCGCCGTCGCCCACTAGCGTCAATTCAAAGTTAAAATTATCTAATCCCGCGGCCGCGCGCAGTAACACCTCTACGCCCTTGAAATAATGGGCCGCGTCCAGTCCGCCGACAAACAATAAATTAAAGCGATTTTTCTTGATGAAGTTCGCGCTGATAAAATTAATGATGGCTTTGGCCTGGGCGAGCAGAGGATTCTTAGCCGGCCGTTTCAGCTCGCTCGGGCGGAATTTTTTTAAGTCCACCGCGAAGGGGATTTCTCGGAATTTTTCGGGGTGAGCCCTGTAATAATTTTTTATTCTGGATTGACGCACATAATCCAGACTGGCCGTAACGATTATTTCCGCCTGCTTCAGTAAGGACGCGCGAATCAGGCGGCTCGGCCAGCTTAGTATTTTAGCCAGCGGGCTCAAGCCGACGACATCCATATGATAATGGATTATCAATTTCGGTTTCTGATTGAATATTTTAATCAGCCAAACGATTTCCGCCGTGCCGAAATACGGATAATGAAGATAAATATAATCAAATGATTTTAAGCGCCATAAAAGAGATCCCAAAACAGAACCGTGGCCGTATTTCAGCCACGGTTTCAGGTGGGACGGCGTAAAATCCACGACCTCGTGTTCGGATCTTAATATTTGACTGATTCGGTCGGCGCTACTGGCGATACCGCCGGCATAGGGCGGCCAGGCGCAAACGATGGAAGCGATTTTCATGTTTTATTTCTTTAAGGTTATTTGGCGGACGATTTCCGTGAGATTTTTATCCATTTTCGCGTGATCTAACTGAAGTCGGAAAATGAGATAGAATAAGGCTAAAACCGCGATATAAATCAGAAAATTAATGCCGCTGCCGGAAAAACCGAGCCAGGCGACCAGGCGGTCTATCTGTTTGATGAAGATGATGGCGGCCGCGGCGACCAGCCAGAAGGCGAGCCATAAAGAAAATTCGTTGTGACTGATAATTTTTTTCTTTTTTTGCGCGGCGAGCCGAAAAACGAAAAAGATGATTATGACGATGGCGATTATCTGCTGCAGCATAGATTTATTTTGTTGATTTATTTATTTATTAGTTTACCTTTTTTAATTTATTTATTTTAGGCCTTTTAACTTATTTGATTATTTTATGGATTAATAAGTCTCTGATGACTTTGAAACCGCCGGCCAGCTTTTGGCCGAAATGATGATAGACGACGGTAATCGGCACTTCCGCTATCCGTAATTTTTCTTGGAAAGCTTTTATTTGGATTTCGCTGTTGTGAGCCATTCCCCGGTTATTTATTCTGATCCGCCTAGCGGCCGCTTGACTAAGCGCCCTAAAACCGTTTTGCGGATCGCTTAACTTTATCCCAAGAATCACGCGCGTAAAAAGTCGCGCGAGCGGCATGATCAGATATTTTTTAAACGTCGGCAAATTAGATTTTTTCCCCAAGAAACGGGAACCGAAAACAATATCGGCGCGCCCCGCCAGTATCGGCGCGACCATATCTTTTATTTCGCTCGCCAAGAATTGGTCGTCGGCGTCAAAATGGACGATGATATCGGCCTGATGCTCCAGGGCGTAATCATTGCCGGTCTGCAGAGCCGCGCCTTGTCCGCGGTTGAGCGGATGGCGGAAAACTATCGCGCCCGCCTGTTTCGCCAAATCAAAAGTATCATCTCGGGAGCAATCATCTACGACCACCACCTCATCGACAAAGGGGCGGACGCCGCTCACGACCAGCGAAATATTTTTAGCTTCATTATAAGCGGGGATGACGCAGGTTATTTTCATATTTATATTAATCCGTCTTTGGTTTTTCTGAAGTGGTCGTCGGCTAAAGGGCGGAAGCCATTTTTTAGCGCCAGTTTTTCCAGCTTGGTTTGATAGTTCTTAAATTCTTGGCCGCGCGCTTCAATCAGAAATTTTTTCAGAGCCGGCGTAATTTTTAAAATTTCAAATAAACCGATGGCGCGGCGCTGGTCGGGAGCGGTTTTTTTAACTTTCCTTTTCAAGACGGCTAAGCGCTGACTGACAATCATCTTCAGGCTATCCAGTTTCAATTTCAAGGGCAACGGCCAGGCTATTATTTTTTCCAGCACCTCCCAAGAGTTATCGGCCTCAATCGTGCCGAAAACCAAGCGTCCGCTCGCCGCCGCCCGGATGGCCAGTCCTAAGGCCTTAGTTTCATCAAGATCGTCGGCTAAGATTATTTCCGAATCCAGAGTCAGGATTTTTTCCCAGTTAGTCGCGGTTGGAACTAAAGAGACAATTCCCGGAATCTCATAAGCGCGATGTTTCAGAAAAGAATAAATGCTCTTATTAGAATCACTTAATTCAAGAAGCAGGGAATTAAGGGTGGCGCTTTTGCCGCCGCCGCCGGGAGAACCGATAAGTATCAGTCCCGACTTTAAGCCCAGAGATTTTTTTATTTCCTGAAGCTCGGACCGTTGCAGGCCGAGCTGGTTGAGGCGCCAGAGAGTAGCCGGTGGCTTAATGAGATTAATAATCATCTTTTCGCCGCTCGCCTCCGGCAGAATGGTCAGATAAAAATTCAAACAGCCGGTCCGATGGGGCAGCCGGCCATATTTTTGGGCGGTGAATTCTCCGGGAGCGACGGTTAATATTCTTCTTAGACTGGAAAATAATTCTTGTTCCAGTTTTTTTGGCAAGACTAAGCTTCGTTTGGCTCGCCCGACAAAATAACAATCCAAAATCAGCTGGTCGGCCTGCCTGGTGATAACCAAATTATCCGCTCCTTCGCCGGCGGCGTAATTGAATATTTTAGTAATAATTTTTTGGCTCATAATATCTTAATTATAACATAGTTTTGTATTATTTTAAAATGTGATAAACTAAAAATAAAGAGATTATTCGCTTATTTTTTTATGGCTTATTCTAATTTTTACGCCAATTTTTACTCTTTCTGTCAAGAAATAAGGGCTGCGGGCGCGGCGCTTTGGCGTTTTATCCCGAGCCGCTTTTATTTAGGGATAGCCGTTCTCTTGCAGGCCGCCAGTTGGTTACAAGCGATTTTTATTTATAAGCACCTAAGCGGAGAACTCCTGGTTCTTCATTATAATATCGATTTCGGCATCAATTTGATCGGAGAACCGCGACGGATATTTTTGTATCCGCTGTTTGGTTTGGGAATTTTCGCGCTGAATTGGATAATCGCCGCCGCCCTGCGCCGGCGTCAGTATTTTCGTTTATTCACTCATCTCCTCCTGACGGCCGCTCTGTTATTTTCTTTATTCGTCAGTTTGGCTTTAATGTTTATTTATTTGATTAATTTTAGATAACCTCGCTTTATGATGGAATTTTATACTGTTAAGATTTTGTTTTTTTCCGCACTCGCTTTTATTTTTACGATTATCGTCGCGCCGCTTTTAACCCATTATCTTTATAAATATAAATTAGGGAAGAAAATTCGCCGCGGCGGCGAGACGCCGATTTTCAGCGAACTTCACGCCCATAAAGAGGGAACGCCGACTATGGGCGGCGTCCTGATTTGGGGGACGGTTTTGATTTTTATTCTCGGTTTTTCCCTGTTAAACAACCTTTTCCCCGGCAGTATTTTCCAGCACCTGAATTTTTTGTCCCGCTCGGAAACCCTCCTGCCTCTGGGCGCTTTGATTATTTCCGCTCTGATCGGACTCTTTGACGATTGGCTGGATGTGCGCGGCAAAGGCGTGCTCGGCGGCGGCGGCTTAAAAATGCGTCATCGCCTGCTTATCTATGTCCTAATCGCGATCGCCGGCGCGCTGTGGTTTTATTATAAATTGGATTGGACGGTTTTCCATATCCCTTTTTTGGGTAATTTTGAAATCGGCGGCTGGTATATTCCGATATTTATCTTTATCATCGTCGCCACTTCTTTCTCGGTCAATGAGACTGACGGCTTGGACGGTTTGGCCGGCGGGACTTTGGCGATCGCTTTCGCCGCTTACGGCGTAATCGCGTTTATCTTGGGACGTTATGAACTCGCGACTTTTTGTGGCGTCATTATCGGCGCCCTCCTCGCTTTCTTATGGTTTAATATTCCGCCCGCCCGCTTCTATCTGGGCGACACCGGGTCCATGAGTCTGGGAGTCACCCTCGGCATTATCGCCATGCTCACCAATAATTCGCTCCTGCTTATTTTTATCGGTTTGATTTTCTTGTTGGAATCACTATCAGTCATTATCCAGGTCTTATCCAAGAAATTCCGTGGCCGCAAAGTTTTTTTATCAGCGCCCATCCATCATCATTACCAGGCTAAGGGCTGGCCGGAAGCGAAAGTCGTGATGCGTTTTTGGGTGATAGCGGGCATCGGCTCGGCCATCGCGCTGATGATTTTTTTTCTTGATCAAAAGTTTTAAGTCCGTCCGAATTTTTTATTATGCTGCGAATTTTCCGAGGAAAATCGGCGCCGCGTCCGAGCGAGCATGAACCCGATAAAAGCCTGATAACGGCTTTATTCGTTTTGCTTATTTTCGGACTGGTAATGCTTTTCAGCGCCTCTTGGATCGTTTCTTACGCCCGTTTTGGCAATACTTATCATTATCTTATCGGCCAGGTTTTCAGTCTAGCAATCGCCTTAGCGGTTTTTTTTATCGCCACGCGCGTTGATTATCATTGGTGGAAGAAGTTCGCCGGTTTCTTCCTGCTATTTTCCATCATTCTGCTTTTATTGGTTTTTATTCCCGGACTCCAGGCCGGCTATGGCACCGCTCGCAGTTGGATATATATCTTCGGTCAATCCTTCCAGCCGTCGGAATTGGTGAAAGTTTCTTTCTTGATATATCTGGCGACATGGCTCGAAGCGAAAAAAGAGGGACTCGGCAGCCTGACGAGCGGCGTCATCCCTTTTTTAATAATCCTGGGAGTTATCAGCGCGCTCATGATCTTGCAGCCTGATTTAGGAACGCTGTTTATTATCGCTTTCACGGCTCTGGTTGTTTTTTTCGCCGGCGGCGGACGAGTGACTCATATTATCATCGCCTTGCTCTTAGCCACTCTGGCCGTATTTTTATTTTTGAATTTAAAATCTTATCAGAGTGACCGTTTTAAATGTTTGCAAGATCCCAGTTACAGTACTAATGATAAATGCTATCAGATTAACCAATCGCTGATCGCGGTCGGTTCCGGCGGACTTTTCGGCCGCGGTTTAGGTCAGAGCCGTCAGAAGTTCATGTATTTGCCGGAGGTCTGGAGCGATTCCATCTTTTCGATTATCGCCGAAGAGATCGGGTTTTTCTTTTCCACGCTTTTGATATTATTATATCTATTCCTGTTTTATCGCGGTTTGCTTATTGCCCGCGGCGCTCCGGATCTTTACGGCAGTTCCTTGGCGATTGGCATCGTCGTCTGGCTGGCGGTCCAGACATTCCTAAATATCGGCGGTATGACTAACCTTATCCCGATGACCGGCGTGCCTTTGCCCTTTATTTCCGCCGGCGGATCGGCGGCCTTGTCGTCTCTACTTGGTATGGGCATACTGGTTAATATAAGCAAACAGACAAAACGACGCGGGTATAATAAGACGGCTTAGATAATAATAAATTAGATAATAATAAAATGGCTAATAGTCGACCGACAAAAATAATAATGTTCAGCGGCGGCGGAACCGGGGGATCGGTGGCTCCGCTTTTGGCCGTGGCCGAAGAGCTATGGAAGGAACCGGGCGATTCTGATTTACGGTTTGTCTTCGTCGGCACCAAGAGCGGCCCGGAAAGGGAAATGGTCGCCGCTTTTAATAAGGAAATCGGCCCGATGGAATTCATTCCGCTTATCAGCGGCAAATGGCGCCGTTATTTCTCTATTTATAATTTTTTGGACATTTTTAAAATTATCGCCGCTTGGTTTCAATCTTTCGGCCTGTTGGCAAAAATTCGTCCGGATATCGTCATCAGCGCCGGCGCTTTCGTCAGCGTCCCTTTAGTTTGGGCGGCGACCGGAAAAAAAATTCCCGTCCTCATTCATCAGCAGGATTTACGTCCCGGCCTGGCCAATAAATTAATGGCCCATCGAGCGCGCGCCATTACCGTCGTTTTTGAAAAATCTCTGCTTGATTATGGTCCGAAAGCGGTCTTAGCGGGGAATCCGATACGCCAATTAATGAATATCCGAGATGAAAATTTGGTTAAAAAATTAAAAGCTGAATATTCTTTAGATAATTCCATTCCTCTGGTTTTATTTTTTGGCGGCGGTCTCGGCGCGACCGGAATAAACCGTTTAGTTTTTAAGGCCGCCTCCGGTCTGGCCCGGGACTGTCAGATTATCCATCTGACCGGTCGGGGGAAGATGCCTGAAGATTCTAATTTATTAAAGATTAATAATTATCATGTCTTAGAATTTCTAGATAATCGTGAATTAGCTACCTTGATGGCTCTGTCCGATTTGGTCGTTTCTCGCGCCGGTCTCGGCACTTTGACGGAATTATCTTATTGGCGCAAGCCGACAATTCTGATTCCGATGCCGAACTCGCATCAGGAAGAAAACGCCGCTTATTTCGCGCAGGAGCGGGCGGCTTTATTTATGAATCAAGCGGAACTCACTCCGGAAAAATTAACGGCGGCCGTCAAAGACGTTTTGGCTGATTCGATCTTAAAAAGGGAATTAAGCAATAATATCGGCAAGATTATGAAGCGCGGCGCGGCCGGCACCATTGCCGGGATTATCTGGGAAATTATCGGCGGACAAAAATAAATGGACAAAAATAAATCAGGACGGATAAAAGGCGGCGCTTTAACTTGATTTCATTATGGCTAAATTAATAAAGACAAAAAAAAATAAAATAAAGAAAAATATTTATTTTATCGGCATCAAAGGTGCGGGTATGACGATGCTGGCTCAATTTTTAGCGGCGCAGGGACACCAGGTTTCCGGTTCCGATATCCAAGATTCTTTTTTGACCGATAAAGTCTTAAAGAAGGCCAAAATAAAAGTTTTGTCGCCGTTTGCGGCGAGTAATATTCCCGTCCGGCCGGATTTGATAATTTATTCTTCCGCTTATAACGAGAAAAATAATCCGGAAATGGCTGAAATAAAAAAGCCGGCGGATTTTAAGAATATTCCCGTTTTATCTTACGCCGCCGCTTTAGGCCGGGTTTTTAATGAACATGACGGCGTCGCGGTCTGCGGCAGCCACGGAAAAACCACGACTTCCGCTTGGCTCGGCTATGTCCTGATGAAAGCCGGTCAGGAGCCGAACGTGCTCGTCGGTTCCCGCGTCCCTCAATTTAGCGGCAGCAGTTTAAAAGGTTCATCGCCTTATCTTATCGCTGAAGTCGATGAATATCAAAATAAATTACAATACTTCCGACCCATTGGCGTCGTGCTAAATAATATTGATTACGACCACCCCGATTATTTTAAGACCGCCGCCGCTTATACTAAAGTTTTCGCCGACTTTATCAAGAAAATTTCGCCGGCCGGCTTCTTAATCATCAATGGCCGCGATCAAGAAATAAAAAAGATAAAAAAATATTGCCGCGGCCGGGTGCGCTCTTATGATTTAGCGCCGAACGCCAAGACCTTTGTCGAGGCGGAAGAAGCAATTAAGACCGAAGTCGATTATTTGGCTTATGATTTAAGGTTGAGAAACGGCTATCAAATATTTAAAGTCGCAAGCCGCGAGACAAAAGTGAGCGCTAAGCTGCGCGTCGAAAATGTTTACGGCTTGGGAGAATTCAAGATCAGTCTCTGGGGAGAACATAACGCGCTCAACGCGCTCGCGGTTCTTGCCGCCGCCCGTGAATTAAAAGTGTCTTTAGAAGAAGTCAGAAGCGCCCTGGCCTCATTCACCGGTACCGAACGCCGCGCTCAAATCCTTGGGAAATATCACGGCGCTCTGATAATCGACGATTACGCCCATCATCCGACGGAAATCGCGGCGACTCTGAAAGGCCTGTGCGCTCATTATCCGGATAAAAATATTATTACCGTCTTTCATCCTCATACTTTCACCCGCACCAAAGAATTTTTCCATGATTTTGTGACCAGTTTTACCTCTTCCGATGAACTCATAATTCTGGATATTTACGGTTCGGCTCGGGAATCCGCCGGCCGGCGGACGGTGGAAGCAAAAGACGGAATTTCCAGCCGCCAACTGGTCGTTGCTATCGATAAATTCAACAAAAATCAGAAGCGCAAGCAGTCGGTCAAATATTTAGGCACTATACCAGAAGTAATCGCGTATTTGCGCCGGCGTTTGACTTCCAAAGACACTTTACTGTTAATGGGAGCCGGCGATGTTTTTAGAATCGGGGAAGACTTGTTAAAACCATAAAAATTTTGTATTATTCCTATCTATGATTCAAGTCGACGAAAATAAAACTGAAAAAGAGAGTATCTCCTGGAAGCGTTTTTGGGTGGAATTATGGCGTTTACTGGCGTCTTTTAGGAAATTATTCGGGACGATAACGATTGTCACTCTGCTGGCGGCGATTTTGGATTTGGGAAAACCCTATATCTTAAAATTGGTTATCGACAATTTGAATAATTTTTCCAAGGATCAATTATTCTTCTTATTAAAACTGATCGTTCTTTATCTGGCGACGGATGAGTTTCGTTCTTTTATATCTTATCTGGGTGATCGTTGGATTCTGAAATTATTGGTCAAGGTGGAATATTTTTTGGGCATGACCGCCCAGGAAAAATTGGTTTTTTTAAGCTTGGGCTATCATGAGCGCCAAAATACCGGGGCGAAGATAATTAAGATTGAAAGAGGGGTGGAAAAGATTTCCGAATTTTTGAATAATATTTTTTGGGAAGTCTTGCCGACCGTGTTTCAACTTGTTTTTACTCTCGTGGCTTTATTCTGGTCCGATTGGCGCATCGGCCTTTCCTTTTTGGTTTTCGCGCCGCTTTTTATCTTCATAACCTATTGGTCCAATAAGCGGATGTATCCGATTCGGAAAGCGATTTATCGCGATTATGAAATCGCTTCCGGCAAGATGGGGCAGGCGATAATCAATATCAACGCCGTCCAATCTTTCGTGCAGGAAGAGAACGAACTGAAAGGCTTCGGACGCGTCAAAGCGAAGATCCGTGATAACGAAGACAAGCAATGGGGCTGGATGATGAAAATCGGCCTGGGGCGCAATTTTATCGTTGATTTCGGCCGGGCGGCCGTTTTATTTCTAGGCGTTTATTTGGTTTACAAGGGAACGCTCTCCGTCGGTTCTTTGATTTTCGTCTTCACGCTAAGCGAGAAAGCCTATGCGTCTTTATTTCGTCTTTCCCGTTTTTACGACCGGATGGAAGAAGGCCGTGAAGGCGTCAACCGCTTGATCGCCCTGTTTAACGAGGAGAATGAAATCGTCAATCCGCCAGGTGGCTTGAAACCGTCAGACATCAAAGGCGAAATAAAATTTGATCATGCTTCTTTCCATTACAATATTAATAAGCGAGCCGCGGTCAGCGATTTGAGTTTTACAATCAAAGCGGGCAGCATCACGGCCTTAGTCGGTCCTTCCGGCGGCGGTAAAACTACCGTCGCCCGCTTGGTTTATCGTCATTATGATCCTCAAGTCGGCCGCGTCTTACTAGACGGGAAAGACCTGCGCGCTTATGATTTGCGGAGCTTCAGGAAATTTTTAGCCATCGTTCCGCAAGAGGTGGAAATTTTCGATCTGACCGTGGCGGCCAATATCGCTTACGCCCGTCCCGAGGCCACACGCGCGGAGATTGTTGAAGCGGCACGCATCGCTAACGCGGACGAATTCATCGCTCGGCTTGATAAGGGTTATGATACGTTAACCGGCGAAAGAGGCATAAAATTATCCGGCGGTCAGCGCCAGCGCCTCGGCATCGCTCGGGCGATTCTGGCTAATCCGCGTGTTCTAATTTTTGATGAAGCGACTTCTAATCTGGATAGTCAAAGTGAAGCGCTGATTCAAGACGCGATAAAAAAAATCAGCCGCAATCGGACAATGATAATCATCGCCCATCGTTTAAGCACGATCAAACAAGCCGATAAGATTGTCGTTTTGGAAGGCGGGAAAGTCGTTGAAGAGGGAAGCCATAAAGAATTGGCTTCCGCTCAGGGCGGCTTATACGCCAAGCTCTTGAAACTGCAGGCGCTGGGAGAAGTAGATTAATCAAAATTTTCCGATTATAATGGGAATATGTTAAAGATTGAACCAAATAAAAATTTAACTCGCCTCACGACTCTTCAAATCGGCGCTCCGGCCGAATTTTTCGCTGTTATCAAGAGCCGAGAAGATCTGGACGAAGCGATTGTCTGGGCCAAAAAAAACAAGAAAACCATTTGGATATTGGGAGGCGGTTCTAACGTCTTGATTTCTAAAAAAATAGTCGGCTTGGTTTTAAAGAATGAGATCAGGGGCATGGCCATAAAGAAAGAAGGCGCGACCACGGCGATTGTCGAGGCGAAGTCCGGAGAAAGCTGGATTCGTTTCGTTAATTTTACCGTAGAACATAATTTAAGCGGGCTGGAAAATTTATTTTTAATTTACGGCACCGTCGGCGCCGCTCCGGTTCAAAATATCGGCGCTTACGGCGTGGAACTAAAAGATGTTTTTTATTCGCTCACGGCGATTGATTTAAAAACCGGGTGCGAAAGAATCTTTAAGCCGGCCGATTGTCGCTTCGGCTATCGCGACAGTATTTTCAAGAATAAATTGAAAGGCCGCTACTTTATATATTCCGTCGCCGTCAAGTTAAGCAAGAAACCGTCTTTAAAATTAGATTACGGATCTTTGCGGGAAAAATTGGCCGAGCAAGGGATAAAGAAGCCGTCTCTAAAAGATGTTGTGGCCGCGATTGCCGAAATCAGAAACAGTAAGTTGCCGAATCCCGGGACTCTGCCCAACGCCGGCTCTTTCTTTAAAAATATAGAAACGAGCTTAGCTATTTATAAAAAATTATTAAAAAAATATCCGGGCTTGCCGTTCTGGCCGGTCTCCGCCGCCCGCGTTAAGATTCCGGCCGGCTGGCTGATAGAGAACGCCGGGTTCAAGGGCAAGAAATTTGGTTCGGTCGGCATGCACGATAAACAAGCCTTGATTCTCGTTAATTACGGCGGCGCGAGCGCCAAACAGGCCGGCGCTTTAGTTAAGAAGGTTAAAGCCGCGGTCAAGAAGAAATTTGGCCTTGATTTAGAGGAAGAAGTTAATATAATATAGAAACCTATGAACTCGCATGAACTCCGCCAAAAATATTTGGATTTTTTTAAGAGCCATAATCACGCCGTGATTTCCGGCGCTTCTTTGATTCCGGAAAACGATCCGACCGTCCTGTTCACGACCGCCGGCATGCATCCGCTGGTTCCTTATTTATTGGGCGAGAAACATCCGTCCGGGACTCGACTGGTTAATGTGCAAAAATGTATCCGCACGGGCGATATTGACGAGGTCGGCGACAAAACTCATCACACTTTTTTTGAGATGATGGGAAATTGGTCCCTCGGCGATTATTTTAAGCCCGAATCCATTAATTACAGCTGGGAGTTTTTGACTGATCCGAAATGGCTTGGTTTAGACAAGAATCGTTTGGCCGTTTCTGTCTTTGAAGGCGACGCCGACGCGCCATATGACGAGGAAGCTTATAATTTATGGGCGGAAATATTCAAGAAAAATAACCTGCCCTTGGAACGTATCGCTAAGCTGCCGAAAAAGAATAATTGGTGGGGACCAGCCGGCGCGACCGGTCCTTGCGGCCCGGATATAGAAATTTTTTATTGGGGCGGCGCCGCCAATCAAGTTCCCGGAAGTTTTAACGATGACAACGAGGCCTGGATAGAAATCTGGAATAACGTTTTCATGCAATATAATAAGAACGCCGCCGGGAAGTTTGAACCCTTAGCTCAAAAAAACGTGGATACCGGCTTGGGGCTAGAAAGAGTCTTGGCGGTTATGAATGGCTTGGATGATAATTATAAGACCGATTTGTTTAGTCATATTATTAAGAAAATAGAAGATTTAACCTTAAATCCCAAAACTGGAGATCGACATATATATGGCGAAAGTCCTGAAACTACGCGGGCGATGCGCATTATCGCCGACCATCTCAAGGCCGCGACTTTTATTATCGGCGACGACCGCGGTGTCTCCCCGTCTAATACCGACCAAGGTTATGTCGTCCGTCGCTTGATTAGACGAGCGATAAGATATGCCAAATTAATCGGCATTAAAGAAGCGCATTTTACCTCTGAAATCGCTAAAATTGTCATTGTTCAATATAAAAATATTTATCCCGAGTTAGAAATGAATCAAGATTTTATTATTGAAAATTTAGTAAAAGAAGAAAATAAATTCGTTGGCACCCTGGAAAAAGGCTTGATTGAATTCAATAAATTAGCCACTGACGGCATCAGCGGCAAAGAAGCTTTTAAGCTTTATCAGAGTTATGGTTTTCCGCTGGAAATAACCGAGGAATTGGCGAAAGAAAAAGGCGTCACTATCGACCGTACCGGTTTCGAAGTTGAACTCCAGAAACATCAATCCCTCTCCCGCACCGCTTCGGCCGGAAAATTCAAGGGTGGTTTGGCTGATGCCGGAGAAGAAACGACTAAGCTCCATACGGCCGCGCACCTGCTCTTGGCCTCTTTGCGCCGTGTTCTCGGTGATCACGTAACTCAAAAGGGAAGTAATATCACCCCCGAACGTTTACGTCTGGATTTTTCTCATCCCGATAAAATGACTCCAATCCAAATCAAACAAGTCGAGGACTTAGTCAACGGCGCGATTAAAAATGATTTTAAAGTCGTTTGCGAAGAATTATCTCTGGAAGAAGCTAAAAAACGCGGCGCCATGGGAGTTTTTGACTCTAAATACGGAGAAAAAGTTAAAGTTTATACTATCTGTCATTTGGGTGAAGGTAATATATTAGCTCCCGAATGCTTAAAGTCCGCCTTTTCCCAAGAAATTTGCGGCGGTCCGCATGTCGCCAATACTGAAGTATTAGGCCATTTTTCCATTCAAAAAGAAGAGGCCTCAAGCGCCGGAGTTAGAAGGATTAAAGCTGTCTTAACGAAATAAGGCTTTTTCGGCTCTATGTCTTGACAATTCCCAATCTTATCTCTATAATAATTTTATTAAGATTATTAGAAAAAATAACTTAAATAATTTTTAAAGAATTTTGATAAAACGCCTTTAGCCTTTATCAAATTTTTTTGTGTTAATGTCAAACGAAAAAGAAAATATTAACGACAGTTCGGTCACTCTTAACGCCAAAGACTTCATTGAAATGCAGGGCGAAGTCCTGAAACTGATGCCGGCGGCCAGTTTCAAGGTCGGTTTGGAAAACGGCCATGAAATCTTGGCGCACCTGTCGGGGAAAATGCGGATGAATAAGATTCGTCTGCTTCCGGGAGATAAAGTCAAGCTGCAAATAAGTCCCTACGATCTGACCAAGGGTCGGATAACTTATCGCCTGTAATCCGGCGGATAAGTCGATATTTTTTTAATAAGTCGATATTTTTTTAATTAGATAAATTTTTTATATGAAAGTAAGAGCCAGCATTAAAAAAATTTGTAAAGATTGCAAAGTGGTGCGCCGTAAAGGCTGTATCCATGTTATTTGCAAAAATCCTAAACATAAACAGAGACAGGGTTAATTTTTAAATACCTAAAATATGGCAGTAAGAATCGCGGGAGTCAATATCCCCAATGACAAAAGAATCGAAATCGCTTTAACCTATATCCATGGTGTTGGCCGCACCCGGTCCAATAAGATTTTGGCGGACGCTAAGGTTAATCGGGATACCAGAGTTAAGGACTTAAAAGAAACTGAAGTTAACGCCCTTCGGGAAATCGTTGAAAAGAAATATACGGTTGAAGGCGATTTGCGGCGCGATGTTCAGAGTAATATCAAGCGTCTAAGAGAAATCGGCTGCTATCGCGGCCTGCGCCACGCCAAGCATTTGCCGGTTCGCGGCCAGCGCACTAAGACCAATAGCCGGACGGTTAGAGGCAATAAGCGCGTGACCATGGGCAGCGGTAAGAGCAAGGCCGGTTTGCAGAAGACCTAATCTGGAGAACTAATTAAGTGATTTAAACTTTACGAATTAAGAATTAAGAATTATGTCCGAAGAAGTAAAAAAAGAAGACGCTCCGGCAGCTGACGGGGGTAATGGAGAAAAAATTAGCGAGCCCAAAGAAAGCGGCTCCCCGGAAAAGGAAGGCGCTGATTTTTCTTTTGATTCGGTCGTGGAAGAATTGCCGGAAGAAATCAAACAGAAGCTGGAAAGCAATAAAGCCGCGCGAGCGAAAAAGAAATTAATCAAGAAGAAAAAGAAGAAAGTCGCCAGAGTCGTTAAAGTCGGCCGCGCTTATATCCAGGCGACTTATAACAACACCATGATTACGCTGACCGATGCCAGCGGCGACGTGATTTCTTGGGCGAGCGCCGGTTTGGCCGGTTTCAAGGGCGCCAAAAAGGCGACGCCTTATGCCGCTCAAATTATCACTAAAATCGCCTCTCAAAAAGCCAGAGAAGAATATGGTTTGGAAGAAGTGAGCGTTTTTGTTTCCGGCGTCGGCACCGGCCGAGAAGCGGCCATTCGCGCTTTAAACGCCAACGGTTTGAACGTCACTTCGATTAAAGATATGACCTCCGTTCCTCATAACGGTTGTCGTCCGAAAAAACCGAGAAGAGTTTAATTTTAACTACAAAAGACCTAAGGTCATTAACGATATAAAGCTATGGGAAGAAATATTGACAGTACCTGCAGCCAGTGCCGCCGTTCCGGCGAGAAGCTGTTCTTAAAAGGAGATCGCTGTTTCACTCCGAAATGCGCGATGGTTAAGCGTAACTACGCTCCCGGTTTCCACGGTCCTAAGGGCCGCAAGCGTTTGAGCGATTACGGCGCTCAATTGGCCGAAAAGCAGAAAGCCAAGAAATTTTATGGCTTGCTGGAAAAGCAATTCCGCTTGACGCTTACCAAAGCCTCCAAAAAAACCGGGGACGCCGGCAAGAATTTTTTGCGCGCTTTGGAGATGCGCCTGGATAACGTCGTTTATCGTTTGGGTTGGGCCACTTCCCGAGCGGCCGCCCGCCAATTAGTCAATCACGGCCATTTCACCGTTGATAATCGTAAAGCCGATATCCCGTCTTTTTCCGTTAAAGTCGGTCAGACCATAAGAGTTAAGAAAAATAGCGCCAATAATGTTTATTTCAAAAGAGCGGGGGAGAATCTAAAGAGGGCGGAACGTCCGAGCTGGTTGAATTTTGACGTTAAAGATCTTAGCGCCAAGGTTTTACACGAACCGAAAGACGCTGATTTGCCTCTGAACCTGAATGTCCAAGTCATCATTGAGTATTACTCGAAATAATCTCAACATAAAGCTTTCGCCGTCCGCCACCTAGCGGAGGCGAATTGTATAATAAAAAAATATGCAAAACATCGCTTTGCCAAAAAAAATTGAATTCAAAGCCGGTAATGATCTCCATGAAGGGATTATTACGGTTGAACCATTATTCCCGGGCTACGGCATGACTTTAGGCAACTCGCTTCGCCGCGTTCTCTTATCCTCTCTTCCGGGAGCCGCCGTTATCGGCGCTAAAATCAAAGGCGCCAGTCATGAATTCATGGTTTTGCCTCATATTAAAGAAGATGTTTTGGAAATTTTATTGAATTTAAAACAATTGCGCCTGAAGATTTTTACGGAAGAAGAGGTGCGCCTGGAATTAAAAATCAAGGGCAAGAAAACGGTTAAGGCCGGCGATATCATCAAGAATTCTTTGGTAGAAATCAAGAATCCGGAACTCGTCATCGCTCATGTCACCAATGAAGCCGGCAGTTTGGACATAGAAATTACCGTCAAGGAAGGCCACGGCTATAAGTTAGCCGATGACACCAAGAAGGACAATCGCGAGATCGGCTATATTGAAATTGATTCTATTTTTTCTCCGGTTACTATCGTCAGCATCAATGTGGAAAATACCCGCGTCGGCAAAATGACTGATTGGGATAAATTGGTTCTTAACGTTAAAACCGACGGAACCATCAGCGCCGAAAACGCTTTTAAGGAAGCGGTGAAGATTCTCGTCGATCAGTATTCTTCATTCTTGGCTATCGCCGGTCAGAAAGAAGAAACAGCGGCGCCCGAAGCTAAAATGGTGTTTGAAGAAATTGAAGAAGTTGAAAAAGTTAAGGAAGAAAAAGAAGGCCAAGAAGAGAAGGCGGCCAAAAAAGAAAAGAAAACCAAAAAAATTAAAAAATAATTCGTAATTTGTAATTGAACCGATATGCGCCACAGAAATAAAAATAAAATCCTTGACCGCCAGAAAGGTCCGCGCGAACTAATGCTTCGTAATTTAGCTTCCAGTATTTTGTTATATGAAAAAGTTAAGACGACCAGAGCGAAAGCGGCCGCCGTCCGTCCTTTGGTTGAGAAATTGATTACCGCTTCCAAAGCCGGAGATTTGACGGCTCGCCGCGGTTTAATCAAGGTATTACTCCAGAAGAATGCCGTTAAGAAAGCGATTGAAGTGCTCGGTGTCCGCTATAAGAATCGTCCGGGGGGCTATACTCGCACCGTTAAATTAGAGGCGCGCCAAGGCGATGGTGCGGCCATGGTCCAGATTGAATTAGTCTAAATTATATGAAAAATATTGAAAGAAAATTACAGAAGATTGACGCGACCGGCCAGACCATCGGTCGGATGGCGACCAAGATTGCTAATATCTTGCGCGGCAAGACTAAGCCGGAATTCCAGCCGTATTTAGATTTAGGCGATATCGTCGAAGTTTCAAATATCGCAAAAGTGAAATTCACCGGCAAAAAGCTCGGTCAGAAAGAGTATCATCATTACTCCGGCTATTTGGGCGGTTTAAAAACCAAGAAAATGAGCGAAGTTTATCTGAAGGACCCGGGCGAAGTTTTAATTAAGGCCGTGCGCGAGATGCTTCCGCCGACGAAATTGCGCGTCGATATGCTCAAAAGATTAATTATCAAATAATATGGCAGAGAGAAAAACAAAATCCGCTAAAGTCAAAGAGACTCCAGTTGAGGAAGTTTTAGTTGCCGAAATCCCGGCGGAAAAAGAAGCGGAAGAAGAAAAAGACTGGGCGAATCTGCCGGCTGGCGGAGAAGTCGCCGAATTCAAAGGAAAATATATCAAGACGGTCGGCCGCCGTAAGACCGCGGTCGCCAAAGTCCGTTTATATGAAGGCGGCAAGGGCATAATCATGGTTAACGGTTTGCGCGCCAGTCAGTATTTCCCGGGTGAAGGCGCCAATCTTATTTCTCAACCGCTCCGAGTGACCGGCCACGGCCGCGATTATAATTTTTCCATAATCGCCCAAAGCGGCGGCAAGCAAGGTCAGATTGGCGCTGTC
Source organism: Candidatus Falkowiibacteriota bacterium (assembly GCA_026396805.1). Classification (GTDB taxonomy): domain Bacteria; phylum Patescibacteriota; class Patescibacteriia; order Patescibacteriales; family UBA12465; genus UBA12465. The sequence continues at coordinate 32,514 of JAPLVZ010000002.1, forward strand.
CGTTTGGGTATTGCGCGCGCTGTTCTGGCGATTGATCCGGCAGCCAAAGAAGCTCTGAAGGCCAATGATTTCTTAACCCGCGACCCCAGACAGGTGGAAAGAAAGAAACCCGGTCTGCGCAAAGCCAGAAAAGCCCCGCAATGGAGCAAGCGCTAAATTTATATCTACGATTAGAAATACCACGGACAACCGTGGTATTTTTTTGAATGTCGGGCGTTTCTTATTATTTTGGGTATTAAACCTTATTTGCAAAAAATGGCAGGTACCCCAAACCCTAGATACTTTAGGGGGATTAGTATATAATATCCATAGGACAATATATCGTTATAATCACACCAGAATACATACTAAATTAAAAATGCCGCCTGTTTTGTACAGTCGGCAATATCATGAGCTCCATAGACAATGTGTCTAAGGAAAGGGGTACCCCCCAGTTGAGAAATAATATTATGGAAATCACCTCCAAATCCTTGCACCACGCCAATATCGTCTTTGTTTTTGAGGAAAATAAGTTCGTCATGCCGGACAATTCAGCGATATTGTCTTTGTATAAAGGGCAGATAGCGGGCGGGGCTAATTTTGCCGATGATGTGACGCTAAGGGCTAAGGTTCTTGATTTGCCCCGTTTAAAAATACAAATCAGCGTCGAGCCGTATCGTTTGCGGATAGATAATAATTCTCAGCAGGAGCTAGGCGGGATGATGCTGGTTAAAGAGGCTATCGCCGTTTATCGCCAACTTTTCCCTAAGACGCCATTAACCGGTTTTGGTTTTAATTTCGATATTTATTATCAGTTTAAGGAGGTTTTGATGATTAAAAATTTCTTCGCGCGTTTTGTTGAACCGCAAATATGAAATAGCGGTCCACGTTAATCATCATTTTTTTCGGTCGCAAATACCAGAGCAGTCGGATTTTCAGCGGCTTCTGGAAACATGCTACCGCGAAATTGATGAAGTGGTTAATAATTTAAAGTTTTAAAATCAGTGTTTAATCATTAATCTCATTATTTTCCGCCAGTTTCTATGAGTATCACCTCTCGCGGTGTAAAATTTAATCATAAGCCGAAGGGTATTATTCTCCTGGGTTTTTTCACTTTGGTGGAATATGTTTTAACGACTATCTTCTTTATTTCCCTGTCGGCTAATATTTGGTATCCGGAAAGAGCGAGAGCAGCTCAAGGTGTTTCTAAGATTCTTTCCTATCAAGGCCGATTGACTGATATTAACAGTAATCCTTTGGGCGGATCCGGGACTAATTATTGTTTCCGTTTTTCTATTTATAATAATTCGTCCGGCGGGGCTCCGCTTTGGCCGAACGGCACGCCGACGTCCAACACGATTAGCGTGGCTAATGGTATATTTAATGCCGGCATCGGTCAAGCGGATGATCTTGGTACTTTTAATTTTTATGAAAATTATGACACCGGCATTTACTTAAATATCGAAGTTAATAATACGCCGGTAACTTGTACCGGCAGTTGGGAGACGCTTTTGCCGCGACAGAGAATTGATGCGGTCGGTTATGCCCAGGTAGCGAGGGATGTTTACGGCGATTTACTCCGCACGCTTAACAGCGCTACTCCGCCACGGGTACAAATCGGCACCGGTTCGGGCGTCAGCACCCCGGTCTATCTTAGTTTGGATGTTAAAAATAGCGGCGAGGATCCAATCGGCGGCAGTGATTGTAGCAGCATCATCGGCAATGGGCGAATTTGGTATAACTCTACTAATGGCCGGGCTCTAGTTTGTGAAAATAATGTTTTTAAAGCGGTCGGCAACGCCTCGGAACTTTCCGGCGTTAAAGCCGAGGGGGCGGCTTCTCTTATCAGTTCCGGGTCCTTGGTCTTAGTGGGCGGCAATAATATTACTTTAAGCCAAGCGACTGGTACCGGGGGGGGGGACAATCACAATCTCCGCCGGCAATAATGGCGGGAGCGGTGTGGGCGGAATTGGCGCGGGAACGCAGACGGCCAGCGTTGGCACGGTTATTTTTTCTAACGCTAATAATGTTTCTTTCGGTTTGGACGGCCAAATCATTACGGCCAGCTTCGCCCCTAGCGCTAACGCCGGGGTTGGCGGCATCGCGGTGGGGACGCAGATCGCTTCCAGCGGTACGATCCAATTATTCGGCGGTAATAATGTTACTTTATCTCAAGAAGGGAATGCTATTACTATATTAGGCGGCGCGTTTAATCAATCTGTTCAGACCCAGAATGTTCATGATGTTGTTTTGGGAGGGAATACCACTGGCACCATGTTCACAATTTCTTCCGGCGTAATGACGTTCGCCGGCGGTAACAATATTACTCTGTCTCAAAATGGTAACGCGGTTACAATTGTGGGGCCAAGTAATTTTGCTACGAATGATTTTTTGGGAACGGGAGCTACTTCCAACTTCTTGGGAACGGGAGCTACTTCCAACTTTTTGGGAACGGGAGCTACTTCCAACTTTTTGGGGACGGGAGCGAGTGGTTCGTTCCTCTTAACTGGCGCTACTTCTGATTTCCTGGGCATTAATGCCGGCTCTGATTTCCAATATACTTCCGCCAACACTAACTTCTTGGGCACCGCCGCTTCCGGCTCATTCCTCCAGACGGCCAATAGTTCGCTACTCCAGGTTTCCGGCAACTATCTGACTACGGCGATGGCGTCTAATGCCGGGTCTAATTTCTTAGGGGCGGGAGCTAGCGCTGACTTCCTCGCATCCAATGCCGGTTCCAACTTCTTCGCCTCTAATGCCGGAACTGGTTTCATGGCTACCGGGGAAAGAGTTAGCTATCTCCAAACTGCTAATTCAAATCTCTTCCAATTATCAGGTAACTATCAAACAGCTGGCGCCTATCTCACCACCGCGATGGCCTCTGATGCGGGGACTAACTTCCTATCTAACAACGCTGGCTCTAATTTCTTAGCTGTTGGTGTTTCAACAAATTTTCTCTCCAATAATGCTGGGTCATTATTCTTGGGTTCCGCTGCTTCTGCTAACTTCCTATCAAACAATGCTGGAACATTATTCTTAGCTTCTAACGCCGGCACAGGTTTCATGGCCACTGGTGAAAGAGCTAACTATTTTCTCGCTGCTAATAGCACTAATCTACAACCGACCGGTGCCTATCTTACCACCGCCATGTTGTCTAATGCCGGGTCTAATTTCTTAGGGGCGGGAGCTAGCGCTGACTTCCTCGCATCTAATGCCGGATCCAATTTCCAACCTACCGGAAATTATCTCACTACCGCGATGGCCTCTGATGCGGGATCATTATTCATGGGTGCTAACGCTGGTTCTAATTTTCTAGCGGCTAACGCCGGCACAGGTTTCATGGCTACCGGGGAAAGAGTTAGCTATCTCCAAACTGCTAATTCAAATCTCTTCCAATTATCAGGTAACTATCAAACAGCTGGCGTCATTATTCATGGGTGCTAACGCTGGTTCTAATTTTCTAGCGGCTAACGCCGGCACAGGTTTCATGGCTACCGGGGAAAGAGCCAGCTATCTCCAAACTGCTAATTCAAATCTCTTCCAATTATCAGGTAACTATCAAACAGCCGGCAACTATCTGACCACGGCCATGTTATCCAATGCCGGATCTCTATTCCAGTCAACCGGAAATTATTTGACGACCGCCATGGCCTCTAATGAGGGATCTAATTTCTTAGCTGTTGGTGCTTCAACAAATTTCCTCTCCAATAATGCCGGGTCTTTCTTAGCTGTTGGTGCTTCAACAAATTTCCTCTCCAATAATGCCGGGTCATTATTCTTGGGTTCTAATGCCGGATCTCTATTCCAGTCAACCGGAAATTATTTGACGACCGCCATGGCCTCTAATGAGGGATCTAATTTCTTAGCTGTTGGTGCTTCAACAAATTTTCTCTCCAATAATGCCGGGTCATTATTCTTGGGTTCTAATGCCTCAACTAATTATCTCCAAACAGCCAATAGTTCACTATTTCAATACACTTCAGCCAATACTAATTTCCTCGCCTCTAAGGCACTGGTTTCATGTCTACCGGAGAAAGAGCTAATTATTTAGGTACTGCCTATACTGCCAACTTCCTCTCTAACAATGCTGGGTCTAATTTCTTAGCTGTTGGTGCTTCAACAAATTTCCTCTCCAATAATGCCGGGTCATTATTCTTGGGTTCTAATGCCGGATCTAATTTCTTAGCATCTAATGCTGGCACTGGTTTCATGTCTACCGGAGAAAGAGCCAGTTATTTCCTCACGGCCAACTCCTCATTATTCCAAGCCTCCGGAAATTATTTGACGACCGCCATGGCCTCTAATGAGGGATCTAATTTCTTAGCTATTGGTGCTTCAACAAATTTCCTCTCCAATAATGCTGGGTCTAACTTCCTCGCATCTAATGCCGGGTCTGCTTTCCAATATACTTCCGCCAACACTAACTTTCTGGGCACCGCCGCCTCCGGTTCATTCCTCCAGACGGCCAACAGTTCGTTGTTTCAATATACTTCCGCCAATACTAACTTCCTGGGCGTTGGCGCGGCCGCCTCTTTCCGCTACACCTCCAACGATTCATTATTACAGGCCTCCGGCAACTATCTGACCACGGCGATGGCCTCCAACGCCGGGTCTCTATTCCAATATACTTCCGCCAACACTAACTTTCTGGGCACTAATGCCGGCACCGGTTTCATGTCGACGGGCGAGAGAGCCAGCTATTTCCTCACGGCTAACTCCTCGCTCCTGCAAGCCTCGGGGAATTACCTGACCACGGCGATGTTATCCAACGCTGGTTCTGCTTTCCAATATACATCTGCTAATTCCAACTTCTTTGCTGTTGCCAACTCCTCCAACCTGCTCGGCACCGCGGCGAGCGGCTCGTTCCTCCAGACGGCTAATTCCTCTCTCTTCCAATACACTTCGGCCAACACTAACTTCCTGGGCACTAACGCCGGCACTGGTTTCATGTCGACGGGCGAAAGAGTCAGCTATTTCCTCACCGCCAACTCTTCGCTTCTGCAGGCCTCGGGCAATTACCTTACCACCGCCATGGCCTCCAACGCCGGGTCTCTATTCCAATATACTTCCGCCAATACTAATTTCCTCGGCACTAACGCCGGCACTGGTTTCATGAGCACCGGAGAAAGAGTCAGCTATTTCCTCACCGCCAACTCCTCACTGTTACAGGCCTCCGGTAATTATTTGACCACCGCCATGTTATCCAACGCTGGTTCCGCTTTCCAATATACTTCCGCCAATACTAACTTCCTCGGCACCGCCGCTTCCGGTTCATTCCTCCAGACCGCCAACAGTTCGCTGTTTCAATATACTAGTGCTAACACTAATTTCCTCGGCACCGCCGCGAGTGGTTTATTCCTCCAGACGGCCAACAGTTCGCTGTTTCAATATACTAGTGCTAACACTAATTTCCTGGGTACTAACGCCGGCACTGGCTTCATGAGCACCGGCGAAAGAGCCAGCTATCTCCTTACGGCCAACTCCTCGCTCCTGCAAGCCTCCGGCAACTACCTGACCACGGCGATGGCCTCCAACGCCGGGTCTCTATTTCAATATACTTCCGCCAACACTAATTTCCTCGGCACTAATGCCGGAACTGGTTTCATGTCGACGGGCGAAAGAGTCAGCTATTTTCTCACGGCCAACTCTTCGCTCTTGCAGACCACGGGCAATTATCTCACCACGGCGATGCTGTCTAATGCCGGATCAGCTTTCCAATATACCTCGGCCAACACTAATTTCATGCAGGGCTGGGCGCTCGCCGGAGCTAACACTGCCGGTACCACCTCCAGCGCGCAGGGAACACAATTATATTTTTCCGGCGGAAACATGATGACTATTTCCGGCAATTCCAATTCTCTGGTCTTCTCAGTCAACACCGCCAGCCTATTGGGTACCGGCGCAGCCGCTTCTTTCCTATATACCTCCGCTTCCTCCAACCTGCTCAATACCTCCGCTTCCTCCAATTTCTTCCTCACGGCCAACTCCTCACTGTTACAGGCCTCGGGAAATTACCTGACCACGGCGATGTTATCCAACGCTGGTTCCGCTTTCCAATATACTTCCGCCAACACTAATTTTCTCGGCACTAACGCCGGAACTGGTTTCATGTCGACGGGCGAAAGAGCCAGCTATTTTCTCACCGCCAACTCCTCGCTCCTGCAGGCCTCCGGAAACTACTTGACGACAGCCATGGCCTCCAATGTCGGATCTCTATTCCAATACACTTCAGCCAACACTAACTTCCTGGGTACCGCCGCCAGCGGATCATTCCTCCAGACGGCTAACAGTTCGCTGTTTCAATATACTAGCGCCAACACTAATTTCCTGGGTTCGGCCGCGAGCGGATCGTTCCTCGGCACCGCGGCCTCTGGCTCGTTCCTCCAGACGGCCAACTCCTCTCTCTTCCAATACACATCCGCCAACACTAATTTCCTGGGTTCGGCCGCTTCCTCCAACTTCCTCTCATCTAATGCTAGCTCTAATTACCTCGGTTCCGGAGCAACTTCCAACTTCCTCTCATCTAATGCTAGCTCTAATTACCTCGGTTCCGGAGCCTCTTCTAATTTTCTCTCATCTAATGCTAGTTCTAATTATTTGGGCACCGGTAATAGTAGTAACATCGTTCGTAATTTTACAATTGGCGGTAACTCCACTAGCGTTGGCGGAGGATATGTTGCAATCAGTAGCGGTACAATGTTGTTAGCCGGTGGCGCTAATATTACTTTGTCGCAGAATGGCCAATCAATTACCATACTCGGCGGCGCCGGTGGCGGTGGTTTCGCGATGTCGCTCAGTGGCAATTCTACCAGTAATGGTGGCGGCTATTCCTTAATTACTAATGGCACGATGTATTTAGCCGGCGGTAACGGTATCACCCTTTCTCAAAACGGACAATCAATAACAATTTCCGCGGCCAATAACCTTAATGGTATCGTAATTGGCGGCAACACCGCCGGTGTGACCGCTTCAATATCTTCCGGTTACATGACTTTAGCGGGCGGCGATAACATCACCATATCTCAGAACGGCAACGCGCTGACCATTTCCGGTGCCGCTGCGGCTGGCGGCGGAGCGACTTTATCGAATTTTCGCCCAATGGAAAATATCTTCTCTTCAATTGGTACTATCCCACAGGGGTCGTGCTCGATAAGGCCGGTTTATATACCGTTCAATGTAACGGGAAGCGTCATGAAATTTGCTGTTTCTAACAACGTCGGTACTGTCGCAAATAATTCTTCAGCCGGCCAAAATATTAGTATGAATGTGGCAATCTATTCTTATAATAATTCCAGCCTTTCGCTAATCACCTCCGGAAGCACTTATCAGTATGCTTCTTATTCCAGCAACGTCACCGGGTCCATGACCGGCATGAAGCAACTTACCGTTCCCATCGATATTAATATCGCGCCGGGCGAGTATTGGATAGGGTTGGCAGTTTCATGGGCCACGAGCGGGCAGACATCGCTCGGCCAATCAAAGACTCTTTACGGGGATCCTCTGATGCCTACCGCAGCTCAAGCTAATAACATTGGTAATATAGGCAATGGGACGGCCACGATCAGGCATGCTTATCCGTTTCTTGGGGTTTACACCGCCGGGATATCCGCCTGCCCCGTGTCCATCAGCTCCGGACAAATTAATGCCACCTCTGCATCCAATCCGGTAAGGGCTAATTTCTGGTTTGAAATGCGGAGCAATCAGCCGTGGTAAAGCCCTGTCAAAAATATTTATCTTACTTAATAAATTTCTAATAACATGATCAAACGATTCATAATCTTCATAGTCAGCGGGGTCATTATTTTAGGGATCGGCATAAGCATCGGTTATTATCGGGCGCATTTTTTGTTATCTACAATGTCTGCCGTTAATACCCAGCCTGCTTATACCGTCGCTCCTGCCATTTTTAATAGCAATGACGATGCGTTTCCGTTCATAAATCCTACGGTTACCTCAAATTTGGGCAAACATTTTATCATTAACTTTAAGCCGCTCAAAGAACAAATGACCGCTATCCAGAAAAAATACCCTCAACATACCTATATTTACTTTTCATATCTTAATAATTCTTCCTGGGTGGGCATAAACGAACGCGATTTATTCGTGTCGGCCAGTACCATTAAAGTTCCTTTAACCATGGCCGTATTAAAGGCCGAGGAGGATAATAAATTGAAATTGGCAGACAAATATGCGCTGGAAGAATTGGATCTGGATGGTAATTTCGGAGAATTGTATCAAGTCGGATCTGATAAAGAATTATCGGTTGAAGAATTAATAAAGATCATGTTGGAGAAGTCGGATAATACGGCGATGAGAGCCATCATCAATATTTTAAATAAGATCGGAATCAATGATCCTTTTGTCAACGTTTATGAGGCAATGGGATGGGATACCAGCGATACCGACTTAATACCCGAAATTGGAAAGGCGCCAAATTATCAAGCGATCAATCTCAAAACTTTGTCCAATATGTTCATAGCTCTTTATGATTCAAAGTATATCAATACAGAAAATTCCAATAGGGTTCTTGAATACTTGGCCAATACGCCATTCAACGATAAAATAGTCGCCGGCGTGCCCAAGGACATACTAGTCGCGCACAAGATCGGAATTTCTGTGACGGATAATACCTTTTCCGATTGCGGAATCGTTTACGCGCCTAACCGGAATTATATTTTATGCTTGGGTTCAAGCGGCGCTGACGAAGCGAACGCCGACAAATTCATGGCTGAAATCTCGAAAGTCGTGTATCAGTTTGTGATAAATAACTAGACCCGATTAATCCACGGGAGGATTAATTTCCAGTTAAATTTGACCCCTTATAATGTTGTTGCTATACTAATTTTTAGATAAAATAAATTATAATTAAGTTAAAATTAATATTTATGCAAGCTCAAATTGTTAGTGAAAATTTTCAGGGCCGTCATAATTCTGATATTCTAAGCAGCGTTGAGCGCTTAGAAAATGGCCAAGGTTATCGAGACTTATCAACCATCTGTGTCGTTCCAACCAGAGGCATGATTCCGGCTAAGGCCGCGCAAAGCTGGATGGGCATGATGTCGCCGATGAATCAGAAGTTTACTCGCCTTTTTATGATTGGCATGGAAGTCGGCGAAGCTTATAATTCAGTGATTGAGAGTATCCTGGCTAACCCAGAATTATCCAAATGGAAATATTTGTTGACCCTGGAAGAAGATAATTTGCCGCCGCCCGATGGCCTCTTGAAGCTTTACGAACACATTGACGATTACGCGGCTTTAGGCGGTTTGTATTGGACAAAAGGCGAGGGCGGTCAGCCCATGATTTACGGCGAGGGGAAGGAAGGCGATATGCATTTCCGCCCTCAACCGCCAACTTTAGAGATTCAGGAATGTGATGGTTTGGGCATGGGCTTTACCTTGTTTAAAATGGATATTTTTAAAGATCCGCGTTTAGAAAAACCCTGGTTCAAGACTTGTCAGGAGTTTGATCCGGCGCGCGGCGCTAAAGTTATGACCCAAGACCTTTATTTCTTTGAGAAGATTAGGAAGCTGGGTTATAAAGTCGCTTGCGATACGCGCGTGCGGGTCGGGCATTACGATTATAATATGGATATCGTCTGGTAAATTAAAATAGTATAAAAATTAACTAATATCATCATATGAAACTAGACATCGCCTGCGGGCAAAACAAGCAAGTTGGATTTATGGGCGTCGATATCGCTGCCGCTCCCGGCGTCGACTTCGTTTTTGACTTAGAAAAATTTCCCTGGACGCAATTTAAAGACAACTCTGTTGAGGAAGTTTATTGCAGCCATTATCTAGAGCATGTACCGAATCTGGTAAAATTTTTTGATGAAGTCTGGCGAATTTGTTCTAATGGCGCCAAAGTAACTTTTTTGAGCCCTTACTATACTTCCATCCGGGCCTGGCAGGATCCGACTCACGTCCGGCCGATTTCCGAAGCCACCTTCTTATATACTGATAAGAATTGGCGGATTTCTCAAAAATTAGACCATTATCCGATGCAGTGTAATTTTAAGACAGAAAAATTGACCGTTTTCTTTGTCCCGCCTTGGGATAAGAAAACCGAAGAAGCGCGTCAGTTCGCCGCTCAGCATTATTTTAATGTTATTTCCGATATTGTTGTGGAACTCACGGTTATTAAAGATCAAATCGAAGCCAAGTCCCAAGAAAAGACCCCAGAGAAGCCAGAAGAAAAGTCCCCCAAAAAGCCGGCCGTTAAGAAATAATCTAAAATAGACAATGCGCGACCAAATTATCGGAAAAATTTATAAGATTATCGGTTTGATTTTAATGATTCTTATTCTCGCCTTGATATTTTGGTTACGGTCCGACAGGGCGTCCTTTCCCACGACGCAACCCGAAAGCGGGTTTCAGCTTGCTCCCCTAAGTCCCGGATTTAGCAACGGGTCAACGCCGGAAAATAGCACCAGTTCCACAGCTATCCTCCCACCCCCCAGCCAATTTTCTTATTTTAATTACGACCTCGCGTCGCTAAACACTAAAAATACTTTATCCATAGAAATAAAATGCCAAGCGGCCTATTATACGATTCTGGTCTTCAGTTCTAAGGATGATTACCGGGAAAACCCCGCCGCCGCCCGGTTTAATCAGGCGACGCCTTGCCGCCTAGGGGAAGAGATTAAGCGCAGTTTGGACTTAAAGGAACTTAATCTGACGGCAGGGAGATATTATTATATCCGGGCTGATCAGGGCCAGGCCGGCAGTTGGTATAATGCCCGTTAATATCCGGTAATGCCCAGAAAAAAATAATTTAAATTGATATAAAAATAAAAAACTATGTTCCAATTTATTAAAACTAAGAAATTTTGGCTGAAGGCCGTTATCGCGATTATCGTGCTGGCCGCTCTCGTTATAATTCTCCAAAAGCCTTTAGTAAAGCTTTGGGCGAAGATTCCCTTAGGCAAGCCGGTCTATTACGCCGTCCAGCTGAACAATAACCAAGTTTATTTCGGCCATATTAAATCGATAAATTCTAATACCATCGTTCTGACCGATGTCTTTTATTTCGAATCTTACGAATCGCCCGCCAGCCAGAGTCCGGACGGCAATCTGCAAATCCAATCGACATCCCAGAAAATTTATAATTTTACCAAGCGGGGCGCTGTTAGCCCGATGTTGACCGATAATCGGATGTTTATTAATCGGGCCGCGGTGCTTTTTTGGGAAAAATTGAGCGCCGGATCCGATATGGCCAAGTGGATAGACCAGGGGAAAGCCCAAAAATAAATTTTCCAGTTTTAAGGATTGCGCCTAATCTTGCTCATCAATATGCCAAATAGAGCTATTATCGCTATTTTGGTTTTCTTCACTATTATTATTGTTGTTTCCCGAGCCGAGGCTTTTGACGCCAATTCTTCACACTTCAAATTAAACGCGGCGGCCATTGACAGTATCGCGGGTAGCGGCGCTTCGGCGAGTTTTAAGAATACCGGCGCCGGCGGGCAACTCGCCAGCGGTTTGTCTACTAATATCCAAAAAATTTATTCCGGCATTCTTTATTGGTTATATAGTTCTAATCACGCCCCGCTGTTTACTATCGGTGACGAACCGCGCGAAGACCCAATTTCTAACAGTGACACGCCGACGGAAGTAGACGCTAATGTGACGTTTAAGGCTAGGGCCACTGATGCCGAAGGCGACGGTTGGTATTTGGCTATTTGCAAAGGAGAGGGAATTATTCCTGGGACCAGCGGTACCGTGCCGAGTTGTACTAATGGGACTTGGGCTAAATCCAGCTCTTTTTTTGTTTCTGGCTCGGAAATAACTCTTAACTATAAAGTCACAGCTAGCGAGGTAAATGACAATTACGTTTGGTATGCTTACGCCTGTGATAATAACATTAAAGAACCCTTATGTTCCCCGGTTTCTAACAGCGGTACCGGCGGCGGCAATGGTTCGCCTTTTAATGTTCATGTCGCCGCTCCTCCGGTCGTCATCACGAACCCTACTCAGTCCGTGACAGTGGTGGCTGGTAGTGATGTAATTAACCCCACTATTAATATTGACTCCCTAACCACTGATAACGGGACGGCGACCAGCGCGACATTACCAGCCATTACTTTGAATGTCACGACCAGCCTGTCCACAACTGCAGTTAATGTGGCGATTCCTAGCAACACAGAAATTATGGCGCCAACGGGATGGAATGGAATCATTAATGCTCCTCAAGTAAAACCTAATTCTAGTGTTACTGTCACACCGGATAGTGGAAAAACTGTCACAATATCTTCTGTCATTGAAATCGGATCCGATGATATAAAATTAACTTTTGATAAGGCGGTGCGTATTCTTATGCCCGGACAGTCAGGGAAATATGGCGGTTATTATCGAAGCGGCGTTTTTACCAAGATAACCAATACTTGTTCTAGCGACACGCAAACAGCCGGGAATGCTTTAGGACCAGAAGGTGATTGTAAAATAGACGTCGGCTCAGACATGATTATCTGGACAAAGCATTTTACTAGTTTTGTTACTTATACGCAGACAACTAATACGGACGGCGGAAGCAGTGGGAGCGGAAGCAGTGGGAGCGGAAGCAGTGGGGGCGGCGGCGCGGCCTCTTTACCGTCTACTGTAACTTTGTCCGGCCGCGCTTATCCCTTGAGCCAGGTTACTATTTTAAAAGACGGACAGATTGCCGCCACGACTATCGCCGGTCCTGACGCCAGTTTTAAAGTTTCTTTGGCTATCGCGAGCAGCGGCAATTATATTATCGCTGTTTATGGCGAAGATTCTCAGGGCATCAGATCAAATCTATTTACTTTCCCTATGTCTTTAGCAACCGGTTCGTCTTCAACGGTCAATGATATTTTCATCGCCCCGACTATCACGATTGATAAGACAGAAGTCAAGCGCGGCGACACTCTGGTTATTTTTGGACAATCATCGCCTAACGCGGAAATGACCATTGAAGTGAATTCCGAAAATAGCCTTTTCTTTAAAACTATCGCGGATAGTAAAGGCGCCTATTTAAGTAATTTTGACACCTCGCCATTAGAGGTCGGCCAGCATTTAACGCGGTCGAAAGCCGCCGCGGCCGGCAAGATAAGTCCGGCGAGTAAAACTCTTAGCTTCGCAGTTAACGACACTGGTTCTGTCTTAGCTCCGACTACGCCGACCACGGCTAAAATTCTCAAAGGCGATTTAAATAAAGACGGCCGAGTGAATCTGATTGATTTTTCTATCGCTGCTTATTGGTATAAGCGTACTTTAAGCACTGCCTCTAGCGCTCTAGAAAAAGAACGTTTGAACGGTGATGGGAAAATCGACTTGATTGATTTCAGCATCATGGCTTATTATTGGACCGGCTAAATTTTATTTAGTACGACCTCGTTAATATGGTTCCGAAAAAATCTTTGTCCAAAATTATTAATTACTTCGCCGTCGCTTTAGTGATTGTCGGGTTTTTTAGTGTTGTTAAATCGGTTAAAGCCGTTGCGTTGCGGGTCGACTCCACCACGCGGGCAGTGCCCGTTAGCGGACAATTAGCCGCCAATATTTTTTTGGACAATGTTGACACGGCTGTTAACGCCATCGCGGGCGAAATTACTTTTCCGGACGGACTTTTGGAATTACAGACAGTTAGTGACGGTGATTCTATTATTAACTTTTGGATAGAGCGCCCCCAGGTCGTTAACGGGAAAGTTATTTTTTCCGGAATCATCCCGGGCGGGTATTCCGGGCCGAGCGGTTCACTTTTTTCGCTTATTTTTAAAGCGAAAACTATCGGGTCGGGTGCGGTGTCTATTAGTCGGGCGCAAGTCTTACTGAATGATGGCAAGGGTGGGGAAGCAACGACTACGCTGGTGAATTTAGAGTTTCAAAACCTGCCTCAAACCGCCACTACCTCGGCGGTAATTGCCAAGATTGACGATCAGGAGAAACCGGAAAATTTTATGCCGATTGTCGCCACCGATTCAGAAATTTTTTTCGGAAAAAAGTTTCTCGTATTCGCTACCCAGGATAAAGGGTCGGGGATTGATCATTATGAGGTGCAGGAAGGCGATCGTGCCTGGCAACTGGCAATTAGCCCCTATCTTTTACAGGATCAAAATTTAGATAAAATTATCAGAGTCAAGGCTATTGATAAAAATGGTAATACTCTCATCGTCAGCTTGCCGGCGCCCCCCCATGTTTGGTATAATAGTTATTGGTTAATAATAATCTCAATTTTATTATTAGGACTCGTATATTTTATCAGCCGACGAGTATGGCGGAAATAGTCGTAAAACCGACGTCGAAATATCAGTTAAACAGACGCCTAGTTTTAAGTGTCGGGTTGGCATTTATATTTAGCGTCTTTTTGGCGTTGCCGGCGACAGCGCTGGCGGCGTCGCTGTATTTTTCTCCCTCGGCCGGCGCTTATGAAGTGGGGAAAACTTTTAGCGTCAGCGTCTATGTTTCCAGCGCCGATCAAGCGATGAACGCCGCCTCGGGTGCCATTTCTTTCCCTAAGGATAAGTTAGAGATCACGGCTCTTTCCAAGAGTGGTTCGATTTTTTCTCTTTGGGTGCAAGAGCCGGTGTTTTCCAATAGTACCGGCGTCATTAATTTTGAAGGCATTGTTTTGAATCCTGGTTTTAGCGGTTCCGGCGGAAAAATCATGACAATTAATTTTAAAGTGAAAGCAGCCGGTCAGGCGGGCTTAAATTTTTCTTCCGGTTCAATTTTGGCCAATGACGGAGCGGGTACCAATATTTTGAAAAGCCTGGGCTCGGCAAGTTATAAGTTATCGGCCGCCGCCAGTCCGGGAACGCCGGTGGGGCAAGTGACCGAAGCAAAACCAGCCGTAGCCGGGGAAGTTCCGGCGCCAGCGGCTCCGCCGGCAATTGCGGGCGTTCCGGCGGCTCCACAAATATTATCCTCCACCCATCCCGACCCCAACGCTTGGTATAATAACAATAACCCTAAATTTACCTGGAAAGTACCGGCAGGTATAACAACGGTTCGGGTTCTCTATGATAAATATCCGGTTTCCAATCCCACTGTTGTCTATCAGCCACCCATTAGCGGCAAGGACTTAGTTGGATTGTCAGACGGCACCTATTATTTCCACGCCCAATTCCGTAACGCCAAAGGCTGGGGGGCGGTCAGTCATTTCCGTTTTCAGATCGATACCGTCCCGCCCGTCGCCTTTACCGTTAAATTTCCGTCTCAACAGAATACTAATGATCCGCGTCCGGTCGTTTTATTCGATACTACCGACGAATTATCCGGCATTGATTATTATGAAATTAAGGCGGGCGACGGGCAAGCTTTTAAAGTGACGCCGGGCGAGATAGTGGGGTCCAATCCTTATGTCCTGCCGGTTCAGAAACCGGGACAGCATTCCATAATCGTCAAAGCGGTAGACAAGGCGGGAAATTCCGCCACCGCCTCGGAAATATTTAGCGTGACCGCTTTAGATGCTCCGGTTTTGGACTATTATCCCAACGATTTGACTGAAGGCGATGTCTTAAAGGTTCCCGGCAAGACTTACCCCGAATCCAACGTTACGATTTTTGTCAGAGATGAATTAGGTTTGGTTTCCAGCGATACGATTATCAGCAACTCCCAAGGCAACTTTACCATGATCTGGTCTAAGCGGTTATTGGTCGGTACCTATAGTCTCTGGGCGCAAGTAACGAATGTAGACGGCGCCAAGAGTGCTATTACCACACCCAGCACTTTTGTCGTCAGACAGCCGGTGTTGGATAAAATAGCTAACCTAGTTTTAAACTATCTCTCCGTCTTTATGCTGTTAGTTTTCTTTATTCTCGGTTTGATTTTCTTCGCTTGGTATGGCTGGCATAAGTTCTTATTGCTGAAAAAGAAGATTAAGAAGGAAGCCAAAGGAGTAGAAAAGGATTTCTTGGATATTTTTGATCATTTACAGCAAGATATTGAACAGCAGATACGGCTGATTGAGAAAGCGAAAAACCGCCGGGAGTTAACCACGGAAGAAAAGCGTATCATTACTATCTTAAGACGCGACTTGGCCGTCGCTAAAAAAGTTTTAAGCGAAGAGATGAAAAATATCGCCACGAAATAAAAGAATAATATATCTTTTTACAAAAACGTCCGTTTACTCGGGCGTTTTTTTGATTAGGGTACTCCTAGCCAATTTGGCAGGCCTTTACAAAAATATAATATTATTGTAATATATTTAATAATTCACAGATCTTTAAAAAACAAGATTATCTGGGTTAATTGCTAAATTTATTTAGCGTTTAGATGAATTTGGCAATTAACCGAGTATTAATCTTAAAAGTTTAAACAATGAAAAAACTAGTCGTATTTTTATTACCGCTCATGCTAATTATTAGCTGTGAAAAAGAAAACACAGCCCAGGGTTTTAAGACCTTACCAATTTTGGATCTAAGGGTAAATAATAATTTATTACCATCACTATGGTTAACCGATTATCCTGAAGAAATCGTACCCCTCTCCGGCACTAATCCCGTTCGATATGATACCTTGGGTCGTACGAAAGTGTTTTTTAACAAAGATTTAATCTTTGATTATCAATGGGAATTTGGGTATCAGTCGCCAATTCATCGAAAATCCAAAGTCTTATTTTCAGCTACTGAAAAAACTGAAGTGGTATTTATTAGCCGTACAGACGTATTTTTTACCATGATGGCTATAATAAGCAACGGGTCACTGATAAAAAAAATCGATTTTTCAACAGTCAATATTAAAAAAGTTGAGATCGATGAAATAAATAAACAATTAAGGGTTACCAGCAATAAAGGCTGGACCAGAACTGGCGAATTGCCGGATGATATAACAGTTATTAACTATTAATAACCGGGTAAGATTAACAGGGGACTTAACATAGCCCCCTTTTTTATTTAAACGTTTATTTCTTAATTATTTCTGTTATAATATAAGATATGGAAAATCTCTTGAAAAAAATGGAAGAACTGCGCGAACGCTTTTTAAAGACGAAAGCGCTTTTAGATATTGACCGCAAAGCGGTTCAAGAAAGGGAATTGCGTCTGCGGATGTCGGAACCGGATTTTTGGGACGACCGCGAGAGCGCCGTTAAGATCGGTCGGGAAGTAGAAGAACTGGCTCTCCAAACTAAAGAATGGCGGGCGCTTGAAAAAGAAATCAGGGAAGCGGAAGAAATAATGGCTTTGGCTGAAAAAGAAACGCTAAAGGACCCGACTAAATCCGAAAAAGAAGGTGAAACCGGCCTGTCCGCGGATATGGAGAAAAAATATTTGGAACTGGAAAATAAATTCAGTCAGCTGGAGTTCATTTCGCTTTTTTCCGAAAAATATGACCATGACAACGCCCTACTAGCTATTCATGCCGGTACCGGCGGTGTAGACGCGCAGGATTGGGCGCAAATGTTGGAACGATTATATTTGCGCTTCAGCGAGCGCCAGGGCTGGAAAGCGGAAATCATGGACAGAAATTACGGCGGTGAAGCGGGAATTAAAAACGTCGTGATGCGCGTATCCGGCTCTTGGGTTTACGGGTATTTAAAAAGCGAGAACGGCTCGCATCGCTTACTGCGCAATTCGCCATATAACGCCGACGGCCTGCGCCAGACTTCTTATGCGCTCGTGGAAGTTATTCCGGAAATCAAAGATGACGGATTGATAGTGATTAAGGAAGAAGATGTGCGCGTTGACGTCTTCCGTTCCAGCGGCCCCGGCGGTCAAAGCGTCAACACGACTGATTCGGCCGTACGCCTGATCCATATCCCGACCGGAATTACCGTCGCCTGCCAGAGCGAGCGCTCCCAGCATCAGAACAAGGAAAATGCTTTTAAGATTCTGAAGGCCAAACTATATCAGCGCGTTTTAGAGGAAAGGGAAGCGGAAGAACGGAAACTTAAAGGCGAAGTCCAAAAAGCGGCCTGGAGTTCACAGATTCGGTCTTATTGTTTATATGGCAAGCGCTATGTCAAGGATCATCGGACCGGTTATGAAACCTCCAATATTGACGCTGTGCTGGACGGAGCTTTAGAACCGTTTATGGAAGCGTATTTAAGGTGGCTGAAGAAATAATTCGGCCTTTATCTTTTCTTCATCTCCAATGTTATAGAATACCGTTATAAGTCATAACGGTATTTTTTTAGTACACATATTGGCTGATTTTCGCATATTATTCTGAAAACCGCCATGTGTGTGTGCACATTAATTATCGCCACCATCGGGCCGAATCAGGCTATTGACAATATTTTATATATGTGCTATAGTTGCGTTATAAAAATTGAACGCCCTTTAACAAAATGGTTAATATCAAGATTTAATTACTTACTAGCTTCTTAATAATTAAGGGGTTGATAAGTAATTAAATCAAATAATACTAACCGCTTCAAAAAGAAGCACAAAAAAAAGGAAAAACATGAGAAAATTAATCTTGGTAAGTGGAAATGGCGACAGAATTACCGGCGCCACAGTAATTACAAATGTTGAAATCATTGATTTGGAACTTCGTAAGAAGATAGTTCGCGTCATCACTAAAGTCGCAAAAATCGCGGTTCAGGCCATTCTGCTGACAGCGCTGTTTATACCAATGGTCGCCGGGATTATTGATAACACAGCTGGAACAAACTTTTTTTCTTTTTTTCAGAGAAATACTACTGAGATGGGATTCGCTTTTCGCGAATTGATCATTTTTTTAGCAGTATGTATTTTTTCTAGCCTGACTAGTCAAAGATGATGATTTTATCAGAAAGCTTAGTATAAGTTAGGACTTTATCTTTTCTTCATCTCTGATGTTATAGAATGCTGTTATGAGTTACGACAGCATTTTTTTATGGAAAAATTTAAAATTGAGGCCAGCCCTAAAAAACGTCCCTTCTGGCGCTCGCCGGCGCGAGTTTTGTTAGTCGCCAATTTAATTTTTATCGTTGTCATTTTTATTTTAGGTTTTTCCCCAAAGGCTTTTCGGACGGAAATAGGCCAAGATGATTTGGCGTTTTATAACGGCCGAAAAATAATATTTTCCGGTCGCGTCTGCGAGGAAGCGGATGTGGATTATAAGAATCAAAGATTGACGCTTTGCGCCGGCGGGCAAACGCGCGGCCGCGCTCTGGTGACGGCCAATCTTTATCCGGTTTATGATTACGGCGACTTCTTGAAAATCAGCGGGGAACTGCAAACTCCGCCCGTTATAGAAGGTTTTGATTATGAAACTTATTTGGCGCGTTATGATATTTATTCGGTGATGTATTATCCGAAAATAAAAAGGTTGAGCGGAAGCTTGACTTGGCCGCAGAGTATTTATTTGAGACTGATACGCGGGAAGCAATATTTAAAAGCGATTATGGATTCTAATTTGCCCGAACCTGAAGCCGGCCTGGCGGACGCGCTCCTCTTAGGTTATCGCCGCACCGTAGACAGGGAAGACTTGAATATTTTTTCTCGCGTCGGGTTGAGCCATATGATTGCCATTTCCGGCTCGCATATCACGATTTTAAGCGCCATGGCTCTTAATTTCTTATTGGCGCTTGGTTTTCACCGCCGCCGCGCTTTGAAAATAATTTTCGTCTTTTTATTTTTATATCCGCTCATTACCGGCCTATCCGCTTCGGCCGTCCGTTCCGCTCTGATGGGGGCGCTGGCATTACTGGCGATTTATTATCAGCGGATTAGTTCGCTGATAAGGGCGCTTATCTTCGCGGCCGCGCTCATGCTCGCTTTCAATCCGCGCCTCTTGCGCGACGATATCGGTTTTCAATTGTCGTTTTTGGCGCTCTTAGGCATCATCTATATTTATCCGCTGGGAGAAAGAATAACGCGGCGATTCTTGGCCAAGAGAAAATGGCGCGCCGGAGTCAAGAAACGGCTTGAAAATATCTTGGGTACCGTTAACCTCACGCTCGTTTCCCAGATAATGATCCTGCCCATCGCTCTAATAGATTTTAAGCAGTTTTCCCTGATTGCGCCGCTGGCTAATGTTTTAGTCCTTTGGGTCTTCGCGCCGCTACTCGCCGCTCTTATTATCGGGATTCTGGCGAGCGCTTTAATCCCGCCTTTGGGAGTATTATTTTTCGCTCCGGCTTATTTTTTATTAAAATTCATTTTTCTGATGGCCGGCGCGTTGGCTCGGCCAAGCTGGGCGGCGGTTCCGGCAAGCGGGTTTAATTGGTATCAGGGAGCTTTATATTATTTATTTTTGGCCGCTCTTGTAATTTTTGTTCGGAAAATCTTAAAATCTCGTTCTAGTAATCGGTTTGGTAAAAGACTTTAGGGGCTTGATAAAAATTGACAGATGTGGTAATTTTAAATGTTGAATCTAGAGACTGATTTAGAGTTGGGTTTAATCGACAAGTTTGAGCCGTGTCAATCGCGGCCGCTTCTAAATTAAAAGAACTTTAACAATTTAAAATACTGATATTAACTAAAAAATGAAAGGGAATAAAATGGAAAGAAAAATTTTTGAAGCCGCTGTTTGGGCTTTCGCCAAAAGTGGACAATATGAAAAGGCTTTAAACGCCACTTTTAAATTTAAAGAAGGTTTAAATCTCTCAAAACAACTTTTCAAATACTATCTACGACAGATGGATTTGCTAAATTGCCGCAAATTGTCAGCCGGCGACTGGACTCAGATTTTGGAATATTTCAAAGCGGCTCTTGAGGTTGCTGAAAAAATTTACTTTTTTCAACGCCATTCTCGCTATAGAAAAGAAGTTATTATGAAGGGATTGGAATATCTTCAGAAACCGAATGCTCCCGTAGAGGAACTTGTCGAATTCTTATACGAAACGCGGGCGGGATTCGACGACGTTCTCATAAAAACGGTGATAAAAATTTATTTGAGTATTCCCCAGCTTGGAGGCGCGGAGATATTAAAAATTACCCAGTTAATGATGTCGGAAGAGAGGCTTCCAGAGGTTAAAAAACTCGTCCCGATTTTTATTAAACGGGGCGACTATGAAGCCTTGGAACTGATAAGAAAAAATGACGGAAAATTTGGAGACGAAATCATTTCCCAGTCAGAGCAGATAATTCTATCCTGTTTGAGGCGGGGGAGAATAGAAAATGCTGCCGGGGCGGTATCTCTAATACCTGACGATAACAAACGTCAAAAGTACTGTATGCTCCTCGGTGTCGATTTTGTGCCTAATGGCTCTGATGTTTCTGACGCCGAAGAAAAAATAAACTAAGAGGGGAAACAAAAGAGACGTTTTTTAAACGCCTCTTTTTCATATCTTGATTTGAAAATTTTATTTTACCGGCTTTTTCGATTTTCTCTTAGCCTTGACGCGCTTCGGTTTATTAATAGTGCGCAGGCAAGAAGTGCAAAGTCTGGCCTTTGAACCGTCAACGATTCGACTCTGTAAATTGATATTCTGTCTTTTTAGGGTCTTGATTTTAGAATGAGATCGGCTGGCGCCTTTAGTCGCGCTCCGTCCGCATAAATCGCATTTTTTCGCCATATTGGTTGGGGTTATCTTCTTTATTTTTTTAATGGTTTTATTCTAACAATGTTTTTAAAATTAATCAAGCTATGCTATAATATTTCCATATGATTGAAGTATTTCAAATTGTTATTCTGATATTATCGGCCGTCGCCCATGAATATATGCATGGCTGGATGGCCTATCGCCTCGGCGACAATACGGCCAAGAACGCCGGCCGTCTGACTTTAAATCCGTTGGCGCATCTGGAATGGTTCGGGTCGTTATTTTTACCCTTAGTCATGATCATTTCCGGGATGCCGTTTGTTTTCGGTTGGGCCAAGCCGGTTCCTTATAATCCCTTTAATCTCCGGGATAAGAAATATGGTGAAGCGAAAGTGGCTCTCGCCGGTCCCCTGGCTAACCTGATAATTGCGGTATTTTTTGGTTTATGTTTAAGGTTCCTGCCATTTTTTAGTATTAATTTCTACGGCCTTTTGGGAGTTATCGTCTATATCAACCTTGTTCTGATGATTTTTAATCTGGTGCCGATACCGCCCCTGGACGGTTCTAAAATCTTGGCGACCTTTTTGCCGGCGCATCTCCGGGAGCGCTATTTGGGAAGCGAAAGGATAGGTTTTATCTTTGTAATCCTTTTCGTGATGCTGGCCGGAAGCCTGATTATGCCCCTAGTCAATTTTTTGTTTAAAGTTATTGTCGGAGTTTAGGTCTCTAAAGAGGGGTTTTCGCTAAAAATAGCCATTCCTGGATTTTTGGGCGACCTTGACTTATGTTTTATATTTTGTTAAATTAAATTAGTAATAAAAACAGTCTAAATTCATCCTGAGTATTCAGGATTATTTTTGATTATCAAGATTATAAGTTTATGCCAACAATAAACCAATTAGTCCGCCAGGGACGCAAATCGCAGGGAAAAAGACGCAATGCGATCGCTCTTCACACCAGCCTTGATTCTTTGCACCGCAAGAAGAAAGACACCGCTAAAGGCGCTCCTTTTAAACAAGGCGTCTGCTTAAAGGTAACTACGACCACTCCGAAGAAACCGAACTCCGCTTTACGTAAAATCGCCCGCGTCCGCCTGTCTAACGGCATGGAAGTCACCGCCTATATTCCGGGCATGGGTCATAATCTGCAGGAGCACTCCATCGTTTTGGTAAAAGGCGGGAAAACCAAAGATTTGCCGGGTGTCCGTTATAAAATCGTTCGCGGCGTTTTTGACGCTTCCGGCGTGGAAGCTCGCCGTCAAGGCCGAAGCTGTTATGGCGCCAAGAAACCGAAAAGCAAATAATTGAAAAATTAAAATAAATTTATGAGAGGCAAACCAGCTCCTAAAAGAACAATCGGCGGCGACGCGAAATATAACGATATCAATATCGCCAAATTTATTAACTATGTCATGGAACGCGGCAAGAAAAGCGGGGCCGAAAAGATCGTCTACGGCTCTTTTGAGATTTTAAAAGACAAGACCAAACAGGATCCGCGCCATATTTTTAATAAAGCGATTAAGAAAGTTTCTCCGCTGGTTGAGGTCAGGGGCAAGCGCGTCGGCGGCGCCAACTATCAGGTTCCTTTTCAGGTTCGCGGTGAAAGACGTTATTTTTTGGCTTGCAATTGGATTATCAAGGCGGCTAATGACCGCAAAGGCCGCTCAACCGCGGAAAAATTAGCCACGGAGATTTTGGACGCTAGTAACGGTGAGGGTACGGCGGTTAAGAAAAGGGAAGCGGTTCATAAGATGGCCGAAGCCAATAAAGCCTTTGCTCATTTCTCCAGATAAATCAATTTCCTTAATATTTTTTTAAAGTAAATTTATACATAAAATGGCTCGAGACTACGCGTTGGAAAACATCAGGAATATTGGTATCATGGCGCACATTGACGCCGGCAAAACTACTTTTACCGAGCGTGTTTTGTTTTATACCGGTAAGAAGCACAAGATCGGCGAGGTTCATGAAGGCGCCGCGGAAATGGACTGGATGGAACAGGAAAAAGAAAGAGGCATCACCATCACCTCCGCCGCCACCACTTGTTTTTGGAAACACAATAAAATCAATATCATCGATACTCCAGGTCACGTCGACTTCACGGTTGAAGTCGAGCGATCCCTCCGCGTTTTAGACGGGGCGGTCGCTGTTTTTGACGGTCAGGCCGGCGTTGAACCGCAGTCCGAAACCGTTTGGCGCCAAGCGGATAAATATAATGTTCCCCGCCTTTGCTTCATCAATAAGATGGATAAGATGGGCGCGGATTTTTACATGAGCTTGAATTCCATCCGTACCAGATTGAACCAGAAAGCGGTCGCTATCCAGTTACCTATCGGCACGGAAAGTAACTTAAAGGGCGTCATTGATTTATTGGCTCAAAAAGCTTACCAGTTCACCGGCATCAACGGCGTCAATATTGAAAAAATTCCGATTCCGGAAGATATGAAAAAAAAAGTCGCCGAGTTCCATAATGAATTAATCGAAAGGGCGGTGGAATGCGATGAAAAAACGATGGAAAAATATTTGAGCGGAAGCGAAATCAGCTCGGAGGAATTAAAAACCGCCATTAGAAAAGGCGTTATCGCTAACGCGATTTATCCGGTTTTATGCGGGGCGGCACTACAAAACATCGGCGTTCAATTAGTTTTAGATGCGGTCAATGATTATCTCCCGTCTCCTTTAGATGTTCCGAAGCTGGAAGTGACCGATGTAAATGACGCGGATAAAAAAATAATCATTTCGGCTGATGATAGCAAACCTTTCGTCGGTTTGGCTTTTAAGATCGCCACCGACCCCTTCGTCGGCAAGCTTTGTTTCGTTCGCGTTTATCAAGGCGTTTTGACCGCCGGTTCTTATATTCTCAACTCCTCTAAAGATAACAAGGAAAGAGTCGGTCGCTTGGTTCGCATGCACGCCAACCATCGCGAGGAAATCAAAGAAGTTTGCGCCGGCGATATCGCCGCCGTCATCGGTTTGAAAAATACTACTACCGGCAATACTTTATGCGCTGAAGATAATCCGGTCTTGCTGGAGTCGATTGTTTTTCCGGAACCGGTCATTAAGATTGCGGTTGAGCCGAAGACTAAGGTTGATCAGGAGAAGATGGGCGTCGCTTTGCAGCGTTTGGCGGAAGAAGATCCGACTTTTAGAGTAGAAACCGACCCGGAAACTAATCAGGTCTTAATTTCCGGCATGGGCGAACTTCATTTGGAAATCATCGTTGACAGAATGAAGCGCGAATTCGGCGTGGAAGCCAATGTCGGCAATCCGCAAGTTTCTTATCGTGAAACCATCACTAAAATCGCGGAAGCGGAACATAAGTATGTCAAACAATCCGGCGGACGCGGTCAATACGGCCATTGTTCTCTGCGGGTTGAACCGCTTGAGTCCGGTAAAGGTTTTGAATTCGCCGATGAAGTTAAAGGCGGCGTCATTCCGAGAGAATTTATTCCGGCGATTGAGAAGGGCGTTAAAGAAGCTCTTCTTAGCGGTACCGTGGCCGGTTATCCGATGATTGACGTTAAGGCGGCCGTTTTCTACGGTTCTTATCATGAAGTTGATTCTTCGGAAATCGCTTTTAAACTGGCGGCCATTTTCGCTTTTAAAGAGGCTTGCCAAAAAGCTGGGCCGATACTCTTAGAACCGATCATGAAAATTGAAGTCACCACTCCGGAAGAATATATGGGTAACATTATCGGCGATTTGAGTTCCAAGCGCGGGCAGATAGAAGAAATGTCCGATCGCGCGAACATTAAAGTCGTGAAGGCGAAAGCGCCGTTATCGGAAATGTTCGGTTATTCCACCTCTCTGCGTTCCATGAGCCAAGGCCGGGCCAATTACACGATGGAATTTTCCCATTACGCCGAAGTGCCGAAGAGTGTCTTGGAAATTATAAAAGAGAAACAGGGTAAATAAGATTTAAAATTATGTTTCCG
>JAPLVZ010000004.1 GCA_026396805.1 Candidatus Falkowiibacteriota bacterium
CTGCCTCCATTCGGAGGCGAGGGATCTTGGGGTTTGTAGTATATGCCATATATGTTGATATTAACCCCTGATTATACCACTTTTATGGCTAGGTGTTTCCAAGGTGCTGAACCATTGCGATTCATTTGCCAAAAAAGAAAAAATATACTATACTATTTAGTCAAATAAAAATGATAAAGAACCTTAAAAACAAAAGAAAAATGAAAAAGAAAAAGATAACTATCTCCAATTTCATGCCCAGTCAATCAGCCTTAAAAATCCTGACTGAAGGTAAAATTCTGAGACCGGGAGAATCGCCGGCCGAAATGATTGACCGAGTTGTCGGCGCTATCACCGCTACAGAACAACAATTCCGTACTAACGAGCGAGATGTCCGCATTTTTGCTCGAGAACTAACCGATCTTTTAGACCAAAAAAAGATTATCTTCAGCACACCGGTAATGACTAACGCCGGCAGTAATAACGGTAAACCACTTTCCGCCTGCACCGTCCCACCCATTAACTTAAGAGAAGATCTTCAGAAAATAAAAAAGATGGTTGACACTTATCATCAGGAAGGACTGGGCACCGGATTTAACTTTGACGAACTGGATAACCCTTTACCGATGCTCTATTTTTTAAACGAAGTCGCCGTTGAAGGCGCCGCTTCCGGGCAAGAAGATCGTCCGGTGGGAAACATGGGCATACTAAGCGTGAGCCATCCAAAAATCAAAGAATTCATCTGCGCAAAGATTAATTCTGATGTAACTTGGAAATTTAATATCTCAGTCAACATCAGCGATGAATTCATGCTCGCCTATCGCAAGGGCGGTAAATACAGGCTCGCAAATGGACAAGAATTCTATTCTAAAGAAATCTTTGATCTCATCGCGGCCGCGTCTTTTCTCTCTGGCGACCCTGGACTAATTTTTATGGAAAGATTAAATCTCGACAACCCCGTCCCTCACTTAGGAGGTTACCAATCAGTAGCTCCTTGCGCTGAAGTCGGACTTACTCCCGGAGAAAGCTGTCAATTCGGCTACCTGAACTTGGATAAATTTTTTGACCATTCCGGCTATTTCAATCCGACCGGCCTGATGAAGGCGGTCAGAATTCTCACTCGCGCCTTGGATAATGCTCTGGAAATTAATATCCAAAATTTTCAAATTAGAATGAGCGCCGAAATCACTAAAGCTAAACGGAAGATAGGTATCGGAGTTTGCGGAGTCGCGGATTTGTTGGCTAGATTAAAAATCGGCTACGACACGGATGTCGGCCGTCGCCTAATCAAAAATCTAGTTATTTTGATTAATTACGTCAGTAAAGACGAGTCATTTAATTTGGCCCAAACGCGCGGTTCTTTTGGAGCTTTCCCGAACAGCCTCTATAATTCTCAGCCGGGATTTATCGGGCGCAAATACGGACAGTTTAATAGTGAATATGTTCGAGCTGTTGATTGGCTCAATCTCGAAGACAAAATCAAAAGCACCGGCTATTTAAGGAATTGCTCAACCATTTCTCTACCCCCTACCGGACGTAGCGGCTTGATCATCGGCGCCTCAACCGGGATAGAGCCGTTCTTTAATCTATTTAGCAATGGCGGTCTGCATCCGGAACTGTTGACAGATTTAAAAAAAATGAAGCTGCCTTTCGGGCGGATCGAAAAAGCAATCGTTAAAAGCGGCGGCTGCCAGAATCTCGGCCTGCCCCTGAGCATTTCCGAAATTTACAAAACGGCCACGGAAATTCATCCTCAAGATCAACTGAAAATGGTAGCGGAAATTCAAAAGGGCGTGGATGAGTCAATCTCTAAAACAATTAATCTGTCTCATCGGACAAGCATCGATGAATTAAAAAACATTTTGGTTGATGCCTACTCTGCCGGCCTGAAAGGGATAACTGTTTATATCAGCGATCGCCGCCTAGGCCAACCGATTAAATTAGTAAACTAACACAAAAAGCCTCCTACGAAAGAGGCTTTTTTTATTTTTGCTTTCTGTCGGGCGAGGTTTTTCAAATCTTTATTAAATCCTCGGCTTGTTGTATTTGCATAAATAACATCATTTCTCTAACTGAATCAGGAATATTTTTTATTTTAGGTTCAAACTTTTCTAAATCATCAATCCGAACCCAATTGAATTCGGAATATTCGGCGCCTAACTCTATTTCTCCGCTTTGATGAATTGCATAATAGTGAGGCAGGATCATTCGCAAACCGTTTTTTTTAATAAAAAATATATTAGCCGAATATTTTGGGTTAATCTTAATCTTAAACTCCGGGCCGACCTCTTCATCTTTTTCACGTTTCAAACCGGCCAATATCGATTCATCGCCGATTTCCATCTTGCCGCCGATAAACGAGAAAACCCCATCGTAATCTTTTTCATCTTTACGCTTACACAACAAAACGCTCTGCCGATCTTTAGAAAAAACCACTATCTTCTGACAAAATTGAAAATTATATTTTTCCATAAAAATATTTAAAAACCGCCAAAGCGTAAAATTATCATGAAACTATTATATCTTAATTTCCCCAGGATGTTAAGCCGACCAGGGTTATTCTTTACTCTTGACAAATATATAAATCCATACTAAATTGAGCAGAAGTTCTTTCACATCTAAAAACAATGCGCCATGAACAAGTTTATCGTTCTTGAGGGTTGCGATGGAACAGGCAAGAGTTCTACTGCTCTGCTAATAGCCAAAGCAATTAATGGCGTTTATTATAAAACGCCCCCTCCAATATTTAAACCGCTTTCGGCGGCCATCGAAGAAACAAAAAATTATAATTTAAGATTCTATCATTATCTCGCCGGCGTTCTGTACTCTTCCTTGGAAATAAAAAAACTTTTGGAGAATACGCACGTGGTTTGTGATCGTTATATCTATACGACCATCGCCGCTCACCGAGCTTTAGGAATCGATGTTCCTGATAATTTAGAACGTTTAGTCATCACGCCTGATTACAGTTTTTGTTTATTCGCCCGACCGGATGAAATTAAAAGAAGAATGAGCGAAAGAAAAACTCTGGGTTACTTCGATGACGACGGCGACCATCAAACAAAAATTCGTCGGGAATTCCAAAAATTCCCCTTAATTTTTATTGATAACAGCGACATGACCGCCGAGGAATCAGTTGAAAAAATTTTACAAATAATCCGCCTTTAAAAGACGGATTTTTTATTACAAAAAATATTTCGTTATGTTTATATTTTATAAAAACCGATTTATAATCGGTTTTTATGCTTGAGCCGTTGTCGGGGTTCGGACCCGAGACCTTCTCCTTACCATGGAGATGCTCTACCAGCTGAGCTACAACGGCTTATTTAAAAACATTATTTTTAACTCACAAATTATTAATATTACAAACTTGCGATCTTCTTCCTCCATTTCTC
Source organism: Candidatus Falkowiibacteriota bacterium (assembly GCA_026396805.1). Lineage (GTDB taxonomy): Bacteria > Patescibacteriota > Patescibacteriia > Patescibacteriales > UBA12465 > UBA12465. The sequence goes on from JAPLVZ010000004.1 coordinate 3,375, forward strand.
TAGCTTCTGATTTTCCGGATTAACCGCGGCCAATTTCTCCCAAGATTCACTGGCCAGCGCTTTATCTTTCCTTATTATACTTAAATATAAAATTAAATCAAGATAGCGGGGACTGTTCGGTTCCAACTCCAGAGCTTCCCGGATATTTTCCAGGGCCGCGTCCAGATTTCCCGCTTCTTTGGCCACTTCGGCTTGAGCGAAATAAATCCGCTGCGGCGTAATTTCTCCGGTTTCAACCTTGTCGCCGTAATGTTGGCGCGCCAAACGCAAAGCATAGCTGAAAGTTTGGCTCGCTTCCGACCACTTTTTCTGGCTCACGTATAACTCGCCCAACTGGAAAAAAGCGCCCAGATTCTTCTGATCAAGACTGATAATTTCCAATAATTTTTCTTCGGCCGCGGGCGGGTTTTCTTTTTTTAAAAATTCGGCGGCGTCAGACAATAACCCCTTAATCTTTTTCTGTTTCTCCAGCCAGGGCATCTTGATATTAACTCGATAGCTCGTCTTTATTTTTTTTAAATTCGCCTGCTGGGATTTTAACGACGCCCCTAAACGCTGACTGATAAAAAGCCAAACCCGACCAAAAAATCCGCTCCAGCGCGCCAAATCACGCTCCACTCGCGCTTTAATGATTCGCTCTTTAAATTTTGCTTCTTTCTCCCCGGGGATATTGCCCGCGTCTAAAATAGCTAAAGCCGGGAACTTCTTAATGACGACCGTTAAGATAATAATCACGGCCAAACCAATGACGATAAGGGATATTACAGTGAGCATATATGACTAAAATCTTTAATCTTTAAGGAGGCGCCGCCGACTAAGAGCCCGGCGACATTTTTCTGACTCAAGAATTCTCCGGCGTTAGCGGCGTTAACGCTGCCGCCGTATAAGACCGCGACCGGCTTCTTTAAAATTCTGGCCGCCCTGGCTTTAATAAATTTATGGATAGCGTCAGCGTCAAGCGCGCTCATCGGCCGGGCGTTCTTATTCGTGCTGATCGCCCAAATCGGTTCGTAAGCGATTACTAAATCAGAGGCCGACTTTATTTTGACGCCCTGAAGCGAGTGGGCTATTTCCCGACTTAGATATTCCTCGGTTTCCCCGTTCTTTTTTACTTCCAATTTTTCACCGACGCATAAAATCGGAATCAGGCCACCGGTTAAAGCGACTTTTATTTTTGCATTGATAATCAGGGAACTCTCATGGAGATGCTCGCGTCTTTCGCTATGGCCTAAAATAACATATTTAACGCCGAGCGCTTTAAGATCAAGCGGCGAAACTTCGCCGGTATAAGCGCCCCGGCCGACAATGGCGCTATCTTGAGCGCCTAAATTCAGATTGGTTCCTTTTAATATCGGACCAACATATGGCAAAGCTAAAAAATCGGGACAGAGGACGATAATATTTTTCCCCTTTATCTTCTTCACGGATTGTTTAGCTAACTCCAGACTCTCTTTCAAAGATAATTGCATCTTCCAATTGGCGATGATAAGTTTTTTCATATTTTAATTGTTAACGCTCCGCGCCCAGACAATAGTCCGCCTTATCCCTTCTTCCAGTTTAACTTCCGGTTCCCAGCCTAAAATTTTCTTGGCGAGCTTGGGACTTAAACAACTGCGGCGCTGTTCTCCCGGCTTAGCCGGCCCTTCCTTAACGGCCATGGGCGCTCCCAAAGCTTTACTGATATCCCGGCGGATATCCAATAAGCTCGTCTCAATCCCGGACCCGATATTTATTTCTCCCTGATAAGCCACTTCTTTAGCTTTTAGTAGAGACGCCGCGACATCATCAACATAAACGAAATCCCGCGTCTGCCGACCGTCGCCGTTCTGGACGCTCTCCCGGCCCTTGACGGCATTATCAATAAAAATAGCGATGACTCCAGCTTCCCCGCCCTTGAATTGGCGCGGACCATAGACATTCGCGAAGCGCAGGACCGTATAATCAAGCCCGTAAACCCGATAATAGCAATTTAAATATTTCTCATATGTCAGTTTATGGATGCCGTAAAAAGAAAGCGGATACGCCGGATAAGATTCGGGAGTCGGAATTTTTGAAGCGTCGCCATAGATCGCACCGCCGGTGGAAGCGAAAATTATTTTTTTGACGCCGCTCAAACGGGCATTCTCCAAGATATTAAAACCGCCCAACACATTAATGGCATTATCTCTCTTCGGGTCGGCCATGGATTTGATGACTTCTATCTGGGCGGCCAAATGATAGACAAAATCAAAGCGCTCGGTCTTGAAAATTTCCGCCACTTCCGAAGAGGCGATATCCGTCTGGTAGAACTTAGCGGCCGGGTTAAGATATCCCCGCTTTCCGGACGATAAATCGTCGATGACGACGACATTATGCCCCTCGGCAATAAGCTTGTCCGCCAAAGTTGAGCCGATAAAACCGGCGCCGCCGGTCACTAAAATTTTAGACATAATTTAAGGGTTTTTTAACTATATATACTATGATAACACGATTTTTTTGTTTTAAAAAGCGGGGCGAGAAACGGAGTAAAAAACATTTGCCAAAGCCTATTTTTTTTGCTAAAATAATACTAGATAATATGCTTAAAAATCAGACAAAAATACCCTAATCCGCCTCCGCCGGTTGGCGGTTGGCGGACGGGAATTTTTTGTTTTAATGAGTAAAATATATATGGCGAAAGAATCAAAAATATCCAACGAATACGGCGCTGATCAGATCACCGTTTTAGAAGGTTTGGACCCGGTCCGCAAGCGCCCGGGCATGTATGTCGGTTCAACCTCCGCCTCCGGATTGCATCATTTAATCTGGGAAGTGGTTGATAACTCCATTGATGAAGCCATGGCCGGATACGCGAATGAAATTACCGTCGCGTTACTGCCGGATCGGCTGGTGGAAGTGGCTGATAACGGCCGCGGCATTCCGGTTGAAAAACATAAAGTCACCGGCGTTTCCGCTCTGGAAACCGTTTTGACAAGGCTTCATGCCGGCGCTAAATTCGGCGGCGGCGGTTATAAGATTTCCGGCGGCTTGCATGGCGTCGGCGTTTCCGTCGTTAACGCTTTAAGCGAATATTTGAAAGCGGAAGTGCGCCTCGACGGCAAGACTTGGCAGCAGGAATACAAAATCGGCAAACCGTTAAAGCCGGCGAAAGCGGTCGGCCCGGCAAAAACTACCGGAACGACGATCACCTTTAAGCCGGACGCGGCCATATTCACCGAACTGGAATATGATTGGGGAAAGATTTTGGACCGCTTAAGACAACAGGCTTATTTAACGAAAGGAATTACCATTAATGTTTTAGACAAGCGCGCCGGCCATCGCGCCAAGAAATATAAATTTCATTTTGAGGGCGGCATTAAATCTTATATAAAATCTTTGCATCGCAATAAGAGCGTCAAAAACGATACTGTCTTTTATGTTGATAAGGATGTCAGCGGCTGTAAAGTGGAAGTATCCCTTCAATATAATGATGAGTACAATGAGAACGTCCTGACTTTCGCCAATAATATCCATAATCCGGAAGGCGGCACTCATGCCGTCGGCTTCAGGACGGCTCTGACTAGAACCCTGAATAATTACGCCCGTAATAAGAATATCATCAAAGAAAAACAAGAGAACTTGAGCGGCGAGGACGTCCGCGAAGGTTTGACCGCGATTGTCAGCGTTAAACTGCCGGAACCGCAATTTGAAGGCCAGACCAAGGGCAAGCTCGGCAACGCGGAAATAAAAGGTTACGTGGAAACTGTTTTCGGCGAAGCGTTTAATATTTTTTTGGAAGAACATCCGAAAGAAGCGGAAGCGATTGTCGGCAAGTGCTTGTTATCGGCCCAGGCGCGCTTAGCCGCGCGTACCGCTCGCGCCACGATTTTGCGCAAAGGCGCCCTGGAAGGCATGACTTTGCCGGGAAAACTGGCCGATTGCTCCAGCCGCCATCCGGAAGAATGTGAATTATATATCGTGGAAGGCGATTCCGCCGGTGGTTGCTTTTTTGCTAATATTAAAGTAAAATTAGCGGACGGAAGAAATTTATCATTTAAAAATTTAGTTAAAGAACATGAAAAAGGTAAGAAAAATTACTGTTATACTATTAAAGAAGATGGAAATATTGGGATTGAATTGATTGTTAACCCGCGAAAAACAAAAACTAACGCTGAGGTCATTAAAGTTATCTTAGATAATGACGAAGAAATAATCTGCACTCCGGACCATAAGTTTATGTTAAGAGGCGGCGATTATAGAATGGCTCAAGATTTAAAGCTGGAAGATTCTTTGATGCCTTTTTATAATAAGCTCTCCAAAAAAGAAGAGCGCATTACGATTGAGGGTTATGAAATGGTTTTAAATCCGAAAGATTCGAAATGGATTTTTGCCCATGCTTTAGCTGATTATCATAATTTGGCAAATGGCGTTTATAACGAGAAAGACGGCCACAACCGCCATCATTGCGATTTCAACAAACTGAATAACAATCCGGACAATATCGTCCGAATGGGCCGAAAAGAACACATGGCTTATCATCAAGAGATGATTAAATACGGCCTGCACCGGGAAGATATCAAAGAAAAAGCTAAAAAGGCGCATCAAACCCTGGCCTACAAAGAAAAAGTAAGTAAAATCATGAGCACCCCGGAAATGAAAGAAATGTTGAGCCGAAGAGCGAAAAAACAATGGGAAAGCCAGGAATACAAAGAGTTCATGACCGAAAAATTTCTTGATTTCTATAAGAATAACGCCGAATACCGAGAAAGGAATAATCGGCTTTTAAACGAAGTTCAAAAAGAATATTGGGCCAGCGGAACTAATCGAGCCAAACAAGCGACGCGGGTTAGACAATATTTCTCCGAACATCCGGAGGCCAAAGAATCGCTTGGTGAAAAAGCCCGAGAGGAGTGGGCGAATGGAGAATTATTGGCTTGGCGCTCGGCGGAAACTAAAAAACAATGGACCGTGGATTTCCGCCAGCAAAGAAAAGCCGCCTATAATCAAACCTATTACCGCCACACAATCGCGACCTTAAAAAAATTATGGGATAAGTACGGCACTTTGGCTTGGTACGAAACTGTCCGAACTGAAAAAAGAAACACTAATCTGCTGAAGCTTCCGACTTTTACCGAGCGGTTTTTCGCGTCCGACTCGACCAGAATGCTGGAAGCGGTTCAGTATTATAACCACAAGATAAAAAAGATTATTTCTTTGACTAAAAAGATTGATGTCTACGATTTTGAAGTCCCGGGTACGCACAATTTCGCTCTGGCCGCCGGCATCTTTGTACACAATAGCGCAAAACAAGGCCGCAACCGCAAGTTTCAGGCTATTTTGCCCTTACGCGGCAAAATTTTAAATGTGGAACGCGCCCGTTTGGATAAAATGCTGGCTAATAATGAAATTAAAAATCTGGTCATCGCTCTGGGCACGAATATCGACGATCAATTCGATCTGGAAAAACTACGCTATCATCGTGTTATTATTATGACCGATGCCGATGTCGACGGCGCTCATATCCGCACTCTGCTCTTGACTCTATTCTTCCGCCATTTTAACCCGCTCATAACCGGCGGCCATATGTATATCGCCCAGCCGCCTTTATATCAACTCAAAAAGGGGGCTAATGTCCGTTATGCTTATAGCGACGAAGAAAAAGAAAAAATAATTTTAGAAATGGGCGGCAATCTGGAAGAAGCGGTTGAAGAGGGCGCTGAAAATGACGAAGGCGAAACTGTGGCCATAGAAACCGCCGCGGAAGAAGAAGGCGGCCAAAAAAAATCCGGCGCGACCGGAGAAGATAAGAAAAAGTCCACCAAGATAACCATTCAGCGCTATAAAGGTTTGGGAGAAATGAATCCCGGACAATTATGGGAAACTACCATGGATCCGGAGCGCCGTATCGTCAAACAAGTGACGGTTGAAGACGCGGCTAAGGCCGACCAAATTTTTGATATGCTCATGGGCGATAATGTCGCTCCGCGCAAGAACTTCATCCAGACGCACGCCAAAAAAGTCGAAAATCTGGATGTCTAAAATCTGGATGTCTAAAATAATCCTTAATTAAAAAAAATAATCGTATGTCGACGATTATATAAGTCTAATAAGTTAAAACATCTTCACGCCTAATTAACTCACGTACTCTAAATATGTATATTTATCTTGTCTGTCCGATAGTTGCGTTCATCCTCGCCCAAGGGACTAAAGTTTTCTTGCGTTCCCTTAAGCATAAAACGACCTGGCGCGACGTTTTCGCTTATTCGGATATGCCCTCCGGGCATACCGCGGTTGTCGTCGCTCTCGTCACTATCCTTGCCTTAAAAAGAGGCCTTGCATCTGCGGAATTCGCCGTCGCTTTCGTTTTCGCGATGATTGTTATTGTTGACGCTATCGGCTTAAGAAATTATCTCGGCCAGCACGGCAAGACTCTGAACATTCTCGTTAAAGATCTGAAAGAAGACGAATTTTTGGATAATTATTATCCGAAACTCTTGGAACATATCGGGCATACTCCGTTCCAAGTATTGATCGGCGGCTTGGTCGGGGTAATCACCAGCCTGATCGGTTTCTTTATCATTAAATAATTTAAATCAGACTCTTCCCGGTCATCTCCGCCGGCTTGTCCAATTTCATTATCTTTAAAATTGTCGGCGCTAAATCCGCCAAAGTTCCGGCCGGAGTCAGCGAACTCAAATCGCTGGCCAAAGGATCGGCTAAACCGATAGTCCGACCTTTAAATTCCGAACCGACGATTAGAAGCGGCACCGGATTAGCGGTTAGGCTGATATCGGGTAAGTCGGTCACTAAATTTCTCGTCTTTTCCATGTTACCGCCGGCCGCCGTGATTATCAGGATACCGTTTTTAGCGCTTACGGCCAAAAAGATATCTTTTAAGACCTTATCGATAGTCTCAACCGCTTTCTTGTTTTCGGAAAAATCTCCGCCGGCCGCCGTCAAATCCAAATACGGAATCGCCGCCGCCAAAAAAGCGGGCGCTTCCTCCGAGCCGATAGTACTAATTATCTCCCGGACGGTCCGGCGTAAAGTCAAGCTTAGCTTGGCTTTTTTTGATCCGATCGTGGAAGAAATTATTTTCCAATCTTCTCCGGGCAATCTATATTCATGATGGCCGTTAAAAAAATGCGTCAAAGCGGCAAACATTTCCGTTTCCGCAATCTTGACCTGCTTCAAGCCGGCGGCGGAAATGACGGCCGATAAAGTTATTTTTGATTCAATGTTCTCATCGGCGATTTCTTGGCCGCTTCCCAGAGTCAAATAGCGGGCGTTCAAGCTCTTACTCCCGGGATTAAGCAGCGCGACCGGGTATTCTTTTATTAAATTTAAAAAAGTCGGGGTCTTCGCGGCCGTTATCGCGTTAGTCTCGCCGGCCGGCGCTACGCCCCAACCGTCTAGTAGAAATAGAACTATCATAAATTATTTAATAATCTCGGCGATCGCCAAGAGGCGGTTGTACTTAGCCAAGCGTTCGCCGCGATTGAGCGAGCCGGCTTTTAAATAATCGGCGCCGCAAGCGACAGCCAGATCGGCCAGAAAATCATCCGTAGTTTCCCCGCTGCGCTGTGAAACAACCACTCGATAGCCGTGCTTCTGAGCCAGTTTGACGCACTCCACTGTCTCCGTCAAGGTACCGGCTTGATTCGGTTTTATCAAAATAGTGTTAGCGGCTTTCTCTTTCAATCCTTGGCGTAAACGGTCGCTGTCAGTCTTGAATAATTCATCGCCGGCGATCATAATCTTCTTCCCCAGTTCCGCGGTCAATTCCCGCCAAGTCGCCCAGTCATCTTCGGCCAAACCGTCTTCAAGATAAATAATCGGATATTTCTTCAACCATTCGTTATACAAGCCGACCAAGCTGGCGGAACTGAAATAGGCCTGGTCGAGCGGAAAAATATATTTTCCTTGTTCTTTATCATACAAGACCGAAGACCCAATATCTATCCCCAAATGGACATTTTCTCCGGGCTTATAGCCGGCTCTTACCGCCGCCGCCATTATCAGTTCTAAAGCTTCAATCGTGGAATCCAAATCGGGCGCGTAGCCGCCCAATTCTCCGGTATCGGTGTCATAGCCCGATTCACGCAGAACTTTTCCCAGTTCATAACAGATTTCCGCTCCCTGCCTGACCATCTCCGCGATATTTTCCGCTTTCGGAATAATTAGAAATTCCTGAAAATCAAGATTGGTGTCGGCGTGCTTGCCGCCGTTAAAAATATTAAAAAGCGGCGTCGGGATTTTTGGCGTCGAGAAAGAAAAAGTCTGGCCGAGATAAGCGAATAACTCTTGCTTGTTATCCAAAGCCGCCGCCCGCGCGCAAGCCATCGAAACGGCCAGAGTCGAGTTCGCTCCCAAATTCTTTTTATTTTTAGTGCCGTCGAGCTCAATCAGGATTTTATCGATCTTAGCTTGTTCATTTATCTTTTGGCCGATAAGAGCCGGGGCGATAATTTCTTTAACTTTACTGACGGCCTTCAGAACTCCGTTCCCTTGGTAACGTTTCAGGTCGCCGTCGCGCAAATCCACCGCTCCATATTGGGCGCTGACGGCGCCGCTCGGCACGCTCGCCGCCGCGCTCAAGCCGTTATCTAAAATAACTTTTGCTTCCAAAGTCGGCACGCCGCGCGCGTCCAGGATTTCTCGAGCCGTAATGCTTTTTATGGTTGCCATATGGTTTAAAAAATAATAATTGGGCTTAAGCTTAAAATGTTTATATTAAACTTTTACTGTCAGGTTTGCGTTATTTTATTAGGCCTGCACTATTTTACTAAGCCCCGGCATTTTGCCGCCGCTAAGATAGGTGAGCATCGCTCCGCCGGCCGTCGATACCCAATCGACATATTCGGACATCTTCGTCAGATTAAGCGCGGCTACCGTTTCTCCGCCGCCGACGACTCCATAGGCCAAGCCGGAAGAACGAGCCGCTATTAAATAAGCGAGGGCTAAAGTCCCGTGCTTAAAACTCGCTTCTTCAAATTTTCCCAAAGGGCCGTTCCAAACCAAGGTATTGGCCTTCTTGATATAAGCGGCAAAATCACTGATAGAGGCCGGCCCGATATCTAAAATCGTGTCACTGGCTTTGACCGCCGCCGGCGCGACGACTTGCGCGCGGCCATCTTTGGTTTTAATAACGACATCTCGCGGTAAAATTATTTTAGGGACTAATTTCTTGCCTTTATAAAATTTTCTAATATAAGGAGCAAAATCATCATCAACCATTGACTTGCCGATTTCTAAACCCTGAAATTTAAAAAAATTATTGGCCAAAGCCCCGCCGATAAGAATCTGGCTGGCCGAAGAATATAATTTAGAAATTAAAGGTGCTTTCGTCTCTATTTTGGCTCCTCCGATAATGATAACGAGCGGTTTTTTGGGTTTTAAAATCCGATTAAGGGCCGTTATTTCCTTTTCCACTAATAATCCGGCATAAGACGGCAAATATTTTTCCATGGCGGCTACAGACGCCTGGGCACGATGGCAATCGGCGAAAGCGTCATTAACATAGATATCGGCCAAGGCCGCCAAGCTGGCCGCGAATTTATCATCATTCTTATACTCGCCCGCGTTGAAACGCAAATTTTCAAGCATCACTATTTCCCCCGGCTTCAAGGCTTTAACTGCGGCCGTGGTTTTCGGACTGACGGCTTCGGACAGGAACTTTATCGGACGCTTTAATAAAGTTTTTAAGCGCGCGGCGACCGGCTTGAGTGAAGAAGCCGACTCGTATCCTTTTGGCCGACCCAAATGCGAAGCAATGACGAGGCGCGCGCTTTTAGCCAATAAAAAATTAATCGTTTCCAGCCCGGCTTTTATCCGATAATCATTTTCTATCTTCCCGTTCTTAATAGGGACATTGAAATCCACCCGTAAAAAGACTGTTTTCCCCGACAAGCTTTTTATTTTTTTAAGCGAATTTATTTTCATATTATTTCATCTCTCCTAATTTCAATTCTACTTCATTTTCCGCGCCGGCGCGAACATAGGTTAAGGTAATCTTGTCGCCGGCTTTATAATTAACCAATAAATCGGCCAGATCATTATTCGCGTCTATCTCAATGTTATTAACCCAGGTAATCACATCGCCGGATTTAAATCCGGCCGATTCCGCCGGGCTGCCTTTAATCACCGCCGGCTGACTGGCGGAGGGATATAACCAAGCGCCTTTATCCAGGGAAATAAGACTGGTCTTGATTCTGGCCAAATCCAAATAATTAACTCCTAAATAAGGCGGTAAGATCTGGTTCTTCTGCGCTAAGCTAGACCAAGCGGAGTTGAAAGAAAACGCCGGAATAACCGCCGCGTCATCGGCGACGAGCGCGACCAGATTGCCGGATAAATCAAAAACAAAAGAATTTTTTAGGTTGTCATCGCCCTTATTGTTCAATTGCAAGCGGGCGCCGGCCAGATCGCTGCTGGCGACGACGGAAGTTCTGGACAGAGCCGTCAGGGTCACCGGCCGAACCGAAGTTAAATTATTAATGACTAATAAACTTTCGCCCAGTGACAGTTCGGTCCGGGTGACGTTTTTCTTAACCGATAAATTATTGGCGCCGGCTAAATGAAAAATCAAAGGTTCGCCCGGCAAATTTTTCAAAGCGGCCAATTCGTCTATTTTATAAACCTGGCGATCGCCGGTAATCACGACGTAATTCTTAAATTTAAAATCAGTCTTTAGATCATCGGGCACCAGCGCCGCCACCCAACCGTCGGCGGTAATAATTAAACCGACAAAGAGCGGGTCTTCCAGATTATAATAGCCGGCGGCCGAAGAAGCGGTTGATATTTCCTTGAAGACGCTGGCCAACACCGGCCGGATACCGGCGACCGTTTCGGCGATCTTAACATCTTGATTAACGACCACTTTTTTGGCGTCGCGGATAACCAGGCCGGAATTAGACGTGTTCAGACCGGAGAGATTTAATTCTCCAGAAAATAACGAAGCGCCATAATCTTTAAAGATATAAATTCTCGTCAAAGCTTCTCCCAGGATTCCGGCGGCTAAACCGCTAACGAGCGCCACGGTCACTATCAACCAGAATCTGGCGCTGGGCTTTGATTGTTTAACAGTATCGACCGTTGTTCGACCGGTCTTGGCTTGGTTGGACATATTTTAAAAATTATTTATGGATTAAAACCGGCTGACCGTCGGCCCTGATTAGCTTAAAACCAACGAGCCGTCAGAAATAATAATACGAAAGCGATTGCGCTAAGAATAAGCGGTAATTTTAAAACCCGCCGATTCAAAGCGCCGCGCAGATACAGGCGGATAACAGATAGGGCTAAATAGTAACTGATAGCCAGAAATAAACCGAGCAAATGGAACTTGAGCGGTAATAGCGACAGGCCCCAGGCTAATTCCGCCAATCCCAAAACACTGATGAGTATCAAAACTTTAGCTTGCTCCGGCTTAATCTTTTTCAGCGGCATGAATTGGATAAATAAAAGCCAGATTATCGCCGCAAGAATTAAAACTGTCGCCCAAACCGGCCAAGTGATGAATATCGGCAGACTGAAAAGGACGGTCGCGGCGGCAAAAACGGATAAGAAGCCGCTGACGATTAAAAGATTATCTAATTTATTTTCAAAAAGGGATTCCGATTCCTTGCGGGTAAAGTAATAATATAAATTCTTCAAATACACGAATAAGAACCAAGCGATTAGGATTAAAAGCAATTGAACCCAGAAATTTCCGATGATAATCGCGATATAGCAGGAAAAACTCAGGAAGAATAAAATTGGCGCGATCGCCAAAAGCGGCCAATCAGACCGTTCGCGACCCGCCAGATATTTGACGCTTAATATTATTACCAAAGCGCCCAGAGCTAAAACGGAATAAAATAAGCCCGACCAACGCAAAAATAACTGACCGGAAATCCAGATTAACAGAGGAACAATCAAAGGAATTAATCTTTTATATTTCATAACTGAATAAAAAATAAATTAATCAGCGGTGCTGGACGCGGTCGTCGTCGCCCCGGGAACTGTCGAAGCGGGCGGGAATTCGGCTGGAGTTGAAGAAGCTCCGCTCGCTTCCGACATCGGAGTAATAATATAATCATCTCCGCCGGCCGAGAGTTCCAAACTTTTAATTTCGGTTAAATCGGTTAAACTGTTGATTTTCAAGAATTTGTTGGAAAAAGTGAAGAGAGCGTCATTAATATAGAGACTGCGCTTGGCGGTGTTGTCATAATAACTGTAACCGTCCCAATAATCGGCCGTGCCGTAGTGGCCGCCGGCAGAATGGTCTATCTTGCCCAGTAAAGTGAAGGCGTCATCTTTCAGCGTAAAGACGAGCGCTCCCGCGAAATCCAAGCGGTTGTTAGAATCACGCAACGCCGCCGGAATGACCAATAAATTCTTAGCGGCGGAATATAAGAAAGCCTTATGGTCATAAAGGGCGATAGAATCGCTGCCGCCGCCGCCCAAAATATAACTGTCCAATTCCTTGGGCTTAGCCGGATCGCTGAAATCGAATAAAGATAATTTCAGTCCCTTGACTGTGACGTTGCCGGCGGTGGTTTCCTCCGTCTCGCGGCCGAGACCGATCAGTTTTGTTCCGTTTAAATCCGCCGGATGAAGATAATTGGAAAAACCCGGAATCTTAATGGCGCCGAGCACTACCGGCTTGGTCGGATCACTTAAGCTGATGACGAATAAGGGGTCGATTTGTTTGAAAGTCACCAAATAAACGCGGTTGCCGATAAAACGAGCGGCATAAATTTTTTCCGTCGTCGCCAGATTTTCTAATTTACCGACCGTTTGCAAGTTAGAATCAAGCACATAAATACTGCTGTAAGAATCGGCGGACGATTCGCCGAGCCGCGAAGAATATTGGCTGCGCGTCGTCGCGATTCGAAAATAATTATTATTCTCATCCATGGAGAATTGATTTAAAACTTGACCGCTCACTTCCCCCAGAGCGCGATATTCTATCTGGCCGCCGCTGATACCGATTTTATGGATAATGGTTTTCTCCATGTCTTTGGCTTTCTCGTTGATTTTCTCCGCCAGTTTTGTATCAATCTCCGCGTTTAAAGCAATCTGGGCGGCGGAATCCAAAGAATTAAAATAACGGTCAAGATACTGCGCCACCTTGGTTTTTTTCTCTTGGCTGTTAAGGATGAAACTTGGCGTCGCCTCAATCTTATCGATCTTATCCTGAACTTCGGCGCTTAAAAGCGGATAGATTAATTCCCGCTTGACGTCCTGTTCCAAATCATATTCATTGAGATACTGGGTATAAGTGATGTAAATATTATCTTGGGAAACATAGAGATTCTGTCCGCTATTTAAGAGATAGGCCTGCCCGCTAATAACCTCGGCGTTGTTTTTTATATTTATCGCCGTGATGTTGGTGAAATTATAGGAGTCGTAAGCGATATCAAAATAATAAACGGCGGGCGCGAAACACTTTCCGCTGGCTTCGCAGGTTGAAGATAAAGCTTGCCCGCTATCAAGAACCCGCGGCACGAGCGGTTCGCCGGCGATATAACTATTATAAGTATCGGTTATAAAATAAACATAATCGCCGATCAGGCGGGCGTCGCGATAAGAGCCTTCAAAATCCAAATCGCGGACCTGTTTCGGATTGGCCGGATCGCTGATATCAAAGACTTTGAAGAAAGTATAGGCGTTCTGGCGACGGAAACTCTGATATATCTCTTGGGCGTATATCTGATTATCACCGCCGAAAACCGCTAAAAAGTCGCCGCTGATAAAAATATCTTGCGGCCGGGATTTAAAAACGATCTTACTGACGACTTTAGCCTCGGCGGGCGGACTGGCGTTAATGACCGATAATTCATTCCTGACCAACGCGTAAATATAATGTCCGTCCGTCTTGATAATATCGGCTTCATCAACTCCGGCGACTTGATTGTTCGTCGTCGAATAATCCAAAGAATTATTGGGCTGGGAACTATTACTCGATTGAGAGCCGCTATCGGAAACGGCCGCGCTTTGTGTCATCATCTCGGACTTTAAAAACCCGGCCGAAACCCGAGTAAGGTCGGCAGTCGGATTATTATTAGCGGCTAAAAACTCCGCCAATTCGTCATAATTATTAAATTTTTTAAGTTTGCTGGTTCCGGTGGAAATACTCGTTTCCGTGGTCGTCGCCACTTCTGTTTTTTCAACTATGGGGGTGACGTCGGGCGCGACCGGCTTTTTCCAAGGCAGAGTACAGGCGCTAAGCGTGGCGACCGAAAATAGCAGGATTAAAGATAATAAAAGAGTTTTTTTTGGCATAAAACAAAAAAAATTAGTGTTAACTAGACTAAGATAATTATATCATTTAGGCGCCAGAAAAACAAAAGCCGACGAGTATCGGCTTGGAAACAATAATATCGCTCAAAGATAACCAAATCATCCGAAGTCAGACTTTCTAAAAACAATGAAATTACTTTATCACTACTTCAGTCCCCTCGCTCACCCTGTCATATAGATATTGGGCCGGACCGATACCAAGACGGATACAGCCGTGCGAAACCGGTTTGCCCAAATGGTCCGCGCCTTCACGATAACCGTTCGGCCAAAGAGGCAGTTCATGAATCCCGAATTGGCCGTGGTCCAGTCCCAGCCAATAAGGCATCCATAATTTATAGGTATTTGACCAAGCCTTTTTGACCTTATTAAAAATCTGGTAATTCCCTTTTGGCGTCGGCATGCTCGCTTTGCCGGTTGAAACCGAAAACTCTTTCCATATTTGGCCGCCGACAAAATAAGCCAGTTTCTGGGTCTTTAAATTAATTTCAATCTTCTGCGCTAACTTCACGGTGGAACTTGATAAAGGATTAAACCCGAAGTCTATTTCGACCCCGTCTTTATAACCGTCGCTGTCGGAATCGGCGTTAAGCGGGTCGGTCTTAAATTTTAATTCCCAGTAATCGCTTAAACCGTCTTTATCCATGTCGCTTTTATCTATTTTCACTTTAGCCGGATTGACGGGCGAATAGCCGTTTTTTATTTCTTGAACGTCGCTGTAACCGTCGCTGTCGGAATCAGGACTCGGTTCAATCGCTTGGGCCGCTCCTATCCTTAGACCTAAAAAAATCGCCATAAACAATACCATGACGAGCGAAAAAAATAATTTTTGAGTTTTTAAATTCATACCATGAAAGCGCGTGGCCGCGTTGAACTCTTCGGCTTATTATTTAGAGGAAACTTGATCTAAAGAATACTCACAACCGCAAAATTTTTGCCGGTAGAGGCCGAGTTTCTTCGCCAGCTCCTGGCTATGGCGATAACCGTCATTAGCCTGAAAATCCATATCCAAGAAAGCGACCTCGCTCATTTCTTCCAATTCTTTGCCTATTTCTCTTATGGCCGCCATATCCTTATACGGACTGACCAGAAGCGTCGTTCCAAAAATATCAAAACCTTTCTCTTTCGCCAGGCAGGCGGTTTTAGTGAGACGGTCGCGGTAGCAAAAGCGGCAACGTTCGCTCCGTTCCGGATCGCCGGCGCGGGCGCAGGCTATTTCTTTCCAGGCTTCATGATTATAAGGTTCGACCAGGAGAGGAAAACTAAATTTGGCCGCCATTAATTCAACCATAGCCAAACGCTTGTCATATTCCTCTTGTGAAACAAGATTGGGATTACAAAAATACCAAGTCAGGTCATAATGCGGCGCCAATCGGTCGCGGCTGATATAAGCGCCGCAAGGCGCGCAACAAATTTGTAAAAGCAATTTTTTCATAACGGATTTACCGGTTTTTTTATTTTCCCCAGGCGGCGATCTAAAAACCAAAAACCGATGACAAAAAGCATCATGACGCCGACTAAAGCGACGAGCGCCCAAAACTTACCGCGGCTTTGTAAAAATAAGCCGCTCAATCCGAACATAAGCGACAAAGCATAAAATATCAAAACCGTCCGGCGCTGGCCGATTCCCAGCGCCAGCAAGCGATGATGCAAATGTTTCTGATCGGCGAATTTAAACGGGTTCCGGCCTTGGAAGACGCGGCGGATTATAGTCCAGGCGACATCAAGAATAGGAATGCCCATGATGAGTAAGGCGATGGCAATTTTTCCTCCAGAAATAATCGCCAGCACTCCCAGAATATAGCCCAGGAGAAGCGACCCGCCTTCGCCCAAAAAAATCTTGGCCGGATACCAATTAAAAATCAAGAAACCGCCGCAAGCCCCGACTAAAAGAATGGCGGCCAAAGCGATATCCGGTTGGTAATAGCGGGTTGTCAGCGTAAATAAAAAAATGATTAAACCGCCGATACCGCTCACTCCGGTCACTAAGCCGTCAACGCCGTCCAGTAATTTAGTCGTATACATCATGCCCAAGAGCCACAGGCCGATTAAAAGAGGAGAAACGAGAGCCAGGGCGCTCAAATCAAAATAAGAACCGAAAGGATTGGTTATTTTGGAAATTTCCACGCCGCCTAAAATAACGGCGACGATTGCCAACAAGGGAAAGATAATTTGCAGCCGCGGCTTCAGATTATATTTATCGTCTAAAATGCCGCCGATCATAATTAAGAGCGCGCCCGCAAAAAAACCGACCAGATGCGATAATTTAAGATTTCCGGACAAAAAATAGTCGGAGTTCAAAAATAGAATAAAAAAATAAGCGCCAAAAATTGCCAAGCCGCCTAAGAGCGGTACTGGCCGAGTGTGAATTTTCCGGCCTCCCTCTCCGCTTTTATTTGGATTATCCACTATCTTAAAAGAAAAAGCGACCCGCTTAACCAGGAGCGTTAAACCGGCCGTCAAAACAAGAGCTAAGATAAAGATATAAAAATAAAACATATAAATGAAGGCTCGTTCCGGTGAGTGGAAACTCTATCTGATCGCCTAAAAATACGCCCCTTATAATTCCGTCGCCGGCTCAACTTCAATATCCGCGCGGCTATTTATGATAATCGTGTCACGGCGCTTCAACTGCCCGGCTAAAATCTTATTGGCGATATTATCCTCAATTTTATCTTGAAGCAAGCGCCGGAGCGGACGGGCGCCGAATTTCGGATCATAACCTTCGTGCGCCAAAAGAGCCACGCCGTCCTTATCCGCTTTCAAATCGATCCCTTTGAGCGCCAGCTTCTTTTTTATTTTTTTCAGCATCAGGGTCGCGATCGCCACCGTGTCCTCTTCACTCAAAGGCCTGAAGACGATAATGCCGTCAAAACGATTGATAAGTTCCGGACGCAAGTATTTATTGAGCTGATTATCGATCAAGTCCTGTTTGATGATATTAATCGGAGTCTGAGCTTTTATCTGATCCTGGATAAAGACCGCGCCGATATTAGAAGTCGCGATGATAATAGATTCGGAAAAATTGATTGTTCGGCCCTGGCCGTCGGTCAAGCGGCCATCATCTAGAAGCTGGAGCAATAAATTTAAGATATCCGGGTTGGCCTTTTCAACTTCATCCAATAATATCAGGGCGAACGGTTTCTTACGCACCGCTTCCGTCAAATAGCCGAGCGTTCCGTCCACGTCGCCGATCATCTTTCTGATGCTGTCGGCGGACTGGTATTCGCTCATATCCAGACGGACAAGATAATCCTCGTCGCCGAAATAAACCTGGCTGACTGTTTTCGCCAGTTCAGTCTTACCGACGCCGGTCGGACCGAGAAACAAGAAACTGGCGATCGGTCGCCGGCTGTCTTTCATTTCGGCGCGGGCGCGGCGCAAACTCGCCGCCACGGCGTTAACCGCCTCGGCCTGATCGACTAAACGCTGATGAATTTCATTTTCTAAATTCAATAATTTCTGGCTTTCTGAAACCGTGACTCGACTGACCGGGATGCCGGTCAATTCACTGATGGCTTGAGCTACGGCCTCACGGCCGCAAAAAGACGACTCTGGATCATCCGGCGCTTTTTTGGCGGTGAGAATCGCCGCTTTTTCCAAAAGGTCGATCGCTTTCAGCGGCAAGAACTTATCATGCAAATAACGGGAAGACATAATAACCGCCTGTTCGATAGCGCCATAAACGATATAGGTATCATATTTAGCTTCCAAGAACCCGACCTTGCTTTCCAATATCTGAATGGCCAGATTAATTTCCGGCTCCTTAACGGCAATGGTCGTCATAATATTGCCGATCGCCTTATTTTCGATATGGCGAGCGTAATTTTCCGTCGTCGCCGCCGCCAGGCAATATAAATTTTTTCGGCTGATAGCTTCCCCTAAAACTTCCGACAAATCCAAGCTCTCTTGGCTGCCGGAGCTGATACCGATAAGATTCTCAATATTATCTATATAGAGAATAATATTGGTCGAACGACTGATTTCATTTAGGCTCGTAAGCAACCGTTCTTCGGCGAGAGACGCGTCGGCGCCGGCGACTAGGCGTGAAACGTCAAGCTCCACCAAACGTTTATCTTTTAAGAATTTAGGCACATTTTCCGCCACCATCAACTGGGCCAAGCCGCCGATAATCGTGCTCTTGCCGACTCCGACCGGACCGACCAAAAGTACGCCGTTATGCCCGCCCGTAAACGCTTCAAAGATATCGTTTATTTCTTTATCCCGGCCGACACAGATATTCAAAGCGCCGTATTTCGCCTGAATGGTCAGGTCGTGAGAAAAATGATCTAAAGTCGGAGTCGCGATCGCCGTATAAGCGCGGTTCATATTATTGCCCGGTTTAAAAACCGCTAAGCGGCGATAACCGCGATAATTCTCGACTAAACGGCGATTGACGCGGAACCAGGCGACGGTGTTGATGATCTTGTCCTTATCTATTTCCAGTTCATAAAGTATTTCGGCGAGAAAAGGGTCGCGCTCATAGCAAAATTGGATAATATTCAATAAATCGACGCTCGGCTGTTTTAATCCGTAAGCATCGGTAAAAGCAGACACCAAAACTTCCTGAAGCGCCGGCGCTAAAGTGGCCCGGCCTTTAGCTTTAGCGTCCCGAGGCTTGATGAGGCGGCGGTCAACCAGTTCCACTAATCTTTTCGCGTCGACATCCAGGCGGATAAAAAGATTCTGAATCTCTTTAGTCTTTAAGAGGACTCGAAAAAGATGAATGATCTCAACTTGACTCTGGCCCAACTTCACGGCCAGAAGATAAGCGTCTTCCACCGCCCGCCAACTGGCGCGAGAATAAGCGACGGCAACATTATATTTTTTCTGTCCGCGGGCGGGCTTGGGTTTACCGGCGTCAAACAAGCGATAATTTATCTTGCTTAACGCCGCTTTCGCTTGGCTGCCGCGATAAATCAGAAATAAATCAAACCATAAGGATATCAAGAAAATAAAAATGAGCGGGTCAAATTTCCGCCAAAAGAAAAGCAGGCTTATCGGCTTGGCGATTAAGGAAGTTTGGTTATTAAAAATCCAGCCGCCGAACGCGCCCCAGCCGGCGAAGACTATCAGCCAGACAAAAAATATCAGAAGGCGGTCAATCTTGGCTCTAGTTCTCCCCAGACCGATGACCGAGCGGCGAAGCGCGCTTCCCCAAAACAAGAAACGCCCTAAAAACCAGGCGCCGCGGCCGCCGTCACTTTGCTCTTCGGTAAAAGTTATTTTTTCCTCCGCCATATTTTATCCGTTCTTATACTTGTCTTTATTCGCTCTTATCTTTATTCGCTCTTATCTTTGCCCCTAAGTCGAAATTTATAATTAATCCATCAACAAATAATCAATTCGCCAGTTGGAAAGCCAGTCCCAAAAACAGCAAAATCGGACCAATCAGCCAAATAATCAAAGCGATCAAGGCCAGACCGAGCCAAAATAATAAAATAGCGCCCCGGAAGATTATCTGGACCAGGCGCATGACAAAACTGATGACGCGACCGGCCGGATCGCGCTGGCCGTACATGGGCACAAAAATATTTTTTAACCAGACACTAAATCCTAAAGACGTTTCTCGCGCCCGCCAAAAATGGAAAACGCTCGTTCCCGCCCGGGCGAAGCCGACGCTGTACCACCAAACCGGAAAATACAAAATTTCTCCAAGGATTTGAAGAATAATCTTGCCAGCGTAGGTGAAGAAATTATGGTTTAACATGAAAAATTAAAAATAAGGATATTTTTAATAAAAATGTCTTTTCCTTCTAATATAATAGCATGTTTCAGATTTTGTTGACAATAATTTAATTGGAATTGACAAGTAGCTGGCCTTATATTATGATTAGATTAGCACTCTAATAATGAGAGTGCTAAAAGATAAGATATTTATAAACTCTGAATTTACAATATATGTTCAATAAATTCACGGAAAAATCGCAGGAAGCCATCATTAATTCCCAGATTATCGCCTCCACTTACGGCCAGGCGAATATTGAGGCGCTCCACATCTTATTGGCCCTCTTGGAGCAGAGTGAAAGCCTGACCAAGCCGATCTTGGAAAAAATGAAGATTGACCCGGAGATTATCGAGGAATACGTCATTAAGGAAATTAAAAAACTGCCGCGCGTAAAAACCAATCCTAATAACGGTCCGATCCAAGCCGTTTCCGGTACGGCCGAAACCGCTTTGATCATGGAGCGCGCCCAAAAAGAAGCCGACGGCATGAGCGATGAATTCATTTCTACCGAACATATCTTCTTGGCGCTGATCGGCATTCCCTCTCCGGCCCAGAAAATCCTTTTGAATTTTAAGGTGGAATACGAAAACGTTAAAAATATTTTAAAAGAACTCCGGGCCGGACAGACCATTACCGACCAATTTCCGGAAAATAAATACAAAGTCTTGGAAAAATACACGACTAATCTGACTGAACTGGCGCGTCAGGAAAAGCTGGATCCGGTCGTCGGCCGCGACCAGGAAATCCGCCGCATCATGCAAGTCTTATTGCGCCGGACCAAGAACAATCCGGTTCTTATCGGTGAAGCCGGAACCGGAAAAACTGCCATCGTTGAAGGTCTGGCCCAGCGCATCATTACCGGCGATGTCCCGGAAAATTTAAAAAATAAAGAAATTATTACTCTGGATTTAGGCGCGCTGGTCGCGGGCGCTAAATTCCGCGGCGAATTTGAAGACCGGCTTAAAGCCGTCTTAAAAGAAGTAAAATCGCAAAGCGGCCGCACCATCTTGTTCATTGACGAACTGCATACTATTATCGGCGCCGGCGCTTCCGAGGGTTCGATGGACGCTTCCAATATGTTAAAACCGGCCTTAGCGCGCGGCGAACTCCGCACTATCGGGGCGACCACGACCAAGGAATATCAGAAATATATTGAGCGCGACGCGGCTTTAGAGCGCCGTTTCCAACCGATTCTCGTAAACGAACCGAGCGTTGAAGATACTGTCAGCATGTTGCGCGGCTTGAAAGAAAAATATGAAGTTCATCATGGCGTTCGCATTACCGATAACGCGCTGATCGCCGCCGCTAAATTATCCAACCGTTATATCAGCGACCGCTATCTGCCCGATAAGGCCGTTGACCTGATTGATGAAGCGACTTCGTCCTTGCGCATGGAAATAGATTCCATGCCGGATGAATTGGATCAATTAAAAAGAAAGATAAATCAACTAGAATTAAACAAGGCCGGTTTGATGACAACCGACAAGAAATCGCCGAGACTGCGGACTCTTAACGCCGAGTTGGCGAAACTGAAAGAAAAGGCCGACCAATTGGAACTGCATTGGAATAATGAAAAAGGCATCATCTCCCAAATTCGCGATTCCAAAAAAGAAATTGAAGAATTAAAAATTAAAGCGGAAATCGCCCAGCGCCAAGGCGCCGACTTGACCGAAGTGGCTAAAATAAAATACGGCTTGATTCCGGAACTGGAAAATAAAGTCAAACAGTCCCAAGAAGAATTAGCCAAGATCCAAAAAAAGGGCCAGCGAATATTAAAAGAAGAAGTTGATGAAGAAGATGTCGCTAAAGTCGTCGCCCGCTGGACCGGCATTCCGGTTAATCGCATGCTTCAGGATGATATTAAAAAATTAAGCGGCGCCGAAAAAGAACTGGCCGAAGAAGTTGTCGGCCAAGAAGAAGCGATTAAAGCCATCGCCAGCGCCCTGCGCCGCAGCCGCGCCGGCATCAACGAAGAAAAAAAACCGATCGGTTCTTTCTTGTTTGTCGGTCCGACCGGCGTCGGCAAAACCGAACTGGCCAAAACTTTAGCCCGTTTCATGTTTGACGATGAGAAAGCTCTCATCCGCTTAGACATGAGCGAATTTATGGAAAAGCATAGCGTCGCCAAGCTAATCGGCTCGCCTCCGGGCTATATCGGCTATGACGAAGGCGGCCAGCTGACCGACAAGGTCCGTCGCCATCCTTATAGCGTCGTCTTATTTGACGAGATTGAAAAAGCCCATCCAGATATGTTTAATATGCTCTTGCAGATATTAGATGACGGCCGCCTCACCGATTCTAAAGGCCGGGTGATTAATTTTAAAAACACGATTGTCATCATGACTTCTAATTTAGGCAATGAAATCATCAAGCAATATTCCATCGGTTTCAGCGACACCGGCGACAAGAAACAGGAGACCACGATGCGCAGCGCGGAAATGAAAGAAAAGATCGATAAAATTTTGAAAAATCATTTCAAGCTGGAGTTTTTAAACCGCATCGATGAAATCGTCCTCTTCCAGAGCCTAACTCCGGAAGCTTTGGAAAAAATCGTCGAACTGGAACTGCTGAAAGTTGAAAAACGCTTAAACAATAAAAATATCAGCGTCAAAGTCGGCCCGAAGATAAAAAAGATGCTGGCCGAAAAAGGCTATGACATCACTTACGGCGCCCGCCCGCTCAAGCGCATCATCCAAACCATGATTTTAGACGAATTGGCGATGGAAATAATCGAAGGCAAAATCAAAGAAGGTGATAAAGTCAGGATTGATCTGGGTGAGAAGGAAGCGGTGGTGATGAAGGTTAACGGATAAAAATTAAGCAACTCAATTATGCTCCGCTAACCCATATCTACCTATTAGATTGAATTCCCATAAAAATCCCGTCCGCACGGGATTTTTTATAAATATTGCTCTTGAAATAACGATAGTTTTGGAGAAAACGTAAAATTATACTATAATGGTTAAATATGAATTACACTAAACTCATCAAAACAAACTTGATAGGCTTAGGCGCGCTTGTCTTCTGCCTTTTGCCGTTATTAGCGCAGGCGCAGACTGATCTCGACCTGGATTTTAATTCTAACCGGATCCTAGAGGATAGTGAAATCCTTAATTATAGTTCCATGGGGCTCTTGGAAATCCAAAATTTTCTCCAGAACAAGGGCAGTTATCTGGTTAACTACAGTACTCTAAATACTCACGGCGACATGAAAAGCGCCGCGGAAATAATTTATGACGCGACTCATAATAATTATGATTGCGAGGGGATAACTTTAAGCGACCAACCGACCGAAGCCGAAAAAAAATCCAAATGCCGACAGATAACAACCATCAACCCGAAATTCCTTTTAATCCTGCTTCAGAAAGAAGCCAGTTTAGTGACCGATAGCGCCCCACCTCAAGACCATTTGGATTGGGCAACCGGTTATGGCTGTCCGGACAGCTGGGTCTGCAACCCTTATTACAAAGGTTTTGGTAAGCAAGTTAACAGCGCCTCGCTCCAATTCTTGGATTATATGCAAGACCCGCAAGCTTACAATTTCAAAGTCGGCCAGACTTATATCGCCAAAGATAAATATAGTATTCTGAAATCCATGGCCAGGGCGATAAACGACGGCGACTATAATAGTATTATCGCTTCTCCGGAAATGGTCAGTGTCACTCCGGCTAATCAAGCGACGGCCGCTTTATATAATTACACACCGCACGTCTTCAATGGCAATTATAATATCTATAAGCTGTGGAATACTTATTTCCCGAAAGTGTCACGCTTATATCCGGACGGTTCCATAATCAAAGCCGATTGGGATCCGCGAGTCTGGTTGATTGCCAACGGCCAGAAACGCCACTTCGCGAATTGGTCCGCTTTCGTTTCCCGTTTCCGCCCGGAACAAATCGTGACAGTCACCGGCGCTGATTTGGAAAACTATCCGCTCGGGGACGAGATAAAATTCGCTAATTATTCTCTCGTCCAGACGCCTGATAAAAAAATCTATCTGCTCGTCGATCAAGAAAAACGGCCGTTCGCCAGTTTAGCCGTTTTCAAAAATATCGGCTTCAACCCCGAAGAAATTGAGACCGCGACCGTGGCCGACTTAACCGGATATTCGCTTGGCAAAGCCATTACCGCCACCTCCACTTATGTAACCGGCGCTTTGCTCCAAGATTCCAAAACCGGAGAAATATTTTATGTTGAAAATGGCCGGCGCGCTTTAGTGGACAAAGTTTTATTAAATATTAAATTTATCGGCAAAAAAATAATTCTGAAAACCACAACTCAACTGAAAGTTTACGCCACGACCACGCCGATACTTTTAGACGAAGGTACTCTCGTCCGAACCAATACTTATCCGACAGTTTACTTGATTTCTAACGGCAAGAAGCGCCCTTTTGCCGACGATGCCACTTTTAATAAATTAGGCTATAACCCCCAGAATATTGTTACTGTCTCCTCAAAATTCTTATATAATTACGACATGGGCGAAGCCATACAATAAACTGAACATATTAATAAAAACTTATTAATAAACAGGAACCCTAAAAGGTTTTCTCCTCCAAAGAAAACCTTTTTGAAATTAAAAATGTCTTCTTTCCAGCAATAACTTATTGTTTTTGTCAACTTCCCTAAAATACTAAATAATACTATACTAAAAATACCTAAAAATCCTAAATTTATGGCTCTAACAACCGTTGCTCTACTCCCCCATTCCCCATTGCTCATCCCGGAAATCGGCCGGGCTAATTATGGTTTCTTGACAAAGACCGTGGCGGCCTATAAAGAGATAAAGAGCACCCTGAAAGCTAATCCGGTTGATACTATCATAATCGTGTCTCCGCATAGCGCGTCGCAAGCCGATTCTTTTATTATTAATGTCGCGCCGGAAATGGAAATAAATCTGAAAGATTTCGGCTTTATCCCTCCTAAAACCGTCTTAAGCGGCGACGCTTTCTTGGCCGATCAGCTCAAAAACGCGCTCCGTCCGGAATTCCCCTTGCAACTAATCTCCGAAAACGCTTTAGATTATGGCAGCGCCATTCCTCTTTATTTATTAAAGGACGTTTGCCCGGAAGTAAAAATAATCGTCATTTCCCCGGCCGACAGCTTAAATCTGGAAGATCAATGGCGTTTCGGCGAAAGACTGGAAATAGTCTTAACGGCCAGTAAAAAAAATATCGCCCTGATCGCTTCGGGCGACCTGTCGCATCGCTTGAAAAAAAAATCTCCGGGAGGCTATTCACCCAAAGGCGCCAAGTTTGATAACAAGCTGATAGAATATCTCAGCGATCTAGCCACCGCTTCGGCCAATATCTTGAAGATGGATGCCAAGCTGATTAAAGATGCCGGCGAATGCGGCTTACGCCCCTTACTGATTCTTCTCGGAACCATCAACGGTTTAAAGCGGCAGCCGGAAATTCTCTCTTATCAGACCGACTTTGGTATCGGCTATTTGGCCGTGAATTTTAAATTATGGACTCCTTCTCAAATATCTTAAAAAACCGCCAGGGCGTCAAACCGATCAAGCCGCCAGCCTATCCTTGGCAGGATCTGGCTCTGCGCGTCATTTGTGATCTCGGCATCCCCGGTTTTAAACGAGGAGCGGTTTTTAAAGTCTGTAAAATAAAACCGGCCCAACAGATAGCCATCGCTCTTAACGATACGAAGGAATTATGCCGGAGCGGGGCGAAATGGAAATATTTTTTCAAAATTATCGATCAAAAATAAATAAATGCTTAAAAATGCTCGAAGCTAATAATCATAACCTAAAAAATACCAAAATCTGGTAATCATATGCCCAAACAACTTCAAATATTAACAAACCCTAACCCGATCTTGCGAAAAATTTCTGACAACATCGGCGCGGAAGAAATCAGCCGGCAGAATTTCCAAGAACTTTTGGCGGACATGAAGGAAACGATGATAAAAAAAGACGGCGCCGGCCTGGCCGCGCCGCAAATCGGCCGGAATGTCCGCCTCGTCGTCATCCATCACAACAATAAGATCTATTTTCTGATAAATCCCAAGATAACCAAAAAGTCATGGGCGCGGGAAATAGAAGAAGAGGGCTGTTTGTCCGTTCTTAATAAGAAGGGAGAAATAATTTACGGACGCGTGGAGCGCCATAAAAAAGTTAATTGCGCTTATCTGGATGGGAAAGGCAAGGCCAAAAAAATAAGCGCTGATAAAATAATGTCGCGCATCATCCAGCATGAGTTGGACCATTTGGACGGAATCCTGTTCATTGATAAGCTCGTTAAAGATAAGTTCACTAAAGATAAGCCCGTTAAGTAAAAGATATTTAAAGCCCGTTTGGCGGTGTCGCGCCATTTTTATTTTGACGCCATCTCCAGAATTTCCAAGCCATCCAGACGACGCCGAGAATAAGCAAGCCCCAAGAAATTTCTCGATAATACGCCTGAAGCAAAGCTTGATTGGCGCCGATAAAATAACCCAGGGCCGCTAAGATGCTTACCCAAATAAAAGAGCCGAGAGCCGTATAAAAAAGAAATGACCAAAAAGGCATGCGACAAAAACCGGCCGGAATAGAAATCAGCTGGCGGATGACGGGAATAAGGCGACCGCAGAAAGTGGCGGACTTGGAATTGAGAAGAAAATATTTTTCCGCCCGCTCAATTTTTTCCGGAGTAATTAATAGCAGACGAGCGCCGCGCGTCGCGGCCAGCTTATAAACGACCAACCGCCCCAAAGACAAAGCCAAAAAATAATTAATCATCGCTCCGGCCAGACTGCCCAAGACGCCGGCAATAATAATCAAAATCAGATTCATCTTTCCCTGACTGGCCAGATAAGCGGCCGGAGGAATCACGATTTCCGAAGGAAACGGCAAAAAAGAACTTTCAATCGTCATAAGAATCCCGACTCCGAAATAACCGAGCCCTTGCGTGATATTTAATACCCAATTGATTAAGTTTAATAACATAAATTAAGATGCAAATTTAGAAAGCGTTGATTACCGTATCCTCTTAATATATCATTAATTTTTGCCTTATGTCCATTACCGGCCCCGACAAAAAAATACGCGTTATTTTCATGGGCACGCCCGAATTTGCCGTGCCCGGGTTGAGCCGTCTGCTGGCCACGCCCGAATTTGAAATCGTCGGCGTTTTTACCCAACCCGATAAACCGGTCGGCCGCAAACAGATATTAACTCCGTCGCCGATAAAAGAGCTGGCTTTAAAATACCGGTTGCCGTTTTTTCAGCCGGAAAAAATCCGTCCGGAAACAGCCACTATCAAAAATTTGAAACCTGATCTGATAGTCGTTATCGCCTATGGAAAAATTATCCCGCCGGAAATTTTAGATATTCCGACCTTTGGTTGTATCAACGTTCACGCTTCCCTCTTGCCGAAATATCGCGGCGCGGCTTGTCTAAACGCGCCGATTCTAAACGGGGACGCGGCCACCGGCGTTACCATCATGAAAATGGAAGCCGGCCTTGACACCGGCCCGATTTTACGGCAAGCTAAAATAAAATTAAGCGGTTCGGAAACTTTAAAAAATGTTCATGACCGACTGGCGGAATTAAGCGCGGAGTTACTTGTTCCGACCTTACTTGATTTTATCGGCGGGAAAATAAAGCCGCAAATTCAGGACGATACTCAAGCCAGTTATATCAAGACTCTAAGTAAAGAGGACGGGCGCATTGATTTTCAAAAAAGCGCCGTTGAAATTGAAAGGATGATCAGGGCTTATAATCCTTGGCCCGGGACTTATACAGCCATTAACGGCGAAATTTTGAAAATAATCGCCGTGGAACACAAAGCGGCGGAGATAAATAAAGTTAAACCGGGACAGCTATTTTTAGACGGCGCCCGCCTGCTCATTCAGTGTGGACAAAACGCACTCGTTATATTAAAATTACAGCTAGCCGGAAAAAAAATAATGAACTCGGGCGAGTTCATTAACGGTTATAAGAATCTGATTGAAAAATAGTTAAATGGTCCCTTCGTCTAACGGTTAGGACGCCAGGTTCTCATCCTGGTAACAGGAGTTCGATTCTCCTAGGGACTACTAATGGGGAACTGGCATGTGCCAGTTCTCTTTTGGTTTGTAATATTAGCGACAATTTAAGGGTTCGACTTTCGGAAAAATCAAACCCACCTATTAGTTATAAGTGGGTTTGATTTTTATTTAGAAGCGCATTCTTCTTAAAAGTTAATTATGCCAAAATTGTCTTAATAATTTGCAAAATATCATGTTTATGACTATTAGATAAAATACCAAACATTTTCAGCATTTCTAAAAATACACTGATGTTGTTCTCTGTAATTTCAAAAAAAGCGATTTCTTTTGTCTCGGCAGTTCGCCCAATTAAATTCGGATTCGCTTTTAGTTCTGTAATCGGAAAACATAAATATAGCATCGGCTGAGTTCCAACTGCGTATTGTTTTCCGGTAATTTTTATCTCAGTAACTATTTCGTATCCATTAAATTTATGAATTAAAAGCGGATATTTAACTTGAGTATATTCGAAATCAAATCCGTTTATGTTTTTTGCTATTGGGTGGCTACGATCAATTTGCAATTCAGAATTGTCATCAATTAAATCATTACTTTGTATTGAATTAAGATAGACAATAACACCCTCTAATTTTTCCCTGGTAATAACACCCCATTTATAAAAATGCCAAATATATTCTGACAATTCGTAAAGTGCCTTAGTTTTTCCATTTGCACCAATAAATTCAGTCTCTGGCAGTGATGACTCCGCGAGTTTTTCCGTTTCCTTTTTAACGACATCATAACCGATTTGCCATTCAACATAGTTACTCAAAACAAAGCCGTCTCGTTTAACTGCAACTGGCGTTCCGTATTCATTTACAATAGAACGATTTTTAACACGAATTTTCCCACTAACAGCAGTCAATAAAATCGGAACTTCAATTTTGTGCTCCTGCTCTTTAATTAAAATTTTTGGCATATTTTTCACCTAGTCTAGTTCCTAATAATTCTTTAAAATAATTATCTATTTTTAGTTTAGCATTAGGAATTTCTCTAAATTTAAATATATTTTTTAAAACTGGATTTGTATGAACGCTTTGGGCAATAAAACATTCTTTTATTTTAATAAATTTTTCATTGTCAATTATCACATCACAATTTCCAATAAAATACGGCATTCTGTCCGCATACTGTTTGAACACATCTATATAGCAATAATACGGGAGTTTTTCCATTAAAATATAAACCGTATTATAGTTATCAGAATCAATAAAGGTGCGGTTTCTTTTAAGGGCATTTATGTCTCTTAACGTCCAAAACTTTGCCACTGGCTTATTATTTTGATTCAAATATTTTTTATTTGGATATTTTTGGACATAATTAACAATTGTATCAAAATCTTTTAGACGAAAAACTCCGTCATCTTTTACCTTAAATTGATAATCCTGGATATAATCATAAGTCATTCCCTTTTGATCTCTTTTATAAAGAGCAATTAGAATCGGAAAGGCCATTCCACGAGAGGTAGCAGAAAATTCATGACTGCTAATAATCATTCCGTCGATTAATCTATAGTTTTTTGTGAATTTCGATAACAGAGCAAAATTTGCTTTCTTAATTAAATAAGACAGGGGGTGCAAAACACAGACATAATCCGCTTGGAGTTTATCATAAGAAAGTAAAAATGACATTCCTAAATCACGAGTTTTTATATCAATATCAATTTTATCTTGGACAGAAACATCTTTTATGGAATTGCGAATTATAGAGGTTGTGTCGTTGTATGGCGGATTGCCAATGGCTATCAGCTTTTCTTCGTTTTCAATTGATAAGTTTTTTCGACTAACATTTGCAAGCGAATTTTGGCAAATGAAATTTGCACCGTTTAGCTTTCTCTTCGCCTCAGAAACGGCTTGTTTATCAATATCAGCACCAATTAATCTTTTAGCAATATTCTTTTTTGTTAAAAATGAACCGTAGCCACAAGACGAATCTAAAATCGTAAAATCTTTAATGTTTGAAACATTTTTTTGTAAAATAGAATGAGCCAGATCAACGATAATTTCAGGCGTATAATAAGAACCGAGATTAACGGTATCTATATGATTTAAATGTTTTTGGTTGATATTCATAAAATAAATATGGGGGCTTTTATTTTGATTATAGTATAGCAGTTTTTTGAGCCTTAGACAACTTGCGACACGCCCTCAAATGTGTTATAAATTAAGTAGTTTTATATAAAAATATGATAAAAAAGCAATCAAAAAATGATAAATTATTATCCGAAGATTTTGTTAAAAACTCTATTATAAAATGGCTTTCAGCTAATAATTGGGGCCATTTAGAATTCGGCGGACTAAGGGAAAAAGGGGTTGATATTAAGGCCAAACATAATCAATACCCTATTTATTATTTTATTGAAACAAAAGGCGAGGGTAAAATAAGACAAGCTGATGAAGTGGCTTTTGTTTATTCGCTTGGGCAAATTATAACCCGAATGAAAACCAACAACACCAGAAATAAATATGCTCTCGGACTGCCAGAATCAAGTGCTAAAATAGCTTTACGCCGATTACCGTGGCAAATTTCTAAAAAATTACTACTTTATATTTTAGCAGTAGATAAAAAAGGCAAAGTTAAACAATATTCTTGGAAAGAATTAAAAGAAACGAATAAATAATGTATGTTCAGTTTACCAGCAAATTTTATAGGTATTTACAAAATAGGTGATAATATTAACTATAATCTCAGAATACTTAACTTTTTATACGAACTAAATAATTCACCGATAGATAACTACAAAAAAGAATTACTCCACAAACCAATAATAATTATTATGGCCTCTATTGGGGAGGCTATCCTGTATGATTTTCATTTTAGAATAAAAATTTTTACAATAGAGGGCGTTAATAATTTAGCCAAAGAAGTTATAAGTTATATTCGCAATAAAGAAATAGATGAATTTGAAAAATTGATAACTAGTGTCAAAAAACATAATTTATTTGGGATTGCGGATAACATATTTTATGAAAAACTAGATTTTCTTAGGCAAATTAGGAATAGAATACATATACAAAATAAGAAAAGATTATTGCCAGCAGATGAGCATGAAATCTTCACACAAGATAATGTTGAATTGGCTGAGCTAATTTTAGAGAAAATAATAAAAACGATGATTGTAAAATTTCCCAGAAATATAGAAAGCTCAAAATATGTAAGTGATTTTATTCTACCTTGGAATGAGTATTTACGACCAATAACAACAGCGGTAAAATATACTCAATGCCCCTATTGCTTATTTGATAATATCGATGACGGATCAGGAATGACACAATGTTGGTGCGGAAAAATATATTAAAAACTTTTCAAAAACCCCGCCCACCGCTTAATTTCCTCAATAATTTCGCTTAATCGTTGTGATATTTCCTCTCGGAGGACTACTATAGCTATTACTGCGATACTCCGTTCCTATTCTTTATCATTTTTTTCATTAAAAACCGCCCTCTGTTTCCCTTTTCCGCTCGTATAAAAATTTACGTCGAACCGTAATTGATCTTTTTTGTAGTCATGAACTTCTAATTTATTAATTCCACTCGTCTTCCTGTCGGAAGCGATAACCGTCATTCCTGATGTTTTAGCGATCTCTTCCGCGATACCCTTATCTGATCCCGTCAGGCACGAGCTCAGCACCAGGGTTGCCCCTTCCTCAAAATATTGAAAAAATCTTTTTATTCCCGGCCTCCCAATATTACTGGTTGTTAATTCAGGTCTGAAACCGCCCCAATTCCCTATGGCTATTGAATCGGTATTGCCATGCGCATTAACAAACATAAAAGAAACCTTTTTTTCTAACTTTCTCGTCAAATTAATAATCTTTTTTGTGGCGTCGATTGTATTAGCCGTTTCAATAATTTTCAACATGTAACCACGAGGCTCTGTCTCATTGGCAAGTTTTTCGATTTTAATCTTTTTATTCAAATCATACATAAAGCCATTATGATCGCTGCGACCAGTAGCATAAATACCGAAAGGGCTATTCGTTTTATCCCGATTATCATATTGTTTAATCAAAACTTCGGTCGGATATCTCGAAAAGCAAACAATCCCAAAATTATCAGTTAAATACTTGGCCGACCCAGGTCTTTTGCTTTCTAATTCATGTAGGGACCCAAAATTATTAATCATCATATCTCTGATTCCTTCTTTTGGGGCGCTATTATTCCAGGCCGGCCCTATTTCCTTATACTGATAACCGGCCGTGGCAAAAACTTTTGCGCCAATTTTAAGTTCACCAGCTCGATCATGTGAAAATTCCGAAGCCGTTTCTCCGTCTTTCCTGTTAATTTCGGCTGCATAATCGGCAATAAAAATGTCAAGCACTCCGCGATGATTATGATCTTGGATTTTAAACAGTTCACCCGTCTGGTCAGCTAATTCTTTAGCCTTGGCAATCGGCAAATATTTAAGGGCTGATTCAAAGCCCGGAACATACTCATGAATAATTTCGTTTAACTTCGGTTCTGTCTTCAGGCCTTCTTTAATTTTTTCATTTATAACCGGGGCCTGCTTTTCCAGAAATTTTAAGATTGTTAAATAATTTTTCGCGCCGGGTAACTTTAAAAATTCATTCTCAAAATCGGCGGGGATTTCTCCTTGATTTCGGAGATAATTAAATTTTTTTAATAATTCTTCCGGATTTTCTAAATCACCTTCCATAATTGCTTCAAAAATCTTCCCCTGATTCAATTGAATTATTTTCTCTAAAATTCTGAATGTCTGCTTAGTATTGCGGGGAGTTGTATTTTCAATATAACTTTCAAGAACCGGCAAATTTTCAATTACAATATTTTCCGCGAATGAACGTATCCGCTCCGATGGGGACGTATTTTCCTCCCATTTCGCATCATCACGAGTGTCCTCTTTACTAAGAGCGTATGCTAAAAAATTTATAGCGCCCTCCGCCAGCTCTTCGTCGTTCAATTGTCGGTTAATCGATTCTTTTGTTTTTTCGATCTCATCAACTTTCTCATTTAATTCATTCTTTCTCTGCTCTTTTGTTTTAAAAGTAAAAACTTCGCCGACAAAATTTTTAGGCTGACGAGATTGCAGAATATCAATATCCGCCACTTTGCTTATAAGCTGAGCCGCCAGCTCGATCGGATTACTTTCGCGCTTTTCAGCCGCCGAGGGAACAATGTTTGTTTCTTTAAAATTTTTATCGAAATTCATATAATTTAATATTATTATAGATAGAATAATATTAACAAAAAATTAGATATTTTTCAAGGTAAAATATTGTTTATTTATAGTTATAAATTCCACTTTTCAATTTCCCCAATAATCCCGTCAAAATTTTGGCAGATTTCAGATTTAAGGACTGTAGAGGTGAAAAATGCTTAGCGTAGGCTAAGTGCTTTTTTTATAATCTAAGTATGTTATAATAGCCGCATGAATATCCCAAAACACATCGGAATCATCCTGGATGGAAATCGGCGCTTCGCTAGATCAAAAAATCTACCAATCTTTGAAGGGCATAAGTTAGGTTTTGAAAATTTGAAAAAAATCGCCCAGCATGCTTTCAATAAAGGGGTTAAAATCTTGACTGTCTATGCCTTCTCAACGGAAAATTGGCATAGAGACAAAAAAGAAGTCAGTTACCTGCTGGATTTATTCAAGCTGTTAGTAAATGAAGAAATCAGCCTTTTAATAAAAAATGGGGTAAAGGTAAATTTTTTTGGCCGAATAAGCGATTTCGATCCAGGTTTACAAAAATCTATAAAAAATGCCCTGGAAAAAAGCCGGAACGGCGGCAAAGGTATTCTTAATATCTGCTTAAGCTATAACGGCCGAGATGAAATAATCAGGGCCGTTAAAAAAATAATTGAGTCAGGGATTACGGCGGGCGAAGTGACTGAAGATCTGGTAAATAAAAATCTAGATTCTGCCGGTCTGCCTGATCCGGATATGATAATCCGCACTTCCGGCGAACAACGCTTATCTGGTTTTCTGACCTGGCAATCTATTTATAGTGAATTTTATTTCCCTAAAAAATATTGGCCGGAATTTACCACGGCTGACTTCGACTTAGCTTTAGAAGAATATAATAAACGGCAACGGCGATACGGCGTTGATTAATTTTTTGATTTATGACCGATAAATTAACCTGAAACGCCTTCATTCTTCATGGGCTCTTGTCAAATGAAAAATCTTTTGTTATTATCAAATTTGTAATAAAACTGGCTCATTTATGAAGCCGTTTTATTATAACGAGCGCCTATAGCTCAGTTGGTAGAGCAACAGCCTTTTAAGCTGATGGTCGCTGGTTCGAATCCAGCTGGGCGCACAAGAAGACAGGCTTGAGCCTGTTTTTTAGTACTCTTGACATAAACTAATAAATATTATATAATTTAATATTCTTTAAAAATAAAATAATTAATCAAAAAAACCAAAAGAGAAATGATGAAAATAATATTTACAGTATTAGCCGTCTTCTTGATTTTCCTTCCGGCTAAAGCTCAAATTGAAAACATTAAACTTGCCGGGGACAGCACGGTTACAATCGATTACGCCTACGCTGGAATTTTAGCCGGTTCCTACTTCAGCCAGGACAGTTTAAACTTCGGTAAATCCGTAAATGTCAGACTTGGCTTTCAGGGAACCTATCGCCCGACTAAATGGTTATCAATCGTAGCCAGAGAGATGTATCAAACTGACGATCAAAAAAAAGTTTTGTCGTCAAGTCTGTTCTGGGCAAGATTCAAACTGAAATCTGTAACTCTGGAAACAGGTATGTTGCCGACCTTGGCGACTGAATCTAGACCATTATCGGTCAGTGCCGACGGTCAATTTGAAGCTTGGACCGAAAACAATATTCCCGGAACGTCCCTAGGCGCCAAAATAAAATATAACTTCCAAAAAAGTTATATCGGCGCCGGAGTCTTCCAAAGAAACAAAGAGCCGGAATACCATTTACGATTTTCCAGTCCTCATTTCAAAGCTTCGCTTTATTACAGCGAATTTGATCATCGGTTCGGCTCCACGGCAACTTTGATTACCAAACGGCTATATAATATAGCCACTTTCAATGCCGGTAAGAATTTTGGAAACTACGCCGTCTTTAAACTGGACCGTCGGAGACAAATAGATTATTATCTTGATGCCGGATACGGTTTTGAGGAGAAAAAGATTATCAGAGCGGAGACCGGATTGTTGAAAAACTTTTCGGGCAGATATCTAAAAGGACTATTCGGCCTCGGCTATTGTTACGAGACCAAAACAATAAATGGAATATTTTTTGTCCACATTTAGTTCTTTGATGCCGAGGGAGGTAAAAATAAAATCTAAAGGGATCTGAAACATCAGACCCCTTTTTCATTTCCAAAAAATCCCGCCGGCCTTGCTAAACCCGCAAAAATCTTTTATATTGGTTATATTAGTTGCGCCGACTTAGCTCAGCTGGTAGAGCAGCCGCCTTGTAAGCGGCAGGTCGTCGGTCCAAACCCGACAGTCGGCTCCAAAGGAGTGAAACCGCTGGCGCTTTAACCGCGCGGACGGTTTTAAAAAATCAGCCAAAAACTTGTAAGAAAAACC
Organism: Candidatus Falkowiibacteriota bacterium; assembly: GCA_026396805.1. Classification (GTDB taxonomy): domain Bacteria; phylum Patescibacteriota; class Patescibacteriia; order Patescibacteriales; family UBA12465; genus UBA12465. Next base: position 38,893 of record JAPLVZ010000004.1, read on the forward strand.
GGTTTATGTTAAATTTATTGGTTAATAACTCGTTAATAAAAGGTTGATAAAGAAAGATTGAAAAAATGCTAAGCATGCGCTAAGATAAGGATAAAGAAACCGATAAATACCGATAAATAATCCAGTAATTAATAAACTTAATAATCCGATAACTAACAAACTAAAAATGGCCACCAGCGACGACAACTTAATCGCCAAAGTCCCGCCGCACAGCCTGGAAGCCGAAGAATCCTTTCTCGGTTCCCTTTTGATTGATAAGGATGCGATCGTTAAGATCGCGGATATGATCATGCCGCAGGATTTTTATAAGGACGCCCACAGAATAATCTATGACGCGATTAAGGAATTATACGCCAACCAAGAGCCGATCGATATAATCACTCTTTCTAACCGTTTAGAAGACAAAAAAAAGATGGCGGTCGTCGGCGGCCGCGCCTACCTCGCTCAACTTTCCAATGCGGTCGCGACTTCCGGCAATATCGTCAATTACGCGAGTATCATCCAACGCAAAGCGACCTTGCGGCGCCTCCAGCAAGCCGCCGCGGAAATATCGTCCTTGAGCTTCAACGAAGAAAGAGAAATAGACGAAATCCTTGATGAAACCGAAAAAAAAGTTTTTGGCGTCTCCCGCAAGTATTTAAAAAACGCTTTCCTGCCGATTGATAATCTCCTGACCGCCGCTTTTGACCGCATCGATGAACTTCATAAATACGGCGGAAAACTCCGCGGCCTGCCCACCGGCTTTGTCGATCTGGATAATCTCTTAGCCGGCCTGCAAAAATCCGATCTGATTATTCTGGCCTCCCGCCCTTCCGTCGGAAAAACTTCCTTGGCTTTAGATATCGCTCGCCAAGCGGCGATTAAAAGCAAAGAGGGCGTCGGCATCTTCTCCTTGGAAATGAGTAAGGAACAATTAGTGGACCGCCTGCTTTGCGCCCAGTCCAATATCAGCTTATGGAAAATGCGCACCGGCAATCTTTCCGACGATGATTTTATGCGTCTTAACGATGGCATGGGCAAACTGGCCGAAGCGCCGATTTATATCGACGACTCCGGAACTTTATCAATCATGGAAATCCGAGCGAAAGCTCGTCGCTTGCAAATAGAGAGAGGTTTGGGACTAATCATTATTGATTACTTGCAATTAATGGAGGGCCGGGGAAAATACGGCGATAATCGCGTCCAAGAAATCGCCGAAATCAGCCGCGGCTTAAAATCCATCGCCCGCGAATTAAATATTCCCATCCTCGCTCTCGCCCAGTTGTCGCGCGCCGTGGAACTGACTCATCCGGCGATTCCAAAACTTTCCCATTTGCGCGATTCCGGTTCCATTGAACAGGACGCGGATGTCGTCATGTTTATTTATCGTAAATCGGCCGACCGCGGCTATAATATCAACGACTTATCGCTGGATGAGCGCTATAAGGCGGAAATCCATATCGCGAAACACCGCAACGGCCCGACTGGAAAGATAGAACTGTTCTTTGATGAGAATTCCGTTAATTTCAAGAGTTTGACTAAGATGCCGACTGACACCAACCCCGTAGAATTTTAGAAGACGCGTTATTCATCAGATTATCCATTAGATTATTCATTAAATCATTATTAAATAAACCAATAAATATGTTCAGCAAATTAAAACAATTCCGGGATTTGCGCAGCCAGGCGAAAACTATGCAAAGCGCTTTAGCCCAAGAAACGGTGACCGAAGAAAGAAACGGCGTCAAGATCTTGCTCAACGGCAACATGGAAGTCTTGGAAATAAAACTTAACGGCGAATTAACCAAGAACGTCCAAGAAGACACCGTCAAAACTTGCTTTAACGACGCCCTGAAGCGCGCCCAAAGATTAATGGCTAAAAAACTTCAGGACATGGGTGGAATCCCAGGAATGAATTAAATGAAATATCCAGCCGCCCTGCAAACTTTAATAAATAGATTAGCCGACCTGCCCAGCGTTGGTCCGAAAACGGCCGAACGCTACGCTTTTTATTTATTGAAACAGGCGCCGGAAAAATTAAAAAGTTTCGCCGCGGCCATCGCCGAGCTTCAGAATAAGATTACCGTCTGCCGCGAATGCTTAAGCATCTGCGAGAACGATCCCTGCCCAATCTGCGCCGATGTCTCGCGACGCCAAGATATCCTTTGCCTCGTGGCCAATATCCAAGATCTGACGGCCATTGAAGCGACTAGGCAGTACGACGGCCGCTATTTCATCCTCGGGGGATTGATAAACACTATCAGCGGCGTCGGACCGAAAGACCTGAATATTGAAAAATTATTGAAAAAGATAAAGGCCGGAGGAATAAAGGAAATAATTCTCGCCCTGAATTTTACCTTGGAAGGAGAGACCACTTCTTTATACCTGACTAAAATCTTAAAAGACCATCTGAAGATAACCCGCCTGGCGAAAGGGCTGCCGGCCGGTTCCGATCTGGAATACGCGGATGAATTGACGCTAGCCAATGCTCTGAAATATCGAAGTGAGATAAATAAATAACAATAAACAAAAATACAAAAAATTAAATAAGCAAACAGAAAGGAAAAAAGAATGGTAACATTATCCTTAGTCACAATCGTCATCCTGGCGACTCTGACGCTGGGAACAATGGCCATTATCGGACTTTTTAACAAGAAAATTAACGGCCAATTCAATCTGATTATCAGAACCATCAGGGCTCTAGAAGTAAGCCGGAGAAATCTACGTCGTTTGCCGTCCCGGATTCGGCTCTTAATTAAAATCTGGCCCCAGAAAAGAGGATTATTATTCCTTAAGATAACCAAGAGATTAAGAATTAAGAGACAAAAAAGGAAAAAACGTCGACGCGATAGGCGCCGACACAGAAAAGACAAGAGACAAAAAAACCGCTCCAATCAATGAGAGCGGCTTTTTATTTTCAGAAATTTTGACTTCAATAAATTAAGCGATTTTTAAAACTTTCAAAGCGGTAAACTGTTGGCGATGACCGACGGTTTTCTTGTATCTGGTCTTATTCTTATATTTGACGACCGTCACTTTCTTGCCCTTAGCGGTTTCCAATACTTCCGCTTCAACCTTGGCGTCGAGAGACGGCTCGCCCACCTCTAATTTATCGCCATCGGCGATTAAGAGAGTATCTAATTTAACTTTCTGGCCGTTAGCAACTTCCAATTTTTCCACTTTAATAGTGTCTCCTTCTTCGACCTTATACTGTTTGCCGCCGGTTTTGATGACTGCAATTTTTGACATATTAGCGAATTTTTTTAATAAAAAATCAGATGTATCTCTGAACTAATTTAATAATAGCAAATATTTGAAAAATGTCAACAAATGGGTTATAGTAAAGAGGCGAATAAAAATAAATACGCTTTACAAATATGCCAAAATTCATTATCACCGGCGGAAACAAGCTCAACGGCGAAATCATAGTCAGCGGAGCTAAAAACGCCGCCTTGAAGATTATTCCGGCGGCGATTCTCTCTCCAGAGACCATTACTATCAATAATATTCCGGATATCGAAGACATCGGGAAATCTTTTGATTTGCTGGCTGATTTAGGAGCGGAAATAACTCATAACGGCTCTCAAGCGACCATCAATACTAAAAATATCAGTAAGACCGAATTATCGTCTAAGCTGGCGGATAAATTCCGAACCTCGGTGATGTTTGTCGGACCGCTTCTGGCTCGTTTCGGCGAAGTTAAGTTCCCTCATCCCGGCGGTTGCGTCATCGGCGCCGGCAGCCGACCGATAGATCTTTTTTTGGAAGGATTCAGGGTTTTCGGAGCGACCGTCGAGGAAGAAAGCGGAAAATATTATCGTGTCAGCGCTAAAAAATTAAAACCGGCGAATTATTTTTTCTCCTGTATCAGCGTTACGGCGACGGAAAGCCTGATGATGACCGCTTGTCTGATCCCGGGTAAAAGCGTCCTGGGAAACTGCGCCATGGAACCGGAAATTGAAGCGCTCGCCGATTATTTAAATAGTCAGGGCGCGAAAATCAGCGGCGCCGGAACGCCGACTATAATTATCGAGGGGGTAGAAGCGCTTAAGGCCGGAGTTTTTGATATCATTCCCGACCGCATTGAAACCGGCTCTTTCGCGATTATGGCGGCGGCAACCGGCTCGGAAATAAAAATAATAAAATGCAATCCCGCTCATATCTTGAGCTTACTGACTATCTTTGATAAAATCGGAGTCAAATATGAAAAAGGCGACGACTGGCTGTTAATGAAACCCTCTAAAAATATCTTAAGTTATGATATCAAGACTCATGAATACCCCGGCTTCCCGACCGACCTGCAGTCTCCTTATGCCGTCTTAATGACTCAAGCCCGAGGCAATTCGCTTATCCAGGAAACTATTTATGACCGCCGCCTCTTATGGACGGATATGCTGTCGCAGATGGGCGCCAGTATCATCATGTGCGATCCGCATCGCGTTGTCATCGCCGGCCCGACCCGATTATTCGGCAAACGCTTAATCAGCCCGGATATCCGCGCCGGCATCGCGCTCGTCATCGCCGCGCTTATCGCCGCCGGAACGACGGAAATAGACAATATCTATCAAATCGATCGCGGCTACGAAAAACTCGATGCCCGGCTTAGAAAATTAGGCGCCGATATTCAGCGCCTTGATTAACACTATTTATGCCCAAAAAAACCCGCGACTATATCTTTTATTTTTTTATTTTCTTTTTTATTACTGGCACGGTTTTGATATCCCTCTATGCTTCCGGCTATAAATTCAATTTAAGCTGGCCGCTTAAATTCAATCGCGTCCTTATCAAGACCGGCATGATTGCCGTCGATACCGTTCCGAGCGGCGCAATCGTTTATCTCGATGATAAGCCGCAGGCTAATTTTTCTCTCAACCCGTTTAAAAAGGAATACCTGACGACGGCGGTCAAGGTCAAAAATGTCCTGCCGGGCGAATATGATCTGCGCTTGGAGCGCGCCGGTTATTGGCCTTTCCAAAAAAAAATAAGCGTTTACTCCGGACAGACGACTTTCGCGGAAGATATCAATCTTTTTCGCAGCAGCACGCCTTTATTGCTCGCCGCCGAGGGCGAGACGGAAACGCAACTAAGCGCCAATCGGAAATATCTTTACATCCCGCTGGCTAAAAAAATAATAACTTTAAAAAATGGTGAAGCCAGAATAATCCCTACCGCCAGCTCGGAATCTTCCTGGCTGAAAAACGAAGATAAATTATTTTCGTCCGGAAATATTTACGGAATAAACCCGGAGGGCGACCTTAATTATCAACGTTTAATCGGAGCGGAAGCGGATAATTGGTATTTGGACGAAGACCAAAATCGCCTCTATTATCAGGGTAATAACTCAATCAGTTATCTTAAACTGGCCAATAAAACGAGCGTTTTGGCAGTTAGCGGCGAAACATATAGCACTTACGAACCGAGGAATGAAAATCTTTTTTTCGTCGCCTCGGATTCGGGGAAAGTTTCCGCCAAAAAATATTCGCTGGACTCTCAAAAAATTGAAAGCGAGTTAAGCTTGCCGGCCATCGGCCAATATGAATTCCGTTACGACGGGGTTAAATCGTTGGTTCTTTATGACAGCCTTAATAAGACTCTTTATATCTTAAATCCCGACAATATCCAAAGCGGCCTGCAGACGATAAAGAACATTATCAGCTGGCAGTGGGTCGACGAGAATACTCTGCTTTACAATAACGGCTGGGAAATATATCGCTTCAATCTCAAGACCGGAGGCTCGGACTTATTGACGCGCGTCGGCGAAGAGATAACAAAAATAATTTGGAATGGTGACAGTGGTTATCTAATATTTTCAACCGCCAATAGTTTGAACGCTCTGGATATAAAAATGAACGCCGCCACTAAGATTTTCCAAACCGACAAGATTTCCGGAATGACCATAGACGAAAAAAATAATATCCTTTACTTCTGGGCGCAAATCGGGTCGGAAGCGGGAGTGTATAAAATGATTTTGCAGTAATTGAAAGATGATTAAAGATTAAAAAAGGGACAGAAAAAATCTGCCCCTTTTTAATATCGTATTCGCTATTTATTATTCGCTCAACATCAACTATTTTGCCAACCCATTAATCAACTTCTGCAAATCAGCGCTAATCTCCTTGTCTTTCAAGCCGAATTTCAAGGACGCTTTCAAAAAATTAAATTTATTGCCGGTGTCCAGCCATTCGCCCTCTATCTTTTTGCCGTAAAGCGGCTTTCCCTGACTAAGCATTTCATCATAAGCGTCGGCCAAGCGTATTTCTCCGGACTTGCCCGATTTCATCGTCTTTAAAATTTTCATAACCGCCGGCGAAATAACATTCAAACCGACTTGGACTAAGTTAGAAGGAGCGGCTTCAATTGACGGCTTCTCCACAAATTTTTTAATTTCATAAACGCCGCCACCCAAATCCACGCCGTCAATAACGCCGAAAGTATTTAAGACTTTCTTTTCCACTTCCGATAAACCGATGACCGTATCGCCGTATTTTTCATAAACCGCTATAACTTGCTTGGCGGCGGCCGCGCAATCATCATATAAAGTATCCCCAAACCAAACCAAGACCGCTTCATCTTCCTCAATTAGATGCGCCGCGCAATTGACAGCGTGCCCGTCACCCAAAGGAATCGGCTGACGAACGTAAGAAAATTTCGCCAAATTTTCAATTTTTCTAACTTTCTCCAATAAATCAAGCTTATTCTTCTCCACTAAGTTCTTTTCCAGCTCAAAAGAGTGATCAAAGTGATCTTCAATCGCCCGCTTGCCGCGGCCGGTGACAAAAATAATCTCTTCAATGCCGGCCGCCACCGCTCCCTCCACTAAATATTGGATAGTCGGCTTGTCTAAAACCGGCAGCATCTCTTTGGGCTGGGCTTTAGTCGCCGGCAAGAAGCGCGTACCGAAACCCGCGACCGGGAATATTGCTTTTCTAATTTTTTTCATATTATTATTGATTTTAATCTAATTTTTAAATCCCCATTTAGCGAAATATTTCAGCCAAGAATTAATATGCCGCCAGGCCAGTTTGTCGACGAATAAAGCTAAATACCAGGGGTACCTGGCGCTTTGGCGCTGATGGTCATGAATAACGACCGCTTCCGGATTATAAACGACTTTTAATCCGTTAGACCAGAATTGGCGCGCCAGATCCGTATCTTCAAAATACATGAAATAACGTTTGTCAAAGCGCGGTCGGAAAATCCGACCGTCCACCAAACGGATTTCTTTATAAAACATTAGGCACGAACCCATCAGCCAATCAACCGGAACGATGGAATTATGGTCAAAATCGTTCATGGTAAAACTATCGCGCGCCTCTTTAAAATATTTGCCCAAGGAAGTCCGGCGCAAAAAAGGCATGAAGAAACGCGGCCAGCGGGAGCAAGAATATTGCAAGGAGCCGTCGGGATATAGTAATTTCGGACCGATTAAGCCGGTCTCCGGATTGTTTTTTAAATAATTTAACAAGATAACCAGAGCTTTGTCTTTAATGACGGTATCGGGATTAAGGACAAGCACGAAGGGCGCGGACGCCGCATTGATTCCCAGATTATTGCCGCCTCCCATGCCTAAATTTTTGGGGCTCGCAATTATTTTTATGTTCGGCCAGCGCGTTTGGATATCGCTTAAATCATCGCCGGAAGCATTATCCACGACGATTATTTCATAGACTAAACCGCCCGGCTCCGCCTGAAAAATAGATTCCAAGCAATTAATGAGCTTAGCTTTGTTTTTATAATTAACGATGATTATTGATAAATCCATATTAAATAATTTCTTTTCATCCGGTTAAATAATTTTTCTTACTAAGCTCCAATACCAGGCCATCAGTGGATTGCCGATATATTTTAAGAGCGGATTGGCGATTTCCTGGAATTCAATCCGCCCGGAAAAATTGCGGGCGATTTCGGAAAATTTAATGACGCTAATTTTTTTAATCTCTCGTCTGGCGTCACGGATTTTTACATAAGTGGAATAACGACTGAAATAAATCCAAATTTTCAGTTCTTCCTTGAACCAGCCGCCAAAAATAGAATAAAAGAACATAACAATATCCATGGCCGCTCCGGCCAGACCGACAAGCAAAAACAGTCGCGCCGGATAAAATATTAGAAGAGTCAAATAACGGTTACGCTCCATACAATAGAACATCCGGACACTTCGGGAAAATTCATATTTATGGAAAATGACGGACCGCGGCGCTAAGACTATCTTATACCCGGCCAGCCGGACTTTCAAGCTTAATTCTAAATCATCATGATACATGTAAAATTCCTCCTGGTAGCCGCCGACTTTTTTAAAGACTTCGGCCCGAATAATAAAAGAACAACCGCTCGCATAACCTTTAATTTCCGGATAACCGATAATTTCTCTATCCGTTTCGCCGTAGCCGGAAGTAAAACCGAAACCTAAGAAATGGATAATATTGCCTAAGCTATTAATGCGCGGATTTTCCCGGGCCTCTTCGGAACGCGGAAATAATAAAATTTTGGATTGAGCTATCGCCGCTTCCGGGTTACTGTCCAGAGCTTTTACCAATTCCGACAACCAGCTCGGAGTCGTTTCCGTATCCATATTAACCGATACCAGATATTCACAGCCGTCGCTTATCGCCTGGTTCAAACCTAAATTACTAGCCGCCGCGTAATTACCGTCCGGACGAGTTAAGATTCGCGCTTCCGGATAATTCATTTTTAAATATTCGAATGTTTCCGAAGTTGAGGCGTTATCAACAATATAAATATTCATCATTTCGGCCGGATAATCCTGGGCGCGCAAAGAATCGCGACAGGCGTTTAAAAAGCGCGCCGCGTAGTCTTGATAATTTATTAGAATAATCCCGATTTTCTTGGGCATTTTATTTTACAAAAACTTTCACTACCCCCCAAGCCGCTTTTAATAAAAGATACTCCCATTTCTTTCCCCACTTCTTAAAATATTTTAACATCGAATCCCTAAAATATTCTTGAGCGACACCTCTTTTTACTTGGCTAAAACTGGCGCCGATATAATCCAGGCACTGCGCGGCCGGCGTATACCAGACTTCGCCGCCTAACTGATAAATCTGACGGCAAAAATCGACTTCTTCAAACCAAATAAAATAACGTTCGTCCAAAAGCGGCGCGTCCAGCCCGCTGATTTTTTTATATCGCTCACGATTAATAAGAAAAAAGGCGCCGCGGATAGAATCGACTTTAGCGGCCGCTTCATAATTGAATTTCGCGTTCAAATATCCGTTCACGATTCCGGGAAAAAGATGCGGTATTTTTAAAGTTACCATCAGTTGATCCCAAAATCTCGGCCAGCGGCGCACTTGCTTAACGATATTTCCTTTTTCATCAATCAACTTACAACCGCAGACCGTCGCCTGCGGATTAGAGTTTGCCCAAGCCAAAATATTTTTCAAAGTATCGGGGTACACGCGCATATCCGGATTAAGCAATAAAATAAATTTTCCGGAAGCTAATTTAAGCGCTTGATTATTCGCTTTAGCAAAACCTAAATTTTCCGGATTGGCAATAAGGCGAATAAGCGGAAATTCCGCCGTGATCATGGCCGCGCTCCCGTCTCCGGAATTATTATCCACGACCAGAACTTCAAACTTAAAATCTCCTTCGGATTTAAATAAGGAAATCAGGTTCTCTCTTAATTTATCTTTAACGTTCCAGGAAACGATAATGATTGATAAATCCATATATTAGCAAATTTGAGCTATATAATTGATAAACTCGGGTTAACGGCTGATCTTGATAAGTTTCAATCTGGCACCGGCGCCGCTGATAATTTTTATATCTCCTTTAGCGACGCCAAACGCTTTCGCTAAATATTTAATAAGTTCTAAATTGGCCTTACCCCTCTCCGGCACGGCCGCCACTGCGATTTTTAGGGTTCCGTCCTCCATTTCTTCCACAAACCCGGTTTTCCCGGCCCCGGCCAAAACTTTAATCCTTAAGTAAATTTCTTTATTATCAGCCAAATTTTTTATATATTTCTCTAACATATAAATAACATCTAGTCAAATAAAACCCGCCTAAATCATATCTATAGTTTAACCTCTTTTCTGGCTTTTTAAAAGCCCAAACGGAATAGAAAAACGCATCTGTCAAGATTTATTTTATTTAAATAATAGGTTAAGATATAAGTGCTTTTAAACTATTTAAATTAATTTTATGGCCGGGGAAAATGAGGTTAAAAAAGAGGTTTACCGACGCCCTTCTTGGGATGAATATTTCATGAGAATCATGGAAGTTGTCAGCAGCCGCGGAACTTGCGATCGCGGAAGGACCGGTAGTGTTATCACTAAAAATAATCGGATTGTCTCAACCGGCTATGTCGGTTCGCCAATCGGCTTGCCGCATTGCGACGAGGTCGGTCATGAAATGCATACGGTTATCAACGAAGACGGTACGCAAAGCCGGCATTGTATTCGCACCACCCATCACGAACAAAACGCCATCTGCCAAGCGGCTCGCTACGGCATTGCCTTAGACGGAGCGACTTTATATTGTAAGATGACTCCTTGCTATACCTGCGCGAAAATGATTATCAACACCGGCATCAAGCGCGTCGTTTGCGCTCAAGATTATCATGCCGGGCAAAAAAGCAAAGAAATATTTAAAACAGCGGGAGTTGATTATCTCTTATTGGACGAAGCGGTCGTGAAATACGAAGACCAATAATTTTTGAATAAATAAATCCTAGCGATATCTATGTCTAATATTTTTGTCTACGACGAATTTAATCCGGAAGACGTGGCGATGATGCAAGCGCTTTATTCGAGGAGTCCTAAAAGCGTCACCGAACACGTTGAGAAAGTAAGACAGAGCGGTTCCGGAAAATTCATGGCTACCTTTTATGTCGGTTATGGCCATGCCAGTATCGCCGATTGCGGCAGTACCACTATTTTTATTGAAAATATCAGCATCTTGGGCGACAAAGCCATCCAAGACTGGCAGTTATACAGCGGCCAAGAAACCAGCACCCGTTACATTGACATGGGTAAGCAAGAAATTATCGATCCTCTGCATACTCCGGAATCAAAAGATATCCTCGATAGCTGGATGAACTTTTATATAAATAACCAAGCCAGAATCCAACAATATCTGACAGAAAAATATCCGCGCCAGGACGGCGAAGATGAAAATATGTATCTCAAAGCGATTAAGGCGCGCGGCTTTGATACGATGCGCGGCTTTTTGCCGGCGGGAGTCGCCACTCAACTAAGCTGGCATACTAATCTGCGCCAGGCTTGGGATCATTTAGCGCTACTGCGCCATCATCCGCTTCTTGAAGTTCGCCAAACCGCCGAAGCCATCCTCGCTAAATTAAAAGAAAAATACGCCCATAGTTTTTCTCATATTTTAGACGAGGCGCAGGAAAAATACCGAGCCGAAACCGTTGAGAAATATTCTTATTTTCCGCCGCTGGCGCCGGTTGAATTTTCAATGGAGACGACTGTCAAAAGCGAAGAATTAAAAAAATACCAGGAAATAATAGACAAGCGGCCGCTTAAAACCGGCTTGCCGAATTTCTTGGGCGATCTGGGAACTTTCACTTTTGATTTCTTGCTGGACTTCGGGTCTTTCCGCGATATCCAGCGCCATCGCAACGGTATTTGCCGGATGCCGCTTTTGACCGCCGACCTTGGCTTTAATTCTTGGTATCTGGAGCAATTACCGGAAGATTTACGCGCCGAAGCTTTAGATTTGATTGCCAAACAAAAAACAAAACTGGATAATCTAAAAACGACGCCGGAAATAAAGCAATATTATATCGCCATGGGATTTAATGTTTCTTGCCGCCTTACCTTCCCTTTGCCGGCCGCCGCTTATGTCATTGAACTCCGTTCCAACAAAACCGTCCATCCCTCGCTGCGCGCCATCGCTCATAAGATGCACCGGGCGGTCACAACGGCTTTTCCTAATTTAAAATTATATTCCGATTTAGCTCTTGACGACTGGGATGTCCGTCGCGGCCTAGCTGATATCATTAAAAAATAATTATGTCTAAAATCATCCTCGGTTTTACCGGCCTCATCGTCAGCGGCAAAGACACCTGTAAAATTTACGTCATGAAAAAATACGGCGCCAGCGGCCATCGCTATTCCACGATGCTCCGCGATATTTTAAACCGCCTCTACCTGCCGATTACGCGAGAGAACATGCAGGCTATCTCTTTGGACTTAAGAAACCGTTTTGGCGATGAAACGCTCGCCCGAGTTATTTCCGAAGACGTGAAAAACGATAATCACGAAATCATCGTCATTGAAGGCATCCGCCGTTTACCGGACATCGCTTCCTTAAAAAATCTTCCCGGCTTTTATCTGATCAGTCTGGAGGCCGATATTCACACTCGTTATGAACGTTTAACTAAACGCCATGAAAACGCCGACGACGCCACGAAAACTTTTGAAGAATTCGTCGTCGACAACGGCCGCGAAGCCGAGCTTAATATTCCCGACGTTATGGCCGCGGCCAAATATCATATCAGCAACAACGGCAGTTTTGAAGAATTATACGCGCAGATAGATAAGATTATCGCCGCGATTAAAAAATCCGCTTAAAAACGGCGAGACTTATAAAACTATGAACGAATTATCCGGAAAATTCATCGTCATCGACGGCACCGACGGCAGCGGCAAGACCACGCAGCTCTGTTTGCTGAAGGCGCGTTTGGAAGAGGAAGGATATGATGTCGCCATCGCCGACTTTCCTCAATACAACACTAAATCAGCCGGCTTGGTGGAAGAATATCTGTCCGGAAAGTATGGACAGGCGGAGGAAGTTAACTCCTATCAAGCTTCCATTTTTTACGCCGTTGACCGCTACGACGCCAGTTTTAAAATTCGCCAGTGGTTGGCCGAGGGCAAGATTGTGCTGGCTAACCGCTACACCAGCGCCAACATGGGCCATCAGGGCGGTAAAATTGCCAATCCGCTGGAAAGGAAAGTTTTTTTTAATTGGTTATATGATTTAGAATATAAAATTTTTGAGATTCCTCGTCCCGACCTATCTATCATCTTGCACGTCGAATCGGCCGTCGCCCAGGAACTGGCCAAAACCAGAGCGCGCGAGGATTGGATCGGAAAAAAAGCCGATATTCATGAAGATAATCTGGATCATTTAAAAAAAGCGGAACTCATTTATTTGGAAATAGCTAATAGTTTCCCGGATTTTAAGCTAATCAGCTGCACTAAAAATAATGCCATATTGAGCCGGGAGGAAATCAGTCTGCTAATCTGGCCGGCGGTCAAAAAAATCATCGCCGGAGATATTTTTCAAAGTCGCGATTTCCAGGCCGTTGGCAATATCATCGGTTCCAATCGCCAAATTGTCGATAACCGGGAAATTATTTTTGACAACCGTAAGGCGAGCGAGCCAGCCATAAAAAATGATGTTAACGATGTTCCGGTTATAAAAAATAATCTTCCGGCCAAACTGATAATCGAGAAAGTCAGTCCGCAAGCCAAGTTGCCGCAAAAGGCGCATCCGGGCGATGCCGGCTATGATTTGTACGCCAATAATTATTACTCCATTCCTCCCTACGGCCAAGACCTCGTGGGTAGCGGGGTTAAGATGGTCATACCCGAGGGTTATGTCGGCTTGATCTGGGATAAAAGCGGTCTGGCTTTTCAAGGAATCAAGATGATGGGCGGAGTTATTGACTCCAATTATCGCGGCGAGATAAAAATGGTCGTCAAGAATCTAAGTGAAGACGATTTTAATATCATTCCCGGCCAGAAAATCGCTCAAATACTTATCCAACCGGTGTTGGATTTAGAAATAAGCGAAGAACCAATTATTGACGAGACCGAGCGCCAAGCCAACGGCTTCGGCAGTTCGGGTCAATTCTAATATGAAATACGACGCTATTATCGGCCTGGAAATCCACGCCGAACTTAAGACCAAGAGCAAGATGTTCTGCTCTTGCGATAACGACGCCTCTGACAAAGCGCCGAATACTACGGTCTGTCCGATCTGCCTCGGCCATCCCGGAACCTTGCCCGTCCCGAATAAGCAGGCGATTGATTGGACAATACTCACCGGTCTGGCTTTACATAGTAAGATAAACCGTTTATCAAAATTCGACCGCAAAAATTATTTTTACCCCGACCTGCCTAAAGGCTATCAGATATCCCAATATGATCAGCCGCTCGCTTCCGGAGGGTATTTAGAAATAGACGGCGATAAAATACTCCTCACTCGCATCCATTTGGAAGAAGACACCGGCAAATCTTCCCATAAGAAAGAATCCGACTATACGCTTCTGGATTTCAACCGCGCCGGCACGCCTCTGATGGAATTAGTGACCAAGCCGGTCATTAAGAGCGCCGAGCAGGCGAAAAAATTCTGCCAAGCTTATCAGCAAATCTTGCGTTATCTGGGTACAAGCGGCGCCGATATGGAAAAAGGCGAAATGCGTTGCGAAGCGAATGTCAGCGCCCAGGCGGCCGGGACCTGGGAATATAAGGACGGTAAAATAATTCCCAAAAAGAAAGGCTGGTTTGGCGGCGGCCGGCATGAACTCAATCCGAAAGTGGAAGTAAAAAATATCAATTCTTTCCGCGCCGTGGCCAAAGCGATTAATTTTGAAATCAAGCGCCAAACCGAATTATTGGAGAAAGGAGAAAAAATAAGCGCCGAAACTCGCGGCTGGGATGATAATAAATCCGCCACCGTCAGCCAGCGCGTCAAAGAAAGCGCGGCCGATTACCGTTATTTTCCCGAACCCGATATTCCTCCGCTGAAAATCGGCGAAGACTGGCTGGAGCGCTTGATGACAGAACTGCCGGAAATGCCGCTGGCTAAAAAACAGCGTTTTATGGCGGAGTATAAATTTTCGCCGGCTATGGCGGAAATTTTGACTTATGACAAGAATCTGGCCGATTGGACGGAGAATGTTATTTCCGAACTGGACGCCTGGATAGAAGCTAACGGCGACAGCGAAGCGCGCCAAGAAAGGCGCTTGGCTAAGGCGGCGGCTAATCTCATCAGCGGCCCGCTCTTAAAGCATTTGAACGCGGATAATAAAAAAATCGGTGATTTAAAGATAACGGCCGAAAATTTTGCCGAACTGACCTGCTTAATTTATCAAGGGAAGGTTAATTCCAGCGCCGGACAAAATATTTTAGAAAAAATGTATCACAGCGGCGGCGACCCGACTGATATCATGCGCGATTCGGGATTAGAACAACTCGACGACAGCGCCGAACTGGAAAAAGTCGCTCTCAAAGTCCTGGCGGCTAATCCGGATCAGGCCGTTCAATATAAAAACGGAAAAGTTAAGGTTATTCAATTCTTGGTCGGGAACCTGATGGCGGCCACCGACGGCAAAGCCAACCCGAAAATCGCTAGAGAGATATTGGAAAAAATCCTGAATCAATAGAGTTTCCATTTTAAAAATTCTTGCCAAAAGCCCCGTTCTTAAAACGAGGCTTTTTTGTTCTGTGTTTTATAATTTCGGCGCCCATTTAAAATAATGGCGGCGCCCACTTTTTAATCTTTCTTTCGGCCGCAGCCGCATCTTTAACCCAATTTATTTTCGCGCCCTGTTTTTCCCAGCGCCTGAACCAAGTCTTTTGGCGCTTGGCAAAACGATATAAAGCAATGCTTAATTTTTCTACCATTGTCTGATAAGACAATTCCCCGAGAAGATGGCGGCTGACAAATTTATATTCCAAACCGAAAGCCTGCAGGCGCTCCCAGGAAACGCCTTCATCATTAAGGCGCTTCACTTCGGCGACCAGACCTTCTTTTTCCAAACGATCCAGTAAACGCTGGACTATTTTTTTACGTAAAACCTCATTCGGAGAGTTGAGCCCGAGGAGCAAAAAATCATAAGGGCTCTTCCGGCGACCAACTTTTTCCAAACCGCCCGCTTCAATAATTTCCAAATACCGGGCCAAGCGGCGCGGATTATTTTTATCGCTATTATTAAGCCGAACGGCAAAATCCGGCTTCTTTTTAGCGACCAGCGCAAATAAACGCGTGGCGCTCATCTTCTCCCATTTGGCTCGATTAACCGAATGCGCGCGGACACTGGATAAATCATAATTATCCACCAAAGCTTGCAGGTATAAACCGCTACCGCCGACAACCAGCGGCAACTTCTGGCGACACAAGATATCATTAATCGCTTTAAAGGCCAGCTTCTGATACTTTGCCAAATCAAACCGCGTCTTCGGAGAGGCGACGTCAATTAGATGATAAGGAATAGTCTTGCGGCCAAGTTTATATTCCGCCAGATCCTTACCGGTACCAATATCCAACCCCTTATAGACCTGGCGGCTATCGGCGCTGACTATTTCCCCGTTGAATTTAGCGGCCAATTTCACCCCCAGACCAGTCTTCCCGGCCGAGGTCGTGCCTAAAATAACCAAAACTTTCGGCTTATTTTTCAAGGTTTTTGACTTATTATCCGGAACTTTTGGCTTATTATTGTGGGTAAATTTGGCCATATTTCAAGATTATGCTATAATAATAACAGTTATTTTCACAATGTTTAACGAAAAAAAAGAGAGTCATGACGAAAAACAAAGCTTCTCCAAGCGCTTTAAATAGCGCAAAAACAAACTCCGGCAGTATTTTCAGTGCAGCTAACGGTTTTACAGGAAGTAATGGTAATTCAGGCCACAACCCAGGTGCAGGTGGTAGTTTTACCGGAAATGCTTTATCAAGCATATAGGATCATCACGAGATCGCCCGGGCTTGGGAAGAATAAGCTTGTTTGATAAGAGTATTAGGGGGGTTAAGTTTCATACTTAACCTCTTTTATTTTTGCCTTTTGAACTTTTGTTTTTTAAAGACTCGACCACCAAATTCCCTTCCAATCCAAACGCCAATGCTTTATTAATCTTGACCTTAACGAAATTCCCTATCAGCCCATTTTGAAAACCCTCTGCCGGCCCATCCTTAGAATCGCCCTTAACATCGGCATTAATCAGAACCGTCTGATAACTGCCGGTCTTGCCGTAATACTTACCGCGCCTATTTTGTCCTTCAACTAATACTTCCATTATTTCTCCCAGATGCGACTGGTTATTTTTTGCCGCGGTTATTTTCAAAATTTCATTAATTCCACTAGCGCGACGTTTTTTCTCCGAGGTGCTGACATTATCCTTCATTTTATAAGAAACCGTGCCCGGACGCGGGCTGTACTTAGCGATGTACGCGAGATCAAAATTAACCACTTTGAATAATTTAACGGTGTTTAAAAATTGCGCCTTGGTCTCCCCCGGAAAACCGACGATAACATCGGTCGTAATCGCGATGCCCGGTCGGACGGCCCGCACCCGCTTGATTAAATCTTGATAATATTTAGCCGTATAACCGCGATTCATGGCTTTTAAAATCTTATCATCGCCGGACTGAACCGCCAGATGCAGATGCGGACAGACTTTGGGCGATAAACCGATAACTCTTATTAAGTCAGCGCTCATATCTTTCGGGTGGCTGGAAGAAAAACGAATCCAAAATTTTCCCGGAATCTTAATGACTTTTTCCAAGAGCGCCGGGAATTTTATTTTGGCGTCATGATAACTATTGACGTTTTGGGCGATAAGAATTATTTCCTTGTAACCGTTCTTAAGTAAACCGCATACTTCCTTTAAGATACTATCCGCGTCGCGATAAACTTCCTGGCCGCGCGCGTAAGGCACGACGCAATAAGAACAGAAATTATTACAGCCGTTACCGATGGGGATATAGGCGGTAGTTTTGCTCTCGTGCTTCGGCTTAATGTCCAAATATTTTTCTCCTTGCTCTAACCGGACTTCATCCAGGCTGAAATGCGACTTAAATTCTTCCCCGCCTAGAAGCTCGGGTAAACGCGGCATCTCGCTGATAGGTAAAAAAACGTCCGCCCGGCCGGCCAAGCGTTTTTTCACGTCCGCCCGCTTGCTTAAACAGCCGGCAATAACTACTTTCGCGCTCGGATTGAATTTCCTGACCTGGTCAACCAGGCCATAAACTCGGTCTTCGGCCGTTTGGCGGATGCCGCAAGTGTTAATGATAACGACGTCAGCGCGCTTAAAATCGGGCGAGGCCTGATAGCCCCCGGATTCTAAAAAGGCGGCCAAGCGTTCGCTGTCGACCTTGTTCATCTGGCAGCCGATGGTGATTATATGATAGGTCTTATTATTTTTCATATATAATTTAATATTAAAGTTTAGAAATATATTTTTTCCGTTCAGGATTTTTTCTGTGGTAAAATTTATCCGCTTCGCATCTAAATTTTACATTACGAAAAAATATTCTCTCCAAAAACATATTTCTAAACTTTAAAACAATCTCATTGTTTAATCAAAATAGTGCTTGTCGAAGTAACCGCCGGCACACTTGTCACCGCTTCCAATTTATATAACCCGAATTTCGCGTTAATCTTCTTGATCTCCGTCATCTTCAGGCCATAGGCGGCGAATTTATTCTGATTCAGATAATCGACGGCGGCGCCATCGAGATAAAAATTATAATAATAAACCGGATAATAACGAACCAATTTCACGGTCGCTTTTAAAATACCGTCATCGGGTAAGAGACCCATGATAACACGCCGTTCCGGCCAGAAAAACTTATCATAATACCGGGTTATTATTATTCCCTCTTTATCCGTTAACGCCCAAACCCGCCGGGTATTCAATTTCTCCTCTTGATTATTATAGTAAAGATAAGTTAGACCCTCTTCCGAACCGTAAAGCACAAAAATTATCGAGACGGACGCGAAAACCAGAATGGCGGCGGATTGCAAACCGGTCGCAATCAGCCGCCGGACGCGCGCCGTACTCTTGGCGCTCATAAGCAACAGCGCCCGGGAAACGCGAACCAGGGCCAAGGCCGAGAAAGGCATCAACCCCAGATAAAATGGCAGCCAATAACGGGTATAGGAATTGCCGATAGTATAACTGGTCAGATTCGGATTATCATTAAAGCTCCAACTGCCATAGTAGATAATCAGAAAAGCGCTCAAAAATAACCAGGCTAGAACATAAACCAGATATTTTTTCTGAAAACGCCGGCAGTTCTGAATAATCAGGAGTAATATTCCCGCCAAACCGGAGTAAAGCAAAACCGGAAACATTTTTAGGACATAATTTACGAACATGATTTTTGACTGTTCCGGATTAAAACCAAAGTAAAAAATATTATTAAATATTTTTGAGAAATAATCGTGGTAATAAGCCAGGTTGTGCAGACCCCAGCCGAATTTAAAAATGGCGCCGCCGGTTTTAACAATATCTTCCAAGGATCGATTCATTTCATTA
The DNA here is from genome assembly GCA_026396805.1 of Candidatus Falkowiibacteriota bacterium. Classification (GTDB taxonomy): domain Bacteria; phylum Patescibacteriota; class Patescibacteriia; order Patescibacteriales; family UBA12465; genus UBA12465. The sequence continues at coordinate 58,128 of JAPLVZ010000004.1, forward strand.
TAGCCGCCATGCCAGAAAGAACCATATAAAATCTGATTATAATAAGCGGCCAAAAGTAAAGGTAGAGCCAGGCCGCCGATAAACAAAATCGTTTTCGTAAGGCCATACCGGCGCGCGTAAAATATCCAGATAATAAATAGCGCCGGCAAGAGCCAAAGGACCTCTGAAGTGCGGGTAATTATCGCCAAGCCGATAAAAATACCGGCGGCGAGAGCGGCCGCGAATTCCCACCAAGTACGGCCGGATAATTTCCAGGTCAGGAAAGCGGTTTTTATTTTTTCTTTCTTTATGCCTAAGGCTAATAAGAATAAATATAACCCGGCTAAGAGTAAGACGATAAACAGAATATTATGAAACATGCTCCGAACGGTATAATAAATATAGACCGGGAAAGACGCCAACAAAAAAGCCGACCAGAGGCCGACGCGTTCCGTAAATAGGCACCTGATAATCAGATAAAATAAAATAAGGCCCAGGGCGGCGAAAAGGGGGGTTAAGTAGGGAATAACGGCGATGTCGGTCGCGGCGGCGATAGCGCCATAAATTAAACTGATGCCTAAAAAACTGACCGGTTTGATAAAGCCGCTGTCGCTCCGGACACTCCGCGGCATGACCATATTATCACCGCGCAGATTCGCCTGATCAAAAACCGCCAGTTCGCCGGTCAAAGCGAAGTTTTTCGCAAAAAAATAATTGGCGGTTTCATCCGGAGAAGACCATTTGACGTAATTAGCTTCTTGACCCAAGTAATTGAAACTGACGGTGGCTATAAAAAAAGCCAATGCCAAAAAACTGACAATTATTAGATTAGCGTGTTTTTTTAAAAACATTTTATTTACACTCGATAAACGAAACTCGCGCGCCTCTGTTTTAGTAAAGTATTTCTTTTTTAATGTTATCCGAAATTGCCAATTTTAGCAAGAATTTGCTATCATTAAAGCATATGCTTAAATACCCGAAATTAACTAAGATTAACGGCCACTGGCTTGACTATATTCTACTTTTAAGTTCCTTAATTATTATCTGGGGGGCGATAATTTATTATCTCTACGCGCTTAATACGGCGGGAATAATTTTAACCGGTTTTTTAACAATTCTAAGCTTTTTTTGGACAAAAGGCTTTTTTTTAAGGGGAAAAGATAGAAATGGAGAAAGTGAAAAATCGACCGGAAAATCAACCAATCTGATAAATTACCTAATATTAAATAAAATTAATTTAGCCCTGATTGTCGGCTATTTCATTCTTGTCGCTTTGGCTTTTTATCGCTTTTGCCAAGCCAGAAGCGACCGAGCGCTAATTTCCCCCTGGCAAGTCATTAATTATGACTTCTTCTGGTTTTACGCCTTAAGCGCTCTAGTTTTAACCGTCCTATTATCAAGAACCAAAATTAAGACCGGCTTAAAACTCGTTTTGATTTCGGTTTATTATTTCCTGTCTTTTGGCGCGGCGGTTATAATTTATAAAATCGGCTATGGCTTTGATCCTTTTATCCATCAAGCGACTATGGAGCTCATCGCCGCTAAAGGCGTGGTCCTGCCAAAGACGCCTTATTATTTAGGCGAATACAGTCTCATTATAATACTATCTAAAATCAGCGGCCTGACAATTTATTTTTTGAATAAATTTTTGGTTCCCGCTCTCGCCGCTTTGTTTCTGCCGGCCGCCTTATTTAATTTTTTAAAAAGCCGGGTAAAATCATCTCCGGCAATTTTTTTGACAATCTTATTTTTATTGATTTTAAGCTTCTCGCCTTTCATCGCCACCACGCCGCAAAACTTAAGCTATCTTTTTTTGATTCTAGCCGTCCTCTCCGCCGCCAGCTCCGATAATTTCGGGCGTACCTTGATATTGTCTTTAGCCTCGGCCGCTATCCATCCCCTGGCCGGTTTGCCGGCCATCGCTCTAACCGCGTTCATCGCGCTTAAAAAATATGAGGACCGGATAAAATCCGAATGGAGAAAAATAATCAAAACAGCTATTTGGCTATTCACCGTCTGGTCCATTCCGACCGCTCTCTTTTTCAGTTCCGGCGCGGAGCGAGCGAGTATCGGTGGCGGAAAAATACTTCTGGCCTCGTGGCTGAACCTATTGGGCGCACCGACTGGCGCCGGACGCGAAGATATTATCTCCAATTTTATTTATCTGCTGACTGATAATTATCCGCTGATAATAATCTTGATAATCATTTCCGCTTTATGGTATGTCAGCCGTTCAAAAAATATTCCGGAACATTTCCGGACGGCTAACCGCGGATTGATTTTCATTTCTTCCGCTCTGCTTCTCGCTTATTTCCTTAGCGGACAAATAATTTTTGACGGAATCATTAATTATGAACAGTCCGGTTACGCGAATCGCCTTCTCATCGCAATCATAATATTTTTGCTTCCGAGCCTCGCTCTCCTTTTGGAAAATATCATCAGTCGCGTCTTTCAAGCCAAGCCGGCGGTCCGAATAATCTGGCTGGGTCTCGGCCTTAGCGTTTTAAGCGCCAGTCTGTATGTTTCCTATCCGCGTTTTGATAAATATTTCAACAGCCGCGGTTATAGCACCGGCGCTAACGATATCGCCGCCGTAAATTCCATCGACGCCGAGGCGCGCGCGCCTTATATTGTTTTAGCGAACCAGCCGGTCAGCGTGGCCGCTCTTCAGTCTTTCGGTTTCAATCATTATTATCAAACCAGTGTCGGCGAACTTTATTTTTATCCGATTCCGACCGGCAGTCCTTTATACCAATATTACTTGGATATGGTATACAAAAACCCCGACCGAGCCAGCCTGATTAAAGCCTTGGATCTCGCCGGAGTCGATAATGGCTATCTGGTTGTAAATAAGTATTGGAATCAGAGCGGCCGTGTTATCGGTGAAGCAAAACTTACGGCCGACAAATGGTGGACGATAAATAATGAAGTTTTTATCTTTAAATACGAGCGCTGATAAATCGCCACTGCTCTTCTCGGTTTGAACCGCCGTTAACGGCTCTATTGGCTTTCCTGATAATCCCAAACCGGACCGACGGAGAAAATCTTATTCTCCCCTTCCTGATGAACAATAAGTAATAATTTCAACCGGCTTAAATCTTCTTTTAAGGCGGTTTTTTGCGACGGCAATTTTATGGTCAGCTGTTTCTCTTTTACGGCCGCCGCTTCCGTCTTGAACTGTTTCGTGAAATCGGCGATGGCTTCGTTATCGGCGGTATTCAATTCTTCTCCTCCCAATTCTTTTTTGACAATCGCCTTCATTTTTTCCAGGCTGCCGGAAAAATTCTTGATGTCCTGTAAAGCCAGGCGCACTTCGGCGTCCAGTTGCAAGGCGGAAAACATTTGGGTCAGCATTGAGGCGTTGGCCAAAAGCTCACCGATGAGATCCAAATTAGGTTCGACGTAAGAATTTTCATTCCAGCGCGCCGCGTTATTAAGACCCAGGCTCTTCACGCTTGGGGCGGCGGAAAATTTATCCGGCGGCAATTGCAGATTTATCCAAGCGGCGGCCGCCGTCCGAAGCGACTTATCTTGCCAAGCCGACGAGCGCGTAAAAAGAGGCAGATTCTCCCTATCCGTCGTCAGTAATATTTTCACCAAACTCAAGTTCGCCCAATAATTATTAAGATGCCAAATATCATTTTTCGCCAATTCCGATTGCAGGCCGCTCGCCGCCTGGCTATAGCCGGCATAATTAGTATTCTCGTCAAAGTAATTGTTGTTGCTGATGGGATAAATCAAACCGATGACATCCAGCGCGAAACCATTACAGCGATTATAGATATTGTTTATTCGGCAAGCCGTAATATTATTTAACGTCGTCGTGGCTCTAAAGGCGCCAATCGCGGGAGAAGTTAAATGGCTAAAAATATAATTATTCGGCCAATATGATTCGGCCAGTAATTTAAAGCCGAGGCGCGGCTTCAAGGTCGCGTCGGTCTTGCTTAAGGCGCCGGATATTTCCGCGAAATTATAAGTTAGCACCTGGCGGCGTAATTTTTCCAGATTAGCGGCCGCGTCCTTGTTAGAATCGTCAAAAAGTTCCTCAATCTTATAATCATTTCCAAAAACGGCGCTTAAAGAATCGCGATAATGGACATAATCCAAATCGGCGCGCAGGCCCGTGAAGAAAGACATGACTTTATAAATACGCGCCCATTTATTCTTTAGTCCCGGAAGTTCGGAAAAATCAAGCGCGATAAAGCTGGCCGCCGTCAGATTAACGCGCCAGTCGGCCACGTCCAATAAGCAAGCCGGACAATCCTTACCGCGGTAATTAAGCGGGAAGACGGAATTGAGCCAGGCCGTGGTCAGATAAAAATTATTCAATTTAGCGTTTAATTTATAATCGGCGGGCACGGAAAATTCCGTATAATCGCGGTTATAGAGCAAGACCGGAGACTTAAGCTTAACCTTCGCTTCGCGGATAAGCTTCACTTCCGCAAGCACATCCTCTTTTAAATAAGGCGGGGTAACGAAATAAAAACGTTCCGCGTCGACCGCGGTAAAAGCTCCAGTCCCGATCGCGGCGTTACTGGCGGCTAATTGCTCCACGGTCGGCTTCAAGAGCTCTAAGGCCACAGCAAAAAAGGCTGTTTCCAGGCGCTCTCCTTCCAAGATAGAATCGTTGATATTACCGATAGCCGCCAAGCGGGTTTCGTAGCGGTTCTTGGCGACGGTATACAGTTCTTTATTTATGTCCCAGAGGTTATCATAAAAAACGTTCTCTTCCACATCCTTAAAAGTCTTTTTGAGAATATTCTGATAGTAATAAATCATGAAATCGGAAGTTATCAAAAGCGGCAATTGTTTGGCGTCCAGAAGCAAATAGGCCGAATAAAAATCCGTCGCTTCTTTAGGCCAAGGATTATCAATCGTCGCGAACCCCTGCTTGTTAAGGTTATCTAAGGCCGGATCAAGGCTTAATTTTCGGGAAACGTCATAATAATTCATCACGTCAATCTTGATATTGAGCGGCAATTTATAATCATTTAATTTAGGCGTAATGGTATTATCCGGAGCCTTATAAAAATCCGCGAACGAAAGATATTCTATCGCCAGAAGCGAGAAAGAGGAGGTGGCGACTGTCGTCGTCGCGGTGGCCGAGCCGTTTAAATCGGGAAGAACGGTCGGAATAATAACCGGTTCGCTCGTGGTCGCGACGGTGTCCGGATTCGTCGGAACGGTCCGAGGAGACATAAATTTCTTAACCGCGAAAAAGATGGCCGCGATAAAAACAAGGGCGGCTACAGCCAGGGCGGCAATGAGCAGAATTTTCTTCAGAGGCGACGGCGGAGAAGATAAGGGTGTTGGCGCGGGTAACGGCGCACCGCCGGTAGATCCCGGCTCCGACGAAATGATAGTGGGCTGATCGGAAAACATAAATTTATTTTAAATATTGATATCTTGAATATTGGTATCTAGTTTAAATATTGAGCTTTATTTTTCTTATGTTCTTCATAAGTATGGGCGTAAATGACTTCATTTTTCCCCGGCGTAGTCAAAAAATAATAATAATCGGTCGCGAGCGGATAAATGGCCGCTTCGATCGCCAAGATTCCCGGATTACATATTGGCCCGGGCGGCAGGCCGCGATACTTATAGGTATTATATGGGGAGTCGACTTCCAATTCCCGGCTGCTATGCTGAATATTATTATCGCCAAAAATATAAGATAAAGTCGCGTCGGATTGCAGACCCTGGCCTATTTCCAAACGATTCCAGAATATTCCGGAAATAATACGCGCGTCGCGATTATCCCCTGTCTGATAATCTATCGGCGCTTCTTTTTCAATAATGGAGGCCATGGTGATGATGTTATAAATACTCTCCCCTTGCTTTTTGATATCCGAGCGCATCTTGTCTGTCAATTTATTATCAAAATTTTCCAGCATCTTGGCAATCACATCCGCGACCGTGGAACTGGCGTAAATGCGATAAGTGTCCGGGAATAAATATCCCTCTAATCCGTAATATTTCGGTTTATCGGCCAAAAAAATAAATTTATCCGACCAATCCGGCAAGGCCGGTAAGGCCGGCAACTCTTTATTACGGCGATAATCAACCTGCGGGAAACCGGCGACTTTCAAGAATTCCTCGCTCGGCCATTTTCCTTGGCGTTCGAAATACTGGCCAATATCACGGCTGGTCCAGCCTTCTAATATTTGGATGGTTTCTTCTAATTTAGGGACAATCGTCGGCACCGGTTGGCGATGCGTTAATTTATCTATCAGGCGGACAGCCAGCGGCGAAAAATTTTTTTCATTATCTATCACTAGCGCTTGATAAACAAAACGGATATAAAATAAACTGATTACTAAAGCGGTCGCCAAGAAAACCGCGACGGCGAGGGAAAAATATTTTATCAATTTTTTCATAAGTTAAGGCGGAAACTTATATAAACGTCCGCTAGGTTATTTGCCGGCTCTTGAATTATTTTCCAGACGACTTCCGCCGCGCTTTTATTTCCGCGGCTGGCTGCGCCTTTAAGGCGGCGGCATTAGTAATTAATTGGGAACTGGCGCGAATTTTCTTACCGAGACCGTCGACCATTTTAATTTTGTATTTCCGGCAAATATCATATTCAGGCACATTAACGATATTATGGCGGTCGCCGCCATTAGCGAAAATATCCGGTTTTATTTTGGCTAGAGATTTTATAACCGGAATATGACCACTAGCTAATTTATAATCATCAACCGATAAAAAAACCTCATCCACATCGCGCAAGGCTCTGATAATCGCCACTCTATCTTTTTCGGACATAAAAGGAACGCTGCCTTTTAGCGCCACCTGCCTATCATTATTAACGATGACCACCAGTTTATCGCCTAATTTTTTAGCTTTCTGAATCATTTCCAAATGCCCGGTATGGAGTGGATTAAAATAGCCGGAAACAGCCACAACGACCGGCTTGGTTGAATTTTTTTTCATTTTTTTCGCGGATTTTGACATAATAAAATAATGACGATTAACTGCTTATATTATAGCAAATTAAGAGCCAAAATAAAAATCGTTAGTACGATTTATCGCCGACGCGATCAAATAAAAAAGACCGCTTAAGAACGGCCTTTAAAATATTAAATAAAACCGGAGTTGTTCCTTTGGGGTTATTCCTTTACCGGAGCGACAAAACCGTCAACCTTGGCGCGATCGCCGAAATCCTTAACCGCGGCCCGGCCGATTTCAAGCAAGCGACCAAGCTGCTCGGAATCTTTAGCGGAAACGATTATGTAGAAAGGATTGTTTGAATCAAAGCGTCCGCCAAATCCATGATCGCCCAAAGCGATTCCAGCCAAAGCTTTAACTTCTTTGGCCGGATACGCGTCGCTAAGACCGAGAGCGGCGGCCGAAGATAGAAATTGCGGCGGAAATTCGGTCCAATCAGAACAATTGAACTTCAAGGTTCCTTCCACTACCAAAGCGCGCTCATCATGAACCTGACTGCGGAATTTTCCGTGATCAATCGCCTCGTACTTATTACCGGTTTCAGCCGCTAATTCTTCTGCGCCTTTGTAGCCATACTTATCGCTATTAGCGTCTTCCGGATGCGCCATCTTGACGGCGCCACAACTCTCATGGCCGGTAATAGGGAGATTCTTACCTCTTAAAGCTTCAATCAGGATTTTCCTGTCGGCGTCGTCTAATAATATTCCTTCACCGGCTAAAGCGACTTTAGGTCCGCCGCTCTTGACGCGTCCGTCAGAACATTCGAAACGGCAACCCGGGCAGTCTAATAAGCTAACTTTGCTGAAAGCGTCATTAAACCCCGGCAGATTCGGCAACAAGTCTTCAATTCTTTTACCAGTTTTCAAGCCTTTAACAAGAAAATTTTCTTGAGACTCTGCCCAAGCGGAATTAAATAATTCTTCATGGTCATGATGTTCGTGTTGGCTTCCCATATTATTCATGTTTTTAATTTCGTGAGACATATGATTTATTGTATTCATTTATAAAGTACTGCTATTTATAGGGGCATTATTTATTATCCGTTCCCTTTAATCTCCGCCAGCGGCTGACCGCGCGCAGACGCGCCATTTCTTTTTCCAGTTTGGCGGCAACGGCGGTGAATTGAACGTCATCAACGTTTCTCGCCTCTTCCTTAAGCTTCTCGGCGCGCTGCTGCGCCTCTTTAATCATCTCTTCATCCAGTTCTTCGGCTCTTTCGGCGGTATCGGCTAAAATAACGACCTTATCTTTTGTGACTTCTATGAATCCGCCGGAAACCGAGATTATTTCCGAACTGTTATCCGCGCGCTTAACTTCAATGACACCCGGCTTTAAAACCGAGACGAGCGGAATATGATCCGGCAGGACCGTTATTTCGCCGCTGGTCGTCGGGACGGTGATTTGTAGGATCTCCTGCGAAAGTACCACGCGCTCCGGCGTCACGATTTCAAATTTTATAGTTTTTGGCGACATAAATTATTTGGTATTTAATTCCTCAATCCCGCCCTTCATATAGAAATCATCTTCACTCTTATCGTCGTGCTTGCCGTCGAGAATTTCCTTGAAACCGCGGACGGTCTCGGTTAATTTGACGTATTTGCCCGAACGGCCGGTAAAGGCTTCGGCGACAAACATCGGCTGGGATAAGAATCTCTGAATCTTTCGGGCGCGAGCGACAATAATTTTATCTTCCGTTGACAGTTCTTCCATGCCTAAAATAGCGATAATATCCTGTAAATCCTTATAGCGCTGTAAAATTTTCTGGACGCCGCGGGCGACTTCATAATGATCAGCCCCGACGATTTTCGGATCCAAAATAATGGACGAAGAATCTAACGGATCAACCGCGGGATAAATACCAAGTTCCGATAAAGAACGGGACAAGACGATCGTGGAATCCAGATGTCCGAAAGTCGTGGCCGGCGCCGGATCAGTCAAGTCATCGGCCGGAACGTAAACCGCTTGAATGGAAGTGATGGAGCCGTTCTTAGTGGAAGTGATTCTCTCCTGGAGTTCGCCCATTTCCGAAGCCAAAGTTGGCTGATAACCGACCGCCGAAGGCATGCGACCTAAAAGCGCGGACACTTCCGAGCCGGCTTGAGTGAAACGGAAAATATTATCCACGAAGAATAAAACGTCTTGATTTTTCTCATCGCGGAAATACTCCGCAATCGCCAGACCGGACAAAGCGACGCGAGCGCGAGAGCCCGGCGGTTCATTCATCTGACCGAAGACCATCGAGACCTTGCCAATAACACCGCTCTCTTTGAATTCATGATATAAGTCATTGCCTTCGCGCGTTCTTTCGCCGACACCGGCGAAAACAGAATAACCGCCGTGCTCGGAGGCGATATTATGGATCAATTCCTGGATAATAATCGTCTTGCCGACACCGGCGCCGCCGAACATGCCGACTTTTCCGCCTTTGACGATCGGACAAATCAAATCAATGACTTTAATGCCGGTTTCCAAAATTTCCGTGCTATTGGATTGGTCCACAAATTTCGGAGCCGGGCGATGAATCGGATATCTCTTTTCGGTCTTAACCGGCTGGCCGCCGTCGACAACCTCGCCCAGAACATTAAAAATACGACCTAGAGTTTCTTCGCCGACAGGAACGGAAATCGGCGCGCCGGTATCGGTCACCTTATCGCCGCGCTTCAAACCGTCGGTCGAACCCATAGCGACACAGCGGACAATACCCGCACCGGTATGCTGTTCCACTTCTAAAGTTAAAATTTGACCTTTAAGTTCCAGCGTTAAAGCGTTGTAAATCTCCGGTAATTTATTTTCAAAATAGACATCGACGACCACGCCGATAACCTGTTTGATAATACCCATGTTTTTCTTGTGTTCTGACATATTATTGACAAATTATATTAAATATAGTATGATTAAATATTACTTTGAAAACTGAATATTGTTAAATTTAAGACCATAGTACCATGAAAAAATTGGAAATTGGATTTGGAATCATGAGTCTTCTGACTGGGGCCGCACACTGTATTTTTAAAAATAACGAATTTGCAATCAGCGGAGTAGTGTCTCTTGTAACATTGGGGGTATTCCTTACCGCTTTTGTTATTATGGCTGCTATAAACGTCCCGAATCCAAAATGGGAGAAGTGGCTATTTTCTTCTTCCACGAATCTTGCACTGGGCATTTTAGGCCTAATCGGCTTTATAATGTACTGTATCTTCTATCGGGGGATATAAGTGCAGACTACTTCACGAAAGCTCTACCAAAGAGCTTTTTTTATTCCGCCAGCGCATTCGCTCCGGCCGAAATTTCCGCGATTTCCGCGGTAATGCCGGCTTGGCGGGCTTTATTATAAAATAGCGTTAATTCACTGACCATATCGTTAGCGGCTTCAGTGGCTTGATGCATCGCCGTCATGCGCGCGCTGTGTTCGGAAGCGTTCGCTTCCAAAAACGCCTGATATAACTGAATTTCCAGAAGCCGCGGAATCATCATGTCCAGAACTTCCCGCGGCGACGGCTCAAAAGTATATTCAATTAAAGGCGCGCCGGGTTCGATCCCCGGAGATACTTCGGATTCGGTCTTGTCCGTCGGGCTGGCGGCGCCTAAATATGAATCAATCTTTTCCGTTTTCACCGGAAGTAACTGTTTAACGCGCGCAATCTGTTTTGCCGGATTGACAAAATCGGTGTAAGCGACAAAAATTTTATCGTACTTGCCGCTCAAATAATCGTTTAAAGCCATCTTGACGATCGGATAAATATCATTAACATCGTTTAAGATATCATTTTTTTCAAATTCAGCCGTTACTAAATGGCCATGCTGATGGACGGACGCGCCTTTCTTGCCGGCCAAAATAAAATCGGTCTTAACATCGGAATATCTCTTTAGAGATTGCTCAGCTTTATTTATAACCGCGGTGTTATAACCGCCGCACATACCGCGATTAGAAGTTATTAAAATAACGGCCGCTGTTTTTACTTCTCGCCGCGGCGCCAAGAGCGGATGAGCCTCATCGTTCTTGGATTTTTCTAAGACCGCCAGACGCAAAACCGTCTCCCAGCTCAACGAAGCATAGCGCCTGGTCTTTAAAACCGCTTCAATCGCTTTTCTCATTTTGGCCGCCGCGACCATTTCCATCGCTTTCGTAATTTTCTTGGTGCTGGTGACGGATTTGATGCGGCGGGAGATTTCTTTGGTCTTGGCCATACTTTATTTTATCAGATAATCTACAGTTGCTTTATAGTCTTCAATCAACTTTTTCAAACTGGTTTCAACTTCCGCGTCTATTTCCTTTTTGGTTTCAATCGCTTTCAAAACGGCATCGTTTAAATCGGCATATTTATACAGACCGGCTTCAAATTCTTTAATCTTTTCGACCGGAACATTATCCATAAAACCGTTGATGAGGGCGTAATAAACGGCCACCTGCTTAGCTACGGACAACGGCTGATACTGATCCTGCTTGAAAATTTCGTATAAGCGTTTGCCTCTTTCCAGTTTCTTTCTGGTATCCGCGTCCAAGTCCGATCCGAACTGAGCGAAAGCCGCAAGTTCGCGATATTGAGCCGCTTCCAAACGCATCTTGCCGGCGACTTTTTTCATCGCTTTTATCTGCGCCGAAGAACCGACGCGAGAAACGGACAAACCGGCGTTAACGGCCGGACGATTGCCTTTATAAAATAGGTCCGGTTCCAAGAAAATCTGGCCGTCGGTAATGGAAATGACGTTAGTCGGGATATAAGCGGATAAATCTCCGGCCTGGGTCTCAATAATCGGCAGAGCCGTAATCGAACCGCCGCCGAAATCTTTATTTAATTTACAAGCGCGTTCCAGCAAGCGGGAATGAAGATAAAAAACATCGCCCGGATAAGCTTCGCGTCCCGGCGGACGGCGGAGTAGCAGTGAAATTTCGCGATAAGAAACGGCGTGCTTGGATAAATCATCATAAATAATCAGCACATCTTCGCCTTTATCCAAAAAGTATTCCGCCATGGCGCAACCGGCGTAAGGCGCGATATATAATAGCGAGGCGGAAGTGGAAGCGCCGGCCAACACCACGGTCGTATAATTCATCGCCCCGGCTTCAGTCAATTTCGTGACGAGATTGGCTACCTTTGATTCCTTCTGACCGATAGCGACATAGATACATTTCATGTTCTGGCCTTTCTGATTGATGATAGTATCTATCGCCAAAGCGGTTTTGCCTAATTGGCGGTCGCCGATGATAAGTTCTCTCTGGCCGCGACCGATCGGAATCATGGCGTCAATGGCTTTGATGCCGGTCTGAACCGGTTCTTTGACGCCAGTACGAGTAATGACGCCGGGAGCGATCTTTTCAATCGGATAAAATTTCGCGGCTTCAATTTTGCCTTTACCGTCCATAGGTTCGCCGAGCGGATTAACGACCCGGCCAATCATGTTTTCGCCGACCGGAACTTCCAAAATTCTTTTGGTCGCGATTACCTCATCGCCTTCCTTAATCGCAGTATAGTCGCCAAGAATGATGGCTCCGACCTGGTTTTCCTCAAGATTCAAGGCCACGCCGGTGACTTCAACGGTTTCGGTCTTAAAGATCAAGATTTCGCTCATCATCGCTTCGGCTAAGCCGGAAACTAGCGCGATGCCATCGGAAACTTTCAAAACTTTTCCGACTGATTTTTCGCTAATTTCAGCTTTGAAACCGGATATTTCTTCTTTAAGTTGGGCGACAATGAAATCCTTTGTAGTTGACATACGTTTATACTAAATATTTATGTTTAATTACTAATTTTATTTTTTAAGCTGTTTAAGCTGTTCTTTAAACTTCCGTCCAAAACCTTGCTGCCGTATCTTAAAACAAATCCGCCGATTAAATCCTTATCAATATTTTCCTCTAAAATAATTTTGGCCGCGTCCGTTTTAGTTTTTAAATAATCCACCACAGTCTCGCGAGCGGTCGGACCTAATTCGCGCGCGCTCTCAAGCGTCGCGACCACTTCGCCGTGTTCCTGATTCCAAATCTCAAGAAACGCGGTGACAATCGCCACTTCTTTATTTAATTCTCTGTTCTTTCCTAAAATCGCGACAAAACTTTTCAAAATCGCCTTCACTTCCTTTTCGGATTTGCCGGCCACTGAATCAAACAAGCTCTGCGCGTATTGTTGAGCGGATATCTTCATTTAATTATTTCACCAATTTCTTTATTAACTCTCTATCTTTATCCCCATTCATCTTCTCATTTAATAATTTCTCCACCGTCAGAATAACCAGCTCGGCCACTTCTTTCTTAATCTCTTTTAAGGTCTCGGCCTTTTCTCTGATAAGTTTCGCTTTTTCATTATTGATAACCTGGCCGATTTCTTCTTTCGCTTTGACGATTAATTCTCCTTTTCTGACCTCACCGCGCTTATCCGCTTCTTCAATGATCAGATTGGCCTGCTTCTTGGCGGCGGTGATAATCTCGGCGCGTTCTCTCTCGGTCAGAGCCAAACGCTTTTCAATCGCGTCGGCGTCTTTTAAACTTTTATCGATTTTCTCGGAACGATCGGCCATGACTTTAACTAAGGGCTTAAAGGCGAAAAAATACAAAACAAAAAAGACGATCGCGAAATTAATCAGCTGGGCGACCAGCAGCCTGACATACATGTGAAAAGTTGAAATTACTGATTCCATATTTATGTCTGATAATAATCTAGGCTTTTAATAATAATCTAGCGCTTTCTCCCGTCCGCCGTCCGCCAACCGGCGGAGGCGGATCAGGAAAAATCCGTCAAATTACTATTTGATGCTGAAAGCGATAACCAACGCGTAAATAGCGATGGCTTCGGCGAAGGCCGCGACTAAAAGCATCGGCACTAAAACTTTGCCGGCCGCTTCCGGATTGCGTCCGATCGCTTCCATGGCTTTAGCGCCGATGAAACCGATACTTAAACCCGGACCGATAGAGCCCAGGCCGATAGCCAAGGCTTTAGCTAACATGACATTTTCCATAATTTTATTAGCCGGACGAAAAATATTATTCTCCGCCCGGATTATTATTTAAATTTTAATTAATATTCTTCTTGGGTGGTGTTAATCGTCAGATATGTCAAAATTAACATCGCAAAAATCAAAGCCTGAATCAAGCCGACCAGAACTTCCAAAAACATAAACGGAATCGGAACCCCGTAGGCTAGAATAGCTGACATCGACGCGAGCAAAACTTCACCGGCGAAAACATTGCCGAATAAACGAAAAGACAGGCTGGCGACTTTCGCCAACTCGCCGACAATTTCGATTATTCCGACAAAAGCCTTAATCGGATTGACTAATAAAATCATCGGATCCTTCCTTATTTTCTTCGGTATTTCCAAAAACGCCTTGATATTAATGAACTTATTCAAATATTTCCACCAGCCTACGGCCAAAACTCCCATAATATGGCTCAACACGACGCCTAAGGAAGCTAGGGCTAAAGTCGTATTTAAATCAGCCGTGCCGCCGCGCAGGTAAGGAATAAAAATTTTCTCGCCGTGCAGAGCGGCAATCTGGCCGATAGAGCCGACGCCGGGCAAAAGACCCATCCAGTTATTGATAAGGATGAAAAAGAAAAAGGCCAGGACGACCGGCGCGAATTGCAAAGATTTTTTACGGTTGCCGGTGACGCCGTCAAACATTCCTAAAAACCCCTCAATAATCATTTCTAAAGCGTTCTGCAGGCCGGTCGGGACTTTCTTGATATTGCGGCTGATTAGTAATCCCAAGATCACGATAATCACCAAAGCCACGGTCGAAGTCGCCAGCGCGTTGGTAATCGGAAAATTTCCGATTTGAGCGATCGGCTCGGCGTATAAAGTATTTTCATGAATAATTTCTTCTCCGGCCATTTTTTTAAGCTAAATTATTTTTGTCTGACCGCTTTCAGTTTCTCTTCTTTATCCGCGGCGTATTCTCTTTCGATTTTTTTAAATTCTTTTAAAGCGTTGATGGCTAAACCGTAAATGGAAATAAGGAAACAAACGCCGATAGTCGCCAAAAACAGCCAGGGCTCGGTTCCGAAGCGTTCATCCAGCCACCTACCAAGAAACAACCCGATAATGACCGGAAAAGCAATCCAGCCTGAAATGTTAGCCATAACTTTTAAGGCTACGCTCCAGGATTCATTCTTCATATGTTTAAAATGTTTTTAACAACTCATTTATAGCGCAAAAACCCCTAAGTGTCAACCCTCCGTTTTTTAGAGCCGAGGTCTGTTTTCAGGCTAAATTCTAAAGAAATTACGCGCGGTCGCCGTGGTTATTTCCGCCACTTTTTCCAGCTTTATCCCTCTGATATCGGCAATCCGGTTAGCGACATATTGGACCAGGACGGGTTCATTGCGCTGACCG
Source organism: Candidatus Falkowiibacteriota bacterium (assembly GCA_026396805.1). Taxonomy (GTDB): domain Bacteria; phylum Patescibacteriota; class Patescibacteriia; order Patescibacteriales; family UBA12465; genus UBA12465. The sequence continues at coordinate 73,382 of JAPLVZ010000004.1, forward strand.
CGATAAGGCTCGGGAGTCATATACGGAGTATCAGTTTCAATCATTAACTTATTTAAAGGAATCTTTCTGATTAAGTCATCCCATTGCTTGCTGAAAGTGATCAGCCCCGTGAAAGAAATGAGCAGACCGAGGCGGAAATATTTCCAAGCTAGATCTTCGTCGCCGGAAAAACAGTGGACAACGCCCCAAGGGCGGTCGGCTGGAATCAGGTGGCCGTATTCTTTTTTGAAATCGCTTAGTATTATCAGGAGATCATCATGCGCTTGACGGCAATGGATAATCGCCGGCAAATCCAGACTGCGCGCCAGGAGTAATTGCTGGGCAAAAATTTCGTGCTGTTTTTTCTTGATCGCCTGCATATCTTTAGTCGGATCAAGATGATAATAATCCAAACCGATTTCGCCGATGGCCACGACTTTCTCAAACTTGGCCATTTTTTCATAACTGTCATAATCAAATTCTTCGGCACGGACGACAAAACTGGAATTAACGCCTTCTTCCCCGGTCTCCACCGGACCATCCTCGAGGTGGACCGGATGCAAACCGATGGCGGCGTAAACGCCTTTCTCGTATTTATTCGCGTAATTAAGCGCTCGGGCGGAAGTCTTCAGTTCGGAACCGACTAAAATCATCCAGGTATTATCGCCTAAAGACCGGCGGATAACCTCATCGGCGTCGTCTTTGAAGGCGGTAAAATTAACATGGGCGTGAGTGTCTATGAACATGATTTTATTTTAACAAATTACCCTTAAATATCCAATCCTTCCAGCGCCTGCTTCTGTTTTTTATTTAAATTTTTCGGAATCTCAACTACGACCTTGACGAATTGGTCGCCGATGCCGCGATTGTTTAATCTCTGGACACCCTTCTCTCTTAATTTAAACACCGTCCCCGATTGCGTGCCTTCCGGAATCTTTAATTTAATCAGCCCGCGGATAGTATCCACCTCAATCTTATCACCCAGGATGGCTTGTCTGATGTTAATTATCTCTTCCGTTCGGATATCATAGCCGGCGCGGATAAATTTCTTATGAGCTCTAACTACGACCCGTAAATATAGATCGCCGGCTGACGCGCCCTTCTGGCCCGCTTCGCCTTGACCGCTTAGCCTGATAGATTCACCGTCGTTAATACCGGCCGGAATACGGACCTTAAAATTAACATGGTCATGATAAACGCCGCCACCGCTACACTTCGTGCATTTTTGGGAATAAGTTTTTCCTTCACCGTCGCAGTGAGGACAAACTGTCCGCGTCTGAATATTGCCTAAAATAGTGCGCTGCAGGCGGCTCACTTGACCGGAACCGTTACAGGTCGGGCAAGTTTCTATTTTGGCGCCCGGTTCAACGCCATTGCCTTTGCAGCGGTCACAAGTAATATTCTTTGAAAAATTAATTTCTTTTTCTAATCCGAAAACGGCCTCCAAAAAATCCAAACTAACTTTCATTTCCAAATCACGACCGCTCCGGCCGGCGGATTGTTTCCGGGAAGCGCCGCGATTCGCGCCGCCGCCAAAGCCGAAAATATCCCCGAAGCCGCCGAACATGTCGCCCAAATCTTCAAAATCAAAACCGGCGCCGTTCTGGAAACCGGAAAAGCCGCCCGCGCCGCCGAAGCCGCCCGCGTTAAAACCGCCGCCGCCGGCTTGGCCATTCTGGAAAGCGGAGCCGAATTGGTCATACTGCTTTCTTTTTTCCGTATTGCCTAAAACCTGATTGGCTTCATTGATTTCTTTGAATTTTTCCGCGTTGCCACCTTTATCCGGATGATGCTCATGCGCTTTTTTGCGGAAAGCCGTCTTGATTTCATCGGGAGAGGCATTTTTGGAGACGCCGAGAATATTGTAATAATCTTTGGACATAATTAAATTAATAGATGGCTAAACGGTAAACACATTTATTCTATTTAAAGTATTGGGATTAACACCTTTAAATCTCTTGAAAGCGACTTGAAAATTATTTACTTTTGTTATCTGATGAATCATTTTCAAGCGGGAAGCCGGCGGGATTTGTTTTCCAGCAGAATCATATAAACCGGGAAAATAAGAATAACAGAAAAACAGTCCGCCTTTTTTAACTTTTTTACCAACTTTCTTGGTCACTTCCGTCAAAACTTTTAAGAGACTATCTTCCTCGGTATTACCGGTCAAGTAATTTAAGACGTTAGACAAATTTATAATATCAAATTTACCCTTTAATTTCTTACTTATTAAGATATCATTTATATCCAGCTCTAAGGATCGCCAGCTTTTATTTTGAATGATATTCTTGCACTTTAAATAATTCTTTTCATTTTTCAAATAAATATTAATGCGAGCCGCTGAAGATTTTATCATGGCACGCTGGCGAAAATAATCAGATTTAATCAGCCGCTTTCCGTCGTCTTTAAATTCTTTATAGATTTTATTAAAAAACTTTTGAGTATTAGCTGATAAATTTTGTTTTAATTTGTCATATAAATTAATATCCAAAGTTCCGCTTATCATATCTTTGCCAAAAAATTTGATAAATTCTAAATAAGTTAAGTTAAGAAGAGCGGATACTTTAAGTTCTAAGATAAAAGACGCGTATTTATTAATATCAAATCCCAGTACCTCTTTAGCGCCGAAAAAATAAGCATTAACGATCTGATCGCCCGAACCGATTATACTTAAAACTCTCTTATTTTTCATATCCAGCTTACTATAATATTCAGACACCATTTCTGTGGCATAAATATACATTGGCGATTTACCGGTCATTTCTTGATGAGAAGGTTTAGACATAATAATGGTCTAAATATAAACTTAAGAAGTTAATTAAGAGATTTAAGCCATTTATTCATGATAGAATAAATTTCTTTTAAATGTTTATCGTCACGAAAACTATGCGGAGCATTTTTAATGATGTGAAGCTCCTTGCGACAATTTAATTTATCAAACAATATTTGCTGACGAAACAACGGACAAGGAATATCCTCTTCGCCGACCAATAAAAGAGTCGGCATCGTTATCTTTTCTAATTTATCTAACAGGTCATGTTTCACGGAGTCTTTAGCGTATGACCATTTTAATCTTTTCATTAAACCGGGTCTCGAACCGCTTTCAGCCGCGAGCCAACCGGTCTTTTCCCAATTAACTAAATCATCCTTATAATAATCTTCTAAAAGCCAGCGGCCGGAAATAACGGTCGCGAGCGGCGCCAAAGCTTTGATTCTCTCGGGATACTTCTCGGCGTAAAGGCCGGAGCAGATGCCACCTAAACTATGTCCGCATAAGACAAATGGCTCCTGATACCATGGTTGGCTTTTCGCCCAAGCAATAACATCTTCTAAGTCTTCATAATAATTAGTAATAGTCGCGTCCTCATAGTTACCTTCGCTCTCACCATACGTATGCGTGGCATCAAATCTGATTGTCGTATAACCATTATCATAAAAGACCTTAGCAAAAGTTGTAATGTGTGGCGCACTCTTAATCCCGCCCAACCCGTGCATCACAAAAGCCAATCCGATTGGTTTCTCCGGTTTTTCTATCACGACCGCGATTTTTTTATCGTGACGATTTTTTATGAAAAGTTTTTCCATATTTATTTCTTAACAAATCACCCCTAAATCCGCCAGCCGGCGGAAGAGGTGATCTATAAGAGCTAAATTATTTCTTCTCTTCCACCTCGCCCTCAACGACATTATCGTCTTTTTTCTCGCCGGCCTGTCCGGCCTCGGCTCCTCCGGCTTGTCCCGCGCCAGCCTCTCCGGTCGCACCGGCATTAGCGCCCGGCTGTTGGTACATGGCCGCGCCGATTCGCTGCGCAATCGTATTGATTTCTTCCATTTTCTTTTTCATGTCTTCTAGATTGCCGGAATCTTTGGCTTTCTTCAGTTCGGCGTTCTTGTCTTCCAATTCTTTCTTATCCTCGGGTTTCATCTTCTCGCCACTTTCCTTAATCATCTTTTCCATAGTGAAATTGACGGCGTCGGCCTGATTCTTTATTTCCACTTCTTCTTTTTTCTTTTTATCTTCTTCGGCGTGCAATTCGGCCTCTTTTTTCATCTTTTCAACTTCTTCTTTGGAGAGGCCGGAAGAAGCGGTAATGGTAATCTTTTGCTGTTTATTTGTCGCCTTATCGGTCGCGGAAACATTTAAAATACCATTGGCGTCTAAATCAAATTTAACCTCTACTTGAGGCACGCCGCGCGGCGCGGATGGAAGGCCGTCCAAAGTAAAATGACCTAATGTTTTATTATCACCGGCCATCGGCCTTTCGCCTTGGACGATGTGAATTTCTACCGCCGTCTGGCCGTCGGCCGCGGTGGAAAAGATTTGCGATTTGGAAGTCGGAATAGTTGTATTTCTTTCAATTAAAGGAGTGGCGACTCCGCCCAAAGTTTCAATCCCTAAAGTCAAAGGCGTAACGTCTAACAATAAGACATCCTTAACATCACCCTGTAAGACGCCGGCCTGAACCGCCGCACCCATAGCGACGACTTCGTCCGGATTAACGGTCAGATTCGGTTCCTGGCCGAAAAATTCTTTTACTTTCTGAAGCACCAAAGGCATGCGCGTCATACCGCCAACCATCAATACTTCGTTGATTTCCGATAATTTAAAGCCGGAATCGGCCAACGCTTTCTTGCAAGGCTCAATCGTTTTATCCACCAAATCCATAACTAAAGCTTCCAGTTTCGCGCGCGACATTTTCATAACTAAGTGTTTCGGTCCATTCGCGTCGGTTGTAATGAACGGCTGATTAATCTCGGTCTCGGTAGCCGTGGATAATTCAATCTTGGCTTTTTCCGCGGACTCCTTGATTCTCTGTAAAGCGAAGGTGTCTTTGGACAAATCAATGCCTTGATCTTTCTTGAATTCCCCAATTATCCAATTAATGATGCGCTGGTCAAAATCTTCACCGCCCAAATGAGTATCGCCGTTAGTGGCTTTCACCTCAACCGTATCGGCGGAAATATCCAACACGGAAACGTCAAAAGTACCGCCGCCTAAATCATAGACGACGATTTTTTGACCCTGTTTTTTGTCAAAACCGTAAGCCAGCGCGGCCGCTGTCGGTTCATTAATGATGCGTTTGACGTCCAGGCCGGCAATCGCACCGGCGTCTTTGGTCGCTTGGCGCTGGGAATCATTAAAATAAGCCGGAACGGTAATAATCGCCTCGGTAATCTTTTCGCCCAGTTTCGCTTCAGCATCGGCTTTTAATTTCGATAAAATCATCGCCGAAATTTCCTGCGGCGAGTAATCTTTATCGCCCATTTTTACTTTTACGCCTTCACCAGCTTGAACAATCTTATACGAAGCGGTTTTTAAATCGCGCTGGACTTCGTCCTCACCAAAATGGCGGCCGATTAAGCGCTTAACGGCATAAACCGTATTGGCCGGATTAATGACAGCCTGGCGCTTGGCCGACTGGCCGACGATGCGTTCGTTGTTCTTGGACATCGCGACAATCGACGGCGTTGTCCGGTTGCCTTCGATGTTTTCCAGGATTTTTGGCGCTCCGCCTTCCATGATCGCCATGGCGCAGTTCGTCGTTCCCAGATCAATCCCTAAAATTTTTGACATATTTTTTTATTTAATTAATTATTTTAATTGTTTATTGCTTCAGAACAAAATCTTCTAAATTTTTTCTTAACAACGGCTTGGGGTTCTCATCAGGATAACCAACAGTTATGACAAATGGTAAAACATAATTTTGAGGGATATGAAAAATTTCTTTGATTTTACGCCTATCTACTAAGCCGACATAACAAGTGCCCAGTCCCAGTTCTGTCGCCATTAAAACTAAATTCTGGGAACTGATGGCCAGGTCGCGCACGGCTCCGATATCACCGCCGATTTCGGAAGAATTGCTGTATATTGGTTCAAATCTTTCTTTGGGATATACTTCCGGATCGGCACAACAGACAATTATTAAAGGCGCGCTATAAACAAAATCGTGCTTAAAAATTTTAGAGTCTTTGAGTATTTGTTTCGTCTTAGCGTCTCTGACCACTAAAAATTTTGAGGGCTGGCCATTATAGGCCGAAGGAGCTAATCTGGCGGCGTTTATTAATTTTCTAACCAAAGATTCGGATATGTTTCTGTCCTGGTATTTTCTGATACTCCTTCTTTTTTTTATTATCTCTCCGATTCTCATATCTAATTATTTTAATAATTATTAACTCATTCCCGGCTCCTAAGAGGACCGGCATTAATCAAAAATTATTTTTTCTTGGCGATAATCTTAATCGTCTTCGACTTAAGTTCCGGCGCTTTCGGAACAGTAATCTTTAAAATACCTTCTCCACTCTCGGCCGTAGCTTTATCGCCGTTAACCTTCGTCGGTAGTGGAATAGAGCGGTAGAAAGAACCGCGACGTATTTCCTTGCGGTAATAATTCTTATCCTCCACTTCGCTCTTTTTTTCGCTCTCGCCTTTGATGGTTAAAACGTTATTTTCAATGGAAATGTCCACCTTTTCCGGGTCAATCCCGCCTAATTGGGTTTCCACGACGACATTATCCTTGTCTTCATACATATCAATCGCGGGCGTAAACCCGAATTGATTGCCGCGCACCGCCGGCAGCATCTCGCCCATCATTTTTTCCATGTCATCAAATTCCGGAAAAAACGGGGCCCATTTTATTAATGACATAAATTTTATATATCTTTCCGTAAAACTTAGCTCCCTTCGCCAAGTAGATACGGCAAGAAAAAATTAATTATCTATTCAACTATCACTTTCGCGTGCCGAATAACTTTCCCGTTCAATTTATAGCCCGGCATTATTTCCTGCTTGACCGTTTCACCCTGGCCGTCAATCGCTTCCATTAAATTATGATCAAATTTTTCGCCCAACGTTTTTATTTCTTCCACACCTCTGGTTTCTAAGACATCCTTAAACTGCTTTAAAACGTGACGGACGCCGACAGCCCAAGGATTTTTAGATTCTTCTTCGTTTAAGCTGGCGACCGACATCTTCAAATGATCATAAACCGGCAAAATATCCTGCAAAAAATCTTCAAACGCGTACTTTACGAAATCTTCCCGATCCTTCGCGGTCGCTTTCAAGAGATTCTGATAATCGGCTAAGGCGCGCAGATATTTATGTTCCCAAGTTTCGTTATTGTTTTTTTTCTTTTCTAAATAATATTCAATTAATGGTTTAACCGAATCAGTTATCTTCAGTTCAGAAACCTTTTCCGGCGCGGCCCAAAGATATTCGGTCATTTCTTCGCCTGGTTTAATTTCACCGCCGGCCATTTCCGCCAAATAACTCAAAAAAATAAAATGTTTCTTTTTATAAAAAAATTCCGGATTAATACCTTCACTGAAACTAATTGGTTCAATATTTTTTATTTCCAAGCCAGTCTCCTCCAGTATTTCTCTCTTAAGAGCCTCTTCCGCCAGTTCGTCTAATTCTATGTGTCCGCCAGGAATGGTCCAAAAATCTTTAAACTTAGGATTTTTAATCAATAAAATTTCACCTTTATCATTATAAATCAAGGGTCCGACGACAACCTCGGGATGTCTTTTTAATTCTTCCATATTATTCAAATTTTTTCTTAATAAATTCCACCAGCGCCAGATTCCGTTCATAGTCCATGCGCATCGGTCCCAAGATTCCCAAGACGCCGCTCTGATTATTATATTTATATTTGACCAGAACCGCGCTTAAGAAATTTCCGAACGGATTTTTGGAACCGATCAGTATTTGTTCGCCTTCCTCCAAACCTTCAAAAACTTCATCGATGATTTCTTCCAGGCGGTCAATAACTCCGGAAACATCGCAGACGGCGTTAACTTGACGGAATTCCGGCTGAGCGAAAAGATTGCTAAGCCCGGTATAATATAAATCATTCTTATGGAAAGCCCAAAAAACGGCGGCGCTGGACAGTTCCGCGATTGCTTTGGCGGTCGCCTTATAGGCGGCTTCATCGCGCTTGAAGAGTTGGCTTAATAATTTTTCTTCCGTCTCGCGCAAACTTTTAATCTTCTTAGCTCCTTTGAAATCGGCGATAAAAAGCTCATAGGACATTTCCGTCGGGACGCGGCCGCTGGACGTATGGGGCTGGTAGATATAACCCTCTTCTTCAAGCTCCATCATCTCGTTGCGCACGGTCGCCGGTGAAATATCCAGCTTATATTTATCAACCAGTATGCCCGAAGAAACCGGCGTCGCGGTTTTAACGTATTCCTTAATGATTGTTTCCAATAAGAATTTTTTGCGGTCGGAAATCATATAATTCCATTATAAACGAAATTAGCACTCAAGTCAAGAGAGTGCTAATCATTTAAAAACCCCATAAATTAAGACAAATCCGATCTATAAGTTCAGTCCCCGCTTAAGTTCCGTGTTCAATTCCTGTTGAGAGGGACTCAATAAAAGCGAGGCGTTAAAGCCCTTGGCGGCGCGATAAATGATGGAATAATTGCGCGGCGGATAATTATTCAGGAAGCAATCGGACGTCATATGGACCATCGCCCCGAAAGTCAAAGCCAATAAAAAAATACTGATATTCTTCCGGCGGCGCAGGAGCCAAGCGGCAATTAATAAGATCGGAATATACTCCCAGGCATGAAAAACAAGAAAAATCTTATTGCTTATTAAGAACCCCCGGCCGGTTAAAAAATAAGGAAGATTGAAATGAAGTCCAAAAGTAAAAAAATATTCTAAGACATGGTCTAGATCAATCAAAAATCCGCCGACGACGCCGGCGATAACCCCAAGCTTCGCTTTATTAAAATAATGACCGACTGACAGTCCGGCCAAAACGGCTAGGATAAAATGGATAAACAGATGCAGAGACAGAGGAATAGGCATATATTATTTTAGATTATCTCCGACCGCTATAATACCAACTCAAAATATCTTTGGCTATCGGCACGGCGATAGTACTGCCTTCCACGCCTTCTTCCACGAGGACAGTAATCGCTATTTCCGGATCATCGTAAGGCGCGAAACCGATAAACCAGGCGTGCGCCGCTTTTTTAGTCGACCATTGCGCCGTACCGGTCTTGCCGGCGACTTTGACCGGCAGAGCATTCAGGGAACTGGCGCTGCCGAGCGTCACGGCGGCGCGCATGCCCTCGCGGACTATTTCCAGATTGGCCGGAGAAATAAAATTCTGGCGGATTATGTTAGGAACGATTTCTCTGATAACTTTATTATCCTCGCCCAAAATTTTACTGACCAGATGCGGCGTATAAAGAGTCCCGCCGTTGGCGATGGCCGCGTTATAATTCGCGACTTGAAGCGGCGTCACTAAAACATCGCCCTGGCCGATAGCAAAATGATAGGTATCGCCGATATACCAAGACTCGTTCTTAACGGCTTCTTTCCAGGAGGCCGTCGGCACAAAGCCGGATTGTTCTCCCGGCAGATCAACACCGGTTATTTCACCGAGCCCGAAAAGACGCGCGTATTTGACCAAACCCTCAACGCCCAAACCCTTAAAATCACCATAGCCGCCGCCGATATAATAAAAGAAAGTATTAACCGACCAGGCTAAGGCCTGGCGCACATTAACGACGCCGTGCCCGCCGGCTTTCCAATCCGGAAAGAACCATTCGCCGACGCGCAAGCCGCCGCTGCTTATAAAACTGGTTGTTTCGTTAATAATTTTTTCTTCCAAGGCGCCGGCGGCAAAAATCGGCTTAATCGTTGAACCGGCGGGAAATTCGCCGCTGACAGCGCGATTTAATAAGGGCAGGTTGGGGTCATCCAAAAACCGGGAAAACTCGTCCTGACTGATACCGCGCGCGAAAGCGTTATTATCATAACCCGGCAAGCTGACCAGGGTTAAAATCTCGCCGTTCTTCGGATTCATTATAATAACGGAAGCCCGATGAAGCCCGGCTTGGTTTAGGTAAGCGGTTGTAACTTCTTCGGCTTTTTTCTGCAGACCTAGGTCTAAAGACAATTGGAGATTGACGCCGTCCTGGGCCGGTTCCTCATTGATTATTTTTTTCTGGCGGCCGAACGCGTCCACTTCAATATTCTTTTTTCCCGGCCGGCCTTTCAATTCTTTTTCCCAAAAATACTCAATGCCCATCTTGCCGATATAGTCTATCGGCGAATAGTCGGCGCTTAAACTTTTCAATTCTTGGCTGTCTATTTTTCCGGTATAACCCAAAATATGAGCCAAACTGCTCGCCCCCGGAACCTCCGGACTGGAAACCGCGGCGCCAACCAAGTATTCGCGGCGAATCTTGCTGGATAAGAAAACGCCGGGCCACTGCGGCAAATCCAGAGCGATAAGCATCGCCTTATCATATTCAATATTATCGGCCACGCCAAGCGACTGGTATGATTCCAGCGATCCCATTTTTACTTTAGACAAAATATCTTTGAGTTGATAGAAAGTGGCGTTATCGGATACGACCGACATTCCGTCGGTTCCGGCGCTTAAAATATTCGTTGTGGTTGTCGCCCCGCCTTCGATTATCCGGCTCAAACGGCGCAGGAGGTCGTCACGAACCAACTCATCACCAGGTAAATCAATTGGCTTGAAATATAAGACAAAATTCGCTTTATTGCGAACTAAGGGTTCTAAATCGCGGGTATAAATTATGCCGCGCTTCGGCTCGATGACTTCAGCGCGCAAACGGTTATTTTCCGATAACAGGCTGTAGTAATCATTTTGGCCTATTTGGAGCCAGCCCGCCCGGACGATCAGGACGCCTAAAACGAAAATACCGAACAAAGTAAAATAACGGATTTGGGAAAAATTAAAAGAGCGGCTGACCATTTCCTTGCGGCTCGAATCGGCCAGAAAAGATTCTTCGGTCCAATCAGTTTGATAGGAGGGGTCCTTCAGGCCGCCAAAATTGAACTTCCCTTCTTTCACCAGAAAAGGATCCTCTTTCTGCTCGCGTAAGGATTTCAGCAAACCGCCGGTTCGGGCGTTTTTTAAAAATTTATAACTCATATTACACCCGTATTTTAGCCCGAATAGGCCTGAAAAGCAAGATGGGCCTTTATTTTTTATTTAGAAAAAATTTAGATTTAATTTATCGCCAATATTATATAATTAGATAAACAAGCGAGATGGCGTGACGTGATTGTTTAAAAAAGAGATTGACTGTAGAATAACAACAATAATAATAATATGAAAATTTTGCTGATTGAAGACGATTCCGATGTCGTTCGTTCGCTTTTGCCGGCCTTAAAAGAGGCCGGGTACGTCGCTAACGCCGCTACCGACGGTGAAAGCGGCTATTTGGCCGCGCAAACGAATGAATACGAATTAATTATTCTTGATTATAACCTGCCAAAATTAAACGGCCGCGAAGTCATAAAAAAAATTCGTGACGCCGGCCTGTCCACCCCGATAATCATGTTGACCGTCCATAATGAGCTGGAGGAAAAAATAGACCTCTTAGGCCTGGGCGTCGATGATTACCTGACCAAGCCCTTTATTCTGTCGGAACTGCTGGCCAGAATAAAAGCCGTTCTTCGGCGGCCAAAGAACTGGGAAGGAAATATTTTAAAAATCAACGATTTAGAACTTAATCCCGATAAGTTCTTGGTGACGAAAAATAATAAAAGAATATTCCTGTCTTCCAAGGAGTTCGCCTTGCTTGAATATCTACTGAAACATAAAGGACGGATACTGTCGCGCCAGAATATTATGGAACATGTTTGGGATGAAAACGCCGATCCTTTTTCCAATACGATAGAAGTCCATATCCGCAACTTGCGGCGGAAATTGGAAAACGACGGACGCCGCCTGATTTTTACCGTGTCTAACCGCGGTTATAAGATAGAC
>JAPLVZ010000015.1 GCA_026396805.1 Candidatus Falkowiibacteriota bacterium
AGCCGAGCGCTGAAGCGATATCTCGGACGCCATGACCCTTGTTCAATAGGATGGAAATTTCCAGCCTGTTAACCTTAGTTAAGTGTTTGTATCTCATATACTATTAGTATAGAGGTGTTGCACTTCAAAGGTAAATTAGTAATTATTAAGAAAAACTTAAGAAATTTGGACAAAACTAGAACTTTAAAAATTTAACTAAACTGATATATAATGAAAAAAGTAATTCTTATTTGCTTATTACTGGGCGTGGCTTACGTCTACGATGCTCAAGCCCAGAAAACGGCGGTCCATTGGTACTTGCCGACGATGTCCTTGGAAGAGGCGAGTCGTCTCAAAGGTTATGACCTTATCATGGTTGATCCGGAAATAATTTTTAATAATCGGGCATCTTTGGACGCTCTGCGCGCAGATAATCCGCGCCTGAAAATTTACTGCTACTTTAATGTGGCAGAATGGTTTTTCCCGATGTGGGAAGACAAACCATGGAGTAAGAACATTGTCGCTTTCTTGGATAAGAAAGAGGAATGGTTCCTGCATGGCAAGGATGGAAAACGTTTGAACTTTTGGACGGACGAAAGAACCGGCAAGAGAATGCTGACAATGAACTGCAGAATAGACTGCCCGAGATTACCGGTCTATTCGATTAACGAAAAAATGAGTTATATCGAATTCATTACAGACAGGTTTATTCAGGACATTCTTAAAACCTATCCATTTAACGGCGTATTAAGGGATAACCTTTGGTACCGTATCACCTGGCTGGGTAAATACGGAACCAACAAAAGCGGTTGGGACTACGGGCCCATAAGGGATAATGATTCATTGTCAGTGAATCTTCTCTGGAAACAGGGAACGGATTATTCCTTGAATGAAATTAAAAAATTCGGCGGCTCGGACTTTATCATTATCGGGAACCCGGGGCATTTAAGCTATCCCCAGTGTTCGGGAAAAATGTTTGAAAATTTTCCCGAGGTTTATTTAAACAGGAAAGATACGATTTATGAAGCGTGGTTTGAAAATATGAATAACGCTTCGGCTTTTTCCGCCGGTCCTTGCATCTTCAACGCTCGTAAAGATAATTACTTCTTTACGCTCTGTTCAAGCATGTTGCTGAATAATGTTTATTTCTCATATTTACAAAACACTAAATATGAAAGTAAATATCGATTAGACTTGGGCAAGCCGCTGGCGCCCGCGCTGGCCAGTAACGGCATTCATAGCCGCGCTTATGAGAATGGGACGGTTTTCGTTAATCCCTTTCTTAAAAAAGCTTGGGTTGTTTACAAAGACGGCCACACAAGAAATGAATAATTTAAGGGATTAATAACCCTTCGCACACAAAAAGCTATCCGACCAGATAGCTTTTTTCATAAAATTTTTTTAAGCGAAACGGCTTGATGAACCGAAATTATCGATGGGCCTAAATTATTAATAAACCCAAATCATTAAACAACCAAATCAGCTTTATCCCGCTTACTCTCTAAATAAGCGAACATCAGCGCGCCGTTAAGCGCCCAAAAACTCCATTGCAGAGAAGAATCTTTTAAGATATTGTCGCCCGCGCTGAAAAGATAGAGGGAAACAAAGAAAACAAACATGAATAAAAACAATAATTTTCGACGCGGCCATTGCTCGTTCCTGAAACCCTGGGCCAAACGGACTAAGAGGTTAATAATTAAAGCGAGATAAGCGGCCAGACCGATGGCGCCGGTTTCCAGTAGGATTTTTATGTAATCATTATGCGGCTCGCTGGAACCTAAAATAGCGGACCGGTTATTACCGATGACTATCGGAGCGGTTCCCGGACCGTAACCCAAGAGGGGCCGACTCTGGGCGTAACCGAGCGCGTCGCGCCATAAATCCAGACGCCAGACGGTCGAGTCTGTCGCCGAAAAAGAAACCAGACTATTCACCCTTTCCTGAAAAGGGATGAAGACAATATAAAAAACAATAATCAGGCCTAAGCCGGCCAATAAGAAAGCCCGGAAACGCGTCAAGCCGATTAAGAAAAAGATAATGAACAGGCAGAGCCAAGCCCCGCGGGTATAGGTTAAAACTAAAACAACCAAGAAGGGCGCCGCCAAGACAAGATATAAATATTTTTCCACCGCCTGTTTTTTTAAAGATAAGAAGATAAAACAGGCGAGAGTGATGACAAAAACCAAATAGAAAGCGAGCATATTCGGATGGACGAAAGTCCCGTTCAAGCGCCAGCGCTCGCCGTCAAAGACGCCCTGCCTATTGAGCGCCTGCCAGACGGCCACGACCGTTGGAATAAGAGAAGAGGCGATGAGTACCCTGATAAGACTCGTTAAGTGCTTACTGCCCTTAAAAAGGTAAAAGCCGAGAACAAATAAGGCGAAGAAGCTCAACCAGCGCAAGAATTCCACCAAGCTCGCGCTCAAGCTGATGGAATTGAAAGATAGGGCGGCCGCCAATCCCAAAAATAATATCCAGGAACCGGCCAAAGGCATCTTTTCCCGCCAACCCTTGTTTCTGATAAAAATTGTGGCCGCGAAAATAAGGACGATAACACCCATGAGTGAGGTGAAGTTAACGCCCAGCTCGCCAAGGGAAAAAATATTCCGGTCGGTCAAAAAATCGGACGCCGTCCGCATAATAATAAGAATCGCGAAAGCGACGCGAGGATAAAAGAAAGAAGCGGTAAAAGCGCCGAGCGCCAGAATCGTCAACAGTAACAAACCCGAGCCTTGCGCCCAAAATATCGCAATCAGAAAAGAGACCGCCAGGAAAACGGCCGCGGCGAGAACGAATGAACGCTTAGTCTTTTCCATAAGAAATGCTATAATTATACATATTTCAATTTTATCAATAAAAGCCGGAAAGTCAAAGCGCGCCGCTAAAAGCCCGGCGCCGCAAGCAAAAAACCAAAATGCGTATTCTCCAAGCCAATAAATTTTATTACCCCAAGGGCGGGGCTGATAAATACTTCCTTGACCTGACTAAAGCCTTGAACGCGGCCGGACACGAGACCGCGGTTTTTGCCATGGCCGATCCGCGCAATTTAGAATCGCCTTACTCCAGATATTTCGCGTCGCCGGTGGAATTTAACGGCGGCGGTTTAAAAGATAAACTGAAAATTCCGGGGCGAATGATTTATAGCCGGGAAGCGAAACGTAAGTTCGCGCGCGAGCTTGATGATTTTAAGCCCGATATCGTCCATGTCCATAATATCTACCATCAGCTTTCTCCCTCAATCTTAGAAGCGGCTAAGGCTAGAGGTATTCCGGTCGTGATGCATCTTCATGACTATAAATTAATCTGTCCGAATTACCGCTTGTTTACGAAAGGACATATTTGCCGGAAATGTTTGGATGAGAAAAGCTATTTACCTTGTTTAACCAATAACTGCTACAAGTCTTATTTGCAAAGCTCTCTAGCGACTTTAGAAATGACCATTCATCATAAGTGGCTCCATATCTACGAAAAGAATCTTGATTTGTTAATCGCTCCCAGCGAATTCATGCGGCGCTTGGTGATTGAGAGCGGCTGGCCGGCGGAAAAAATCATTACGATTTATAATCCGGCGCCAAAAATTTCCGAGGCGCTTTTAAATACGGAAGACGACCTATTGAAAAATGATTATCAAAATGATTACCCGGAAGAAGATTATTTATTATATTTCGGACGCCTGGCGCCGGAAAAGGGAATCAGCGATTTGGCTCAAGCCGTAAAATCCGGCGGCGGGCGGAGCGGCCAAAAATTACATATTGTCGGCGCGGGTCCGGAAGAAAAAAATATCCGGACGGAGTTCGGCCCGGAAATAAAAAGCGGACAGATAAAATTATTAGGGCGACTCACCGGTCAATCTTTAAACGATGAAATTACTAAAGCGCGCGCGGTTGTCTTTCCGTCAATCTGGCCGGAGAATATGCCGCTCGCCCTTCTTGAGTCTTTAGCCCAAGGGAAAATAGTCATCGCCAGCCGCGTCGGCGGCTTGCCGGAAATAATCAAAGATAAAGAAAACGGTTTCCTGTTTAAAGCCGGAGATATCAAGGAATTGGAAGCGGTAATTAAAGCGGTTTGCGAGCTTAAGCCCGAGATTAAAAAAAATATAGAACTTAGGGCCAGAGAGAGCGCTCGAATACTTGACCCGGGTAGCCATCTGGCCAAGATACTGCAAATATACTCAAAGCTAGCTAAAAAATCGGGGTAAATCCGGTTTTTTTCTCCTGTATAAATATTACTTATGATTCAAGGTGCAGTTATGCGCAAGTTATGCGCAAGTCCATGAACATACTTAACACCCCGATAAATAATTATTAGCCAATCTAAGGTCTATCTGCTCCATCATTTTGGCGATTTTTTCCCGCCCCCTTATCTTCCTGGAATTAGCCAGCCGCCGACTCTGTTTAAGCA